>NZ_NKIL01000007.1:0-204931 GCF_002256165.1 Ralstonia sp. PBBBR1 | reverse complement strand
AGAACGAGCCGCGCGCCACGTCCCTCGGCTACGACACCGATCGTTTCAAGCTGCTGGCCTTCGTGCTGTCGGCGGCGCTGACGGGCCTGGCCGGTTCGCTCAAGACGCTGGTGCTCGGCTTCGAGACGCTCACCGACGTGCACTGGTCGATGTCCGGCTCGGTCATCCTGATGACGCTGGTAGGCGGCCTGGGTATCCTGTCTGGCCCGCTGCTGGGTGCGGCGCTCGTGATCGCGCTGGAAAACAAGCTCGGCGACATCGGCAGTTTCCTCGCTGGCGCCACTGGCATCGACGGCTTCAATATCCTTGGCGAATCGGTCACCACGGTCACGGGCGCGATCTTCGTGATCTGTGTGCTGACGTTCCGGCGCGGCATCATGGGCGAAATTGCGGCGCGTGTGCCCTGGCTGCGACGTTGACGCCACAATGCGCGAAGATGCCGGTAAATTTCACCCGAACGGCTGCACTTGGTGCCTCATGCACCGTAAGGGTTTGCTCTAGTTGCTGCATTGCGGTGCATCTTTTACAGTCTCGTTACGGTTTTCGCACGAGATAAATGAGGCGGGAGCGAGGAGACGACAGCACACACCGCATGTACGGTGGAGATGCAAAATAGATAAAGGCCCTGCCAGGCGATCCCCGGCAGGGCCTTTTAGTTTGTGCGGTCTCCTTCCGCGAGGGCGCCGGCCAGCAGTGCCCGCCCCCGGGCGCTGACCGTCACCAGCCGCAGCTCAGGCGGGGATTCGGGCGCGCAGTCGACCAGCCCGTCGATACAGGCATCCTCCCAGATCGACAAGCGCGGGCACGACGTCCGCCACGTTTCCAGCACTTCGGCGTAGGGCCGGGGCCGCTCGGCCAGCGACTGCAGCAATTGCAGGGTGAGGGCGCGGGTCGGGTCTGCCATGGCGGGCTCCGTGGGGTGACGCATCCATTCTGGTTCGCGCAGATTCACAAGAGAAATGCATTCGTTGTCGACGCCTATGCGTGCGCTGCATGACAATGGCGCTTCGCCAGAACTGTCCATGACCCTCTCCACTCGCCTTGCCACGCCTGAAGACCGGCCGCGCCTGCTGGCCGCCGTCGCGTCGACCGCCTCGCCGCTGCAGCTGGCGCATGCCGTCGATACGCTGCTCGCTCATCCGAGCGTGCATCCATGCTTCCTGGTGGAGACGGGTGAGGCGTTGGCCGGCGTGGTGCCGATCACGCTCGTGCCGCATCTGGTGCTGGGCGGTCTGGTGGCGTGGTTGCCGGCTGGCGTGATGCTATTTACCGGTGACATGGCCACGCGTGAGGCCGCCTTGGCGGCCGTCAATGAGTACGCCAGGGCACACGGCATACTCCACGTCCTGCTGCCGCCCGCGGCGCTTTCGGCTGAAGACGCCGCAGCGCTCGGCTTTGTGCCCGACGCGTCGGGCTGCTGGCGGCGCAGCGCACGCCCGTCGCCCAAGTCGCTGGGCTAATCCTTCGTGTTTCGTTTCTCCTGATGGAATTCGCTTTGCTCGCCGTGGCCGGCTTTCTGGCTGGCCTGATCGATGCCGTGGCCGGTGGCGGCGGCCTGGTGCAGATCCCAGCGCTGTTCTCGGCGTATCCGAACATCGCGCCCGCCACGCTCATCGGCACCAACAAAGTCGCGTCGATGTCGGGCACCGCGACGGCGGCGGTGCGCTACGGCCGCACGGTGCGCATCTATTGGGGCGCGACGGCACCGGCGGTGGTCACCGCGTTTATGTTTTCGCTACTGGGCGCGTGGGCGCTCATGCATATTCCCGCCGAACCGCTGCGCCGTGCGCTGCCGTTCGTGCTGGCGGTGCTGCTCGTCTACACGGTGGCCAAGAAGAATCTGGGCGCCGATCACGCCCCGAGCCTCCAGGGCTGGCGCGAGCGGGCGACGGCGTTGCTGGCTGGCGCCGCCATCGGTTTCTACGACGGCGTCTTCGGCCCGGGCACCGGCAGCTTTCTGATGATCGTGTTTGTGCGCGTGTTTGGGTACGACTTTCTGCACGCGTCGGCGTCCACCAAGATCGTGAATCTGGCGACCAACGTGGCGGCCCTGTTACTGTTGGCCGCCAAGGGCCACGTGTGGTGGCAGCTTGGCGTGGTGATGGCAGTCGCCAACGTGGCCGGCAATCAGGTCGGCAGCCACCTCGCGTTGCGGCACGGCAGCCGCTTCGTGCGCAAGGTGTTCATCGTGGTGGTGCTGGCGTTGATTTTGAAGACGGCTTACGACGCGTTCATCCGTTGAGTTGCTTCTCGAGCGCCACGCTGCGCTCGGTAATGACATCGCCCGTGTGCTGCGTGGTCACGGTTTCGATCAGCATGATTCCGCATTCCTCGTCGGCAACCGGAAAATGCCGCACGCCACGCGGTACGACGCAGAAGTCACCGGGGCCGAGATGCACATCGGCGCGGTCCTCGAAGGCGATTTTCAGGTGGCCATAGACCACGAAAAACAGTTCGTCTTCATTCGGGTGGTCGTGCCAGACGAATTCGCCCTTGAGCTTGGCGACCTTGATGTATTGGTCGTTGACTTGGCCGACAATGCGCGGCGACCAATAGTCCGTGACCTGTTCCAGCGCGTGCGTGACCTGTACGGCGTGTCCTGCGAGCATGGTGCGCTCCGATGGGTGGGAAGGCACTGAAGATACGGGCGCCCGCCGCGCATTCCCAACCAAACTTTCTAATCGCGCCGATCACGCGGGCTAATGCGCGGTGCGTTGTCACCTTGTTGCCGCACGGGCTGGCTAGGCTGCAAAGTTCCGCTTTTACCTGCGCAGCATCATGGCCCTGAGTCTTGACGACATCCGCACGCTGTTCGATCGCCACGGCAGCATTGCCTACAGTGGCGAGCCCGTCACCCAACGCGAACATGCGTTGCAGACGGCGGCGCTGGCGGAGGCGGCCGGCGCGCCGGATGCGCTGATCACGGCGGCGTTGCTGCACGACCTCGGTCATTTGCTGAACCTGCAAGGTGAGACCCCCACCGCGCACGGCATCGACGATCAGCACCAGTACGTTGCGCTGCCATTTCTGCGCGCGACGTTTCCGGACGCCGTGCTGGAGCCGATCCGCCTGCACGTGGATGCCAAGCGCTGCCTGTGCGCGATGGACGCGCATTACTACGCACGCCTATCAGCGGATTCGGTACGCAGCCTGGCGCTGCAGGGCGGCGTGTTTTCGACACACGAGGCCGAGGCCTTCATGCAGCGTCCATACGCTGCCGATGCGCTGCAATTGCGCCAGTGGGATGACCTCGCCAAGGTGGCGGGGCAGCGCACGCCTGACCTTGCGCACTTCCTGGCGATGGCCGCGCGGGTTTCAGCGGCAGCCTAGACTGCGTAACGTCGCGCCCACGGCTTCGTCCCACGGCGTGTGCGGTTCGGCGCCGAGTGCCTGCACGAGCTTGGCATTGTCCATGCGCACCGGGTGCTGCCACAGATAACGCATCTCGCGCATCTCGCGCAGCATCTCCGAGAACGGTGTCAGCGCGGGCATCAGCCACCACGGGAATGCGCGCGTCTTGACGGGGTAGCCCACCGCGCGGCCAATCGATGCGGCCATCTGCGTGCCATCGGCATCCCAGTGGCCGTGCATGTGATAGACGGCGAAGTCCGGCAGACGGTCGCCTTGCTCGACAAGACGCAACATCGTTTCGGCCACATCGGGCAAATACGCCCATTGATGACCGATGCCGGCGGCGCCCGGATGCGTAACGGTGCGGACAGGCCTGCCCGGCTTGACCAGCGCGCCGGCAAACCAGGTGTTGCTGGTTTGCGGCCCGAAGAAATCGCCGGCGCGCACGATCAGGCTGCGCACACCGTCGGCGCTGGCGGCCTGCATGCGGCGCTCCAGCTCCGCGCGGATCTTGCCCTTGCGCGTGAGCGGTGCCTGCGGGGTGGTTTCGCGCAGCACGGGAAACGTGTCCGGCGCGAAGTTGTACACCGTGCCCGGCAGCACGATGCGCGCACCCGAGGCGCGGGCGGCGGCGATGGTGTTGTCGATCATCGGCAGCACCAGGCCGGCCCAGTTCTGGTAGCCCGGCGGGTTGACGGCGTGGATGATCAGCTCCGCGCCTTGCGCCGCGCCGACCACGTCTTCGCGCACCATCGCGTCGCCGCGAATCCACTCGAATGCGGTGTTGCGGTTCGTCAGCGCGACCGGATTGCGCTGCAGCGCCCGTACATGCCAGCCGCGCGCCACCAGTCGGCGTGCCACTTCACCGCCAATGCCGCCGGTGGCGCCCAGCACCAATGCGATGCGTTTTGCCTGTTCCATGACCGTGCTCCTGATGTGAGAGAGAGCGTTGCGATGAGGCATTCTGGGCGCAGCTATGCTTCAATGGAATTGTTGATATCAAGCGTGCAGCTATACAAATTTGTATGAGCGGATCAGAACCTGGTTGGGAGTTGTATCGGACGTTTCTTGCCGTCGTGCGAGAAGGATCGCTGTCGGGCGCCGCCCGCGCGCTGGGGCTGACGCAGCCGACGGTGGGGCGGCATGTCGGTGCGCTCGAACGAGCGCTGGGCATGTCGCTCTTCCTCCGAACGCAGCAGGGGCTGAGCCCCACAGAAGCGGCACTATCGCTGCGGCCGTTTGCGGAATCGCTCGAAGCCACGAGCGCCGCCTTGCTGCGCGCCGCTTCCAGCCAGGGCGAGGGCGTGCGCGGCACCGTGCGCATCACTGCCAGCGAGGTGGTGGCGGTGGAAGTGTTGCCGCCCATCCTCGCCGACCTGCACGCCGCCTATCCGGAGCTGACGCTCGAACTGGTGCCCTCCAACCGGATGGAAGACCTGCTGCGCCGCGAGGCGGATATCGCCGTGCGCATGCAGCCACCGAGCCAGGGCGTGCTCGTCGCGCGGCACATCGGCGCGATCGAACTGGGGATATTTGCCCACCGGCGCTATCTGGCGCAGCGCGGCACGCCAAGCACGGTGGAAGAACTCGCGGCCCACACCTTGATCGGCTACGACAAAGAGAATGCGTTCCTGCGCAGCATGCGAGCGCAACTGCCGTGGGTTCAACGCAACCGCTTCGCACTGCGCACCGACAGTGACCTGGCTGCGATTGCCGCCCTGCGTGCAGGCTTTGGCATCGGCTTCTGCCAGATCGGGCTGGTGCGGAACAACGCAGATCTGGTTCGGCTGTTCGGCGATCAGATTTCCATCACGCTCGACACCTGGCTCGCCATGCACGAGGACCTGCGTGACAGCCCGCGCTGCCGCGTGGTGTTTGATGCGCTGGCGACGGGGCTGCTGCGTTACATCAACGGCGATTGATCGATCGCGTTGTCAGCGGCCCTGGCGCAGTGGGTCGAGCAGGCCCTTCAGGCCGTTGTGATCCAGCTCCTGCATCAGCGCGAGCAAGCGGCCGATCTGCCCCGGCGGAAAGCCCTCGCGCGCGAACCAGTTGAGGTAATGGCCCGGCAGGTCGGCAATCAGGCGGCCCTTGTACTTGCCGAAGGGCATCTGCGTGGTGACAAGGCGGTGGAGGTCTTCGGGGTTCATGGGCGCTATTGTGCCGCCGATGCGGGGACGAACGTGGGCACCTGCGCCAGCAAATGCTCCACAAAACCGGAAGGCTTCGGTAACGGCCGCCGATCCTGCCGATACACGAGATGAACCGGTCGCGGCTCGGGTGCATACGCCTGCAGCGCGCGCACGAGGCGCCCGCTTGCCAGGTTTTCGGCGACGAGCACTTCGGGCAGCAGCAGGCCGGCAACGGCCACCGCTGCCGCGCGCAAGCCATGGCCGTCGTAGGCGCCATTCCAACAGGATTTGCGAGGGAGCAAGACAGGAAGATCGTCGTGATTGGTGCCAGCGGCACGCTGGGCCGCGCCGTGGTGGCGGAACTGGAGCAGGGCGGTGCGCACGAAATCATCCGCGTTGGCCACACGCAGGGCGAGCAACAGCTCGACATCACCAATGCCGACAGCGTGGCCGCGCCGTTCGATAGGCTCGGCCAGGTCGACGCGATCGTCTCCACTGCAGGCAACCTCTTCTTCGGGCCGCTGACAAAGATGACGGCGGCGGATTTCAACGTCGGCCTGCAGGACAAGCTGCTCGGGCAGGTGCGCTTGGCGCTTGTGGGCAAGCATTATCTGAACGACGGCGGCTCGATCACGCTCACGACCGGTATCGTGGGGCAGGAGGCGATCGCGCAGGGCGCCAACCCGACCGCGGTGAACGCTGGCGTGGAAGGCTTCGTGCGCGCTGCTGCATGCGAATTGCCGCGCAGTATCCGCATCAACGCCGTAAGCCCGACGGTGCTGACTGAATCGATGGAGGCGTATGGCCCGTTTTTTCCCGGCTTCGAGCCTGTGCCGGCGGCCCGCGCGGCACTGGCTTACCGCCGCAGCGTGGAAGGCGTGCAGAGCGGGCGGGTGTATCGCGTAGGCTGAATCTGCCCAGATCGTGAACACGTTAAGGTTTGGGGTATCTCCCCCCTTGCTCGCGTGGCGTGACTCCTTCTAGACTCGTTCATCCCCGACCCAGCGGTCGGCCAAATCGCAGATCCAGGGCGGGCGCAGACCCGCTTCGCATATCTCAGGAGACGGACGGCATGAAGGTTTCGCGCGCATCCCGCATTGCACTCGCCGCGACGGCACTGTTGGCAGGTACGGCGTTCGCCCAGGTGAAGGTCGGCATCACGGTGTCTGCCACGGGGCCGGCCGCTTCGCTAGGCATTCCGGAAAAGAATACCGTCGCGCTGCTCCCCAAGGAAATCGCCGGCAAGAAAATCGAGTACATCGTGCTCGACGATGCGTCTGACACGACCACGGCCGTCAAGAACACGCGCAAGTTGATCACCGAAGACAAGGTCGACCTGGTGATCGGTTCGACCGTCACGCCGAACTCGCTGGCGATGGTGGATGTGGTGGCCGAGAACCAAACGCCAATGATCACCTTGGCCGCATCAGCGCGGATCATCGAGCCGATGGACGCCAAGCGGGCGTGGGTCTTCAAGACGCCGCAAAACGATTCCCACATGGCGACCGCCATTGCCGAACACATGGCTAACCACGGCGTGAAGACGGTCGCGCTGATCGGTTTTGCCGATGCCTATGGCGATTCGTGGGCGCAGGAGTTCGACAAGGTGGCTGCATTGCGCAAGCTGAAGGTCGTCGCCAATGAGCGCTTTGCTCGGACCGATACGTCGGTGACGGGGCAGGTGCTGAAGATCATGTCAGCCAATCCGGATGCGGTGCTGATCGCAGGCTCGGGTACGCCGGCCGCGTTGCCGGAACGGGCGCTCAAGGAGCGCGGCTACAAGGGCAAGCTGTATCAGACGCACGGCGTGGCGAATGCCGACTTCCTGCGTGTGTGTGGCAAGGACTGCGAAGGCACGTACCTGCCCGCGGGCCCGATCCTGGTTGCCGAGCAACTGCCGGACAGCAACCCGGTAAAGAAGCCGGCGCTGGCGTACAAGACTGCGTATGAGAAGGCCTACGGCGGGCAGGTTTCCACCTTCGGTGGCCACATGTGGGATGCCGGTTTGTTGTTCACGCAGGCGATGCCCGAAGCGCTGAAGAAGGGGCAACCCGGCACGCCGGCGTTCCGCAAGGGGCTGCGCGATGCGATGGAGACGACGACCAACCTGGCCATCTCGCACGGCGTGATGAATATGAATGCGAAGGATCACCTCGGGCTGGATCAGCGGGCGCGGGTGATGGTGGAGATCAAGGACGGGAAGTGGAAGCTGCAGAATTAATGACGTAGCCCACGTCATTGCCCAAAGCAAAACGCACGGTTCGCGCCGTGCGTTTTGCTTTTGGGGCTCAAGCGCTGGCGAGGCTTTTCGGTACTGGCGATGCCGTGGTTGTGGGCAGCGCCGCGACATGGTCGGCGTGCCGATTGGACCGGCGCGCCGTATCGCGGTGGTGGGCAGCGCAGGCTATTTGCAAGCGCACGGCACTCCTGAATCGCTGGACGCACTGCGCGGGCATCGGTGCATCCGATATCGCTTTCCGAGTAGCGGCGCCTTGTATGACTGGGAGTTTGTCGAACCCCGCGGTGGCGCCATTCAGTCGGCCGATGTGACGGGGGCTTCATCGCCAATGATGTGCTGGCGATGGTCGAGGCGGCGAAGCAGGGCATGGGCTTGGCGCACGTGTTGGAAGACCTCGTCACCGAGCATGTGGCGGCCGGCCGCCTGGTTCGAGTGCTCGAGCCGTGGTGTCCGCCGATGTATCGCTTTCATCTCTATTTCCCAGGCACGCCTCGGATGCCGGGCCAGCTGCGCGTCTTCATCGACTTTCTGCGGACGCATTCGGGTCACGATGCCAGAAGGCCAACCCTCGGTGTGTTTCACGTGAAACACAAGCCTGCCCGACAAGCGGTGCATGTTTCACGTGAAACACGAAAAGCGGGGGAATTTCGTCTCGATTACCGCATGGTCGAACTGTGGTGTAGCTGCGCGACTTATAATTCCGCTTCTCCAAATTTTCAATGCCTCCATGCGAGGAGGAAGCCATGCTGTATCCAATTGATTTCGATGTGATCGTGGTGGGCGGCGGACACGCCGGCACCGAGGCCGCCCTGGCGGCGGCGCGCATGGGCTGCCAGACCCTGCTGCTGACGCACAACATCGAGACCTTGGGGCAGATGAGCTGCAATCCGTCCATCGGCGGCATCGGCAAGGGTCACCTGGTCAAGGAAGTGGATGCGCTCGGCGGCGCCATGGCCATTGCGACGGACGAGGGCGGGATCCAGTTCCGTATCCTCAATTCCAGCAAGGGCCCGGCCGTGAGGGCGACTCGCGCGCAGGCAGACCGCGTGCTGTACAAGGCGGCGATCCGTCATCGCCTGGAAAACCAGCCGAACCTGATGCTGTTCCAGCAGGCTGTGGAAGACCTGGTGGTAGAAGGCGATCGCGTAATCGGGGCGGTGACGCAGGTTGGCGTGCAGTTCCGTGCACGTGCCGT
The DNA here is from genome assembly GCF_002256165.1 of Ralstonia sp. PBBBR1. NCBI lineage: Bacteria > Pseudomonadati > Pseudomonadota > Betaproteobacteria > Burkholderiales > Burkholderiaceae > Ralstonia > Ralstonia sp. PBBBR1. The sequence goes on along the minus strand of NZ_NKIL01000007.1, from coordinate 196,014 downwards.
GGTACTGACGGCCGGCACGTTCCTCGACGGCAAGATCCACGTCGGGCTAAACAACTACACCGGCGGTCGCGCGGGCGACCCGGCTGCGGTATCGCTGTCGGCGCGTCTGAAGGAATTGAAGCTGCCGCAAGGCCGCCTCAAAACCGGCACGCCGCCGCGCATTGACGGCCGCTCCATCGATTTTTCGGTGCTCGAAGAGCAGCCGGGTGATCTCGATCCGGTGCCGGTGTTCTCGTTCATGGGCCGCGCGGACATGCATCCGCGTCAAGTGCCGTGCTGGGTAACGCACACCAACGAGCGCACGCACGACATCATCCGCGCCGGGCTGGACCGCTCCCCCATGTACACGGGCGTGATCGAAGGGGTGGGGCCACGCTACTGCCCCAGCATCGAAGACAAGATCCATCGCTTCGCCAGCAAGGACAGCCACCAGATCTTCCTGGAACCGGAGGGCTTGGCGACCAACGAGTTTTACCCGAACGGCGTGTCGACCAGCCTGCCGTTTGATGTGCAGCTCGACCTGATCCACTCAATGCGCGGGCTGGAGAATGCCCACATCCTGCGTCCCGGTTACGCCATCGAGTACGACTACTTCGACCCGCGCGGCCTCAAGGCCTCGCTGGAGTCGAAGGCGATTTCCGGCCTGTTCTTCGCTGGCCAGATCAACGGGACGACCGGTTACGAAGAGGCCGCGGCGCAAGGCCTGCTGGCGGGCATCAACGCCGGCCTGCAAGTGCAGGGCAAGGATGCCTGGACGCCGCGCCGCGACCAGGCTTATCTGGGCGTGCTCGTCGACGACCTCATCACCCGGGGCGTGACCGAGCCGTATCGCATGTTCACCAGCCGGGCCGAGTTCCGCCTCAGCCTGCGGGAAGACAACGCCGACATGCGCTTGACCGAAGTCGGCCGCACGCTGGGCGTGGTCGACGATGCTCGCTGGGATGCCTTCAACCGGAAGCGTGACGCTGTTTCACGTGAAACAGAGCGCCTCAAGTCGACTTGGGTGAATCCGGCCACGCTTCCGTTGGAAGACGCTGAGCCGGTCCTGGGCAAAGGCATTGAGCGCGAGTACGCCTTGGCCGACTTGCTGCGCCGGCCTAACGTGACGTACGAAACCCTTATGGGCATGCAGGGCGGCAAGTACGCGCTCGAATCGCCGTTGGCTGAAGACCCGTTGCTGGCCGAGCAGATCCGCGAGCAGGTCGAGATCGGCATCAAATACCACGGCTATATCGCCCGGCAAGCCGATGAAGTGGAGCGCCTCGGTGCGAACGAGAACACCCGTCTGCCGGCCGATTTCGATTATTCGCAAGTGCGCGGTCTGTCGATCGAGGTCCAGCAGAAGCTCGCCAAGCACAAGCCCGAGACCATCGGACAGGCTTCACGTCTCTCCGGCATCACGCCGGCCGCCGTGTCGCTGCTGCTCGTGCACCTCAAGAAGGGCGTGCTACGAGGCCAAGTTGGCCCGCGCGCCAGTTCAGAAGGCGAGGCCGCTTGATGGCGCATGCACTGACAGACGCCCGAGCAGAGCTGGAAGCCGGCGCCCGTGCGCTTGGCTTGTCGCTGGACGACGCGCAGGTCGATCGCCTGCTGGCGTATCAAGGGCTGCTGGCCAAATGGAACCGCGTCTATAACCTGACCGCCATTCGTGATGCCGGCGACATGCTGACGCATCACCTGCTGGATTCGCTGTCGGCGGTGTCGCGCATCGCCGAGCTGGCCCGCCGCGCCCAACCCGACGCACCGCGCGTGCTGGACGTCGGTTCGGGTGGTGGGCTGCCGGGCATTCCGCTGGCCATCGCTTTCCCAGATGTAAGCGTCACGATGGTCGACATCGTGCAGAAGAAGACCGCCTTCCTGACGCAGTGCCGCGCCGAGCTTGGCTTGGCCAATGCCCAATCGCATTGGGGCCATGTAGAAAAACTGGCCGATGCCACCGGCTACGGCGTCATCACGTCACGCGCGTTTGCCGAGTTGGTCGATTTCGTGAATCTGGCCGGGCACCTGCTGGCGCCCGGCGGCCGCACGGTCGCCATGAAGGGCGTGCGCCCGGATGCCGAAATCGAACGCCTGCCCGCCGGCTGGACCGTCGAAGCCATCGAGCGCCTGACCGTGCCGGGGCTGCCGGCTGAGCGTCACCTGGTCATCCTCGCGCCGTCGGCGTGAGCGAACGTTGTAGCGAGCCATTCACCGCAGAGGAGTCATGTCGAATATTTTCGTGATCGCCAACCAGAAGGGTGGGGTCGGCAAGACCACCACCACGGTGAATCTCGCGGCCGGGCTGGCCGCGCAAGGGCAACGCGTGCTGCTGGTCGACCTCGACCCTCAGGGCAATGCTTCGATGGGCTCGGGCATCGACAAGCACACGCTGGAATTCAGCGTCTACCAGGTGCTTGTGGGGCTGGCGACGATTCCGCAGGCGCGCCAGCGCTCGGAGGCAGGGCGCTATGACGTGCTGCCCGCCAACCGCGACCTGGCCGGCGCCGAAGTCGAACTGGTCGATCTGGAACATCGCGAGAACCGCCTCAAGCTTGCGCTCGCCGAAGTGGAAGCCGACTACGACTTTGTCCTCATCGATTGCCCGCCGTCGCTCTCGCTGCTCACGCTCAACGGCCTGTGCGCCGCGCATGGCGTGGTCGTGCCAATGCAGTGCGAGTACTTCGCACTCGAAGGCCTGTCGGATCTGGTCAACACCATCAAGCAGGTGCACGCCAACCTGAACCGCGATCTCAAGGTGATCGGTCTGTTGCGCGTGATGTTTGACCCGCGCGTGACGTTGCAGCAGCAGGTCTCGGCGCAACTCGAATCGCACTTCGGCGACAAGGTGTTCAAGACGGTCATCCCGCGCAATGTGCGTCTGGCCGAAGCGCCGTCGTACGGCATGCCGGGCGTGGCGTTTGACGTGGCATCGAAGGGGGCCAAGGCCTATCTGGATTTCGGCGCCGAGATGATCGCGCGCGTGCGGCAGATGGCCGACACGCCGGCCTGAGCGGTAAGAGGAACAACATGAGCACGATGAAGAAAAAGGGACTGGGCCGCGGCCTCGAAGCGCTGCTCGGCAGTCCAGCCGAGATTGTCGAAGCCGCCAAGCAGGAGGGCGCCCCGACGGTCCTGAAGCTGGAACAGATGCAGCCCGGCAAATATCAGCCGCGCACGCGCATGGACGAAGGCGCGCTGCAGGAGCTCGCCGCCAGCATCCGCGCACAAGGCCTGATGCAGCCGATTCTGGTGCGCAAGGTCGAGTCAGACGGCGCGAAGCCGAAGTACGAAATCATCGCGGGTGAACGCCGCTTCCGCGCTTCGCGCCTCGCCGGCTTGACCGAAGTGCCCGTCCTCGTGAAGGACGTGCCGGATGAATCAGCCGCTGCCATGGCGCTGATCGAGAACATCCAGCGCGAAGATCTCAACCCGCTGGAAGAGGCGCAGGGCATTGCGCGCCTGGTGCGTGAATTCCAGTTCACGCACGAGCAGGCGGCGGAATCGGTAGGGCGTTCGCGCAGCGCGGTGTCGAACCTGCTGCGCTTGTTGAATCTTGCCCAGCCCGTGCAGACCATGCTGATGGCCGGTGACCTCGACATGGGCCATGCCCGCGCACTGCTCGCCGTCGATGGCGCTACGCAGATCACATTGGCCAACCAGATCGTCAACAAGCGCCTGTCGGTGCGCGAGACGGAAAAACTGGTCGCGTTGACGCTCAAGCCATTCGAGCTGAAGTCACTCAAGCAAAAGGGCGGTCACCAAGGTGGTCGTGACGTCGCGCGCCTGGAAGAGGAGTTGGCCGATCAACTGGGCCTGGGTGTGCAGATCAAGCTGGCGGCCAAGGGCCGTGGTCAGTTGACCGTGCAGTTCAGCAGTCTTGACGAGTTCGACGGCTTGCTCGCGCGCCTGCGACCGGACGGCAACGAAGAGGCGGCCTGAGTTTCCCTGCGACAGTTTGACGCACGTATTGCAGCCGTCGTCGTGGCGCCGTGTACGGGCACACTTTGGCACGGAATTGGTGCAATTACTTCGCGCGTCATCGACGCGGCGCTTCGCCAGCACCATCATGGAATCAACGGGGTGCAGCACCATCAGGCGGATTCGGTGCCCCGGCGACAGCACCGTATTGCGCTCGCCGTATGGAACGTGGCCGCACGGAGTGCTGTCGAAGGCGCCCGCACGAGCATTCGCTTGCGCGTTGACTGGCGAACGCCATGTCCCGTAAAATCGTGCGGTTTTAAATCCGCCTGACCCAAAGCGGTGCGGCATGATGAAAGCGCATTCTTCCATGCAGCCAACCGACCGGCAACGGCCCGATTCTTACGCTTCGTTGAAAGCCGCCCGACCCACGTCGGCGCAGGATCCGAAGCGCGACGGTTGGGACGATGAGGAGCAGGCGGAGCCGCCGGTGCATGTGCTCTCGCATGACGAAGCGGTCGCCCTGTTCGGCGAGCAGGCTCTGCAGGCCTCGCGTATCACGCCCTTTTCCATCGTGCTCGGCCAGGTGGCCATCACACTGTTGTGTGCGCTCGGTTGGTATGTCGGCACTTGGTTCGCGGGAGCGGGCGCTGCGTCAGCCGCCGAGGCTGGATTGTCGGCGCTGCTGGGCGGTGGCGTATGCGTGGTGCCTTCGGCATGGTTCGCGATGCGGCTGTCGACGGCCAAGGGGTTCGAATCCATCGCCCGTCTGGTAGTGGGCGAAGCGATCAAGGTGCTTGGCACGGTCGCGCTGCTGGTGATCGTGGTGGTGGTGTTCAAGGGCCTGCATTGGCCGCCCTTGCTGATCACCCTGATCCTGGCGCTCAAGATGTATTGGGTCGGTCTCGCGCTGCGATAGTGCGTTGAATCGGCTCCAGCCCACCACGACATGGCGGGCACACTGGACGTGTTGGTACACGGCAAGGACCTGAGGCAGGAGAAGCCCGGTTCATTGCGCTGACACTCCGCAAGAATAAGGTGGCGTGTTTCAGCCGCGTGCAGTCCGCGATCTCCCGGGGAAACCTGGTTGCATCGGGCGCGAGTCGGAACGGGTCACGAAGAATGTTTCGCAATATTGGACTGAATCATCATGGCAACTGAAGTCGCAGAAGCCGCCGGCCACGCCGCCGAGCACGCTCTTACGCCTTCCGCGTATATCGCGGAGCATTTGCAGAATTTCAACAGCATCGGCGGCAAGCAGGCCTCCGTCGTCGACTTCTCCGTCATCAACTGGGACACGATGTTCTGGTCCGTGTTGATGGGCCTGATCGGCATCATCGTCCTGGGCATTGCCGCACGCCGCGTCACCGCCGGCGTTCCGGGTCGCTTCCAGGCTTTCGTTGAACTCGTTGTCGAGATGGTCGACGATCAGGCCAAGGGCATCATCCACGGCGATCGTTCCTGGATCGCTCCGCTGGCGCTGATGGTCTTCGTGTGGGTTACGCTGATGAACGCGGTCGACCTGATCCCGGTGGACTGGGTCACGGGCGTCAACCACCTGCTCGGTACCTTCGGCGTGCACGTCCCGCACCACCGCGCGGTGGCCACGGCTGACCTGAACGGTACGTTCGGCATGTCGTTCGCTGTGCTGATCCTGATGATCTACTACAGCTTCAAGATCAAGGGCGCCGGCGGCTTTGCACACGAGCTGCTGTCGGCACCGTTCGGCGCCAAGTGGTACCTCGCGCCATTCAACCTGATCCTCAACATCATTGAATTCCTCGCCAAGGCTGTGTCGCTGGGCATGCGGTTGTTCGGCAACATGTACGCGGGCGAACTGGTGTTCCTGCTGATCGCGCTGCTTGGCTCGGTCTGGACGTTCGGTGCTGATACGTCGGCACTGGGTTTCGTGGGTCACGTGGTGGCTGGCGCAGTGTGGGCGATCTTCCACATCCTGATCGTGCTGCTGCAAGCCTTCATCTTCATGATGCTGACGCTGGTGTATATCGGCCAGGCACATGAACACCACTAAGTAGTTGCGGTTCAGGTTCTCCGGTTCCGTTTGATTTTTCCAAGTTCTCAAGTTCTTAGTCTTTCACGTAAAAGGGAGTCATCATGCAAGCATTTCTCGCCAACATCCAAGGTCTGACCGCCATCGGTATCGGCATCATCATTGGCCTGGGTGCTATCGGCGCCTGCCTCGGCATCGCACTGATGGGCGGTAAGTACATCGAAGCCTGCGCACGTCAGCCTGAACTGATGAACCCGCTGCAAACGAAGATGTTCCTGCTGGCTGGCCTGATCGACGCGGCATTCCTGATCGGTGTTGGTGTGGCCATGCTGTTCGCGTTCGCCAACCCGCTGCTGTCGGTCATCAAGTAATTCTTTTCGGTCTGCATGATGCCGGAGGCGGCTAGGGTGAACGCACCGCGTGACCCTCGCCGCTTCGTGCATTGATCCGTAGTCTCAATACCGAAAGGAACACACCATGAACCTGAACGCCACACTCGTCGCGCAGATGGTCGTGTTCTTCATCCTGTGGTGGGTTGTTGCCAAATTCATTTGGCCGCCCCTGGTGAAGGCGCTCGACGAACGCGCGAAGAAAATCGCCGATGGCCTGGCCGCTGCCGATAAGGGCAAGGCCGAGCTGGAGCTGGCCAACAAGCGGGTCGACCAAGCACTGACCGAGGCGCGCAATGAAGGCGCGCAACGCATCGCGGACGCTGAAAAGCGCGCCCAGATGACCGCCGATGAGATCAAGCAAAACGCCCAAGCCGAAGCCGCGCGCATCATCGCGCAAGCCAAGGCCGAAGCCGAGCAGCAAACCGTGCGCGCGCGTGAATCGCTGCGTGACCAGGTTGCTGTTCTGGCCGTCAAGGGTGCCGAGCAGATCCTCAAGCGTGAAGTCAATGCGCAGGTCCACGCCGATCTGCTCAATCAACTCAAGGCTGAGCTGTAATCATGGCAGAACTCGCAACCGTTGCCCGTCCGTACGCAGAGGCGCTGTTCCGCGTGGCGAAGGCCGGCAATCTGGGTGCATGGTCTGAGCTCGTGTCGGAAATGGGGCAAATTGCCGCCGTGCCCGACATGAAGGCAGTCGCCGATGATCCGAAGCTCTCCAAAGCCGATGTGGCGGGGATCTTCCTGTCGGCGCTGAAATCTCCGGTATCGCATGAGGCGAAGGAACTGGTTGGCCTGCTGGTGGCCAACAAGCGCCTGACGCTGTTGCCGGAAATTGCCGCGCAATTCCATGTGCTGCGGAATGCCAGCGAAGGCGCCGCCGACGTCGAGATCACCAGTGCGTTCCCGCTTGAGGGCGCGCCCCTGACCGAACTGGTCGCCACGCTCGAACGCAAGTTCGGCAAGAAGCTGCAGGCTCACGTGAGCGTCGATCCTTCGTTGATCGGCGGCGTGCGTGTGCAGATTGGCGACGAAGTGCTCGACACCTCGGTGCGCGCGCGCCTGACGCAGATGCAGTCTGCGCTGACCGCCGCGTAATGCTGTTTCGCGAGGCGCCGATGCAATCGACGATATCGCGCCCGCAGACAGATTGAAGAATTAGGAGCATTCGATGCAACTGAACCCCTCCGAGATCAGCGACCTGATCAAGACCCGTATCGAGGGCTTGAAGGCTGGCGCTGACGCAAAGAACACCGGCACGGTCATCTCCGTGACGGACGGTATCTGCCGCATTCATGGCCTGTCGGGCGTGATGCAAGGCGAAATGCTGGAATTCCCGGGCAACACGTTCGGCCTCGCGCTGAACCTCGAGCGCGACTCTGTCGGCGCTGTGGTGCTGGGTGAGTACGAGCACATTTCCGAAGGCGACGAAGTCAAGTGCACGGGCCGCATTCTGGAAGTGCCGGTTGGCCCGGAACTGCTGGGCCGCGTGGTCAACGCACTGGGCCAGCCGATCGACGGCAAGGGCCCGATCAACGCCAAGAAGACGGACGTGATCGAAAAGGTCGCTCCGGGCGTGATCGCGCGTCAGTCGGTGAGCCAGCCGGTGCAGACCGGTCTGAAGTCGATCGACGCCATGGTGCCGATCGGCCGTGGGCAGCGTGAGCTGATCATTGGCGACCGCCAGACCGGCAAGACCGCCGTGGCAGTCGACGCCATCATCAACCAGAAGGGCAAGGGCATCTTCTGCGTGTACGTGGCAATCGGCCAGAAGGCTTCGACGATCGCCAACGTGGTGCGCAAGCTCGAAGAGCACGGCGCGCTGGAATACACGATCGTGGTGGCTGCCGCCGCTTCCGATTCGGCTGCCATGCAGTACCTGTCGGCCTACGCCGGCTGCACGATGGGCGAGTACTTCCGCGACCGCGGCGAAGACGCGCTGATCGTGTATGACGATCTGACCAAGCAAGCTTGGGCGTACCGTCAGGTTTCGCTGCTGCTGCGCCGTCCGCCTGGCCGTGAGGCTTACCCGGGCGACGTGTTCTACCTGCACTCGCGTCTGCTGGAGCGTGCTGCGCGTGTGAACGCCGAGCATATCGAGAAGATCACCAACGGTGAAGTCAAGGGCAAGACCGGTTCGCTGACCGCACTGCCCGTGATCGAAACGCAGGCCGGCGACGTGTCCGCGTTCGTGCCGACCAACGTGATCTCGATTACCGACGGCCAGATCTTCCTGGAAACCGACCTGTTCAACGCAGGTGTACGCCCCGCAATCAACGCCGGTATTTCGGTGTCGCGTGTGGGTGGTGCTGCCCAGACCAAGGTCATCAAGAAGCTGTCCGGCGGTATCCGTACCGACCTGGCCCAGTACCGTGAACTGGCTGCGTTCGCGCAGTTTGCTTCCGACCTGGACGAAGCGACCCGCAAGCAGCTCGAGCGCGGCCGCCGCGTGACCGAACTGCTCAAGCAGCCGCAATACCAGCCGCTGCAGGTGTGGCAGCTGGCCGCGTCGCTCTACGCAGCCAACAACGGCTTCCTCGACAACGTGGACGTGAAGGACATCCTGGCGTTTGAAAAGGGCCTGCACGACACGCTGAAGACGAAGTACGCCGACCTCATCAACCGCATCGAAGATACGAAGGATCTGTCGAAGGACGATGAGGCCGCCCTGCGTGCCGCGATCGAGGATTTCAAGAAGTCCGCCGCGTTCTAACCGCGTCATTCCCTGAACTGGTCACGCTTAGCCTGCGTGGCCAGGTCGGAACGGAGAGAGTGAAATGGCCGGAACAAAAGAAATCCGCACCAAGATCAAGAGCGTGCAGAACACGCGCAAGATCACCAAGGCGATGGAAATGGTCGCCGCATCCAAGATGCGCAAGGCGCAGGAACGGATGCGTGCTGCCCGCCCGTACGCCGAGAAGATCCGCAACGTGGCTGCGCACATGGCGCTGGCCAATCCGGAGTACAAGCACCCGTTCATGGTTGCGCGCGACATCAAGCGTGCCGGCCTGATCGTCGTGACGACGGACAAGGGCCTGTGCGGTGGCTTGAACACCAACGTGCTGCGTGCCGTCACCACCCAACTGCGCGATCTGCAGAACAAGGGCGTTGAGACGCAAACCACCGCCATCGGTACCAAGGGCATGCAGTTCCTTGGCCGCGTCGGTGCAAAGGTGGTCTCGAATGTCGTGCATCTGGGCGACACGCCGCATCTGGAAAAGCTGATCGGTGCAATCAAGGTGCAGCTGGACGCGTTCAACGCTGGCCAGATCGATGCCGTGTACCTGGCGTACACCCGCTTCATCAACACGATGAAGCAGGAGCCGGTGGTCGAGCAGCTACTGCCGCTGACCGCCGACAAGCTCGCGCAGAGCGACGCCGAGAAGCAGGCCTACTCGTGGGATTACATCTACGAGCCGGACGCGCAAACGGTGGTCGACGAGCTGCTGATCCGCTATGTCGAGGCGCTGGTGTACCAGGCGGTGGCCGAGAACATGGCCTCCGAGCAATCGGCCCGGATGGTGGCGATGAAGGCGGCTTCGGACAACGCGAAGAACGTGATCGGCGAACTGCAACTGGTCTACAACAAGACCCGTCAGGCAGCGATCACGAAGGAACTGTCCGAGATCGTCAGCGGCGCAGCTGCAGTCTGATAGCCACGGCAAAGAATCAAGTTATTGGAGATACAAATGAGTATCGCAAACGGAAATATCGTGCAGTGCATCGGCGCCGTGGTGGACATTCAGTTCCCGCGCGACGCGATGCCGAAGGTCTACGACGCGCTGGTGCTGGACGACAGCAACGACGCTTCGTTCGCCGAGAAGGGCCTGACCTTCGAAGTGCAACAACAGCTGGGCGACGGCGTGGTGCGTACCATCGCGCTGGGTTCGTCCGACGGTCTGCGTCGCGGCATGCGCGTGGCGACCACCGGTGCGCCGATCTCGGTGCCGGTCGGTCACGGCACGCTGGGCCGCATCATGGACGTGCTGGGTCGTCCGATTGACGAAGCCGGCCCGATCGCCTGCGACGAAAAGCGCGCGATTCACCAGAAGGCCCCGAAGTTCGACGAGCTGTCGCCGTCGGTGGACCTGCTGGAAACCGGCATCAAGGTGATCGACCTGGTCTGCCCGTTCGCCAAGGGCGGTAAGGTGGGTCTGTTTGGTGGCGCCGGCGTCGGCAAGACCGTGAACATGATGGAGCTGATCAACAACATCGCCAAGCAGCACTCGGGCTTGTCGGTGTTTGCTGGCGTGGGCGAGCGTACCCGTGAGGGCAACGACTTCTACCACGAAATGAAGGACTCCAACGTGCTCGACAAGGTGGCCATGGTGTTCGGCCAGATGAACGAGCCGCCGGGCAACCGTCTGCGCGTGGCGCTGACCGGCCTGACGATGGCCGAGCGCTTCCGCGACGAAGGCCGTGACATCCTGTTCTTCGTCGATAACATCTACCGCTACACGCTGGCCGGTACCGAAGTGTCGGCACTGCTGGGCCGTATGCCTTCCGCCGTGGGCTATCAGCCGACGCTGGCTGAAGAAATGGGCAAGCTGCAGGAACGTATCACGTCGACCAAGACTGGCTCGATCACGTCGATCCAGGCCGTGTACGTGCCGGCCGATGACTTGACCGACCCGTCGCCGGCAACGACCTTCCTGCACCTGGACTCGACCGTCGTGCTGTCGCGTGACATCGCTGCACTGGGTATCTACCCCGCAGTGGATCCGCTCGACTCGACGTCGCGCCAGCTCGACCCGCAAGTGGTTGGCCAGGAGCACTACGAAGTCGCCGACCGCGTGAAGAAGACGCTGCAGCGCTACAAGGAACTGCGCGACATCATCGCGATTCTGGGCATGGACGAACTCTCGCCGGAAGACAAGCTGGCTGTGGGCCGCGCCCGTAAGATCCAGCGTTTCCTGTCGCAGCCGTTCCACGTTGCAGAAGTGTTCACGGGCTCGCCGGGCAAGTACGTGCCGCTGAAGGAAACCATCCGCGGCTTCAAGATGCTGGTGGACGGCGAGTGCGATCACCTGCCGGAACAGGCGTTCTACATGGTCGGCTCGATCGACGAAGCCTTCGAGAAGGCCAAGAAGCTCCAGTAAGAGCAACGTCTGGCACCGCGCGTAAGCCGGGGCCAGTACTGGCTTCCTGAATCCCCTTCAGGAAGCCGCTTTTCTGAGCAAAGGAATCGAGATGGCAACCATTCATGTAGACGTCGTCAGCGCTGAGCACGAGATCTTCTCCGGCAATGCCAAGTTCGTGGCGCTGCCTGGTGAAGCCGGCGAGCTGGGCATTCTGCCCGGCCACACGCCGCTGATCACGCGCATCAAGCCGGGCGCCGTGCGCATCGAGAAGGAAGACGGCGGCGAAGAGTTCGTGTTCGTTGCCGGTGGCATTCTCGAAGTGCAGCCCAAGAGGGTGACCGTGCTGGCCGATACCGCAATCCGCGGTCACGACCTGGACGAAGCCAAGGCGAACGAAGCCAAGCGTGCGGCTGAAGAGGCGCTGCAGAATCAAGGCAGCGACCTGGATCTGGCCCGTGCGCAGAGTGAACTGGCCGTGGCCGCTGCGCAGCTTGCAGCGATCGCGCGCCTGCGTCGCAAACGCTAGGGCAAGTGTGTACCGGCCGGTGTCATCGGCCGGCGCAGAGGAAAAGGCAGCCCCGAAAGGGCTGCTTTTTTTTGCCTGAGAACTGGCGCAGTGCCTGCTCAGCGGTGCTCACCTTCGCGCTTCTCATCACCGCGATTGCCTTGCGGATGCGGCTGGGCCTCGTGGTGTTCCTGCCGAGGTGGTTGTGCCTGCTGCTGCGGTTGTGGCGGATGGGCTTCAGGCGGACGCGGTTGAGGCTGCGGTTGTGGCGGGCGCATCTCAACGTGCGGTTGCGGTGCGGGACGCGGGGCTTCCATGTGCGGTTCCGGCCGGCGTTGTTCGGGCTCGGGGCGTGCGCGCATCTGCGGCGGTTCGTTGTGCTGGCGCTCCTGCATGGCCGGTGCCGGGTTACCGTTGAAGCGATTCGGCTCCTGGCCGCCGCGCTGCGGCTGAGGTTGTGGCGCTTGCGCGCCGGCTTGCGGCAGTTGCGGACGCGGTTCGAAGGCGCGGCGCTCTTCTCGCGGTGTACCGGGCGCGCCGTCGCGCAGCGGTGGACGTGTCGTCATGCCCGCCGGGCCTTGTGGCGCCTGTGTAGTCTGCGGTTGTCCCGGGCGGTCCTGCGGCGCGGCGGCACCCGGCAGCGGGCGTGGCCGGTTGATCGCGCCCGGGGCCATCAGACCCTGTGGAGCTGATCCAGGTTGGGCACCATGGGCCGTCTGCGCATTCTGCGGGTTTGGGGAGCCCATCAACCCTTGCGGCCCATTCGGACCGCGTTGTTCCGCCGGTCGGCCAAGCTCGTTACCGGCGCGTGAGGGCCCATTTGGTCCATTGGGCCCACTCGGCGCGGCGCGAGTCAACCGTAGACCCGCTGCCTGTGCAGCGGCTGGCGCGGTCGGCATTCCCGTATCGGCGTGGCCTCGCACTGGCGCAACGCGGGCGCTCACGTTGCCGCCCGTCCATGCCGGGCCAGCGCCCGGGAGCGCACCGCCTTGAGAGCGGAACCGTTCTGCCAATGCATCGTGTCCACCTGCCGGCGCGGCGGGTGCTCGTACTGCAATCGCCTGACGTGCAAACGCCTGCTGCGGCGGCAACTGGTGCGGCCCGCCGTTGGCCGCTGCACCCACCAGGCTGGCACGCACCGGTGCCAGCGCCGGCGTCGACACAAACTGCGCATGCGCCATCTGCGCGCGCAATTGTTCCGGTCGCAGATGCGTCATGGCGGGACCGACCGGCTGGCCGTTGACGAAGGTCTTGGCTGGCACCGCCGTCAGTGCGGCTGGGTTGTTGGCATTGACATAGGTGACGCGGTTCACGTTGCGAACGTTGGTCACGTTGGTGGTGTTGTTGATGATGGTCTTGTTGACCGTGACGTTGTTCACCACCACCGTGCGGTTGATGTTCGTCACGTAGGTCGGGCTGGCCGCATACACCGGGCGATACGCCTCGCCCGGCGCCAGCGGGAACCATGCCACCCCCGGCGAGCCGATCGAGATGTTGATCCCCCAGCTCACTCCACCGCCGCCTCCGCCGCCCACGAAGCCGACGAGCGCTGGCGCATAGACCGGCCGCGGTACCACCGGTCCCGGCACCCAGCACCACGTCGTGCCGACGTACGCCCAACGGCCGTAGTGGAAAGGCGCAAAGCCCCACGGCGCGTCGTCCACCCACGTCCAGCCCCAGGGCGCCACCCAGGCCCAATGGCCCGTGCGATACGGTGCCCAGCCGACGGGCACGGCGCGCGGTACCCACACGGCGCCATAGCCGTCTTCTTCACGCCAGGTGCCGTTGTCGTCGAGGGCCTCGTAGCCGGTCATTTCGCGGCCGACGTAGCGGGCGGAGACCGAAGCGTCTTCGCGTGCATCGCGCGATTCGGCCCAGCGGTCGAAGGCGTCGCGACCTGGGTTGTCGGTGCCGCCGGCCTCGGCGAGGTCCGTGCCGCCGAAGCGGATTTGCTGACCTGCGCCGAGCGGCGTGGAGCGGTCATCGCCGTAGGCCGTGCCCTGACCGTGCCACACGGTGACGGTCGTGCTGGAACCATCGGGGGCGACGTCAAGACGGTATTCGCCCGGTGCCTGCGGCGTGAACGCCAGGTTGGGCGTATCGATCTCGATGGTCTGGTCGGCCGGCAGCGACCGCACGCGAACCGACAGGGCACCTTGCGTGAGCTTCACCTGCGTGTTGCGGTCGTCCAGGTCGACGAGCGTGGCGCCGGTGTTCTGGCCGAGGCGCAACGCTGTGGAGCCGACGTGGAGCTCACTGTGGCTGCCTTGGTCGGACCACAGGCGGTCACCCGTGGTGAGCGGGCGGTTGAGCGAGGCGCCGGCCCAATCATCGGAGCCGGCGGGCGCGAAGCTCACCGTGCCGGAAAAGTCCGACAGTCGCGCCACCCGTGAAGCCGGATCGGCTGCCATCGCGGCCTGCGCACCGCAGACCAGCAGCACGGCGGCAACACCCACCGCGCGCAACACATACGGCAGCCGTACACCGGAAAGGGGGGAACGACGGGAAACCTTGGACATGATGAGCCCTCGTTTTTATAGCGGCCTGTGCCGCGTGGATGTCTCCATTTAACGCGGCAGGCGGCGAGGGGTCGACTTGCCTTTGTAAGAGCGTGTTTCGCGGTAGCAGGCAGCCCCCAGATGTATCGGCTGGATCCAAGGCACTTGCGAGAGGCGGGAAGCTGTCGGGCAGGCGCGCGAATTGCGCACACAAAAAAAAGCGCGCGGGCCGGGGAGCGCCGCGCGGACGGGAAATCCCTTCGAGGGGTCAATTCGAAAGGAGGGGGTAACCTTGCACCGGGGTCTGCGTCCGTGGTCGTCGCCCTGGACGGGGATGGTCATCCGGCGCCTGATATGGCGCACAACAATTGGACACAAACGCTGGGGTGCGACGGCATTGTGGGTGACGGGGTGGCCCCGAGGCGTAACAAAGTGTGTCGGATTGCAATCGAATGCAAGCGCGGTAAAAGCCGCCCTGTGTGAGTCCGAAAGCGCCTGAAGGGCCGGTTCGGGGAACGCCTGCTGCACCTGCACAGTCCCATCGTTCTGCCGCTGAGGCAGACGGGGCTTGGAAAACGGCGAACCAGCGGTGTGTGTCCTAGTCTGGGGTGTCGGGTTGATAGGAGGGAGGCATGCACAGGCATGCGATGCACGATGTGTTGCAGAAGTCGGTGAGGGCGGGCGTTTTTGTTACCTTGATGGGGGCACTTGGCGGGTTGGGCAGCGCACAGGCCGGAACAGAAGCGGTCTTCGCTGCGCCTGCAGCACCCGCGAGTGCGCCGCCCGCCTCGGCACCTGTTGCTTCTGCGCCAACTGTCGCCCTTGCAAAAACGAAAGAGCAGCACGAGCGCCTGGCGGGTAGTTTCTGGCAGGGCACGGTGGGAAAGGGCGCCGACAGCCCAGGGTGGAACGTCTGGCTGAACGTGTACGACCCGCCACCCAGAGGGCAGGACGCGGACAAGGACCCGGTGGCCGACACGCTGACTGGCGATGCCTACGACGACCGCCCCCAGGGCCGCACCTTCTGGACCATCGAAGGGCGCAACGTACCCGAGCGCCGCTTCGTGTGGCGCGAGCGCGCAGAAGCACTCGATGCGGCTGGCCAGCCCGTCGTGCGCGAGGGCGGCACGCTCTCCGGTGCGCTGTCGGCCGACGGCTCCGCCGCCACCGGCACCTGGAGCGATGGTGGCCGCAGTCAACCCTTCACGCTCAAGCGCGTGGCGCGCTATCAGGAGTCCACGGGCGCTTCCGGCCAGGCCAAGCTGACCGAGCGCTATCCGGTGACGGGCGACGCCGGCATCGACGCGCTGATCCAATCGCTGCGCGTGCGCAAGTGCGATCAATTCGACAACGAATGCGTCATCCGCATCAGCGCCATCGGTTTGGGCGACACCGTGAGCCTCTTGCGCATGGTCTGGGCCTACAGCGGCGGCGCGCACGGCAACTACAGCTTCACCGCCGGCAACTGGCGACGCGGTGCGCAGGGCTTCCAGCCGATCGCCTTGGCCGATGTGCTGAACCCCACATCCGCCTGCCTGCAGAGCTTCAATACGCAGATTGTCGATGCGCTCAAGCGCGAAGGCGCACCCGATGCGCCGCGCGGCGCCCTAAAGGAGCGCGACCTGCGTAACGCCGCGTTTCCGTTTACGCTGCAAGGTGACCGCATCGTCGTGCACTACGGGCCGTATGAGGTCGGACCCTATTCGTCGGGCGCGTTCCGTGCTGCCGTGCGCATCGATGACCTGGGCGCCGCATGCAAGCGGCCCGCAACCTGATTCCATCTGCATCGTCAACCATGTTGTCCGCCAATCCCTCCTACGCTGACGAGCAAGCCACCATGCGCCGGCTGCTGTCCGGCAAGACCATCGCCGTGGTCGGGCTGTCGCCGCGTCCCACGCGGCCCAGCTATGACGTGGCGCGCTATCTGCAGCAGGCCGGCTATCGCATCGTGCCCGTCAACCCGCAGCACGCGGGCGAAGACGTGCTCGGCGAGCCCTGCTACGCCACGCTCACCGAAGCTGCGACGACGCTTGCCGCCGCCGGCCAGCGCATCGATCTGGTCGATATCTTCCGGCGCTCAGAGCAGGTGCTGCCCGTCGTGCAGGAAGCCGTGATGCTGGGCGTGGGCGGCATCTGGGTGCAGCTCGGCATCGTGAATGACGAGGCGATGGCCGTGGCGCGCAACGCTGGCATTCCGGCCGTGCAAGACCGCTGCACGAAGATCGAACACTGGCGACTCGGCATCGGCGAGCAAAAATAAATGTCAGCCCCCAAGGCCCTGTGCGACGAACGCGACGGCGCCCCGGACTGACATTCCGCTGCCGCTCGCGCCGTGCGGCTTCCTGACGTATCGGAAGGTCCAAGCCAGCGCGACGCGCTACACTCGGGCGGTCATCGCATCCCGCTTACGTCATGGCCGTCGATCCGCAAATCCTGCAGTTCTACCAACGCCTTGCCGAACAGTTCGGCGCCCTGCCACCGCCCGAGGACGCAGCCGCGCAGCGCGCGCGCTTCGAGGCGATTGCTGCGGTATCCGCCCGACCCGATCCCGACGGCGTTGAAGTTTCTGACTTGAGCCTGCCGCTTGCGGGCCGCACGCTCGACGCCATCGTCTTTCGTCCGAAAGGCGTGGCAACGCCGCGTTTGCTGGTGTGGTTTCACGGTGGCGGATGGGTGGTTGGCGCGCCGCGCACAACGCATCGCATGCTGGCCGCATTGATGGCGCAAGACACCGGCTGCGCCGTGGTGAGTGTCGACTACCGCCTCGCGCCGGAGCATCCATTTCCCGTGCCGGCCGATGATGCCCGCGACGCGCTCGCGTACCTGGCCGAGCAGCGCGTGCACCTCGGCTTCGATCCGGACTTCCTGGCTGTGGGTGGCGACAGCGCCGGCGGCCATCTTGCGGTGCAGGCCGCGCAGGGTGCGCGCCCTGGCCTCGTCAATGCGCAGTTCCTGCTGTACCCCGTCACCACGCCGGCTTTTGGCAGCGAGAGCTACAACGCGTTTGCGCAAGGCCCCGGCCTCACGCGCGATGAAATGCGCTGGTACTGGGAGAAATACATCGGTGCAGACGCCCTCGCCAAGCCCCTCGCCGAGCAAGACCTCCGCATCTTCCTGATGGCGCGCACGCCGGCAACTACGCCGCCCGATACCGTCGTCATCGTGGCGGCGCACGACGTGCTGCGCGACGACGGCCTGCAATACGCCGACTACCTCGTGCAGCACGGCGCGCAGGTCATCACCATCGAAGCCTCGGGCATGACGCACGCCTTTGCGCGCATCCAGTTCGAGGCCGAGCGTGCACGTGAATGGATGCGCCGCGCGGCGCACGCATTCGTCGGGATGATCAGCGGGGAATAAGTGAGGGGCAGGGCCTAACGCGTCGGCGTGCGGCGCTGGCGGAACGCGGCACGCACGCGGCGTGTGACAAACAGCGAGAGATAGTCCTGCACGCTGGCATCTGCCGCCAACGCGCGCATCGTCTGCATGTACTGCTCGCGGACGAGATCGGCCGGTGCGCCGGTGTCCTGTGCGATCTGCTGGATCTGCTCGTCCTGGTCTGCGATGGGGGTGCCCATGTGTCCTTCCCGTCGTTGCTTTGGCAGTGACGCGCGGGGCTGACTTGCGCGGCGAGTGATCACTATAGGAAACGGGCCGGAACAATCCAGCCTTGTTGCAAAGCTTTCAGCGGGCAGCCTGTGCGGCATCAAACCGGTGCTGTTGCCGGTGCAAACACTGCACCGGCAAGGATCATTTCCCCCAGTTCGCGGGCATGCTCTGCAGACCGATGGCAGCGCCCGATACGTCCGTCACGCGGGCCAGTTCACGATACGCAATGGCCTGCACGCGTTCGGGCAGCGGCACGAACTTCGCACGCGCGGCCAGTTCGTCGCCGTGGAAGTAACCCCACGTCAGGAACTTCAGCGCGGCCAGCGTGCGCGCGCCCGATGCGCTGACCACCGGCACGACGATGAAGGTGCCCATAGTGATCGGCCACGTTTCCGCGCCCGGCAGATTGACCAGCGGCGCGGTGAAATCACCCTTGCGGTTCCATGCGCTTTGCGTGACGGCTTCGCGGAAACCGCTCACCTGCGCGCTGACGAAGCGGCCCGCGACGTTGCGCAGTTGCACGCCGCTCAGGTCGTTGTCGAGGATGTAGTTGTAATCGACATAACCGATGGCGCCGGACGTGGCCTGCACGGCTTTGACCACATCGCCGCTGCCCTTGGCCGCTGTGAAGCCTGCGGGCCAGTTGATGGTCGACTTCGTGCCGTACGTGCTTTTCCATTCGGCGCTGACGGCGCTCAGGTAATCGGTGAAGTGGTACGTCGTGCCCGAACCATCGGCGCGCACGACCGGATGGATCTTCAGCTTGGGTAGCGTCACACCCGGGTTCAGCGCGCGCAACTCCGGCGCATCCCAGCTCTCGACCTTGCCAAGGAAGATCTGCGCCAGCAGTTCGCCCGTCAATTTGAGCTGACCGCGCGGTACCCCTGGCACGTTCACAAACGGCACCGCACCCGTCACCACCGACGGCACGCAGACGAGGCCCGCCTTGGCAGCCTCCGCGCTGGAGAGCGGCACGTCGGACGCACCAAAATCCACGGCGCCTGCGCGAATGCGCTTCAGGCCTTCTCCCGAGCCCACCGCGTCATAGCTGAGCGTAACGCCGGATGACGCGGCATACCCCGCCGCCCAGACGCGATAGACCGGTGCGGCGGCGGTCGAACCTGCCCCGCGCACCTCCGCGCGAGCGAGAACCGGCAAGCCCGCAGCCGCAACGGCCAGGGCGAGAACAACGTGCTTGAACATGAGAAGACCTGCGGGGCTGCAGAAGACGCAAAGCATGCGATTGTAGCGACGCGCATGTGACAGCACGGCGTGTAGCCCTGATAGAGCCCATCTACAACATGGGGATCTGTTGTAAGACGTTCCGCAAACGTTGGGCGGAGTAGGGGGTGGGATCGGCGGTTTTGTTTAGGACCCGCCGATCCCCGGCTACCGATCAGGCGACGGTGCTGGCCGCGTCGGCCTTGATCAAGCCCTCGGCTTTCAACGCTGCCACCACCTGCGGCCGCGCACCCACCCGTGCCATATACGCCTGCACATGCGGATACGCGCCCATCGGCAGCGCCAGGAAGTTCGTCCAGTTCAGCACCGCAAACGCATAGGCGTCGGCCACGCTGTAGGTGTCGGCCAGGTAAGGCTGTTTGGCGAGGCGGGCGTCGAGTTCGGCAAAGCGCTTGGCGAGCTTGTCCTTGGCGCCCTGGCGCGTGGCCTCGGGTGTGTCCTTGTACCAGAGCGGGCCGAAGCCTTTGTGCAGCTCGGTGCTGACAAAGGTGAGCCATTCGATCACGGCCAGGCGGTGCGCGCTGCCGGGCTTGCCGATCAGCGCATGTGTCGGGTCGAGGTCGGCCACGTACTGCAGCAGCGCGGCAGCTTCGGTGTGGCGCGAGCCGTCGGCCAGCTCCAGCAGCGGCACGTAACCGCGCGGCGAGATCGTGTAGAAATCCGTGCCATCAGCGGTGAGGTGCTTGGCCAGGTCGACGGCGGTCAGGTCAAACTGCGCACCCACTTCGCGCAGGGCGATATGGACGGCCAGCGAGCAGGCGCCGGCGGAGTAATAGAGCTTCATGGTCTGGGTCTCGTGAACAGGTTGGGAAAGCCGCCAACGGCGGCGGTGACGACACTGTAGGATTGCGTCAGTGCCAATGAAATAGGCAGAACAGCAAATCATGCTTGCGCAAACGCAATACCGATTGAGCGCGGCAGACCTGGAGATCGTGCTGGCGATGGTGCGCACGGGCACGTTGGCGGCGGCCGGCGAACGGCTCGGCGTGGATGCGTCCACGGTGTTCCGGTCGTTGCAGCGCATCGAGCGCGGGCTGGGCGCCACGCTGTTTGCGCGCTCGCGCACGGGCTATCTGGCGGGCGACCTGGCGCACGCGCTGGCGGAGCAGGCCGAGCAGGTGGAGTCGGCACTGGAGGCCGCGCGATCGGCGGTACATGCCGTGCCGGACCAAGTGTCGGGCACGGTACGCATCACCACCACGGACACGATCCTGATCGGCCTGGTCGCCCCCGCGTTGAAGGCGCTGCAAGCCCAGCATCCGAACCTCAACTACGACCTGCGTGTGAGCAACGAGCTGGCCAGCCTGACCCGGCGCGATGCCGATATTGCCGTGCGGGCCACGCGCCGTCCGCCGCAGCATCTGGTGGGCAAACACATCGGGCCGATTCGCGTGGGGTTATACGCGGGGCGCGCAAGCGGCATCACCTACGCCGATGTCGAAGCTGGCCGCACGCCGTGGCTCGCCATTGACGATGCAATTCCGGATCACCCGTCAGTCAGTTGGCGCAAACGGCATTTCCCCAAGGTCATGCCCACGTACTTCGTCAACAGCTTGCAGATCGCGGCCGAGATGGTCGGCATGGGCATGGGCGTCGGGATCCTGCCCGTGGTGATGGCGCAGACGCGCAGCGATCTGGTGGCGCTGCGGGATCTGCAAGACGCCAATCAATCGGAGCTATGGCTGCTGACGCATCCGGAGTCGCGCCACCTGCGGCGGATCGCGGTGGTGTATGGCCACTTGGCGCAGACGCTGCGTCTGCCGTAGTTCAGTTCGCAGCAACGGCCGGGGCGACGACGGGCTCGTCGGGAATGAGCGCGGCGCGGCGACGCAGATCCTCCGTTGTCTCGCCATGGTCATCGGGCCGCCAGCCTGGCGGGCGGAACAGGTAGCCAAACACTTCGCCGGCCGAGCGGGCGGTCTTCAGGTCTTGCCACAGCGCCCGCCAGTGCGCGAATTCGATCACCAGCAGGTTGTACGTGCGCATCGGGTGCACGAGGCCGTAGCGGCACGGCACGTCTTTGCGTTCGGGGATGTAGGTGCCGAACAGCCGGTCGAACACGATCAGCACGCCGCCGTAATTGCCGTCCAGGTATTCGAGGTTGGACGCGTGATGCACGCGGTGCGCCGAGGGCGTATTCAGCACCCATTCCAGAGGCCCCAGGCGGGGAATCCACGTGGCGTGGATCCAGAACTGGTACAGCAGATTGAGCGACAGCAGCATCAACACGATGCGCGGCGGCATGCCCAGCAGCGGCGCCAGCGCAAAGAAGGCGAGCGTGCCGGTCAACCGGCCCGTCCAGCCGAAGCGGTAGGCAGCCGAGAGGTTCAGGTCATTCGGCGAGTGGTGGATGGCATGCGTGCACCAGAACCAGCGCACGCGGTGCGCGGCGCGGTGGTACCAGTAGTAGCAGAACTCCTGGCCGAGAAAGCACGCGGCCCAGCCCGTCCAGTGGTCCATCGGCAAGGACCAGAGACGATGCTGGTAGACCCATTCCAGCCCCTGCGTCCAGAACGCCAGCGGCAGCAACCAGCGTAGTGGGTACTCGCGTACCAGGAAATCGACCATCGACACGCCGGCGGCCTTCCAGTCGTAGCTGGCCCACCCGTTTCTCAGCGACAGCACGATCGCCTCGGCCAGCGACGACACCAGCACGAGCACGACGGCGATCTTCAGGATGGTGAACAGCACGGCCATGACGCTGGGCTCCGGGCTCCGTTGGGAATGCCAGCGACGGTACTGCAAACGGTGCGGGGGCGGCAATCGGGGCCGACGCCGGGGTGTCTTACAACGTGTTCAACGCGCCCAGGTGTTGTTGCGGTTCCCCGGTGGCGGGGTCGATTTGAAGGGCGTCGTGCATGGGCTTGTGTTTCAACCGGATGAATTGCCTGGGCAATCATGCGAAGCGTTGCCTTTTATCGCAGCCATCCTTTTGTGGGAACGGGTTTTGCCGCCTCAAGTTCGCCTGTGCGGTGCCGTAGCAGCTTGAGTGGCCCCGACAGTCAGCAGTCGGTTCTGGAGGGCGCTGCGGCCAATACCGTACGCAGTCAGATTCATGGAAAAGGTTTCGCCTAGAAGAATCATGATCTCCTCCCTCCGCACTCGAATTCTCCTCATCTCATCGGCCACCGTGGTTGGTGCCCTGGCGCTGTCTGGGGCCGCAACGTATTCCATCGTGCGTTCCAACACGATGGAATCGATCGACCAGAACCTGGCCGCCGTTGCCAGCGGCAACACGCTCGCCATCGACAAGTGGGTCGGGGCAAAGGCACAGGCCGTGAAGGCCACCGCCGGCGTGATCGAGCACGGTGACCCGCAAGGCTTCGGCAAGCACATGGGCGATGCCAACGGCTTCCCGATCATCACGATCGGCTGGACCGACAAGAGCTTCATCTCCACCAGCGCCACCACGCCCAAGGACTACGATCCGACCGGCCGCCCCTGGTACAAGCAGGCAATCGCTGCGGGCCAACTGCTCGTCACCAAGCCCTACGGCGACGTGTCGACCGGCGTGCCGTACGTGTCGTTTGCTGCGCCGCTCGTCAAGAATGGCGAAACCACCGGTGCGTTGTCCGGGGCTGTGCCGCTCGACGGCGTGCGCGAGGTGGTCGCGGCGGTACACCCGACACCGTCGAGCCTCGCCTTCGTGGTCGCCAAGGATGGCCAGGTGATCGCTCACCCTGACGCAAAGCTGATGCTCAAGCCGGCCACCGACGTTGCGCCGTCGCTCACCGTCGATACGCTCGCCAACCTGGCCAAGGCGACTTCGCCGCTGGAGGTTGAGCTGGCCGGCGCGCCGAAACTGCTCAAGGCGCAGGCCGTGCAGGGCACCGACTGGTATCTTGTAATCGCGCTGGACAAGGCCGAAGCCACCGCCGGTTTGCGTAACGTCGTCAAGGCGCTGGCCGTGGCCATGGTGCTGCTGACGCTGGCCGCCGTGGGCATCGCCGCCTTCTTCACGTCGCAGTCGTTCCGCCGCCTGTCGCAGGTGCGCGACGCAATGGACACCATCGGCTCCGGCGGCGGCGACCTGACGCACCGTCTGCCCGTGGTCGGCAACGATGAAGTCGCGCAGATCAGCGCGTCGTTCAACACCTTCATCGACAAGATTGGCGAAGTGCTGCTGGAAGTGCGCGCCAGCGTCGACAGCATGAAATCCGCCACCGGCGAGATCGAAGCGGGCAACCGCGATCTTTCCAACCGGACCGAGGTTTCGGCCAGCAACCTGCAGGAAACCTCTGCCGCGTTGACGGAGCTGACGACCAGCGTGAAGAACTCTGCCGATGCGGCCGTGCAGGCCACGCGCCTGGCCAGCGACGCAAGCGATGCCGCCACGCGCGGCGGCGAGGTGGTTTCCAGCGCCGTCAGCACGATGGACGAAATCGCCAAGTCGTCGGCGCGCATTACCGAGATCATCGGCGTGATCGACAGCATTGCGTTCCAGACCAACATCCTCGCGCTGAACGCTGCGGTGGAAGCGGCCCGCGCCGGCGAGAACGGCCGCGGCTTTGCCGTGGTGGCCGGCGAGGTGCGCACGCTGGCACAACGCAGCGCTACGGCCGCGCGCGAAATCAAAGACCTGATCCAGGCATCGGAAGCCAGCGTGAAGACCGGCGCGCAACGCGTGCAGGCCGCCGGCGCAACGATGCAGGAAATCGTGCAGGGCATCGAACGTGTGGCGCGCATCATCGGCGAGATCGACGGCGCGATGCACGAGCAGAGCACTGGCATCAGCCAGATCGATCGCAGCGTCGCCGAGATGGATCAGGCCACGCAGCAGAACGCGGCACTGGTGGAGCAGTCGACGGCTGCATCGTCCATGCTCAACGAACAGGCGCACGGCCTGGCTCGCACGGTTGGGCTGTTCAAGTTGCGCAACGTCTGACGCGCCGCTACATTGACCGCCCGTCAAAGTGGGTGACCGGCACGCTGGTCAGATCGATGTCTTCCAGGCAGCGGACGTTGACGGCAATCATTGGTGTGCCGTCGGGCATCGCGCCCTCTGCATAGGGATGGATGCCGCAGGTCGGGCAGAAGCGGTGCTTGATCACATGCTTGCGGAAGAGATAGGTGCTGGCGTTGTCTTCCGGCGTGAGCAATCGCACCTTGTCGCGGGCCACGAACCACAGCAGCGACCCCTTGCGCTGGCAGATCGAGCAGTTGCATGCCATCGCGTTTTCGGGATGCCCCTCAACTTCGAACGCGACGTTGCCGCAGTGGCAGCTTCCTTTGTGTGTCATGCCGGTCTCCTGTGATGTGCGTTTGTGGCGGGCTTTGCGCCGTCCACTATAGGCGAGCCGGTTTGCGTACGAGGGGCACGTTCTCGGGAATCGCCCTAGGTCAATGGCTCTGTGTGCCGATGCGACAATCGCCGCGAGCGCGCCAAACGAATGAGCCAATCAACGCGCCACGGATCGCCGCGCCTTGGCGGCGACCGCGTCATGAGGAGCCATCATGCATCGCCATCGTCCTGTTACCGTGATCCGGTCGGTTTCTGCCGCCGCCATCTTTGCCGGCTGCGCCGGCGCGTTTGCGCAAGCGTCGCAACCGGCTGCGGCAGCGGCTCCACCCTCGGCACCGCCGCTCTCGGCGCAGATCATCAACATGGGCGGTATGGCCCCGGACGAGATCGGCCCAGTCATCGCCGAGATGGGTACGCTGCGCACCAAGACGCTGGTGACGGCGGCCAATGGCACGGTGGGCGTCCAGGTCGGCACCGTGGCCAAGCACACGCACACGTACTCCGACGAGATCCAGTATGTAATGTCGGGCACGGCCACCGTCTGGCTCGACAACGCGCCGCGCGAGGTCCGGGCGGGTGATCTGATCGTGATCCCTCGTGGCGTGGTGCACGGAACGCTGACCACCAGCACGGATTTCAAATCGATGGCGATCAAGCTGCCGCCGCAGCGCGCCGGCGATACACACAAGGTGCCGTGATATCTGCGCCCTGATCTTCGGCATGTTGGCCTGGGTCAGGTCGGAATAAAAACACCATCCCTTACAATGGCGCCCTCCTAAAGAGTCCATCGCCATGTCCGCACCGCTCGCCAACGACACCTTCCTGCGCGCCCTGCGCCGCCAGCCCACCGACTACACGCCGCTGTGGCTGATGCGCCAGGCGGGCCGCTATCTGCCCGAGTACAACGCCACGCGCGCACGGGCTGGCAGCTTCCTCGGCCTGGCCAAGTCGCCGGCGTATGCGACGGAAGTGACGCTGCAGCCGCTGGATCGCTATGCGCTGGACGCGGCAATCCTGTTCTCCGACATCCTGACCGTGCCCGACGCCATGGGCCTGGGGCTGTCGTTTGCACAGGGCGAGGGCCCGCGCTTTGCCAAGCCGGTGCGCACGGAAGCCGATGTGGCTGCGCTGTCGGTGCCGGACATGTCGTCTCTGCAATACGTGTTCGACGCCGTGGCGGAAATCCGCCGTGCGCTCGTGCAGGACGGCCGCCAGCGTGTGCCGCTCATCGGCTTCTCGGGCAGCCCGTGGACGCTCGCCTGTTACATGGTCGAAGGCGGCGGCTCGGACGACTTCCGCACCGTCAAGTCGATGCTCTATGCGCGCCCGGACCTGATGCACCGCATCCTGGAGATCAACGCGCAAGCCGTGATCGACTATCTCAACGCGCAGATCGATGCCGGTGCCCAAGCTGTGCAGGTGTTTGATACCTGGGGCGGTGCCTTGGCCGATGGCATCTATCAGCAGTTCTCGCTGGCCTACATGGCGCGCGTGGTGGAAGGCATCCGCGCCGGGGCAGACGGCCAGCGCGTGCCGGTCATCCTCTTCACCAAGGGCGGTGGCCTGTGGCTCGAAGCCATGGCCGAGACCGGTGCCGACGCGCTGGGTGTGGACTGGACCGTCAACCTGCAGCTTGCGCGCCAGCGAACGGCAGGGCGCGTTGCCCTGCAGGGCAACCTGGACCCGACGGTGCTGTTTGCTGAACCCGACGCGATTCGTGCCCAAGTGCGTCGCGTGCTGGAAGACTACGCAGCCGGCGGCGGCAGCGACGGCCACATCTTCAACCTCGGCCACGGCATCTCGCAGTTCACACCGCCCGAAGCGGTGTCGGTGCTGGTGGACGAGGTGCACAGCTTCAGCCGCGCGCTGCGCAAGAAAGCGAAGTCACACGGTTGAGATCAATGCTGCGGTGCGATAGCGTTTGAATCGTGCCGCAGTCGTGCGTGAAGCCAGGGGCACGAGTTGAATCTTCGCCGCTTTGGTGCATTAGGGGTGAGTGACTACTTGCGTGCCGGTGGCCCCATCTGGCCCGAAAGAGGTGTCAAGCGATTTATTTCGTGCTTTCTGGTGCGTAACCCGGCTGTCAAGACTTGACTTATGCACAAAGCTGTCGCGGCTGGTTCTTTCCGCGGCGCAACAGGGAAGGCTGTGTGCACCCAACGCATAAGTGTTTGATTTTTTTGAAAGAAAGGCGTGTGCGCGTAAATCGTGCAAGCTAGAAAAACGGTGAGTCCATTGGCCTTTGCAGAGACTGCAGGCGACTTTTCAACAAAGTTATCCACAGGCTATGTGGATAGCCCGGAAAACGGTCGCCGATCATGGCGCCAAGCCACAAACCTCAAGTAATACTTGAACATCGAACCGGCCACGGCAATGGCTGTAAAGGCAAGGTGAGATGGGCAAGACGCATTTTCCAGGTGCGGGATCCGCCGCTGCATCGCAACATTCCCTTTGCAATTCAACCCTTTGCGCCTTGCATGACCACGTCCCAAGTCGACGCCGCGTTTTCTGATGCCAAGGTGTCGGCCTCCATTGCTCGCGTGGTGATTGATACGCCGCTCGATGCGGTGTTCGATTACCGGTGTGGGCAGCCCGTGCTGCCGGGGCAATTGGTTGTGGTGCCGTTTGGCAACCGGCGTGTGGCGGGGTTAGTCGTCGAAACCGCCGCGACCACCGATGTGCCGCAAGAAAAGCTGCGCGAT
This sequence comes from Ralstonia sp. PBBBR1, assembly GCF_002256165.1. Taxonomy (NCBI): domain Bacteria; kingdom Pseudomonadati; phylum Pseudomonadota; class Betaproteobacteria; order Burkholderiales; family Burkholderiaceae; genus Ralstonia; species Ralstonia sp. PBBBR1. Next base: position 168,838 of record NZ_NKIL01000007.1, on the reverse strand, counting down.
GTCGAGCGGGTGCTCGACTGGGTGCCGCCGCTCGACGCCGAATGGCGGGCCCTGGCCGAATTTGCTGCCGGCTACTACCACCGCGCGCTCGGCGAAGTGACGTTACCGGCGCTCCCGCCGCTGTGGCGAACCCCGGGCAGTTGGGACAGCCTCGCCCGGCAGGCCACCGAAACCGTCTACGTGATGTTTGAACCGGCCCGGGCAGCGTTGCTGGACAGCATTCCGAAACGTGCGTCCGGCGCCATGCGATTGGCCGAAGCGCTGACCGGCGATGGCGAGCTGTCCACCAGCGCTGCTGTTGAACTGCACGGGCAAGCCGTCGCCAAGCTGCGGGATTGGACGTCCGTCGGCTGGCTGCGCGCAGAACTGCGGCCGAAGGCGCTGTTGCCGCAACCGCTCGAACTGCCACTGCCTTCCATCGCACCCGCACTGAACGAGGAACAGACCGCCGCCGTGGCAGCCATTGCCCAGGCGGGGGCGGCCGGCAACTTCAGCCCGTTCCTGTTGTACGGCGTCACCGGCAGTGGCAAGACCGAGGTTTACCTGCACGCCATCGCCGACGCCCTGGCGCGCGAGCCCGCCGCACAGGTCCTGATGCTGGTGCCCGAGATCAACCTGACGCCACAACTGGAGGCGCGCATTGCGGCGCGTTTTCCCGGTGTGCCCATGGCGGCGCTGCACAGTGGTCTGGCCGAACAGCCGCGTGCGCTGAACTGGCTGGCCGCCCATCGCGGTGAGGCGCGCATCGTGCTCGGCACGCGGCTGGCGATGCTGGCGTCGCTGCCCAAGCTCGCGCTCATCCTCGTCGACGAGGAACACGACACGTCGTACAAGCAGCAGGAGGGCCTGCGCTATTCCGCACGCGACCTGGCGCTATGGCGCGCCAAGCAGCGCAACATCCCCGTCGTGTTGGGCTCGGCCACGCCGTCGCTGGAGACCTGGTGGCGCGCGGAGCAGACGCCCACCACGCGCCTGACGCTCTCGCGGCGCGCGCAGGCCGAAGCAGTGCTGCCGCGCGTGTCGCTGATCGACCTGAATCTGGAGCGCCGCGCCGGGCGCCAGATTCGCGATGGGCTGTCCAAGCCGCTTGTCGATGCGATTGCCGATCGCCTGGCGCGCGGCGAACAGAGCTTGCTGTTCCTCAACCGCCGCGGCTACGCGCCCGTGCTCTCGTGCGACGCGTGCGGCTGGCTGTCGGGCTGTCCGCGCTGCTCGGCGTACCTGGTGCTGCACAAGCCCGAGCGGCGCCTGCGCTGTCACCACTGCGGGTACGAATCGCGCATTCCGCATCACTGCCCAGACTGCGGCAACGTCGACATCGCGCCGCTCGGGCGCGGCACCCAGCGCATCGAAGAGACGCTCGGCGAGCTGTTTCCGCAGGCCCGCGTCGCCCGCATCGACGCCGATTCCACGCGCCGCAAGGGCAGCGCCGAAGCGCTGTTCGACACCGTGCACGAAGGCAGCGTCGACATCCTGATCGGCACGCAGATGGTCGCCAAGGGGCATGACTTCCTGCGCGTGACGCTGGTGGGCGTGGTCGCGCCCGACCCCTCGCTGTTCTCGCACGACTTTCGCGCAGGCGAGCATCTCTTTGCATCGCTGATGCAGGTGGCGGGGCGCGCGGGCCGGGCGGGGTTGGCGGGCGAGGTGCTGATTCAGACGCGGTATCCAGATGCCCCGGCGCTGCAGGCGCTGGTTCGACATGACTACGATGGTTTCGCGCGCCAGTTGCTGCGGGAACGCAAGCAAGCCGGGCTGCCGCCGTTTGCCTATCAAGCCCTGCTCACCGCCGAGCACAAGGAAGTCGCGCGGGCGCTTGAATTCTTGAGTGCTGCGCGCTCGGCAGGTGAAGCCTTGGCTGCTGAATTGGGTGCGCCAGTGTTCTTGCATGACCCCGTGCCGATGACGATGGTGCGGCTGGCCAACCGCGAGCGGGCGCAGTTGCTGGTGGAATCGGCTTCTCGAGCGGCTTTGCAGAAGCTTTTGACGGCTTGGACTGAGGGGTTTGCGGGGATCGGCAAGACGGTGAAGGGGGTGCGGTGGCAGTTGGAGATTGATCCTTTGCGGATTTGAGCGCTGGTGGTCTGCCCCCCTTTCCGTCCCGGCAGGGGATGAAACAAGGGATGCACCAAGAACAAAAACCCCCGTCCCCCAACCCGTAAAGCCATCCCAAGGCTCGGCCCACCATGTGCGGTTGCACCCTCATCTACCCATTTCGAACCAAGGGGTTTCACTAGGTTGCACCTTCAAGATCGCCAGGCGTATGATCCGCCCAATTTGCCGGCCACAAGCTAGGCAATGGCAGCTCTGGATAGGAACCCACATGGCTACAACCACCCTCGGGGTCAAGCTGGACGATGCTTCGCGTGAACGCCTCAAGCGCGTTGCGCAGTCCATTGACCGCACGCCGCACTGGCTGATCAAGCAGGCGATCTTCACGTATCTGGACCAAGTGGAGCGGGGGCAGCTGCCAAATGACGCAAACGGCACGGCGGCGGATGGCCTCCCGTCCGCCGCCGCAGCCGTCTCGGACGTGCACGAGGGTGACGAACCCGCGGTGCAACCGTTCCTCGAATTCGCACAAAGCGTGCAACCGCAGTCGGTTCTGCGCGCGGCCATCACCGCAGCCTACCGCCGCCCTGAAACCGAAGCCATTCCGATGCTGCTCGAGCAGGCCCGTCTTCCGGGCGCGCTCGCCTCGGAAGCCAAGCAGCTCGCGCGGGATCTGGCCGGCAAGCTGCGTACGCAAAAGGTCGGCACCGGCCGTGAAGGGCTGGTGCAGGGCCTCATTCAAGAATTCTCGCTGTCGAGCCAGGAAGGCGTGGCGCTGATGTGCCTGGCCGAAGCGCTGCTGCGCATTCCGGACAAGGCCACGCGCGACGCGCTCATCCGCGACAAGATCAGCAACGGCAACTGGTATTCGCATGTCGGCCAGAGCCCGTCGCTGTTCGTGAATGCGGCCACCTGGGGTCTGCTGCTCACGGGCAAGCTGGTGGCCACGCACAACGAAGCAGGGCTGTCGAAGGCGCTCACGCGCATCATCGGCAAGAGCGGCGAACCGCTGATCCGCAAGGGTGTGGACATGGCGATGCGCCTGATGGGCGAGCAGTTCGTCACCGGCGAAACCATTTCCGAAGCGCTGGCCAACGCGCGCAAGTTCGAGGCCGAAGGCTTCCGCTACTCCTACGACATGCTCGGCGAGGCCGCGATGACGGAGGAAGACGCGCAGCGCTACCTCGCGTCGTACGAGCAGGCCATCCGCGCGATCGGGCAGGCCTCGGGCGGGCGCGGCATCTACGAAGGGCCGGGCATCTCGATCAAGCTGTCGGCGCTGCACCCGCGCTACAGCCGCGCGCAGTACGACCGCACGATCAACGAGCTGTATCCGCGCGTGAAGGCGCTGGCGATGCTGGCGCGTGAATACGACATCGGCATCAACATCGACGCCGAAGAGGCCGACCGCCTGGAACTGTCGCTCGACCTGCTCGAGCGCCTGTGCTTTGCGCCCGAGCTGGCCGGCTGGAACGGCATCGGCTTCGTGGTGCAGGGCTACCAGAAGCGCTGCCCGTTCGTGCTCGACTACATCATCGATCTGGCTCGTCGCAGCAAGCACCGCCTGATGATCCGCCTCGTAAAGGGCGCGTACTGGGACAGCGAGGTCAAGCGCGCCCAGGTCGACGGCCTGGAGGGCTACCCGGTCTACACGCGCAAGGTCTACACCGACGTGTCGTACCTGGCTTGCGCGCGCAAGCTGCTGGCCGCGCCGGAGGCGATCTTCCCGCAGTTCGCCACGCACAACGCGCACACGCTGGCGGCCATTTACCACATGGCCGGCCAGAACTATTACCCCGGCCAGTACGAATTCCAGTGCCTGCACGGCATGGGCGAGCCGCTGTACGAGCAGGTCGTCGGCAACAAGCCGGGCAAGCTGAACCGCCCGTGCCGCATCTACGCGCCGGTCGGTACGCACGAAACGCTGCTGGCTTACCTGGTGCGCCGTCTGCTGGAAAACGGCGCCAACACCTCGTTCGTGAACCGCATTGCGGACGAGTCGATTCCGCTGGACGACCTCGTCGCCGACCCGGTGGCGGTGGTGGAAAAGATGCACGCCGATGAAGGGACGCTCGGCCTGCCGCATCCGAAGATTCCGCTGCCGCGCGCCCTTTACGGTGACGTTCGCGCAAACTCGTCGGGCATCGACCTGGCGAACGAGCAGCGCCTGGCGTCGTTGTCGTCCGCCCTTCTTGCCGGCACCAGCACGGTCTGGACCGCCGAGCCGACGATCGGCGACGCATCGTACGTGGGTGGCGCGCCGCAGCCGGTGCGCAATCCGGCGGACCTGCGCGACATCGTCGGCCATGTGACGGAAGCCACCGAAGCCGATGTGGATGCCGCGCTGTCGGCCGCCACCGCCGCCGCCCCGATCTGGCAAGCCACGCCGCCGGAAGCGCGCGCTGCGCTGCTCGATCGCGCCGCCGACTTGATGGAAGGCGAGATGCAGCACCTGATGGGCCTGATCATCCGCGAGGCCGGCAAGACGCTGTCCAACGCCATCGCCGAGGTGCGCGAAGCCGTCGACTTCCTGCGCTATTACGCGGCGCAGGTGCGCGGTGGGTTCTCCAACGACACGCACCGTCCGCTGGGCCCGGTGGTCTGCATCAGCCCGTGGAACTTCCCGCTGGCGATCTTCACCGGCCAGGTCAGCGCCGCGCTGGCTGCGGGCAACCCGGTGCTGGCCAAGCCCGCTGAACAGACCCCGCTGATTGCGGCGCAAGCCGTGCGCATCCTGCGCGAAGCCGGCGTGCCGGCCGGTGCCGTGCAACTGCTGCCGGGCCGCGGTGAGACTGTCGGCGCGGCGCTGGTGAAGGACGGGCGCACCAAGGGCGTGATGTTCACCGGCTCGACTGAAGTCGCGCGCATCCTGCAGCGCACGCTTGCCGGCCGCCTGGATGCCAACGGCGCGCCGATTCCGCTGATTGCCGAGACCGGCGGTCAGAACGCGATGATTGTCGATTCGTCGGCGCTGGCTGAGCAGGTGGTGGCCGATGTGCTGTCGTCTGCGTTTGATTCGGCAGGCCAGCGTTGTTCGGCGCTGCGCGTGCTGTGCCTGCAGGATGACGTCGCCGACCGCGTGCTCGCGATGCTCAAAGGTGGCATGGCCGAGCTGGCGATGGGCAATCCGGATCGTCTCGCCACCGATGTCGGCCCGGTGATCGACGCCGAAGCGCGCGACAACATCGTCGGCCACATCGAAGCGATGCGCGCCAAGGGCCGCCGTGTGCATCAGGCACCGGTGCCGGCCGCATGCGCGCACGGCACGTTCGTGCCGCCGACGGTGATCGAACTCGACAGCCTGTCGGACCTGACGCGCGAGATCTTCGGCCCCGTGCTGCACGTGGTGCGCTGGAAGCGTACGGCGGACAACGCTGGCCTGACCAAGCTGGTCGAACAGATCAACGGCACGGGCTACGGCCTGACGCTGGGCATCCACACGCGCATCGACGAGACCATCGCACACGTGGTCGACCGCGCGCACGTCGGCAACCTGTATGTGAACCGCAATATCGTCGGCGCCGTGGTGGGCGTGCAGCCGTTCGGCGGCGAAGGGCTGTCGGGTACGGGCCCGAAGGCCGGCGGCCCGCTGTATCTGCTGCGTCTGCTGTCGACCTGCCCGCAGGACGCCATGCGCACCGCAATGCAACTCACCGCTGGTGCCGGTACGGAGGTCGATACCGACGCGCGCCGCGCGCTGCTGGCGCCGTTCGATGCGCTGACGGAATGGGCACGCCAGCAATCGCCGGAACTGGCGGCGCTGTGCGAGCGCCTGGCTGCAGCCTCGGCCACGGGCGCCACCGCCACGCTGCCCGGCCCGACCGGCGAGCGCAACACCTACACGCTGTTGCCGCGCGAAGCCGTGCTGTGCGTGGCGGCCGATCCGGCGGATTGGCTGCGCCAACTGGCGGCCGTGCTGGCTGTCGGCAGCGTGGCCGTTGTGCAGGAAAACCCTGCCATCGAAGCAGTACTTCGGGGCTTGCCGGCGGCAGTACAATCGCGCGTCCGCGTGGTCGGCTCGACCGACGAAGCGGCGTTTGATGCGGTGCTGCATCACGGCGATTCGGACCATCTGCGCGCCATCTGCGAAGGACTGGCACGACGTGCCGGCCCGATCGTGGGGGTGCAAGGCCTGCCGCATGGCGGGGAAGGGCTGGCGCTGGAGCGCCTGCTGATCGAGCGTTCGCTGTCGGTCAATACGGCCGCCGCGGGTGGCAACGCCAGCCTGATGACCATCGGCTGACGGGGAGCACGAGCAGGATTCGCGGTTCCATTCGCACGACGGGTGCGGATGGGATGCGAAGCGGGAGGAGGGCGACGGTGATCCCGTCGCGCTATTGATCCAAATTGCGTTTGAACTAGGAGACGCACAAATGAAATTGAAGCAACTGTGTCTGGCGGCAGCACTGTGCACGCTGGCGGGTGGTGCAATGACGGCGGCATCGGCCCAGGAAGTCATCAAGCTGGGCTTTGCTGCCCCGATGTCGGGTCCGCAAGCGCAATACGGCACGGACATGAAGAACGGCGCGACGCTGGCCGTTGAAGAGTTCAACGCCACCAAGCCGAAGATCGCCGGCAAGGACGTCAAGTTCCAGCTCATGGCGGAAGATGACCAGGCTGACCCGAAGACCGGTACGGCAGTCGCCCAGAAGCTGGTGGACAGCGGCATCAAGGGCATGCTCGGCCACTTCAATTCGGGTACCAGCATCCCGGCGTCGCGCGTGTACAACCAGGCCGGCATCGCGCAGATCGCCATGGCAACCGCGCCGGAATACACCAAGCAAGGCTACAAGACGACGTTCCGCATGATGACTTCCGATACCCAGCAGGGTTCGGTGGTCGGCACGTTCGCCGTCAAGAAGCTGGGCTACAAGAACATCGCCATCGTTGATGACCGCACGGCCTACGGCCAGGGTCTGGCCGACGAGTTCGAGAAGGCTGCCAAGGCTGCCGGCGCCACCATCGTGCGTCGCGAATTCACCAACGACAAGGCCAGCGACTTCAAGGCCATCCTCACGCAGATCAAGAGCAAGAACCCGGACGCCGTGTTCTACGGTGGCGCCGAAGGCCAATCGGCGCCGCTGCTCAAGCAGATGCGCGAGCTGGGCATGAAGTCCACGCTCATGTCGGGCGAAATGTCCAAGACCGACGACTTCATCAAGCTGGCCGGCCCGCAAGCGGCGGAAGGCATGGTGGCATCGCTGGCCGGTCTGCCGCTGGAGCAGATGCCGGGCGGCGCTGGCTACAAGGCCCGCTATGAGAAGCGTTTCGGCACGCCGGTGCAGACGTACTCGCCGTACGCCTACGACGGCGCGATGGCGCTGATGAAGGCGATGGTGGCTGCGGGTTCGTCCGACCCGGCCAAGTACCTGCCGATCCTGGCTGCCACCAACACGCAAGGCGTGACCGCCAAGCACTACGCCTACGACGACAAGGGCGACCTGAAGGACGGCGGCATCACCGTCTACAAGGTCACCGGCGGCAAGTGGACGCCGCTGGAGAGCGTGGGCGGCAAGTAATCCGACCGGCTCTCAGCCATTCGCAGTATGAAAACCGCCCTCCGGGGCGGTTTTTCTTTTCCGGCGGCCAGAGGCGCAGAACATAGAGTTGTCGCCATCTGCATCCAAAATCATCGATCTATTATTAAATATCGTGTAACAAGGGCCTAACGCGTGTCAGTGCTTGGCTGACTTTCCCGAAGGGGTGCTTCGGGTACCATGTCGCCCATGACAGGACTTCACGATCTCTTCCCTTCGTGGCCGCCCGCGCCTGGCGGTCTTTTCTGGATCGGCCTGGCGCTGGTCGGCGCGGCGCTGTGTGGCGAGTTTGCGCGTGCGGCGCTCAAGCTGCCCCGTATCGTCGGTTATGCGGCGGCGGGGCTGGTGGCCGGCGTGCTCGGCCGCCCGCTCATCGACACCGACATGCTCGACCAGACCCACATCCTGATCGAGATGGCGCTGGCGTTGGCGCTGTTCGAGCTGGGGCACCGGCTGTCGTTCGAGTGGCTGCGTGCCAACCGTTGGCTGTTGCTCACCAGTGGCTTCGAGAGCCTGCTGACTTGGGGCCTGGTCACCTGGGTGTTGCAGCTGTTTGGCGTGACGTCGTCGGTGGCGGTGGCCGCAGGCGCCATCGCGGTGGCCACGTCCCCGACGGTGCTCCTGCAACTCAAGAACGAACTGCGCGCCGAAGGCCAGGTGACGGAGCGATTGCTCTCGCTGGGCGCGCTCAACAGCATCTACGCAAGCGTGCTGGTGCCGCTGACCGCCGGCTGGCTGCACAGTGAATACGGCCACTGGGCGGCGGCGCTGATCCACCCGCTCTACCTGCTGGCAGGTTCCGTGCTTCTGGCGTGGATGGTCGGCAAGGTGGGCCATGCGCTGTATCACCGCATGGCGGGTGACGATCACTATGCGTTCCTGGTGCTGGTCGGCCTGGTGCTGTTTGCACTGGCGATGGCCAAGCTGCTCAAGCTGTCGGTACCGCTCACGCTGCTGTTGGCAGGCGTTGTGTTCAAGCACCAGGACGATCACCCGCGCGTGTGGCCGTCGCACTTCGGCAGCGCGGGCAGCATCCTGATCGTGGTGATGATCGTGTCGCTCGGCTTGCCGCTCAAGGCGTCGGACTGGGTGATCGGCGGTGTGGCGGCGGTGGCGTTGGTGCTGTCGCGCTTTATCGCCAAACTGGCGGCCACGACGGCGCTGGGCTCGTTCACGGGCCTGTCGATGCGGCAGAGCATCGCGCTGGGCCTGGCCCTTGGGCCCATGTCCGGACTGTCATGGTTGCTGATGCACGATACGGCGGCTTTGTATCCGCAAACCGGTGGTCCGCTGGCGGCCATCATCCTGTGCACGCTGGCGATCCAGCAGATTGCTGCGCCGATCCTGACCGCGCGTTCGCTGCGCTGGGCAGGTGAGGTGCGACAAGACGAAGGGAGGCACTGAGCCCCATGTCCCTCGAACCATTCTCGAAATCCGAAGCCCTGACGTTTGGCGTCGAGCTGGAATTGCAGCTCGTCAATCGTCATGACTACGACCTTGCCTCGGCGTCGCCCGACCTGCTGCGCATGCTCAAGGGCAAGGAATACCCCGGCGACATCAAGCCGGAGATCACCGATTCGATGATCGAAATCTCCACCGGCATCTGCCACAGCCATGACGAGGCACTCTGGCAGTTGCGCGAGATGCGCGACCGCATGGCTGAAGCCGCCACGGCGCTGAACATCGGCATCTGCGGCGGCGGCACCCATCCGTTCCAGCAGTGGAGCCAGCGCCAGATTTCACAATCGCCGCGCTATCAGTACATCTCGGATCTGTACGGTTACCTCGCCAAGCAGTTCACCGTGTTCGGGCAGCACGTGCATATTGGCTGCCCGAATCCGGACGATGCGCTGTACCTGCTGCACGCCATGTCGCGCTACGTGCCGCACTTCATTGCGCTGGCCGCGTCGTCGCCGTTCGTGCAGGGCGTGGATACGGGGTTTGCTTCCGCGCGCATGAACTCGGTCAGCGCCTTCCCGATGTCGGGCCGCGCGCCGTTCGTGTTGACGTGGGACGCCTTCATCGCGTACTTCGACAAGATGCACGCCACCGGCGTCATCGAAAGCATGAAAGACTTCTATTGGGACATCCGCCCCAAGCCCGAATTCGGCACGATCGAAGTCCGCGTGATGGACACCCCGCTGACCGTTGAACGCGCCGCCGCCATCGCCGCCTATATCCAGGCGCTGGGCCGCTGGCTGCTGCTCGATCGCCCGTTCATGCCCGTGGAAGACGATTACCTCGTCTACACCTTCAACCGCTTCCAGGCATGCCGTTTTGGACTGGCCGGCGAATACGTCGACCCGGCCACGGGCAACCGTGGCGCGCTCGCCGATCACATCCTGGAAACAAGCAAGCTGCTGTCGGCGCATGCCGAGGCGCTGTCGTCCGAAGGCGCGCTCGACATGGTGCGGGAGGTGGTGGAGGCGCGCGATGCGGATGCCGAATGGATCCGCGCGGCGCAACGTGAAACCCGCAACCTGCATGAGACCGTGCGACGCGGTTGCGGGCGCTGGACACAGGCGGCAACGCAGCCCGCCTGACGCATCGAGGAACGGTCAGTCGCTGCGGACCGTTCCCGGCGCTTCCAGCCAGCGCTGCATGAACACGAGGTCGAGCCACTGGCCATGCTTGATGGCGGCCTCGGGCATGCGGCCCACTTCCTTGAAGCCGAGCTTTTCATGCAGGCGGATCGAGCCTGCATTGGCACCGTCGATGGCGCCCACCATCAGGTGTTTGCCCAGGGCAGCGGCACTTTCGCACAGCGCCTCGACCAGCCGGCTGCCCAGCCCCTTGCCACGCCAGTCGCGGTGAATGTGCACCGAGTGCTCGACGGTGGTACGAAAGCCCGGGTACGGCCGGAAATCCCCAAACGATGCAACGCCTGCCACCTGCCCATCATCGTCGGCGACCAGCACCGGATACCCCTGCGTGGCACGCAAAGCCAGCCACGCGGTGCGGTCTTCCAGCGTGACGGGTGTTTCGGTGTAGATCGCATTGGAGGTGGCGATCACGTCGTTGTAGATGGCGAGGATGGCCGGCAGGTCGGCCTGCGTTGCGTCGCGGAGCAGCATGTTGCGGGATGGGTTCAGTGAGTCGGACGCACCGCGAGAACGCGGCGCGCGAAGGCCCAGCATACCAAGGCGAATACGATCAGCCCAAGCCATTGCGCCGTGCCTTCAAACGACGCGCCCACGATCGCCAGCGGCGCATCCTTGCCCGTGGCGCCGATCACTGCCGCCATCAGCACACCCACCAGGCTTTCACCCACGATCAGGCCCGACGCCAGCAGCACGCCGTGGCGGTTCGGCACCTCGGCATAGCGCGCATATGGCACGCCGGCGGCCTGTGCGCGCCTGGCAAGAATTTTCTCGATGACCCACGCCAGCACCGCGCCGGTCACGAGCACCGTGCTGATCGTCGGCGGCAGGTAGATGCCAATACCGACTGCCAGCACGGGCAGCCGGGCGACACCGCCACGCTGCTTGAGCGCCCAGTCCACAGCGATCAGCAACACGCCGATGACGATGCCCGCAATCACCATGTTCCATTCCAGCTGGTGCGTGAAGATGCCGGTGGCAATGGCCGTCATGAGCGTGGCCTGCGGTGCGGACAGCGCCTGCGCGGCGTCCATGCCGGCACGCGGCAACGCGCCCGGGAAGCCATACGCGTTGTACAGCAGCTCCAGCACCGGCGAGATGACTGCCGCGCCCGCCACGCAGCCGATCAGCAGCGCCACCTGCTGGCGCCACGGCGTGGCCCCGACCAGCCAGCCGGTCTTCAGATCCTGCAGGTTGTCGTTGGAGATGGTCGCCACGGCCACCACGGCCGACGTTGTGAAGATCGCCAGCGCAATGCCCAGCTTGCTCGCTTCGGGCGAACCCACGATGCCGTTGTCCGCGCCGATGGCCAACAGCAGCAGCGACACCAAGGTGATGGCGATGATGCCGATGCCCGAAATCGGGCTCGACGACGAACCGATCAGCCCGGCCATGTAGCCGCACGCCGCCGCCACCAGAAAGCCGAACACCACTGCAAAGATCACCGCGCAGGTGATCAGCGTCCAGCGCGAGCCGACCGACAGCATGGTCGGCGCCAGGAATGCGGCAAAGGTGATCACCAGCACCACGACCATGGCCAGCGTCACCAGCAGAATCCAGCGCGGCGCCATGTCCTGCTCGGTGCGCAGCGTGCCGTCGGCTTTCGGGCGCAGGCTGCCGAACGAGCGCTTCACGCCTTGCACCACCGGGCCGATCAGCGTGCCCAGCGTCCACACGGCCGCCACGGCAATCACGCCTGCGCCGATAAAGCGCACCTGCGTGCGCCAGATATCGGTACCAAACGCCGAGAGCGCCTTGCCGGCCGGGATCGGCGTGATGGAGGTCAGATACGGCACGGCGATGCCCCAGGCGATCACCAGGCCCACCAGCATGGCCAGCCCGGCCACCAGGCCAATCAGGTAGCCCGCGCCCAGCAGCGCGGTTGAAAAGCCCAGCGGCAAGCGCACCACCGCAGCACCGGCTGCGAACCACCAGCTCGCGCCTTCGCCCAGCAGGCGCAGGCCGCTGGTGGCAAACGCCACGATGGCCGCGACGACGCCGCCCGCGGCCAGATCGCGCATGCCGGTGGCGGCGGGCACCGCATCGCCATCGGCCGCATCTTCACCGTCCGCCGGCTGGCCACTGCCCACGCGCAGGATTTCTGCTGCTGCGACGCCTTCGGGGTAAGGCAGGTCGCTCTGCACCACCATCGCGTGGCGCAGCGGAATCGTGAACACCACGCCCAGCATGCCGCCCGCCATGCAGACTCCAAACGTTTGCCAAAACGGGAAGCCTTGCCAGTGCCCGATCATCACCAGGCCGGGCAGGATGAAGATGATCGAAGACAGCGTCCCGGCCGCAGACGCCTGCGTCTGCACCATGTTGTTCTCGAGGATGTTCGTGCCGCCGAGCATGCGCAGCACCGCCATCGAAATCACCGCTGCGGGAATCGCCGATGAGAACGTCAGGCCGACTTTCAGGCCCAGGTACACGTTTGAAGCGGTAAAGATCACGGTGATGATCGCGCCGAGGATCATGCCGCGCAGCGTCAGCTCAGGCAGGGTCGCTGCCGGAATGTGCTTGGGAGGATGGAGGGATTGCATCCTGCGGGTCTCCAAAGAAGGTTCTTGTGGCGCGGATTATAGGAGTGGACGGGGGCGGGGGCGCGGTGGATTTTTTTGGTGTGTCCTCTAGATTTTTTGTTTTTGGTGCATCCCTTGTTTCATCCCCTGCCGGGAACGAAAGGGAGATGGACCACCAACGCAAAAACCAAAATCAACACTCCACAATATTCACCGCCAACCCACCCCGCGCCGTCTCCTTGTACTTCGTCTTCATATCCGCCCCCGTCTCCCGCATCGTCTTGATCACGGAGTCGAGCGAAACATAATGCGTGCCATCCCCCCGCAACGCCATGCGCGCCGCATTCACCGCCTTCACAGACGCCATCGCATTGCGCTCGATGCACGGAATCTGCACCAGCCCGCCAACCGGGTCGCATGTCAGCCCCAGGTTGTGCTCCATGCCAATCTCAGCAGCGTTTTCCACCTGCGCGGGCGTGCCGCCGAGCACCGCAGCGAGTGCGCCCGCCGCCATGGAACACGCCACACCGACTTCGCCCTGGCAGCCGACTTCCGCGCCCGAGATCGACGCGTTCATCTTGTAAAGCATGCCGATCGCGCCAGCGGTGAGCAGAAAATCCACGATGCCGTTGTCGTTCGCGCCGGGAACGAAGCGGTCGTAGTAATGCATCACGGCCGGGATGATCCCGGCTGCGCCGTTGGTCGGTGCCGTGACGACGCGCCCGCCCGCGGCGTTCTCTTCGTTCACGGCAATCGCATACAGGTTCACCCAATCGATGACCGACAGCGGATCGGACAGCGTACGTTCGGCCTGCACCGTGAGCGTTGAATACAACTCGGCCGCACGGCGCCGCACGTGGAATGGGCCCGGCAGTTCGCCTTCCGTGCGGCAGCCGCGCGCCACGCACGCCTGCATCACGTGCCAGATGTTGAGCAGACCGGCGCGCACTTCGGCTTCGGTGCGCCACGTCAGTTCGTTTTCGAGCATCAGGCGGGCGATGGATTTGCCCGTCGATTCGCACATCGCCAGCAGTTCTTTGCCGCTGCGGAACGGATGCGGCAATTGGTCATGTGCGGCCAGCACCTGCGTGTTCGGTGCGCCAGCGGTGACGACAAAGCCGCCGCCGACCGACAGATAGCGCGCTTCGCGCAGCCGCTCGCCTGCTGCATCGAAGGCGTGGAACTTCATGCCGTTCGGGTGCTCTGCCATCGCCTCGCGGCGATAGAAGGCGATGTGCTCCTTCTCGGTAAAGCGCACCGCGTGACGGCCCAGCAGCGACAGCGACTGCGAGGCGCGCAGCGCCGCCAGCTTGGCATCGATGGTGTCGGGGTCGATGGTGTCCGGCGCCTCGCCCATCAGGCCGAGGATGACGCCGCGGTCCGTGCCGTGGCCCTTGCCGGTGGCGCCGAGCGAACCGTACAGCTCGACGCGGACACTGGCGACTTGCGGCATCAGCCCATCGGCTTCGAGGCCGGAGGCGAACATCAGCGCGGCGCGCATCGGCCCGACGGTGTGCGAGCTGGACGGACCAATGCCGATCTTGAAGAGGTCGAAAACAGAAACAGCCATGGGTAAGGCTCCGGGGGCGTTTTGCAAAAGGGGCGAGTCGGCTTGTGGCCGTCCGCGCACGGGTTGTTCAGATGCAAACGGCCGCCCCGTGGTGCGAGGCGGCCGCCTGTGGCGTAGCGCGATGGCAATCGCGCACCGGGTCGCCGGCTTAGTCCTGCGCGTACTCGCTCATCGGCACGCAGGCGCAGAACAGGTTGCGATCGCCGTAGACGTTGTCGGCGCGGCCAACCGGCGGCCAGTACTTGCGTGCGCGCAACGATGCCACCGGGTAGGCGGCCTGCTCGCGCGTGTATTTGTGCGACCAGTCATCGGCCATCACCACGGCTGCGGTGTGCGGTGCGTGCTTGAGCGGGTTGTCTTCGCGGTCGAATTCGCCCGAGATCACCTTGTCGACTTCGCCGCGGATGGCGATCATCGCGTCGATGAAGCGGTCGAGTTCCACCTTCGGCTCGCTTTCGGTCGGCTCGATCATCAGCGTGCCCGGCACCGGGAAGCTCATCGTCGGTGCGTGGAAGCCGAAGTCCATCAGGCGCTTGGCGATGTCTTCGTTGCTGATGCCCGATTCCTTCTGCAGCGGACGGATGTCCAGAATGCACTCGTGGGCCACCAGGCCGTGCGCGCCCGTGTACAGCACCGGGTAGTACGGCGCGAGACGCTTGGCTACGTAGTTGGCCGACAGGATGGCCGTCTCGGTGGCGGCGGTCAGGCCCGCGGCGCCCATCATCGCGATGTACATCCACGAGATCGGCAGGATCGACGCCGAGCCGAACGCCGACGCCGACACATTGCCGATGTTCTGGCTGGCATCTTCACCCGACGCCGCGCGGCCGGGCAGGAACGGCGCGAGGTGCGCACCCACGGCCACCGGACCAACGCCCGGGCCGCCGCCGCCGTGCGGAATGCAGAACGTCTTGTGCAGGTTCAGGTGCGAGACGTCGCCGCCGAAGTGGCCCGGTGCGGCGGTGCCGACCATGGCGTTCATGTTGGCGCCGTCCACGTAGACCTGGCCGCCGTGGCTGTGCACGATTTCGCAGACGCGCTTCACGCCTTCCTCGAACACGCCGTGCGTGGACGGGTAGGTGATCATGATCGCCGCGAGGTTCTTGCTGTGCTCGGCCGCCTTCTTCTCCAGATCGGCCAGATCGACGTTGCCGCGCTCATCACACGCCACGACAACGACCTGCATGCCGGCCATCTGCGCCGATGCCGGGTTCGTACCGTGCGCCGACGATGGGATCAGGCACACGTTGCGGTGCGCTTCGCCACGGCTGGCGTGGTAGGCGTGAATGATCAGCAGACCGGCGTATTCACCTTGCGAACCCGCGTTCGGCTGCAGGCTCACGGCGGCGTAGCCGGTGGCGGCGCACAGCATCTGTTCGAGCTGGTCGATCATCTCGCGGTAGCCGACGGTCTGGTCGGCCGGTGCGAACGGGTGGATGTTCGAAAACTCGGGCCACGTCACCGGCAGCATTTCTGCGGTGGCGTTGAGCTTCATCGTGCACGAGCCCAGCGGGATCATCGTGCGGTCCAGCGCGAGATCCTTGTCGGCGAGGCTGCGCAGGTAGCGCAGCATTTCGTGCTCCGAGTGGTGCGCGTTGAACACCGGGTGCGTCAGGTACGCGCTCTGGCGCACCAGCGAGGCCGGATACGCATCGGCGACGCCCGCTTCGGTCTGGTCGAAGTCCGGTGCGGCGGCGTGGGCGGCATGCGCGAAGACTTCCCACAGCGCCACGACGTCGGCGCGCGTGACGGTCTCGTCCAGCGAGATGCCCAGTCGTGCGTCGTCGATCTGGCGCAGGTTGATGCCGTGCGCCTGTGCTGCGATGTGCAGGTTCGCGGTGCGCGGGCCAGTGACAACGGTCAGCGTGTCGAAGAAGGCGTCGGATTCCAGCGTGTAGCCGATCGCGCGCAGGCCGGCGGCCAGCGTGGCGCTCAGGCGGTGCACGCGCTGGGCGATGCGCTTCAGGCCTTGCGGGCCGTGGTAGACGGCGTACATCGATGCCATCACCCCCAGCAGCACCTGCGCGGTACAGATGTTCGAGGTCGCCTTCTCACGACGGATGTGCTGTTCGCGCGTTTGCAGTGCGAGGCGGTAGGCCGGATTGCCTTGCGCATCGATCGTCACGCCGACCAGTCGGCCGGGCATCGAGCGCTTGAACGCATCGCGCACGGCCATGTAACCGGCGTGCGGGCCGCCGAAACCGAACGGCACGCCAAAACGCTGCGTATTGCCGATCACGACGTCGGCACCCCATTCGCCCGGCGCGGCCAGCAGCGTGAGCGCCAGCAGGTCGGCGGCGGCTACGACCAGACCGCCGGCGGCGTGCACGGCATCGGTCAGGGCCTGGTACGTCGCCAGATCGCCCAGCAGCGCACCGTTGGCGCCCGGGTATTGCAGCAGCACGCCAAACGCATCGTGCTTGGCAGCGTCGGCCGCTGGGCCGGTCACCACTTGCACGCCGATCGGCTCGGCGCGCGTGCGCACGACTTCCAGCGTTTGCGGCAGCACGTCGTCCGCCACGAAGAACACGGTCGACTTCGACTTGCCAATGCGCTGCAGCAGCGTCATGGCTTCAGCTGCGGCGGTCGCTTCGTCCAGCATCGACGCATTGGCGATGTCCATGGCCGTCAGGTCGATCACCATCTGCTGGAAGTTCAGCATCGCTTCCAGGCGGCCCTGCGAGATTTCCGGCTGATACGGCGTGTACGCCGTGTACCAGGCAGGGTTCTCGAGGATGTTGCGCAGGATGACGCCTGGCGTATGCGTGCCGTAATAGCCCTGGCCGATCAGGCTCTTGACCACGCGGTTCTGCCCGGCGATGCCGCGCAGCTTGGCAAGCGCCGCTTCTTCGGTCAGCGGCTGCGTGAATTCGCCCAGCGGCATGCCGTCCTGGCGGCGGATGGCCGGCGGAATCACGGCGTCGATCAGCGCGGCGCGGCTGGTGTAGCCCAGCGTGCCGAGCATGGCGGTCTGCTCGTCGGCAGACGGGCCGATGTGGCGGTGCGCGAAGGCGTCGCGCGCCTCCAGGTCAGCCAACGTCGGGCGTTCGGCGGCAAGCGCCGAGGAAGCGGGGTGCGGAGCGTTCATGGCAAGGGCTCGAAATTCAGGCGATGCAAGCAATGGCCGATGCGCGGCGCAGGTCAGGGCGCGCGCACCGGCCGGAGGACCGGCTTAGCCGATCTTGGCTTCGTAATCAGCAGCCGACATCAGGGCGTTCACGTCGTCGGCGTTGGCCGGCTTGATCTTGAACAGCCAAGCGTCGTAGGCGCCTGCGTTCACGGATTCCGGCGCGCCCGCGGCATCTGCGTTGTTGGCGACGATCTCGCCGGCCACCGGGGCGAAGATGTCGGAAGCGGCCTTGACCGACTCCACCACGGCAATCGCTTCGTCCTTGGCGACGGCGCGGCCGGCTTCCGGCAGCTCCAGGAAGACGATGTCGCCGAGCTGTTCCTGCGCGAAGTCGGTAATGCCGATGGTCAGCGTGCCGTCGGCTTCAACGCGGATCCACTCGTCGTGTTCGGTGTACTTCAGATCGGCGGGGACGTTGCTCATGAAAGGTTTCTCCGGAAGATGGGTATGGGGGAATGCAGATTCGGTGTTCAGCTGACCAGCGCCTTGCCATTGCGCACGAACGGCAGTTTAACCACAGTCGCGGTCAACTTGCGGTCGCGAATTTCGACCTGCACGTCGGTGCCGACGGGCACCTCCTTGGGCAGGCGCGCCAGTGCGATGGAGAGCGACAGGCTCGGGCTGAACGTGCCGCTGGTGATCTCGCCGTCACCGGCGGCGGTGATGACTTTCTGGTGGGCGCGCAGCACGCCGCCCTTGTCGCGCAGGATCAGGCCGACGAACTGTTCGCGTTGTCCACCGGCTTGCAGCGCGGCCTTGCCGGTGAAGTCGCGTTCGCTTTGCAGGTCGACCGTCCAGGCGAGGCCGGCGTCGAGCGGCGAGACGTGCTCGTCCATGTCCTGGCCGTAGAGGTTCATGCCGGCTTCCAGGCGCAGCGTGTCGCGCGCGCCCAGGCCTGCCGGGCGCACGCCGGCCTGCAGCAGGCGCTCCCACACGCCCGCAATCTGCGCGGCCGGCACCACCAGTTCGAAACCGTCTTCACCGGTGTAGCCGGTTCGGGCCACCATGATCTCGCCCACGTTTTCCACGGTGACGAAGCCCGCGTTGAACGGCTTGAGCGCGTCGCCCACGGCCTGCGAGCCGGGCAGCGCGGCGTAGGTCTTGGCACGCGCGTTCGGGCCTTGCACCGCCAGGATGCCCAGTGGCTCGGCGCCCGCGTTGTTGTCGGAGCGGCGCGGCGTGATCGTCACGTCGGTGCCGGCGGCGGCGTTCTGCGCGACGATCCATTCCAGGTCCGTCGGGGCGGTGCCTGCGTTGACCACCAAGCGGAACCAGTCTTCGCGGAAGAAGTAGACGATCAGATCGTCGATCACGCCGCCCTTGGGGTTCAGCATGCAACTGTAGAGCGCCTTGCCGGGCGTCTGGAGCTTGTCGACATTGTTGGCGAGCAGCCCACGCAGGAAGTCGCGCACGCGCGCGCCGGTGAGGTCGACCACGCACATGTGCGAGACGTCGAAGACGCCGGCGTCCTGGCGCACGGCGTGGTGCTCTTCGATTTGGGAGCCGTAGTTGACGGGCATGTCCCAGCCGCCAAAGTCGACCATGCGGGCGCCCAGCGAGCGGTGGATGGCATTGAGCGGCGTGTGTTGGAGCGTCATGGAATCTCTCGGCAGAGGCGCCGCCACTGTGGCCGGGCGCGGCGCGTTATTCGGGACCAGAAAAGCAAAAAGGCCACCCGCGCAGCCTGATGCCTCATGGTGACGCCATGAAGATCAACAAGCTGCGCAGATGGCCCCTCTGTCCTTGGTACCTGAGAGATTGCGAAGCGGGGCGCATAGCGGTGCGCGCCGTTCGTGAGCCCCTTCGGTGGGCGCCCGCAGTGGTCGTGCGGCGCCAGCTCTCCAGAGTGCGGTCGGACGCATGTCCGCCGATCCGCCCGGTCCTGGATGCCTGAGAGTTTTCGGGTGCTACCCCTTCGGCGGCGCCTTGCCGTGTACGGCGGGCACGCTCTCCCGGATGGATGGGCGGAATTTACGGAAGGGGGATGGGATTGTCAATCAGGACAAATCGATGGCGCATTTTGGCAGCCACACAGCCAAAAACGGCCACACCTTCGGGGCGCTGGCGGGGCCGCCAACCCAAAGCGTGTGGCCGGAGTGCGGGTGTTGGTTGGTGTTGCTTCGACTTACTTGCCGATTTGGCGACTGACCTGGTTTTCCTGCTGGTTCAGCGTGCGCTGTTCCTGCTTGGTGATGTGCCCACCGTTTTGCGAGGCCATGTCGCGCTCTTCCTGGCGAATCTGGCGGTCTTCCTTGTGCAGCTGGCGCGCCTGGCCCTTGGTGATTTCGCCTTCCTTCACTTCGTTGTGGATACGCTTGTTCTGGTTGGCGAGGCGGTGGTTGACCTCGGCGCGGCGCGGGTGGTCCTTTTGCCATTGCGTCTGGGCGAAGGCGCCGGTGGTGGCGGACAGGGCGACGGCGGTTACGGCCAGGATCTTGGCGATGCGGTTCATGGTTTCTTCCTCCGGTGGGCGGCTGACCGATTCAGCCGCTGTCCCGTCCATAACGGCACGTTTTGGCTCCGGGCTGACCGCCATCGTGTAACGGGGCGTAAGCGGTGTAACGGCCGGAAGCAAAGCGAGGGGCGCAAACGCGTGCGGTGCGGTATTGGCACCTCCGACAGCGCCCCGGCAAACGGCTTTTCATCGGCTCAATCGATGCAAACGCGCCGTGCTACCATCGCCCTCCGCTGTCGTTCCCGCCTGCTTTTTCTTCCGCCTGTTCCCATGTCTTCCGGTCTCGCCCACGGGCTCAATGCTGCCCAATCCGAAGGTGTGCATTACCTCGACGGCCCATGCCTGGTGCTGGCCGGGGCGGGCTCGGGCAAGACGCGCGTGATCACGCAGAAGATCGCGCACCTGATCCTCGACAAGGGCTTCGAGCCGCGTCACATCGCCGCCGTCACGTTCACCAACAAGGCGGCCAAGGAAATGCAGGAGCGCGTGGCCAAGCTGATGGACGGCAAGACGCGCGAAGACGGCAAGCGCATTCCCATCAAGCAGTTGACGGTCTGTACGTTCCACTCGCTGGGCGTGCAGATCCTGCGGGCCGAAGCCGAGCACGTGGGCCTGAAGCCGCGCTTCTCGATCATGGATTCGGACGACTGCTTCGGGATGATCCAGGAGCAGTTGGCGACCACCGACAAGCAGTTGATCCGCCGCGTGCAGAGCACGATCTCGCTGTGGAAAAACGGTCTCGTCGATCCGGACACCGCGATTGCCGAGGCGCTCGCCAACAACAATGTTGATGATCACCAGGCGGCGCTCGTCTACCGCAACTACGTCGCGACGCTGCATGCGTATCAGGCCGTGGACTTTGATGACCTGATCCGCATTCCCGCCGAGCTGTTCGCGCGCAATGAAGAGGTGCGCCTGAAGTGGCAGAACCGTCTGCGCTACTTCCTCGTCGATGAATACCAGGACACCAACGCTTGCCAGTATCAACTGTTGAAGCTGCTGGCGGGGGGCTCGCACTTGCGTGCGCCGGCCTTCACGGCGGTGGGCGACGACGATCAGGCCATCTATGGCTGGCGCGGCGCCACGCTCGACAACCTCAAGCTGCTGCAGACGGATTTCCCGAACCTGAAGGTCATCAAGCTGGAGCAAAACTACCGCTCCACGGTGCGCATTCTGAATGCCGCCAACGCGGTCATCGCGCAGAACCCGAAGCTGTTCGAGAAGACGTTGTGGAGCGAGCACGGCATGGGCGACGCCATCAACGTGACGAGCGCCAATGACGAGGAGCACGAAGCCGAGAGCGTCGTCTTCAAGCTGTCCGCCCACAAGTTCGAGCGCCGCGCGCAGTTTCGGGATTACGCGATTCTGTATCGCGGCAACTTCCAGGCGCGTCTGTTCGAGCAGATCCTGCGGCGCGAGCGCATTCCGTACGTGCTCTCGGGTGGGCAGAGCTTTTTCGACAAGGCCGAGATCAAGGATCTGTGCGCGTATCTGCGCCTGATTGCCAACGCGGATGATGATCCTGCGTTCATCCGCGCCATCACCACACCCAAGCGCGGTGTGGGGAATGCGACGCTCGAAGTGCTGGGTTCGTTTGCGGGGCAGGCCAAGGTGTCGCTGTTCGAGGCGGCGATGATGGGCGGTATCGAAGCACAGCTTGCGCCGCGCCAGCTTGAGCCGTTGCGCGTGTTCTGCGAGTTCATCGTGCGGCTGTCGGACCGCGCCGCCAAGGAGCCTGCTGCCACGCTGCTCGACGAGATGATGGAAGGCATCCATTACGAGGCCTACCTGTACGACACCTATGACGAGCGCCAGGCCCAGAACAAGTGGACCAACGTGCTGGAGTTTCTCGACTGGCTCAAGCGCAAGGGCACCAAGCCGGAGAAGGAAAGCGAAGAAGACGCCACCGGTTTCGACAATGCCGATGGCCTGATGGACGCCGGCAAGAACCTGCTGGAACTCACGCAGACCATCGCGCTGATCAGCATGCTCGAAGGCCGGGAAGAGGACCCGGATGCGGTGCGCCTGTCCACGCTGCATGCGAGCAAGGGGCTGGAGTATCCGCACGTGTTCCTGGTCGGCGTGGAAGAGGGCATCTTGCCGCACTGCCGCGAAGACGATGAGTTGACCGACGAGAAGATCGAAGAAGAACGGCGGCTGATGTATGTGGGTATCACGCGGGCACAGCGCAGCCTGCATATCAGCTGGTGCAAGAAGCGCAAGCGCGCGCGAGAGACGGTGGTGTGTGAGCCGTCGCGCTATATCGCCGAGATGAAGCTTGGGGAAGATGCCGGCCCGACGCCGGAGGACACCATGCCGGCGATGTCGCCGAAGGATCGGTTGGGAGCGTTGAAGGGGTTGCTGGCGGCTAAGAAACCTGTGGCTTCGTGAGGGGGTTTTGGTTTTTGGTTTTGGTGCATCCCTTGTTTCATCCCCTGCCGGGGCTGACTCACTTTCTTTGTCTTGCCAAAGAAAGTAAGCAAAGAAAGGCGCGCCCGAGATGGCGAAAGATTCCTTCAATTTCCGTAACCGGGCGGAGGCGGGGAAAACTCGCTGCGCTCAGACAGTTCCCCGCCTTTTTTCCGCCCGCTTACGAAAATTGAAGGCGCCATCTAGGGCAGGAAAGTCAAAGGACAAAAGCCACACCCTCGGGGCGCAAGCCCAAACGAAAAGGCCAACCTCACGACGGGTTGGCCTTTCTCTTTTGACGTTGAGCCCTTGATGGCGCCTTGAATTTTTGTGAGCGGGCGGAAAAAGGAAGGAGGCTTGTCTGAGCGAAGCGAGTTTGCCTCCTTCCCCGCCCGGTTACAGAAATTCAAGGGGAAGTCGCCATCTCGGGCGCGCCTTTCTTTTGCTTACTTTTCTTTGGCAAGACAAAGAAAAGTAAGTCGGTCCCGGCAGGGAACGAAAGGAGGGCGGACCACCAAGCCAGAATCAATTCCCCGCTCCCTGAATGTAATTCAGATCAACAAACTCGCTTCCCCGATTTCCACGCGTGAAATCCAGCGTGAACCCGCCCACATCAACGCGCGTCTGCAACGCGCGCCGCAGTTCCACGCCGGTCATCTTGCCGCCCGCGGCATTCATCGCCTGAATCAAATACACCGCGGCGATATACCCCGATAGCGTCGCAGCGGAAGGCGGTTCATCCAGAAACTGCTTCATCCGCGCCATATGCTCGCGCGCGACTTTGGTGACGCCGCTGGCCGGGTTTGGCACCGTCTGGGCGAGCAGCATGCCGCCGCTGTAGCCGGAGCCCAGGATTTCGCGCGCCACTTGAGGGTTGACGGACGACAGCCCGACCAGAAAGCCATACCAGCCCTGCTGCGCCAGCGCACGTCCGACGGTGGCGTAGGTGAGCGTGTCGCCGGCGATGATCACCGCTGTTGGCTTTGTCGGCGCGATGCGGGCCGCAAGCTCGGCCGGGTCTCCGGTAAGTGTGTAAAGGTCCAGCGTTTCGGCAGCATTTCCCTTGGCGATCGAGCCACGCAGACGCACCCCGAGTTGCGGATCGAAGCCCGCTGCCGTGACGAGTGCAATCCGCCGCATGCCGAACTGCCGCAGCCGGTTGTGCGCGGCGACGATTTCGTGGTCGTAATCGGGGCGGATGAACAAAACGTTGTCGGCGGTCGACGTCGCACCTGAGAGCGGGGCGAGCAACGGCACATTGCGCCGTGCGATCTCGGGAGACGCTGCCAGCACCGGCAGCAAGCGTTCGCTTACGCCAAAGAGCAACTCGACATGGTCGCGTTCGATCATGTCAACGGCCTGCGGGATGGCTTCGTTGAGCGCCGCCTCGCGCCGGACGAGGCTGATGCGCCGGCCCTTGATGCCGCCGCTCTGGTTGGCTGCATCGAAAGCCACCTTGGCGCCCGCCATGAAGTCGCGCGCATAGTCGGCCTGGTCTGCGCCGCGCTCGATCAGTTGCCCCACGACGAACGACGTGCCTTGCGCATGCGCCGTCAGCGTGACGGCCGCCCAGGCCAGTGCGCACGCGCCGCGGCGTGCCAGTCTCTGCCACATGGTGCTTCCCCCAAAAGACGAGTCGACGGCCTGTGCTGTTGTGTTGTTTTGACGGCCTGCGTACGACGGGCGACGAGCCCTTGGCGCCGATCGCCGATGTTAGGGGGCAGAACATGACAGATCGGTGAAGTTGGGGCCCTCCCAACGGAGGGTGAGGCGCGTTTGAACAGGTGTGGACCGACGTTGACACACATCAACGCGGCGCTCACCTGGCAGTTTTAGGATGAGGCATCGCCCCCACAACGATCGCCCCCATGTTTCCGTTCGCCAAGCCGGCCGACAATCCGTCCGCCGCAAATGACACCGCCTTCCGCTGGTCGGCGCCGCAGGTGCGCGCGCTCGCGCAGCGCTTTGATACGCACGGCCCGCGCTACACCTCGTACCCAACGGCCGACCGCTTTCACAACAAATTCGGCAACGCCGATTACCTCGACGCCTTGCACCGCCGCGCCGCGATCGCGCCCGCGCTGCATGCGCCGCTGTCGCTGTACATGCACCTGCCGTTCTGCGCGAACCTTTGCTACTACTGCGGCTGCAACAAGGTCATCACAAAGGATCACTCCCGCAGCGCACGGTACGTTGAAACGCTCGCCCGCGAGATGGCGATGGTCGCCAACCAGATCGGCCCACTGCGCCGCGTGACGCAGTTGCATTGGGGCGGCGGCACGCCGACTTTTCTTGCGCACGACGAAATGCGTGCCGTGATGGCCGCCACGCGCGAGCATTTCGACGTGGCCAACGATGGGGAGATCTCCGTCGAACTCGACCCGCGCCATACCGACGACGCCACGCTCGAAGTATTGGCCGAGATCGGTTTCAACCGCGCAAGCCTGGGCATCCAAGACTTTGACCCCGAGGTCCAGCGCGCGGTCCACCGCATCCAAAGCGTGGAAGAGACACGTCGCGTGGTCGACACCGCGCGCCGGCTGGGCTTCGAGTCGATCAGCTTCGACCTGATCTACGGCTTGCCATATCAGCGCACGGAAACCTTCAACGCCACGCTGGATCGCGTGCTGGAGATGGCGCCCGATCGGCTGTCCGTCTACAGCTATGCGCATCTGCCGCACCTGTTCAAGGCGCAGCGCCGCATCGACATGCTCACGCTGCCTACCGCCGACGAAAAGCTCGACTTGCTCGCCATGACGGTCGAGCGGCTCGTCGCCGAAGGCTATGTCTACATCGGCATGGATCACTTTGCGCGGCCTGACGATGCTCTCGCCGTCGCACAGCGTGAAGGGCGGCTGCAGCGCAATTTCCAGGGCTATTCCACGCACGCCGATTGCGACATGCTGGCGTTTGGCGTGTCCGCCATCAGCCGCGTGGGCGATGTGTATGCGCAGAACGAAAAGGATCTCGACGCGTACTACGCTCGCATCGACGCAGGCGAGCTGGCCGTGCTGCGCGGCATGTCGCTCACGCCGGACGATCACGTGCGCCGCGCGCTGATCGGCGAGTTGATGTGCGGATTTGAATTGAACATGCGCGCATTCGGCGCGCGCCACGGGCTGGACTTCAAGCGCAGTTTTGCGGACGAGTTGCAGGCGCTGGCGCCGCTGGAAGAAGCCGGGCTGGTGAAGGTCGGGGACGAGCGCATCGTCATCACACCGCAAGGGCGGCTGCTCGTGCGCCGCATCGCGATGGTGTTCGATGCGCACCTGCGCGAGGCGGGCACGGAGCGCGCGATGGAAGCCGAGGGCAAGCCCGTCACCTTCGTCCCGCGCTACTCCAAGGTGGTCTGATCTTCCTGCTGGCCCGAAGTCACATCAGACCGTTGCCGGTTCGGGCTGCAGTGCAGTGGTTTGCGTCTGGGCGCTGACCAACGTCTGTGGCCATATTTCTGCCAGGCGCAGCAGGTTGGTTGACCCGGCCTGACCGAACGGCATGCCCGCCGTGATGGCGATCTGGTCGCCCGACACGGCAAAGCCTTCACGCGCGGCGGCGCGGCACGCCGCGTCCACCATCTCGTCGACATTGCTCACATCGGGGCTGACCGTGCTATGCACGCCCCACGCGATCGCCAGCCGGCGCGCCGTATCCAGGCGCGGCGTGATGCTGACGATGGGCGCCAGTGGCCGCTCGCGTGCGGCGCGCAGGCTCGTCTTGCCGCTGGACGTGTAGGTGACGGTGGCCACTGCGCCGAGGATGTGCGTCACGTCACGCAAGGCCGCGCAGATGGCGTCCTGCCGGGTCGGCAGCGGCGGTTGATGCTGCGCGTCGATCAGGTTGCGGTAGAGCGGGTCGCGTTCGGTCTCGGCAATGATGCGGTTCATGATGCTGACCGCCGCCACCGGATGCTTGCCGCTGGCCGACTCGGCCGACAGCATCACGGCATCGGTGCCGTCGTACACGGCGCTGGCCACGTCGGAGGCTTCGGCACGCGTCGGCACTGGCGCTTCGATCATCGATTCCAGCATCTGCGTGGCCACGACCACCGGCTTGCCGTGCTGGCGCGCCATGCGCAGGATGCGCTTCTGCACGCCGGGCACGCGCTCGGGCGGCAGCTCGACGCCCAGATCACCACGCGCCACCATCAGCGCGTCGGAGGCCTGCACGATGTCTTCCAGATGCAGCAGCGCTGCGGGCTTCTCGATCTTGGAGAGCAGCCCGGCGCGGTCGCCAATGATCTCGCGTGCGGCGATCACATCTTCGGCGCGCTGCACGAACGACAGCGCAATCCAGTCCACACCCAATGACAGCGCGAAGTCCAGATCGCGCAGATCTTTCTCGGTGAGCGCGGGAATGGGAATCACGGCATCCGGCACATTCACGCCCTTGCGGTCGGACAGCGGGCCGCCATCGACCACGCGCGTGACGATGGCCGTCGGGTCGGCGGCTTCCACGGCTAGGCGGATCTTGCCGTCGTCCAGCAACAGCGACTGGCCCGGCGCGGTAGCGGCGTACAGATCCGGATGCGGCAGATGCACGCGCGTGACATCGCCCGGCGTCGGATCGCGGTCGAGCACAAAGCGATCACCGTTCTTGAGCACGACGCGGCCGTCGGCAAACGTGCCGATGCGCAACTTCGGGCCTTGCATGTCTGCGAGGATGCCGATGGGGCGGCCGGTCTCGGCCTCCACCGCGCGCACGGTGTCGTAGCGCTTGCGGTGGTCTTCGTGCGAGCCGTGGCTGAAGTTCAGGCGGAAGACGTCTGCGCCGGCGTCGAAGAGGGCGCGGATGGTGTCTTTGTCGCTGCTGGCGGGGCCTAGGGTGGCTAGGATTTTGGTATTGCGGAAGCGGCGCATCGTTGATGGCTCCGGTGGCTGGCTATTGCTTGCTGCGTTTGCGGACCTTGGTGGTCCATCTCCCTTTCACCCCCTGCCGGGGGCGACTCACTTTCTTTGTCTTGCCAAAGAAAGTCAGCAAAGAAAGGCGCGCCCGAGATGGCGACCCCTTCCTTGAATTTGTGTAACCGGGCGGAGACGGGGAAAACTCGCTTCGCTCAGACAGTTTCCCCGTCCTTGTTCCGCCCGCTTACACAAATTCAAGGCGCCATCTAGGGCGGGAACGTCAACGGCCGAACCGTTGGTATGCGTGCCCGAGTGGCTCTTGATTGGTGCTGTTTCTGCTCGCTTTGCTTCGCGTTGTGCTGCTGGTGCCTACTGCCCTTGTGGTCGATGGTTTGGCCGTTGGAGCCCTAGATGGCGCCTTGAATTTCTGTTGCAGAGAGGAAAAAGGAAGGGAAACTGTCTGAGCGAAGCGAGTTTTTCCCTTCCCCTCTCTGCGACATAAACTCAAGGAATCTTTCGCCATCTCGGGCGCGCCTTTCTTTGCTTACTTTCTTTGGCAAGACAAAGAAAGTGAGTCAGCCCCGGCAGGGGATGAAACAAGGGATGAACCACAAAACTAAAACCCCCAATCCACCCCTCGCCCAAAAAATTAGCCAGTAATCAAAATCGCCCGAAAATCATTCACATTCGTCCGCGTAGGCCCAGTCACAATCAAATCCCCCAACGCATCAAAGAACCCATACCCGTCGTTGTTGTCGAGCAATTGCTTCGGCTTCAACCCAAGCGCTTCAGCACGCGCCAGGCTATCCGGCGTAAGAATCGCCCCAGCGTTGTCTTCGGACCCATCGATGCCATCGGTATCGCAAGCAATCGCATACACACCCGGCAGGCCATCCAACGCCACGCCCAGCGCCAGCAGGAACTCGGCATTGCGCCCGCCGCGGCCGCTACCGCGCACCGTCACGGTCGTCTCACCGCCCGACAGAATCACGCACGGCTTGGTGAACGGCTGATTGCGCGCCACAATCTGCCGCACGATGCCGGCGTGGACTTCGGCCACATCGCGTGCTTCGCCTTCAATGCTGTCCGACAGGATGTGGGCCTCATAACCGAGTGCGCGTGCCTGTGCGGCCGCCGCCTCCAGCGCGTGCTGAGCCGTCGCGATGACGTGGCTGCGATGGCCTTCGAAACGTGCATCGCCGGGTTTGGGCGTTTCGCCCGCGCCGGTTTCCAGATGACGGCGCACCGCTTCGGGCACGTCGATGCCGTACTTGTCGATCACGGCCAGCGCATCCGCGCAGGTGGTGGCGTCGGGCAGCGTCGGGCCGCTGGCGATGAGCGTCGGGTCATCGCCGGGAATATCGGAGATCAGCAGCGTCTCGACGCGTGCCGGTGCGCATGCCAGCGCCAGGCGCCCGCCTTTGATCGACGACAGGTGCTTGCGCACGCAGTTCATCTCGGCGATGCTGGCGCCGCTCTTGAGCAGCGCGCGGTTGACGGACTGCTTGTCGGCCAGCGTCAGGCCCTCCGCCGGTGCAGCCAGAAGGGCCGAGCCACCGCCCGAGATCAGGCACAGCACGAGGTCGTCTTCCGTCAAACCATCGAGCAGGCCGACCATGCGTTGCGTAGCGCGTTGGCCGGCTGCATCGGGCACCGGGTGCGAGGCTTCCACCACTTCGATACGGCCTTGTGTGCCAGGCGCGCGGCCGTGCTCGTAACGCGTGACGACCAGGCCAGACAGCTCGCCCTTCCAGTGCTGCTCCACCGCCTCGGCCATCGCCGCTGCGCCTTTGCCGGCGCCGATGACGATGGTGCGGCCACGCGGCGGTTCAGGCAGGAATGCCGGCAGGCATTGCGCAGCGCTGACCGCAGCCACCGCAGTATCAAACAAGCCGTGCAGCAACGCGCGCGGCGACGGATTGGGCAAGGCAGCGCGCAGGGCGGCCTGGGCAGACTGGTCGTGGTGCATGGCAGAAAGCAGGGAGACAGCAAAAAGACTGCCGCCGCCCGAAGGCTGCGACAGTGCACACAACTTAGGCGCGCATTCAGGCGATGTCGTGGTTCGACATGATCTCGATCGCGCGGCACAGGGCCGAATGATCTTGCTTGCCCATGCCGTTGGCGGCGCAGGTGTTGAACAGCTCCTGCGCGGTGGCCGTGTTCGGCAGGGCCACGCCCAGCGTCTTGGCGCCCTGCAGGGCCAGGTTCAAGTCCTTCTGGTGCAGCTCGATGCGGAAGCCCGGGTCGAACGTGCGCTTCACCATGCGCTCGCCGTGCACTTCAAGAATGCGCGACGCAGCGAAGCCGCCCATCAGTGCCTGACGTACCTTTGCGGGATCGGCACCCGCCTTCGATGCAAACAGCAGCGCTTCCGACACGGCCTGGATGTTCAGCGCCACGATGATCTGGTTGGCCACCTTGGTGGTCTGGCCGTCGCCGTTGCCGCCGACCAGCGTGATGTTCTTGCCCATCAGGTTGAACAGCGGAGCAACGCGGTCGAACGCAGCCTGCTCACCGCCCACCATGATCGTCAGCGACGCAGCCTTCGCGCCCACTTCGCCACCCGACACCGGAGCGTCCAGGTATTGCGCGCCGGTCTTGTTGATGCGCGATGCGAAGTCCTTCGTCGCAATCGGCGAGATCGAACTCATGTCGACGACGATCTTGCTGGCAGCAGCGTCCTTGCCGGCATCCTTCAGCGCCTTGGCGACGCCCTTCTCGCTGAACAGCACGGCTTCAACGTGCGGGGTGTCCGGCACCATGATGAAGATGATGTCGGCGCGCTTGGCGACTTCTTCCGCGCTCGTGCAGACCGTCACGCCGGCTTCCACCAGCGCGGCGGGTGCCGGGTTGACGTCGTGCACGAAGAGCGTGTGGCCTGCTGCGCGCAGGTGGCCTGCCATGGGGGCGCCCATGATGCCGAGGCCGATGAAACCGAGGTTGAGATTGTTTGCCATGGTGAGGGATCTCCTTGGTTTGAATGTGTTGGTGGTTCGTGGTTCGTGGTTTGGACCTTGGTGGTCCACTCCCTTTCACCCCCTGCCGGGGGCGACTCACTTTCTTTGTCTTGCCAAAGAAAAGTAAGCAAAGAAAGGCGCGCCCGAGATGGCGACACCCTCCTTGAATTTGTGTAACCGGGCGGGGAAGGAGGCAAACGCTGCGCTCAAACAGCCTCCTTCCTTTTTCCGCCCGCTTACACAAATTCAAGGCGCCATCTAGGGCAAGGTACGGCCACACAATCTGTGTGCTGTCCTAGGTGGCTCTTGTTCGTTGCGGTGTTGCTCGCTTTGCTTCGCGTTGTGCTGCTGATTCCTACTGCACTCGTGGTCGATGGTTTGGCCGTTGGAGCCCTAGATGGCGCCTTGAATTTCTGTTGCAGGGAGGAAAAAGAGGGGAGGCTGTTTGAGCGAAGCGAGTTTGCCTCTCCTCCCTCCCTGCGACATAAATTCAAGGAATCTTTCGCCATCTCGGGCGCGCCTTTCTTTGCTTACTTTCTTTGGCAAGACAAAGAAAGTGAGTCAGCCCCGGCAGGGGATGAAACAAGGGATGAACCGCCCCGCCGGAACAAGGCAAACAAAAAATCAAGCAACGTTGTGAGCAGCGCGCCAGCCCAAGCCTTCCACAGTCCCAGCCTTAGGCTTGTACTCACACCCAATCCACCCGGCGTAACCAATCTCATCGAGCCATTTGAACAAGAACTGATAGTTAATCTCACCAGTCCCCGGCTCATTGCGCCCAGGGTTGTCCGCCAACTGCACATGCTTGATCTTGTCCAGATGGCGCTTCAGCGTGCTTGCCACCTCGCCCTCCATCCGTTGCATGTGATAGATGTCGTACTGCACGTACAGGTTGGACGCGTCCACGTCGTTGATCAGATCCAGCGCCTGCTGCGTGCGGTTCAGGTAAAAGCAGGGAATATCAAACGTGTTGATCGGCTCGATCAGCAGATCGATCTTCTCGGCCTTCAGCGCCTTCGCCGCAAACTTCAGGTTCTCCACCAGCGTCTTGCGCGCAGCGTCTTCGCTCACGCCTTCGGGGCGAATGCCCACCAGGCAATTGAGCTGGCGCGCGCCGAGCACCTTGGCGTACTTGATGGCTTCGCCCACGCCGTCCTGAAACTCGCTCACGCGGTCCGGCAGGATGGCGATGCCGCGCTCGCCGCCGTCCCAATTGCCGGCCGGTAGGTTGTGCAGGACCAGGTCGAGTTGAAAACGGTTCAGGCGATCGGCAATCTGGTCGGCATGGAACGTGTAGGGAAACAGGAACTCCACACCGCGGAAGCCCGCACGCGCGGCGGCTTCGAAGCGGTCGAGGAAGGCCTGCTCGTTGAACAGCATGGTCAGGTTGGCTGCCAGCTTTGTCATGGTTTCTCCTGTTATCGGACGGTGAGGGAATAGCGCGCCGTCTTTATGCGGTGGCGCCTTCGGCTTCCGTGAGGGTGTCTTCCAGGTCGAGCACCTCTTCAAACTCGACCACGTTGTCGATCTCGGTGCCCATCGCGATGTTGGTCACGCGCTCGAGAATCACTTCCACCATCACCGGCACCGAGAACTCGGCCATCAGCAGGCGGGCCTGCGCAAAGGCGGGTTCGATGTCTTCGGGCTTGAACACGCGGATCGCCTTGCAACCCAGGCCTTCGACCACCTTCACGTGGTCGACGCCGTAGCCGTTCAGCTCGGGCGCGTTGACGTTGTCGAAGGCGAGCTGGACGCAGTAGTCCATGTCGAAGTTGCGCTGCGCCTGGCGGATCAGGCCCAGGTACGAGTTGTTCACCACCACGTGGATGTACGGCACCTTGAACTGCGCGGCCACCGCCATCTCTTCGATCATGAACTGGAAGTCGTAGTCACCCGAGATGGCGACCACGTCGCTGTTGGGCGATGCCACCTTCACGCCGATGGCGGCGGGAATGGTCCAGCCCAGCGGGCCTGCCTGGCCGCAGTTGATCCAGTGGCGCGGCTGGTTGACCGACAGGAACTGCGCGGCAGCGATCTGCGACAGGCCGATCGTGCTCACGTAACGCACCGAGTTTTCCCCCTTCTGCGGGAAGTACTGGTTCATCTCGCGGTACACGCGCTGCGGCTTGATGGGCACGTTGTCGAAGTCGGAGCGGCGCAGCATCGTGCGCTTGCGCTTCTGCACGTCGGCGTTCCAGCTCTTGCGGCACGGCAGCTTGCCGGCGGCCTTCAGCTCGCGCGCGACTTCAATGAACTTCTCCAGTGCCGCCTTGGCGTCCGACACGATGCCCAGGTCCGGACCGAACACGCGGCCGATCTGGGTCGGTTCGATATCGACGTGAATGAACTTGCGGCCCTTGGTGTAGACGTCGACGCTGCCCGTGTGGCGATTGGCCCAGCGGTTGCCGATGCCGAACACGAAGTCCGACGCCAGCAGCGTGGCGTTGCCGTAGCGGTGCGACGTCTGCAGGCCGACCATGCCGGCGTTGAGCGGGTGGTCGTCGGCGAGCACGCCCCAGCCCATCAGGGTCGGGACGACGGGCACGTTCACCAGCTCGGCAAACTCGACCATCAGCTTGGCCGCATCAGCGTTGATCACGCCGCCGCCGCACACCAGCAGCGGGCGCTCGGCCTGGCACAGCATCTCGATGGCGCGCTCGGCTTGGGCACGCGTGGCCGCGGGCTTGTAGACCGGCAGCGGGCTGTACGTGTCGGGGTCGAATTCAATCTCGGCGACTTGCACGTCGAACGGCAGGTCGATCAGCACCGGGCCCGGACGACCCGAGCGCATCAGGTGGAACGCCTGCTGGAACACGCGCGGCACCAGCGCCGGCTCACGCACGGTGACGGCCCACTTCGTGACCGGCTTGGCGATCGACTCGATATCGACGGCCTGGAAGTCTTCCTTGTACAGGCGGGCGCGGGGTGCCTGCCCGGTGATGCACAGGATGGGAATCGAGTCTGCCCAGGCCGAGTACAGGCCGGTAATCATGTCGGTGCCGGCAGGGCCCGACGTGCCGATGCACACGCCGATGTTGCCGGGTTCGGCACGGGTATAGCCCTCGGCCATGTGCGAGGCGCCTTCGACGTGACGCGCCAGCACGTGGTCGATGCTCCCGGCGCGACGCAGGGCCGAGTACAACGGGTTGATGGCGGCACCGGGCACGCCGAAGGCCGTGGTGATGCCTTCTTTTTCCATCACCGCAACTGCGGCATCAATCGCTCTCATCTTCGGCATGGGGTGTCTCCAGGAAGGGGAAGGTGGGAATACGTTGGAGTTGATCCTATTCCCGCATGCCGATATGGATAAACGCAGATTTCGTCAGTTGATTGCTAACTCTGAATACCGAATTATTTTGCGTGCTGCACCAATCCGAGCGGATCAAGGTGCGGAAGAACGGCACCACTAAGCCGTTTCGGAGAGTTTTTGTGCATCGCAAAAATTCTGCCCGGCGCCCGCGCATCGATCACATCGTCACTCATCATTTCTGTCATTCGTCACAAGTGATATGCGCCAGAAAGTCGCAATCCAGGTACGGAATGCTCACTAAAATGGTCAGACATTGCGAACTGGAATGATGGAATGGACAAGCTCAAGCAGATCGAAGCGTTCATCGCCGTGGTGGAGCACGGCAGCATGGCCGCCGCCGCGCTCACGCAGGATGTGACGCCCGTCATGATCGGCCGCCGCATCAACGCGCTGGAAGCCCGCCTTGGCGTGAAGCTGCTGCACCGGTCCACCCGCCGCATTGCGGTGACGGAGCAGGGCGCGGTCTTCATGGAACAGTGCAAGAAGGCGCTGGGCGAGCTGGACCGTGCGGAGCTGCTCGTTGCCGAAGGCCGCCACAAGGCCACCGGGCACCTTATCGTCTCGGCCCCCGCAGCGTTCGGCCGCAAACACGTCGCGCCGCATGCGCCGGACTTCCTGCGTGCCAACCCCGACGTGCGCATCTCGTTCAACCTGACCGACCGCGTTGTCGACCTCGTGCGCGAAGGCTACGACGTGGGCATCCGCATTGGCGGCGCGATTGATCCGAACTTCGTGGCGATCCGCCTGGCGTCGAATAAGCGTGTGGTGTGCGGCACGCCCGCGTACTTCGCCAAGCATGGCGTGCCGCGCACGCTCGATGATCTCGCGCGCCACAACTGCCTAGCCTTTAACCTGCAGGGCGGGCAGCAGCGGGGCTGGTATTTCCAGCAGAACGGCAAGGCCGTCACCGTAAAGGTGAACGGCAACCTCGACTGTAACGATGGTGAGTTGCTGCACCGCTGGATGGGTGAAGGCCTGGGTCTGGGCTGGCGCTCAACGTGGGAGATCCAGCCGGAGCTGGAATCCGGCGCGCTGATGACGGTGCTGGACGACTACGCGCTGCCCGACTACGACATCCTCGCCGTGTACCCGCAGCAACGGCCGGTGCCGGCAAAGATCCGGTTCTTTATCGAGCATCTGAAGACCGTGTACGGGCAGGCGGGGTATTGGTCGCGCACGCGTTAGTTGAGCGTGCGGAAATGGATGACGGTTCCTAAACTGTTCATTAGACGCATCGCGACTGGCGGGCTCAATGCCGGAGACTGAAGATGCTACGCAGAACTGCAGTTGTCGGCGCTCTCATGCTCAGCACCTCCGCCCTGGCGTGCGATCTGACCGGGCTTGAGCACCCGCTGGTGTTCTCGCCCGGCGACTCTGCACTGCCGACCACCGAAATCCTGAAACTGGCGGAATGGGATTCGCAGCTCAAAGACGATTTTCGCAGCGGCGGCAAGTACCGGGTGCGCTTGCAAGAGGCGTCCGAGCCTGCTCCCGACCCAGAGCTGGCAGTGCTGCGCCTCAGGAGCATCCAGGCCGTGCTGGACGCTGTCGGAATCGAGGGCGACAAAGTCGAGTCGTCGGAAGCCGATACGCATCTACGTGCCGCGGAACGGGAGGGTGTCGCCCCCAAAATGCCGACAGCCGCCTACGTCGTTTTCCAACCGGACTGCCAGAGCCCGTGTTGCACGGGCTCCACGCCCGCCGCTCCGCTCGCTCCCGCGCGATAAACGCTAGGTAATTGCCACACGCCCCTGCGTCAAATCCCGCAACGCGACGCGCGCAGCCGCCTCGTCCGTCACCGGCAACCGCACCGTCAGCGTGACGCCCGCATCGTACGCAGCATCGACGAGCGTGTAGGCGCCATCGTCGATCCAGCGACGGATGCGCGCCTCATCGGCGTAATCGGTGACGAGGGTCAGCGTGGTGCTGGCGACGCGCTCCACGCGTTCGGCGTGCATGAGGGCGGTGGCGATGGCGTCCGTGTAGGCGCGCACGAGGCCGCCCGCGCCGAGCTTGACGCCGCCGAAGTAACGCACCACGGCGCCCAGCGTGCCGTCCAAGTCGTGATGGCGCAGCACTTCCAGAATGGGGCGGCCCGCCGTGCCGGAGGGTTCCCCGTCATCGGACATGCCCGACTGGCCGCCCGCCAGGAGCGCCCAGCAGACGTGCGTGGCAGCGGGGTGTTCGGCGCGCAGGCGTGCAATGACGTCCATGGCGGCGGCTCGGTCTTCGACTGGCACGGCCAACCCGATAAAGCGGCTCTTCTTGATTTCCAGCTCGGCAGAAACCGGCGCGCGCAGCGTATACGTCGGCACGCGCGGTCAGGCGAGGAGGGCGGCTACGAGATCTGTCGCACGGCCGCCCGGCGATTCGAACTTGAGTGACGCCTCGGTGTGCGCCATGTGCTCTTCCATCAGGGCGATAGCGCCTTCCACGTCACCGCGCTTGGCGGCGTCCAGGAGAGCTGTGTGCTCCTCCGATGAACGCACGGCGTCGTACGTCGACTGATACATCATCGTGATCACCGAGCTGCGGGCGGAAAGCTCGTACAGCATTTCCTTGAGCACGCTGTTCCCGACCACGTCGGCCATCAGGAGGTGAAAGTCGGCCATCAGGCGATTGCGGCGCGGGACATCCGACAGGTCGCCGCTGGCCGCCACCTTGTGCTCTTCGGCCAGGTGCTTTTCCAGCCGCTTGTAATCGGCGGGGGTCGCTTTGGCGATGAACTCGCGCACCAGCGCAACCTCCAGCACGCGGCGCACCGCAAAGACCTCGCGCGCCTCGGTCTCGTCGGGTTTGGCCACGAAGGCGCCCCGATCGGGCTCCATGCGGATCAGCTTGTCCTTGGCCAGCATCAGCAGCGCTGCGCGAATCTTCGTGCGGCTGACGTGGTAGACCCGCGCCAGCGCCTCTTCGCGCAGCTTGGTGCCCGGCGGCAGCCGATGCGCGACGATCGCCTGGGCGATGTCATCGGCAATGCCTTCGGAGGAGATGTCGGCGGCGGTGGTTTCAGTCATGGCGCCGATTTTACCGCCGTCCGACAACAGCGCCGCTTCAGGCATGCGGCAGCGTATGGGCTGCAGGTGCCGCAACGCCAAGGCCGTGCGGAATCGCTTCGCCTTCCTCGGTGATGTCGATCTTGCCGTCGAGCACCGCATTGGCACGCACCCGGTCGATATCCTTTTCCCACGCGGCGATGACGACCGTGGCGACGCAGTTGCCGATCAGGTTGCCCAGCGCACGGGCAATGCCGATGAACCAGTCGACGGAGAGCACCAGCACCAGGCCGATCGCCGGAATGGCCGGAATGACCGACAGCGTAGCTGCCAGAATCACGATGGCCGAACCCGGAATGCCGTGCGCGCCCTTGGACGTGACGAGCGCCACGCCCAGGATCAACAGCAGATCCTGCAGCGCCAGCGGCGTATTGGTCGCCTGCGCGATGAACACGGCGGCCAGCGTCAGGTAGATCGAAAACGCATCGAGGTTGAACGAGTAGCCGGTCGGGATGACAAGGCCGACCACCGAGCGCTTGATGCCCATCTTCTCCAGCTTGTTCATGATGGACGGCAGCACCGCGTCGGACGAGGCCGTGCCCAGCACTACCAGCAGTTCGGCGCGCAGGAAGCGGATCAGCTTGAAGATGTTGAAGCCCGCCAGGCGCAGGATCGTGCCGAGCACCACCACCACGAAGATCGCCACGGCTGCATAGAACAGCAGCACCAGGAAGCCCAGTTGCTTGAGCGAACCTGCGCCGTACTTGCCGACGGTAAAGGCCACCGCGCCCAGCACGCCCAGCGGCGCCAGGCGGATGATCACGGCCATCATGCGGAACAGCACATGCGAGAGCTGATCGATCAGGTTGACCAGCGGCTTGGTCCGCTCTCCCAGCAGCGAGAGGGAGCAGCCGAACAGGATCGACACCAGCAGCACCTGCAGGATGTCGCCCTTCACAAAGCCGCTGACGAACGTATCGGGAATCAGCTTGAGGAAGAACGCTGCAACGCCGGTCGATTCCACCTGCTTGGCGGTGGTCATGTACGACGCCATGGCCGCCGGATCGAGCGATTTCGGATCCACATTCATGCCGTGGCCCGGCCCGAACAGATAGGCCAGCGCAATGCCCAGCGCCAGCGCGATCGTCGTGACGATTTCAAAGTAGATGACGGCCTTGCCGCCCACGCGCCCGACCTTCTTCAGCTCGCCGGCGCCGCAGATCCCCACCACCACGACGGAGAAGACGATCGGCGCGATCAGCATCTTGATCAGCTTCAGAAAACCATCACCGAGCGGCTGCAGCTTCTGCGCAAATTCGGGCGCCCAGATGCCCAGCGCGATGCCCACCGCCAGGGCAATCAAAACCTGCCCGAACAACGGGCGCGTAAAGCGTTGCATGGTGAATCCTCCTTTGGATTACGGGTGTCTCAAGCCGCGCCCAATCGTCTAGTTCGGGTTGCTGCGATTGTTGTCACGGCTTTGTTTCGCTCACTGGATTGCAACGAATTGTTGCGACGAATTGTCGAGCGTTGACGGCATCATAGGCGATCCAATTTTTGTATGCAATTTTTGAATTCACATGCTAGGATCGACCCATGCAGTCCCGCGAAGCCTTGTGCTTCCGCCGTTTACGCTGCACTTCCGGCGTTCCCATCGCCACAGTTTCGAGTGTCCTGACTCGCCGTTTTTGTTCGATGGGCCGGCCGTATAACATCCAGAGACAAACACCAAGGAGTTCCACATGGCGATGCCTACGCTCGATCCGAACGCGCCGGATTTCACGCGCCGATATCCGAACCTGGCGGACCCCCGCCTTGGCGCCGAGGCCACGTTCGCGACCGACGAATTCTTCGCACCGAAAGACCGCATGCTCAATCCCGAGCCGGCGGTGTTCATTCCCGGCAAGTACGACGACCACGGCAAGTGGATGGATGGCTGGGAAACGCGTCGCCGCCGCAATGGTGGCTATGACCACTGCATCGTCCGCCTGGCCCGCCCGGGCGTCGTGAAGGGTGTGGACATCGACACCAGCCACTTCACAGGCAACTTTCCGCCGGCCGCTTCCATCGAAGCTGCCTATCTGCCGGATGGCGAGCCGACCGATGCCACACAGTGGACTGAAATCGTTCCGTCGACCACGCTGCAAGGCAACAGTCACGCCTACGTGGCCGTGGCCAGCACGCAAGCCTTCACGCACCTGCGCCTGAACATCTTCCCGGATGGCGGCATCGCGCGCCTGCGCGTCTACGGCCAGCCGCAGGTCGACTGGAAGGGCGCGGACCGCACCAAGCTGTTCGACCTGGCCGCCATGGAAAACGGCGCCTACGTGGTCGAAGCGAACAACGAACATTTTGGGCCGGCCTCCCGCATGCTGATGCCGGGCCGTGGCGTGAACATGGGCGATGGCTGGGAAACGCGCCGCCGCCGCGAACCGGGCAACGACTGGTGCGTGATCGCCCTGGCCAACCCGGGCCGCATCCGCAAGATCGAAGTCGACACCGCCCACTTCAAGGGCAACTTCGCTGACCGCGTTTCCATCCAGGCCGCCCGCGTGGTGGGCGGCACCGACAGCTCGCTGAAGACGCAGGCGATGTTCTGGCAAACGCTGCTGCCCGAGCAGAAGCTGCAGATGGATCTGCAGCACTACTACGAAGCGGAAATCGCCGACCTGGGCATCGTCACGCACGTGCGCTTCAACATGTTCCCGGACGGTGGTGTGTCGCGTCTGCGCCTGTGGGGGGTGCTCGAATGAGCCAAGAAACCGCCGCACGCATCGCGCTGACCATCGAGCCGCTCACGCGCGAAGCCTTTGCGCCGTTCGGCGATGTGATCGAGCTGGAAGGGGCCAAGCAATTCCCCATCAACCAGGGCACGACCATCCGCTTTCATGACCTCGCCAACGTCGATGTGGGCGAGGGCGGCCGCGCGCTGATCAGCCTGTTCCGTGGCCAGCCGCGTACGCTGCCGTTCGAGATCAAGATGCTGGAGCGCCACCCGCGAGGCAGCCAAGCCTTCATCCCGCAGAACGACAAGCCGTATCTGGTGGTTGTGGCGCCGGCCGGCGAGCTGGATTCGTCCAAGCTGCGCGCGTTCGTCTCGCGTGGCTGGCAAGGCGTGAACTATGCGCGTGGGGTGTGGCATCACCCGCTGCTGGCCCTGGGCGAGGTGAGCGATTTCATCGTCGTCGACCGCGGTGGCGAAGGCCACAACTGCGACGAGCAAGACCTGGCCGAATCGGTGTGGTTGACCGCCGAGGCCATGCAGGCCGCGCTGTAAGCATCGCATCATCGGTGCCGATCCTGAGCCCCCGCACAACGGGGGCTCAGTCACTTTCAATCTCCGTTCCACCACAATCAGCGAGATATCGACATGACCCAGGCTCAACTCGCCACCCCCGGCATCGATGCGGACATCCGCGCGTTTGTCGAGGCCGCGCACGCGCAGCAGATTGAATTCCTGCGCGAGCTGGTGAAGGTGCCGTCGGACAACCCGTCCGGCGATTGCGCTCCGCATGCCGTGCGCGCCAAGGCGCTGCTGGAGGCGCTGGGCCTGACGGTCGAGGCGCATGCCGTGCCGCAGGCGCAGGTACGTGCCGCCGGCATGGTCAGCGCCACCAACCTGATCGTGCGGCACACCTTCGGTAGCGGCGGCCCCACGGTTGCCATGAACGCACACGGCGATGTCGTCCCGCCCGGCCTTGGCTGGACGCACGATCCGTACGGCGGCGAGACCGTCGAGACCGAACACGGCCCCACCATGTTCGGCCGCGGCGTGGCGGTGTCCAAGTCGGACTTCGCCACGTACACGTGGGCGCTGCTTGCGCTGATCGACGCGGAAAAGCGCGGCGCGAAGCTCAATGGCACCGTCGAACTCCATTTCACCCACGACGAAGAAACCGGCGGCGATATCGGCCCGAAGTGGCTGCTGGATCAGGGCTTAAGCAAGCCCGATTACGCCATCTCCGCCGGCTTTGCCTATGGCATCACTTCGGCGCACAACGGCTGCCTGCACGTGCAGGTGACGGTGCGCGGCAAGCAGGCGCACGCTGCCATGCCGCATACGGGCATCGACGCCATCGAGGCAGCCACGCATATCCTGCAAGCCGTGTATGCCTATCGCGCAGAACTCGCAACGCGCAAATCCGCCGTGCCCGGCATCGACCATGCAACGCTCAACGTCGGGTTGATCCAGGGCGGCATCAACACCAACGTGGTGCCCGATCTGGTGACGTTCCGCGTTGACCGCCGGATGATTCCTGAAGAAGCCGGGCGCGATGCAGAAGGCGAACTGCGCGCCGTGATCGAGCGCGCGGCGGCAGAACGGCCGGGGATCGAGGTTTCAGTCGAACGCATTCTCTTGGCAGAGCCGCTTGCCGAACTGCCGGGCGTGGACGCGCTGATTGGCGCGCTGCGACGGAATGCGCTGGCCGTGTTTGGAGGTGATGTGCCGGTGCATGGCGTGCCGCTGTATACCGATGCCCGGCATTACACGGCGCACGGGGTGCCGACGGTGCTGTATGGCGCGGGACCGCGTACGTTGATGGAAGCGCGTGGGCACAACACGGATGAAAACCTGCGGTTGAATGATCTGCGGGGCGCGACTGTGGTGGTGGGGTGCGCTGTGGGGGAGTTATTGGGCGGGTGATTGATATCGCTTGAGGGCGTTGTTGCGGGGTCGGCTTTTGTCGGCCCTTTTGTTCTTTGGGTTTGTGACTTGGTGGTCCACCCCCCTTTCGGTCCCGGCAGGGGATGAAACAGGGGATGGACCAACAGCAAAAAACACGAATCCCCCCCACACCAACCACGAAACCAACAACCAAGTGCCAGCCCGTAAGATTGCAGCACACCCCCACCAAGCCAACGCACAAGCCCCAAAAACCATGCAGATCTACCACAACCCCCGCTGCTCCAAATCCCGCACCGCCCTCGAACAAGCCCAATCCTTCACAGCAAAGCACGGCGAACAGCTCGAGGTCATCGAATACCTGACCACGCCACCCACGCTGGCTGACCTCAAAAAGCTCGCAGCGCAACTCGACACACCGCTGCGCAGCCTGATCCGCGAAAACGAAGACGAATACGCGCAGCTCAATCTGGCCGATGCATCCGACGACGCGCTGCTCAAGGCCATCGCAGCGCATCCGAAGCTGCTGCAGCGCCCGGTGCTCGTGCGCAACGACCGCGCCATCATCGGCCGCACGCCCGAAGCGCTCGATGCATTCCTGAAGTAATTCACCGCGCCCCACAAAGTTGAACGGCCTGCCGATTTCCATCGGACAGGCCGTTCAGGGGTGGCCGTATCTCGCTTTGCGCGAGGGCCGGGGCTGCGTCCGTCAAGACGCGCAAGGGCACCGGTTTATTCCAGGCCCATCCATCGGGCCATTTCTGACCCGAAACCTACTGCCAGCAGGGCGGCAAGCACCACTGCCAGCGCCGCCGCGGTCGAGACCATGGCGACCTTCATGACTTCTGCGTCGTGGTGCGCGTTGCTGTGCGTGTGGTGCAGATGCTGCGCACGCATGCTCAACGGAACCGCCTTCGCAGAGGATTTGCGATGCCAATGCAAGCGCTCCGTCATCGCTCGCAAGTGTTGCGTGTCAAACGCGTCACGGGAAAATCGCACCGCGGTACCTCCCGTTGTTGGCTGATAGCCGACGCCGGCACGCACCGGCGTCGGGGGCACGTGCGGCCCGAAGACGATACGGCAAGCAAATGGCGTATGCGAGTGGCTTTGCTTGTCGGCGCCGGGTGGCGCAGTCGTCTGGTCGCCTCGCACAAACCCAGCGTAGACGGGGGTTTGCGACCCCGCAAGTTGCGTTGCGGCATGGTGCGCGAATCACGCGGGCAAGAGGCAAACCGCGCGCGGGTCTTCGCGAAATGCGTGACGTGTCCGGCGCTCAATCCTGAGCAGATTGCTGGGACACTTGTGCGGCGGCGCGCTCGCCTTCGCGCTTGCGCAGTTCGGCGAGCATGTTGCAGAAGAGCGCGCCTTGCTCTTTTGCGTCATCCAGCGCGATATGCGTGTGCGGCAGCGGGTCGTGCCAGTGCTCGGGGAAGGCCGCTTTGACGTTGCGCCGATACGGCATGCCAGTGAGCGCAAAAGCTAGCGTCTTGATGTCGAGCGCCGCCCAGCCAAACGGCGAGCGCCCTGCAAATCGCATCATGTACCAGAACATGTACGTGAAATCGAAGCCCGCCGGAAACGCCACGAACACGGGCTTGCCGGGCAAACTCTCGATCCATTCCACGTAACGCGGCAGGGCCACCTCGGGCGCTTCGAGGTTCGTGCGGCACGCGGCCCATGCCTCGGGCTGCGTTTTCCACCATTGCATCTGGATCGGGTGGCCTTCTGCGCCCGGCAGCGTTTCAAGGTTCGCTTCAAACGTGCCGACGAGCGTCTTGTCGGCCAGGTACGCCGCGCTGGCAAAGCTCAGCATCGAATGCGGTCCGGGGATGGGGCCGTCGGCCTCGATGTCTGTGCTGACGTAGATTTCGGGCCGCGTGTCGGGCAGCTGGTTGCCCCGCTTGCGGCGGGGCTTGTCGGCCGGCGCAGCGGGCGCGCTGTCGGCGAAGGGGTCGTCGCTCTCGTTGGCGCTGTCCTTGGCGCTGTCGTTGGTGGTCCCGCTCATGCTGAGCCCTCGTTGGCAAACAGGCGGTCAGCAACGTACGGGTTGCTGGCGCGCTCCTCGCCAAAGGTCGAGACCGGCCCATGGCCCGGCACAAAGGTGACGTCGTCGCCGAGTGGCCACAGCTTGGTACGGATCGCGTTGATCAGGTCCGCATGGTTGCCACGCGGAAAATCGGTGCGGCCGATCGACCCCGCGAACAGCACGTCGCCGACGATGGCAACGCGGTCTTGCGCGCTGAAGAACACCACGTGGCCGGGTGTGTGGCCAGGACAGTGGAACACCTGCAGTGTGCGGCCTGCGGCTTCCACGGTGTCGCCGTCTTCCAGCCAGCGGTCGGGCACGAACGCCTTGGCGGGCGGAAAGCCAAAGCGCTGGCTCTGCGCTGGCAGCTGATCGATCCAGAACGCTTCATCCTTCTGCGGCCCTTCGATCGGCACGCCGAGCTGCGTGCGCAGGGCGTCGGCGGCGGCGCAGTGGTCGACGTGGCCATGCGTGAGCAGGATTTTTTCGATGCGCGCGCCGTGTTGCTTGGCGGCAGCCAGGATGCGCTCGATATCGCCGCCCGGGTCGGTGACGGCGGCAGTGCCATCGTCACCAATCAGCAGCGTGCAGTTCTGTTCAAACGGCGTAACGGGGACGACAACGACTTTCATGTGATCTTATGTGCGCATTTGCACGTGGCAGGGATAACCCGATTGTATCGGGCTGAGCCCGCGCCAGCACTGGGCTTGCGGGGTGCGCCGTTACATCGGAAAGAAAATATTACAAAATTGGTGCGAGATGACAGCATGATGTGATCGTTTTAATAGGAAATGTAAATAAACGATCGAAGCATGCATGTTAGACTCGCGGCCATGCTCAAGTTGACCCGTCCGATTTCCAGCCTTCCGGCCGGCCGCACCCTGCGTGCCTGGCTGACGCATGGCACCGCGCTGCTGGTGCTGGCGGGCTGTGCCGCAGTTCCTAGCGAACCGCCCGCGGGCAGGCAATCCGGTCTTCAGGCCAGCAAACCCGCTGCGCCTGCATTGAAGCTGGCCGACCCGCGCGACAACCCCGATGCCTGGGGCACGCTGTCGTTCCGTGGCGTGCCGGATTCGAGCAGCCTCAAGCTCGACGAGAACACCGATACGAGCCCCGGCCTGCGCGCTGACCTCGGCACCTTCGAACAGCGCGGCCTGGCGTCTTGGTACGGCCGCGGCTTCCACGGCCGCCGCACCGCCAGCGGCGAGCGCTTCGATATGCATGCATTCACGGTGGCGCATCCGTCGCTGCCGCTGCAGAGCTGGGTGCTGGTGCGCAATCTCGCCAATGACCGCGTGGTCGTGGCCAAGGTGACCGATCGCGGCCCCTACTATGGCAAGCGCATCCTCGACATGTCGTATGCCG
Organism: Ralstonia sp. PBBBR1; assembly: GCF_002256165.1. Taxonomy (NCBI): domain Bacteria; kingdom Pseudomonadati; phylum Pseudomonadota; class Betaproteobacteria; order Burkholderiales; family Burkholderiaceae; genus Ralstonia; species Ralstonia sp. PBBBR1. Next base: position 124,444 of record NZ_NKIL01000007.1, on the reverse strand, counting down.
CGGCCAAGCGGCTGGACTTCGTCAAGCGCGGCTCGACGCAGGTGGAAATCCGCCGACTGTCACGGGCGGAAGTTGAAGCGCTGCGCCCTGAGCTGACGCAGACCGATGTCGCCAGCAACGACGGCGATGCCGATGTGGGGGGTGATGAACCCGCACCGGCGAAGAAGAAGGCGATGAAGCGCCGCGCCAAGCACCGCTGAGCCGCTGATTCGGCCACCGTCCTGCCTCAGTCCTTCCCTTCGTTTTTCAACGCCAGCGCGCTCTGATACAGCGTGTCTACCGACGCGCCCGTAATCGCTCCGGCCAGCTTGGCTGCGCGCTTGGCGGGCAGCTCGACCAATAGCAGACGCAAGACCTGATCCGCCGCCATGGCGGTCGGTGCCGCGTCCTGCGCGCCTGCGCCTTCCACGACCAGCACGAATTCACCCTTGCCGTGCGAGGCATCGGCGGCAAGCCATGCGGGCCCATCCGCAGCGGGCAGCACGACGATCTGCTCGAACAGCTTGGTCAACTCGCGGCCGATCAGGATGCGTCGGGCGGGCAGGTGTTCTGCCAACGCGGCGAGCGTGGCCTCGATGCGATGCGGCGCCTCGTACAGAACCCATGCCGGCCCGTGCGTGGCCCATTGGCGGATGGCCGCTTCGCGCTGCCCGGCCTTGGGCGGCAGGAAGCCGACGAAGGTGAACTGCCCGCCGGACGTGTCGAGCAATTCCCCGGCGGCGGAAAGCGCCGTCACCACCGCGCTCGCGCCCGGTAGCGGAATCACGCGCTGGCCTGCAGCGCGCACCGCCTCGACAATGCGCGAGCCCGGGTCCGATACGCCCGGCGTGCCTGCATCCGACACATAGGCGATGCGCTCGCCCTGCGCCAGCCGCGCGACGATGCGCGCAGCGGCCTCGCGCTCGTTGTGTTCGTGCGCCGCGAGCATCGGCCGCGACAGCCCCAGCCGATGGAGCAGTTGCCCGGTATTGCGCGTGTCTTCGCAGGCCACCGCGTCGACGATGCCCAGCACGTAACGCGCCCGCAGCGACACGTCGGCAGCGTTCCCGATGGGGGTAGCCACCACATATAATGCGCCGGCGGGATAGTGCTGGTCGTGCGCCAGCAGGGTCCAGTCAGGATCACTCACGAGAACTTCTCTCTGTTACTTGATTCAAACCGCGAATGCATGCGCCGCAGCCCATCACAGCCGCCACCGGTGAAGCCGGTGAAGACCGCGCGCTGCGCTACTTGCAGGCGCGCGGGTTGGCCGTGGTCAGCCGCAATTATCGCTGCAAGGGCGGCGAGATCGATCTGGTGATGCGCGATGCCGCCGGCGCGCTGGTGTTCGTTGAAGTGCGTGCCCGCGTGGCGCGCTCCACGCAGCGCTTCGGCGGGGCGGCCGCAAGTGTCACGCCCGCCAAGCAGCGTCGCCTGATTGCCGCGGCTGAAGATTTTCTCGCGCGGCAGGTTGAAGATGTGCCGGCCTGCCGTTTTGACGTCATCGCCATCGATGGCGCGCGTATCGAATGGATGCGCGATGCCTTTGGTGTTGACGCATGAACCCCGCTCTTCTTTCTTCCGCACTTCATTCAAGGACAGCATGAAACTCTCGTCGCCTACGTTTGCCCGTTTCCGTCGCACGGTCACGCGCACCGCAGTGCTGGCCGCCCTGGCCGGCATGACCGCAACGCAGTTGACCGCCTGCTTCCCGCTGTTTGCGGGCGCCGTGGCCGGCGGCGTGGCGCTTGCCACCGACCGTCGCCCGACCGCCACCCAGACCATCGACCGCGGCCTGCAGATGGAAGCCGAGAACACGCTGATCTCGCGCTACGACGGCCGCGCCCACGTGAACGTGACGGTCTACAACCGCAAGGTCCTGCTGACCGGCGAAGCCGGCACTGAGCAGACCAAGCAGGAGATCGGCCAATACGCGCAGAAGCTGCAGAACGCACGTGAGGTCGTCAACGAGATCGTGGTGACGCCGGAGTCGAGCACGTTCGGCTCGCGCACCAATGACACGTACATCACCACCAAGGTGAAGAGCGTGCTGGCCGGCACGGAAGGCCTGCCCTGGAACTCCATCAAGGTGACCACCGAAGCGCAGACCGTCTTCCTGCTGGGCGTGGTGACCGAGGCCGAAGGCAACCGCGCCACCGAAGCCGTGCGCACCGTGAGCGGCGTCAACAAGGTCGTGAAGGTGTTCGACTACGTGACCGAAGACGAGCGCAAGCGCCTGGACGCCAATGCCACGTCGACCAACCCGTCGACCGCGCCCGACGCGTCGCAAGGCACGCCAACCCGCACGCAGGGTACGCCGACGGCCACGCAGGCACCGGCACCCGTCACATCGGCCGCGCCGGGCGTGACCGTCTCGCCGACCACCTCGCCCGCGCTGCCGCCGGGCAAGCAACTGCCGTAAGCCAGCGCGGCCACACCGCATCGCAAGAAACGCAGCCACCGCGCTGCGTTTTTTGTTGGCTGCACGCATCACAGGGCGCATGGCCGGCCGTGCGTGTTAGCGTATGACGCTCCCGCGACTTCGCAGCCCCCCGATGCCCGTCGTCCACCGCCCTGCCGCCGCAGCACTGCTTGCGGCGCTGCTTACGGCCCCTGCGCCCGATGTGGCCCATGCGGCCGATCATCCCCCCACCAATCCGCAGGCCCGCACCTGGGCTGCCACGTGCGCCAGCTGCCATCACGCCGATACCGCCCCTGGCGCCAAGCTCCCCGCGCAGACGTTGCCGCCGCTGACCGGTCGCTCGCAGGCCGAGCTGATCGACACCATGCAAGCCTTTCGCAGCGGCGCGCGCCCCTCCACGGTGATGGGCCAGATCGCCCGCGGTTATGACGATGCGCAGATCGCCGCCATTGCCGGCTGGCTGTCGCGCCAACCGCAGGAGGCGCCATGAGCGAACGGCTGCGCAAGGATCGACGCGCACTCCTGCGTGCGCTCGGGGCAACTGCGCTTGCCGGGCCGCTGGCCGCATGCGCTTCGCTGTCGGGTGTGCACAATGCGCGCGTTGTAGTGGTTGGCGGCGGCTACGGCGGCGCGACGGCTGCCAAGTACGTGCGCGTGTTTTCCGGCGGCCATGTCGACGTGACGCTGGTCGAGCCGAACGCCGCGTTCGTCTCATGCCCGCTGTCGAATCTCGTGCTGTCGGGCGACCGTGACATGGCGTCGATCACCGTGCCGTATGACGCGCTGGTCGAGCGCCACGGCGTGCGGTGGGTGCGCGACCGCGCATCGGCTATCGACCTGGGAGCCAAGCAGGTGCGGCTGGCAGGCGGCGGCACGCTTGATTACGACCGGCTGATCCTCTCGCCCGGCATCGACTTCGTGCCGGGGGCGATTCCCGGTCTCGCCAATGCGGCCACCGCCGCGCAGGCGCCGCACGCCTGGAAAGCCGGCATGCAAACACTGGCGCTGCGCCATCGGCTCGAAGCCATGCCCAACGGCGGCACGGTGGCGATCAGCATTCCGCTGGCGCCGTACCGCTGCCCGCCCGCGCCGTACGAGCGCGCGTGCCTGATCGCCCACTGGCTGCAGCGCGCCAAGCCCGATTCGCGTGTGCTCATCCTCGATGCCAACGATGACGTCACCTCCAAAGGCGCGTTGTTCAAGCGCGTGTGGGCAGAGCGCTATCCGCAGCACATCGAATATCGCCCGCAATACAACGCCGTCGACATCGATGCCACGGGCCGCGTGCTCACGTTCGATGTGCAGGACGACGTGCAGGCCGATGTCGTCAACCTGATCCCGCCGCAGCGCGCCGGGGCGATTGCCGTGCAAGCCGGGTTGGCGACGGCCAACGGGCGCTGGTGCGAAGTGGACTTCCTCTCGTTCGAATCGAAGGTGGCTCCGGGCGTGCATGTGATTGGCGATGCCATCCAGACCGCGCCGCTGATGCCGAAGTCGGGCCACATGGCCAATCAGCACGGCAAGGTGGCCGCCGCCGCCGTGGTGGCGATGCTCGCCGGCCACGCGCCTGATGCGTCCCCGCTGTATACGAACACCTGCTACAGCTTTGCCACGCCCGACGAGGCAATGCACGTGGCAACCGTGCACCGCTACGACCCGGCCGAGCACACCATGGTGACGGTGCCCGGCGCCGGCGGGCTTTCCGAAGCGCCTTCCGCAGCGGAGGGCAAGCTGGCGCAAGGCTGGAGCCGCGCCATCTGGTCGGACATGCTGGGTTGAATGTAGGCGGAAGGTGCAGCCCCGGGCACAAACAATGCGCAAGATTGTGCAAGTCGTGTAAGCGGCCCGCGCCTACAGTGCGTCATGTGGCCGCACGGGCGGCCGTCCGAACCTTCCGATCATCATGTCTCCCAAGGATCTGCTGCTGGCCCTGACCGTTGTGCTGGTGTGGGGCGTCAACTTCGTCGTCATCAAGGTGGGCCTGCACGGCGTGCCGCCCATGCTGCTGGGTGCGCTGCGCTTTGCGCTGGTCGCCTTCCCGGCTGTGCTGTTCGTGCCACGCCCAAAGATTGCGCTCAAGTGGCTGGTGGCTTACGGCGCCACCATCAGCTTCGGGCAGTTCGCGTTCCTGTTCTCCGCCATGTATGTGGGCATGCCGGCGGGGCTGGCCTCGCTGGTGCTGCAGTCGCAGGCGTTCTTTACGCTGACGATTGCCGCCATCGTGCTGCGCGAGCCGATCCGGTGGTTCCATCTGGCGGGCATGGCGGTGGCCGCGGGCGGGTTGGCCGCTATCGGCATGGCGGGCGGCGGCTCGGTCACGGGCATGACCACCGCCGGCTTCCTGCTGACGCTGTGCGCGGCGTTTTCGTGGGCCAGCGGCAACATCGTCACCAAGCGGATCGGGCCGGTGAATGTGGTGAGCCTGGTGGTGTGGGGCGCCGTCATCCCGCCAGTTCCGTTCTTCCTGCTGTCGTACTGGCTTGAGGGGCCGGAGCAGATTGCGCACAGCCTGGCGAACATCAGCGCGTCGAGCATCGGCGCGATCGTCTACCTGTCCTTTGGCGCCACCATTTTCGGTTACAGCCTGTGGAGCCGCCTGCTGGCGCGCTACGCGGCCAGCCAGGTCGCGCCGCTCACGCTGCTGGTGCCGGTGGTGGGGCTGGTGTCGGCGGCCGTGCTGCTGGGCGAGCGCCTGGTGCCGGCCCAATGGCTGGGCGGCGCCGTGGTGATGGCCGGGCTGCTGCTCAACGTGTTTGGTGGCCGGCTGGCGGCGCGGCGGGCGATGGCCTGATCGCCGCATCACCATCAAACCAGCGCCCGGGCCGAAAAGTACCGGGCGTTTTGCTTTGCGGGCGACATTTGCGGGCGACATAGGATTTGGCCCGTTTCGGGCACAATATTGGGTCCGATTCCCGCCATTTCGCCCGCACACGCATGCGGGCAGCCTCGTCTTCTGGAGACCACATGAAGTTCGCCCCCACGCTCGCCGCTGCGGCGGTGCTGGCCGGCCTGGCGCTGTCCGCCATGCCCGCGCTGGCTGCCGTTGATGCTGCCCGCGCCTTGTCCATCGCCAACCAGAACGCCTGCATGGGCTGCCACGCCGTCGACCGCAAGCTCGTCGGCCCGGCCTACCAAGACGTTGCCGCCAAGTACAAGGGCGATGCCGGCGCGCAAGCCAAGCTCATCAAGAAGGTGCGCGAAGGCGGCATGGGCAATTGGGGCCAGATCCCGATGCCGGCCAACCCGAAGATTGCCGATGCCGATCTGAAAACCGTGATCGACTGGGTGCTCGCGGGCGCCCCGGCCAAGTGAGGAACGGACGATGAACGACGCAATCAACCTGGGCCGCCGTGACGTACTGCGCGCCGGCGCCATGATGGCACTGCTGGTGTCCGCCGGCATTGCCACGCCGGCCCAGGCGGCCGAGTGGAACAAGGCCGCCTTTGCAGTGAAGGGCGTGAACGACGTGCTCAAGCAACTGGGCGGCGGCTCGGTGGAGAAGGGCGGCGCCGGCATCCAGCTCACCGCACCGGACATTGCTGAGAACGGCGCCGTGGTGCCACTGGTCGTGACCAGCACGCTGCCCGGCACCGACCTTATCGCCATCCTGGTCGAAAAGAACCCGAACACGCTGGCCGCAACGTTCGCCATTCCGGCCGGCACCGACCCGTTTGTGAGCACGCGCGTGAAGATGGGCGAGACGTCAACGGTCTACGCCGCCGTGCGCGCCAACGGCAAATGGGTGCTGGCGAGCAAGGAAGTGAAGGTCACCCTTGGTGGCTGCGGCGGTTAAACCTCAGGAGAACACACCATGGCTGACCCGATGCGCATTCGCGCAATGGAAAACGGCGGCACCACCGACGTGAAGATCCTGATGAAGCACGACATGGAAACCGGCCAGCGCAAAGACGCGTCCGGCAAGGTCGTGCCCGCCTGGCACATCACCAACGTAACGGTGCAGCACAGCGGCAAGACGGTGCTCGACGCCCAGTTCGGCCCGGCCGTGTCGAAGGATCCGTTCCTGAACTTCAAGTTCAAGGGCGGCGCCAAGGGCGACAAGGTGACGGTCACGTGGGTCGACAACCACGGCGACAAGCGCACTGACGAAACGTCTATTCAGTAAACAGCAAAGGCCCGGAGGCCCACATGCGACGCAGCTTCTTTCGTGTGACCGCCGCGCTGGCGGCCTTGGGTGTGGCCGGCAAGGCCGCTGCCCAGAACGCCCCGCGCGCTGGCGGCGCCGGTGCCCGCTACAAGGTGGTCTACCAGCTGAGCGAAGGCATCGACCAGGCCGTGCGCGCCATCGGCAACCTGCGCAACCACCTGAACGGCGCACCCGGCACGAAGATCGTGGTGGTGGCGCTGGGCCACGGCATCGACTTCCTCGTTGAAGGCGCCAAGGATGCGCAGGGCCGCCCGTTTGATGCACCGGTGGCGGCGCTGGCCAGCATGGGCGTGGAGTTTCGCGTGTGCCACAACTCGCTGATGGCCTTCAAGGTGCCGGAAGACAAGCTGCTGCTCGAAGCCAAGGTGGTGCCGGCCGGCGTGGTGGAAATCACCCGCTTGCAGCAGGAAGAAGGTTTCGCCTATATCAAACCGTAGGCGACCCACGGAGGGGACCGTGAAACACAAGACATGGACGATGGTGCTGGCTGCGGCGTGGGTTGCCGGCAGCGCCGTCATGGCATCCGCACAGGACGCCAAGGACAGCACCGCCGCCGGCATCGCGCAGTACCGCGAGATGCTGGCCGACGGCAACCCGGCCGAACTCTGGGAAGCCGCCGGCGAAGAACTCTGGAAGAAGCCCGCCGGCCCCAAGCAGGCCTCGCTTGAAGCGTGCGACCTGGGCCTGGGCCCCGGCGTGGTGAAAGGCGCCTACGCCAAGCTGCCGCGCTACTTCAAAGACACCGGCCGCGTGATGGACGCCGAACAGCGCCTCATGTATTGCCGCATGACGCTGCAGGGGCTGACCAAGGAAGAGGCATCGGCCCGCCCGTTCTCGTCGCCCGGCAAGGCGTCGGAGATTGAACGGCTCATGGCGTACGTGGCTTCGGAATCGCGCGGCGCGGCCATCGACATTCCGCTCGCCCACCCGGAAGAAAAGCGCGTGTACGAACTCGGCCGCCGCATGTTCTTCTACCGCGGCGGCGCGTACGACTTTGCATGCGCCACGTGCCATGCCCAGCCGGGTTTGCGCATCCGCCTGCAGGAGCTGCCCGATCTGCTGACCGCCGACGGTGCGCGCTTTGCGTATTCCACCTGGCCGGGTTATCGCGTCTCGCAGGGCGAGGTACGCACGATGCAGCACCGCCTGTACGACTGCCTGCGCCAGCAGCGCTTTCCGGAACCGCTCTACGGCAGCGAGGTGATCACCGCGCTGGAGATGTTCCTCGCCCGCAACGCCAACGGCGGCAAGATGGACGCGCCGTCCATCAAACGCTGACACGATGAGGCCACGCATGACCCGACTGACCCCCATCGTTCTGACGGCGCTCACATTGGCGCTGGCCGCCGGCACCGCGCACGCAGTGGACGCCACCTCCAAGGCCGTCACCCCGCCCAAGCCCGAAGCCAAGGCCGACGCGGCACTCGCCAAGGTCATCCAGGAGAGCTTTGTCTCCAAGGGCCCCGCCACCGTGGAAGGCGTAACCGAACGCGACGACGTGCAAAAGGTCTGCAGCCAGTTTGCCGACCGCAACGCCGTGCCCGCCGCCGTGGCAAAGAAGCTGGAAGACGCGCAATTCAAGACCATCCACTACCCGGCAGACAACACCTGGCTGGGCGACTGGAAGGAAGGCGAGAAGACCGCGCAGAGCGGCCGCGGCATGCAGTTCTCCGACCCGGCCGGCACTGTGAACGGCGCCAATTGCTACGCCTGCCATCGGTTGTCGAAAGATGAACTGTCGTACGGCACCATCGGCCCATCGCTGTACCAGTACGGCAAGCTGCGTGGGGATTCGGAAGCGATCCTGCGCTACACGTGGGGCAAGATCTACAACTCCAACGCGTATGCGGCGTGCTCCAACATGCCGCGCTTCGGGCACAAGGGCATCCTGACCGAGCAGCAGATCCGCGACGTGATGGCGCTGTTGTTCGATCCGGCCTCGCCCGTGAACCAGTAACGCCATGCGTACGCTTCGACGGTTCCTGATGTGGACGGCAGCGGCGATGGTGTTTGCCGCCACGCAGTTTGCCAATCATGCTCAGGCCGTCGAAGTGGGCGATGTGGTGGCGCTGCCCGAGGTGCAGTTGCTCGACGGCACGCGCGTGCCGGGCGATGCATGGCGCGGGCACCCCGTCATCATCGCCACGTGGGCGTCGTGGTGCCCGTTCTGCGCGCTGCAGAACCCGCGCCTGCAAAAGCTCTACGACGCCACGCGCGGCTCTGACCTGCGCATCCTCACCATCAGCATCGACGCCAACCCGCAGCTCGCGAAGGACTACGTCGCCAAGCGCAACTTCACCTTTCCGGTGACGATGGAAACCGACGCGCTGTGCGCCGCCACCGGCCCGCGCAAGGGCCTGCCCGAACTGCTCGTGCTCGACGCCAAGGGCCGCGTGGTGCGCAAGGAAGTCGGCGAGATGCTGGAAGACGACGTGGCCGACCTCGCGCGCTACGCAAACAGCCCCAAGCAATGAACCGCCGCGAATTCGTTCAAGCCCTGGCGATTGCCGCAGCCGCCGGCCTGCGCCTGACCGACGCGCACGCCGATACGTTGAGCTATGACGTGCCACGCTTCGGCAACGTCCACCTGCTGCACTTCACCGACTGCCACGCGCAGTTGCTGCCCATCGAATACCGCGAGCCCAGCGTCAACCTCGGTGTGGCGCAATGGGCCGGGCAGCCGCCGCATCTGGTCGGGCACGCGCTGCTCAAGCGTTACGGCATTGCGCCGGGCTCGCGCGCCGCGCACGCCTTCACCGCGCTCGACTTTACCGAGGCCGCCCGCCGCTACGGCCGCATGGGCGGCTTCGCGCACCTGGCCACGCTCGTCAAGCGGCTGCGCGCCACGCGCCCCAATGCGCTGCTGCTGGACGGCGGCGACACCTGGCAAGGCTCCGCCACCGCGTTGTGGACCAACGGCCAGGACATGGTCGACGCCGCCCTCGCGCTGGGTGTGGACGTCATGACCCCGCACTGGGAGATGACCTACGGCGCCGACCGCGTGCGCCACGTGGTCGACCACGATTTCAAGAACAAGGTCGCCTTTGTCGCGCAGAACATCCAGACCGCCGACTTTGGTGATCCGGTATTCGACCCGTACGTGCTGCGCGAGCTGAACGGCGTGCCGGTCGCCATCATCGGGCAGGCGTTTCCGTACACGCCGATCGCGCACCCGGCGGATTTCACGCCTGACTGGACCTTCGGCATTCAGGAAGAACGGCTGCAGAAGATGATTGACGAGGCGCGCGGCAAGGGCGCCAAGGTGGTCGTGCTGCTGTCGCACAACGGCATGGATGTCGACCTGAAGCTCGCCTCGCGCGTGCGCGGGTTGGACGCCATCCTGGGCGGGCATACGCACGACGCCGTGCCCGCGCCCGTCAAGGTCAGCAACCCGGGCGGCGTGACGCTCGTCACCAACGCGGGCGCCAACGGCAAGTTTGTCGGCGTGCTTGATCTGGATGTGCGCGGCGGCACCGTGCGCGACATCCGCTATACGTTGCTGCCCGTGTTTGCCGATCTGCTGCCGGCCGACCCCGCCATGACGGCGCTGATTGACCGCGTGCGTGCTCCATACAAAGACAAGCTGGGCGAAACGCTGGCCGTCAATCGTGGGCTGCTGTACCGGCGCGGCAACTTCAACGGCACGTTCGACCAGCTCATCGTTGATGGCCTCATGCATGCGCAGGGCGCCGAGATTGCCTTCTCGCCCGGCTTCCGCTGGGGCACCACGCTGCTGCCCGGCGAAGCACTGACCATGGAAGCGCTGATGGCCCAGACCGCCATCACCTACCCGGCCACCACGCTCACCGAGATGACCGGTGCCACCATCAAGACCGTGCTGGAAGACGTGGCCGACAACCTGTTCAACCCAGACCCGTACTACCAGCAGGGCGGCGACATGGTGCGCACCGGCGGCCTGCGCTACACCATCGACCCGATGAAGCCCATGGGCCAGCGCATTACCGACATGCGCTTAGGGCCGGGTGACGGCAAGCCCATCGACGCCGACCGCCGCTACAAAGTGGCCGGCTGGGCCGCCGTATCGCCCGAATCCCGCAAGGCCGGCGGCCGCCCCGTGTGGGACGTGCTGGCCGACTGGCTGCGCGACCAGCGCGAAGTGACCGCAAGGCCGCTGAACACGCCGCGCATTGTCGGCATGGAAGGCAATCCGGGCATGGAAAACGCGGGTTGAACCCCGATTGAAAGCGCCCCGGAAGTTCGGGTAGACTCATTTTCCACGGGCCGATAGCTCAGCTGGGAGAGCGCCGCGTTCGCAATGCGGAGGTCGGGAGTTCGATCCTCCTTCGGTCCACCAGATAAGAAAAAACCAACCGTTTCCGGTTGGTTTTTTTGTTTGCCCGTTCTCTCCAGTGTTGGTGGAGGTTCGGCTACCTAGCCCGCGTGAAAGGTTGATTAGACCGTTCCGCCGACGCCCTTAAACTTTTCGACGAAAGCGGCGATCTTCCGAAATACGCTTTGCTTTTTGGACAGGTATTGCGGATTCAGCGGACTCATCTTGGGCAAGAGGGCATTGAGTTCGGTCCCATTGTCACTGGCAAATTCCCGCTTGAGCGAGGTGGCGATATAGCGTCTCGCTGCTTCGGCATTCAGGCTTTCGTCGGTGATCAACTCTTGCGCCTCCCGCTGTTGTTCCCCTTGGGCAAAGGTGAAGAAGGCATCAATCACACTGGCTTTATCGCCAATCTGGTCGAGATCGGTCTGATTAATGAAGTCCACCAGCAAGCTCTCTTTGGCTCGGTTGCCCAGGCTTGCGCGAATTACGCGGCGCACTTCGTCCACCAGCTCCGACTTGCTCTTCACCTTCTTGTTGTGCTCGAAGATCAGCTCCAGGATGTAGTCCAGGTTGATCTCCTGCGATTTGAGCAGGTCCACTTCAAAGACCACGTCATCCCAGTCGATGGTCGATTTTTCCTTCTCAGCACCCGCCTTTTCGCGGCGCAGCCAGTCGCGCACATCGTTGTAGGTGGAGCGGTAATCCTGAATTTTTCGCTCTGTGGGGAGCTTGATAGCTTGCAGTTCGGCCAGATCCTCGTCGTTCAGATAGTGTTTGGCCTTGAACGCACCCACCGCTGCCGGGTCGGTCATATCGACGCTTTGCAATTCCTTCAGGCTGGCGAACTCGTCATAGTTCTGCAGCACGTTCTCTACGCGCAAATATTCGCCGAACAGCTTGGCGAAAGCCTTCTTGTCAGCCTCCTTTTCAATGGCCGCGGGGTCGGGGAAGCGCGCTTCTAGCTCCTTCACCACGTCCACAAAGCCACGCCGCGCTTCACCGGTGGTCACATCCGTGAAGCCTTCCATGTATTCCCTGTAGCTCTTCTCCAAAACCACGTTCTTGGTGTTCTTATCACCGAACAGGGTGATGGCGTCGATGGTCGCCTGCTCTAGGTCGCGGAAGGTGACGATATTGCCGAAGGTTTTGGTGGCATCGAAGATGCGGTTGGTGCGGGAGTAGGCCTGCATCAGGCCGTGGTACCGCAGGTTCTTGTCCACAAACAGGGTGTTCAGCGTGGGCGCGTCAAAGCCCGTCAGGAACATGCCGACCACGATCAGCAGGTCGATCTCCTTGGCTTTGACTTGCTTGGCCAGATCACGGTAATAGTTCTGGAAGCCATTGCTATCAACGCTGAAGTTGGCTTTGAACAATGCGTTGTAGTCTGCGATGGCCGCGCTCAAAAACTCTTTGGCGCTACTGTTCATGGCAGAAACATCAAAACTCTCGTCCTGAATGTCGCCGATGGCATCCTGCTCTCCGCCGGTAATGTAATCGACGAAGTTCTCGCTGATGAAGCGGTAGAACAACGTCCCAAGCACGTATTGCTTGAAATCCCAGCCAAGCCCAGCGAATCAGCGCATCGGGCGGGGCCGAATGGTCTTGAAGGTTGGACGGTGATCTATCCGTCTCCGGACGGTCGGGGCTACCCCACCACCTTGGTTATCGCCCAGTGGGGGCACGTTATCCGTCGAATCCAAGGAGATCCATTGGTGTGGAAATGGATGTTTTGGGAAAACGGAAACCAAGTCGCCTATCAGACTGGATCGTTGCACTTCAACATGGCGTGCGTGCTAGTCGATATCGCCAGTGGCCGACAACTGGCGAATCTTGATTGCTATCGCGAACTTGCCGAGGATGCCCCTGCATGGAAGAAAGCCTTGCAGGGCGCACAGTAGATTGGCGGTCAATACAACGCATTGATGGAATCGTTCCGCCGGCATATCGCAGCCTAGAATCTTGCGCGGATGTTCGGTGAGCCGTCTGGCGACGGCATTGAGCTTAGCCTGCGAACTGAGTCCGTCGCTTTGAGTTGGATCGCCTCTAGCATGGAGTGCGCCTCGTCTCCGACTACATCAAGTTCCCAGCCCGGATGGTTCGATACGCTTGAAACGTCCCGCTACCCCTCAGCCTCTCAACCCGTCAGCCAAACTTGCGCGCCGCATCGCGCGCCAAGCCAGAACCGATTCCGCCAAACAGGTCGCCCTCGACGCGCCGCGCCGACGGCAGCACTTGCGCCAGTTGCTCCCGCAGCAACGGCACCCCGCTGGAGCCGCCGGCAAAGAGAATGGTATCGACCGCTTCCGCTGCAACGCCCGCCGTCTTCAGCATGGCCTGCACCGTCGAGACCGTCTTGCCGACCAGCTTCCCAATCGACTGGTCGAAGTCTTCGCGCGTGACGGGCTGCTTTAACTCGGGCGCGATGCGGTGCAGGTCGATCTCCGCCACCGGGGCGTCCGACAGCGCGATCTTCGCGGCTTCCACCTGGATGGCGAGCCAGTGGCCCGCGCGCTCGCGGATCAGGCGGATGAGGCGGTCGAGTTTGTTGGTGTCGGCGGCATCTCGGTAGTTGTCCATCACCACCGCCCACGCCTTGCGCGTGTACACGTGGTTGATGGTGTGCCAGCTCGCCAGGTCGAAATACTGGCCGGACGGCATTGCCTTTCCGTTGCGCAGTGAACTGTTCAGGCCCAGTAGCGGCATCACGCTGGCCAGGCTCAGGGCGCGGTCGAGGTCGGTGCCACCGATGTGAACGCCGCCGTTGGCGAGGATGTCTTCGCGGCGGTCAAGGCGTTTCGCGCGGTCGGGCGACAGGCGCACCAGCGAGAAGTCCGACGTGCCGCCGCCAATGTCCGCCACCAGCACAAGTTCTTCACCGCTGATGCCGGCCTCGTAGTCGAACGCGGCGGCGATGGGCTCGTACTGGAAGGCGATCTCGTCAAAGCCGGCATCGCGCGCGATGTCCGCCAGCGTGTCTTCGGCAAGCTGGTCGGCCTCGGGGTCTTCGTCGATGAAGAACACCGGGCGGCCAAGCACGGCGCGGCGGAATTCATGGCCGGCGGCGTGCTCGGCCCGCCGCTTCAGTTCGCCGATGAAATGCGCCAGCAGCTTGCGGAAGGGCATGGCCTGGCCCATGACCTCGGTGCTGTCGTCCATCATCGATGTGCCGAGCAGGCTCTTGAGCGAGCGCATCAGGCGGCCCTCGTAGCCGGCAAGATAGTCGGCCAGCGCGGCCCGCCCGTAGCTGACCGTCGGGTCTTCGGCATGAAAGAAGATGACGGAAGGCAGCGTAGCCTTGCCGTCTTCGAGCGGCAGCAGGGTGGGCGCGTCCGGTCTCAGCCAGCCGACGGTGGAGTTGGACGTGCCGAAATCGACGCCGCAGGCGTTTGACATCATAGGATTGTGGCTTCTGGAGTGCAGCGGGAGGCATGCGCCTGCACGGGGTGTCTGGAGCGGGCGCCACCGGCGAAGGCGCGCTATTGTAGTGGCTTTGTGCGACGGATCGCGGCGGCATGGCACTCGGTGCAGCGACCTATCCATGTCGACGGCAGCCGCTGGTTGCCGGCACACTTACCTACCGGTTGAATCCGCAGTCAGCAGCGGTCACTCGACGTGCTAATCCTGCCAAGCTTATGACGACCCATTTCATAAAGATGCATGCACATGGCGATGATTTCGTCGTCATCGACACGCGCGGCAAGATCAACCCGATAACAAGCGAGGTCGCCCATCGGCTCGGTGATCGGAATCGAGGCATTGGGTTTAACCAGCTTGCTGTCATATTGGACTGTGATGACGCAGCAGCACGCCTTCGGTTCTGGAATCCAGACGGCTCCGTGCTCAACACTTGCGGGAGCGCCACCCGTGGCGTTGCGGACATGCTCATGCGCGAAGTGAATGCATCCACGATCGTGCTGAGAACCGATTGGGGCTTGCTGACTTGCGTGCGGGACGCGGAGCAGCGTGTGTCGGTTGAAATGGGAAAACCCCGCCTCCATTGGCAAGATATCCCTCTTACCGAGGGGGCGGACACGAACGCGTTGCCTCTTCCAGGCAGCCCTACTGCTTGCAGCATGGGCAATCCGCATTGCACGTTCTTCGTCGAGGATCTGGCATCCGTGGACGTAGCGGAGATTGGCCCCAAGATCGAAAACCATCCGCTCTTCCGCGATAAAACGAACGTGCACTTCGTCCAGATTGTCGACCGCAGTCATATTCGCTTGCGCATCTGGGAACGCGGCGGCGGTATTCCGCTCGGATCGGGTTCCTGTTCGTGTGCAGCGGTTGTCGGAGGAATTCGGCGCGGCCTTCTGGACGATACCGTTGAAGTGCAGTGCGACGGTGGGCCCGTCAAGGTCCACTGGGATGGGGTCGGTAGCGTTTTCTTGACGGGTCCTGTCGAACCGGTCTACTACGGATCGGTCACTATCTAGTTTCTTGCGGCGGTGACAGACGAAGTTCCGGCCGTCTGATACCCGACAAGGGCCTACGTTTCTGGTTTCGCATCGTTGGCATCAACTATCGCATTGACTCTGAAGCGGGCGGGGCGAGAAGAATCAGAATCGCGGGAGGGATGTACCTCTACACCGGAAACGGAGAAGCTACGTGCAAGTTGCTGTTTCGGCTTCGGCCCGAGCGTTCCGTTCCCTTCGCGTCGAAGGCCAGCCAACGCCCGACGTAGCCAAGGTGGCGCTCGATTCTGCCTGGCTGCAATCACTCTATCTTTCAAGCCCTAGATCACGACAAGGAGAACCGCATGATCAAAGTCACTGTGATGTACCCGTACACCGAGGGCGCACGCTTCGACCACGCTTACTACCGCGACCGGCACATGCCGATGGTGAAGGCGAGGCTGGGCAGTGCCTGCGCGTACTACACCGTCGAAAAAGGCTTGGCCGGTGGCGCGCCCGGTACGCCGCCCGCCTTCGTGGCGATGTGCGCGTTGATCTGTGATTCGGCCGAGGGCTTCCAGGGCGCCATGCAAGAGCACGGCGCGGAGATCCTGGGCGACATCGCCAACTACACCGACATCGCGCCGGTGCTCCAGGTCAGCGAGGTCGTGGTCGAGCGGTCGGATCGTTGAACGCCCTGGGGGGGCTGCAACCAATAACAATGGATTGACGTATTCCCGTGACGGGCGGGGATGCAGATTTGCGTTTGGCACGCCCCTACAGGGCCTGCAAAAACGCAGCAACCGCTTTCGCCTGCTCGTCTGTCAGCGTGTGTGCGACGGCGCTCATCACGGGAGCGTTGGCGCGCGTGCCGTTCTTGAACACCGCAATCTGCCGCAAGAGATAGGCGTCATGCTGGCCCGCCAGCCTCGGGAAGGTACCGTTGCCCTGTGCCTGAGCCCCATGACAGGACGCGCACGCTGGTACGCCTTCCGCAGGCAGGCCGTGCTCGAAAATCTCTTTGCCGCGTGCCATCAGGGCCGGGTCACCCGAAGGGCCGGCAGGGGCAGGCTGTCGCGCATAGTATTCGGCCAGAGACGCAATGGTTGCGTCATCGAGTTGCGACGCAATACCCCACATAAATGCCTGTGCATCGGTCTCACCGCGGCCACGGTTGCGGAAGCCTCTCAGCTGCGCTTCCAGGTATTGCGGCACCTGTGCGTCCAGGCGCGGAAACATCGGCGCTTCGCTCTTGCCGCGCACCCCATGGCACGAAGAACACAGCTGCGCGGCAAGCTTCTCGCCATCTTGCGCACCCGCCATGTTCGACCAGCCGATCATCGCCAACGCAGCCAACCCGGCCAGCCAGATTCGCCTGGCCTGATGGAATCCATTCATGGCGTTCTCCCCCCGTCGCATCTTCGCGCGTGAACTTCGGCTAGAACACGAACCAGCCCAGCAGGTAAATCGTGTTGTTGTCGACCGCGTTTCTTCCGTTGCCGTCGTAATTTGCATGGGCGCCGTTGAACTTCAGGTACCACGTGTACTGCAGCGCGAGCCTGATCTGCGGATGCGGTAAATAGTCCAGCTCCAGGATCACGCCCCGCGTGTCTGGTCGGCCGTTGGCGCTGCCCGTTACAGGCGCTGGGGCATAAAGGCCGGGGTCTGCGTTGCCTGTTGTTGAAAAGTACGCGACCGAACCCCCGTACTTGCGCTGGTAGTAGTACGACGCCTTGGCTTTGAAGGTATCGAGATGATCGTTGGGGTTGGCCGGGGTGGGGCCCGCGCCGATGCCGCCGCTCGGGAAGCTGGCGCGCCAGTTCTGTTGCTCGTGTATCCATGCCATCTGCGCCGTGAACGCATGGGTCATGGTCAAGTACTGATACTGCGCGTCGAGCGCATAGTCTTTGAAGCGATCGGTTGGTGTGCCCGGCATGGTGTTGTCGGGATACCGGTTGGCCAGCAACCCGAACGTGCCAAACATGAGCGAATGCGAGCCCCACTCCTGGTTGTATGCCAGACGCCAGTACGGATTCGCGCCACTCAAGCGCGCAACGCCGCCCGGGGTTGCCGTGTCCTGCCCAGCACGGAACACGGAGAAGGCCTGATCGGCGGTCCGATAGGCGCCCAGTTCTGCGTAGACGTGGCGCTGCCAGAATGCGTATGCGCTCGCGCCTACCACCTGCTGCGCCAAGCCCCCGTCGATCAGGGTGCCCGCCAGCGACGGCACGCCGATGCTCGGAGCTGGTAACCAACAACCTTAACCAGGGGGCACGGTGCCAAATGCAGGCGCGCAAGGAGCGCGCCCGCTTGCAAGGCAAACGACGGCCGGTGATGCGCTCAGCCGGCGTGGACTTCGATACGCCGCGGCTTCGCCTCGTCGCGGCGCGGGATGGTCAGCTTGAGAACGCCGTCGCGCAACTGCGCATCGATGCGCGAAGCGTCAAAGTCCGGGCTCAGCACAAAGGTGCGCGAGAAATGCGGGTGCCGAACTTCGCCATGCTGCAGACGCAGACCTGACGGGGTGGGCACCATCAGTTCGGCATCGACCGTGAGGGTGCCATCCTGCACGCGAATATCGAGCTTCTCGCGCGGCACGCCCGGCAGGTCGGCAAACAGCGTGATGCCCTGGCGGTTTTCGAAGATGTCGACAGGCGGCGCCAGGTGCGTCTGGCGTGCGGCGGGTTGCTCCGCCGGCTGCTTTGCGACCGTGGCACGACCCGGCTGCGCCTGGGTCGCCAATTGTGCGGTGTCGTTCATGATGGGCTCCTTCATGCTTGGGCAAGCTGTGGCTCAGCCTTGCACTGTGATCTGACGCGGCTTCGATGCCTCCGACTTGCCGACGCTGATGGTCAGGCAACCGTTGATGTACCGTGCATTGACCTTGTCGGGGTCGACGTCCTGTGGCAACTCAATCACGCGGCGGAACGCGCCGGTGAAACGCTCGTCGGCATATACGCGCGTGTCGTCGGTCATCTCGAAATCCGGGCGCTTGCGCTCGCCGCTGATCGTGAGCAGCCCCTTGTCGATCGAGACGTCGATCTGCGCGGGGTCCAGCCCCGGGGCGAACGCGACGATCTCGACCGAGTCATCGGTGCTGCCAATGTTGACGGGTGGAAAGGTGCCCAGGCGCGTGGCGCGCAGGCTGGCGGGTGCCCCCGCAAAGAGAGTGGCCATCTGCCGTTGCAGGCGATCAAATTCGCCCAGCAGATCGGTGCCAAAAAACAGATCGCTCATGGCTGGCTCCTGAAGGGCCCGCACGGAGACTGAACCGAACTACGCGCTCCAGTTCATCCGTCCGTGGCGGGCCACTGACAAACAAATCGAAACACGCAGCGCGAGAACCGCGACTGCATTGACGAAACCTAAAATAGGGAAGCAGGCAGAAATTTCAAGAGGCCATTGGACACATCATTCGGAGGCTTCATGGACCTTTTCAGCACAGTGCATGAACAGATGGACGCGGTGCGTCTGCCGTTGGTCGCGGTGACCGTGACAGCGGCCCGGCGCCCGAATACGCCGCTCGTGGCGATCCTGCATTGGCATGGATTTCGCCGCGCCAGCCCGCTCGTGTTGCCGGGAGTCGACATTCCACCGCGCTCCGTACCGGGCTCGGCCATTCAACTAACGCACGCCTGGCAGAGCGTCGAAGCCGTTGACGAGGCGCTGCTCGATGCCGCCTGGCAGCTTGGCGCATGGGATCTTGAGCGCGTCGAGCGACGCGGTTGCAACGTGGTGGGCGCATCCGCAGGTGAAGCGCTGGCATGCCGCCAGGCATTCGGCGATTACGAAGGTGCATCGGCGGACGAGGCACTCATCGATGGCGCCCCCGATCGTGCCGAGTTGATGCAGATTGCAGCGAACGAAGGCTACCTGCGCTGGCTGTTCCGGCCCGTCAAGGGTGGCGTGTGGCAGGCGCTTGAGGAGCCGGACGATACGCTCGGCCCGGATGGTGGACGCGAGCCGCCCTGTCCTGTCCTTCCAATCCCCCGCCAACTACCGCGCCACCGGCCGGTACGCAGCCGTACGGTCTACCGCCTTGGAGCTGTCCGGCGCATCCTGTTGCCGTGAAACATTTTGTTACAAACACGCCGTTCGCGAGCCTCTTGAAGTCGCCGCGGAGCGCTTCTATTTTGCAATCCGCCAAGCATTTGGCACGGCTTGTCAGCCCCGTTCAGGCGCCATGCTTGAACGGCGCGCAAGCCGGATTCCCTTTTTTGGTGATCTATCGCTCAGGAGATGGAAATGAAGATTCGTCCCCTCTACGACCGGGTTATCGTCAAGCGAATCGAACAGCAACGGACGACGGCCTCGGGCATCGTGATTCCTGATTCCGCAGCAGAAAAACCCGAGCAGGGTGAAGTCATTGCGGTCGGCACGGGCCGCCTGCTTCAGGACGGCACGCAGCGCGAACTCCAATTGAAGGTCGGTGACCAAGTGCTGTTCGGCAAGTACGCCGGGCAGACCGTCAAGGTCGATGGCGAGGAACTCCTCGTCATGCGTGAAGAAGACGTCATGGGCGTCATCGAAACCCACGCCGAGGCGGTTGCCAAGGCCGCCTGAAGCCTCGAGCCGCTCGCGGACACTGCCGGACAGGACACCGCAAATAGGCCGGTTGTTCGCGACGTGTTGAGTCAACGACTTATCCGGAGCAACAAACATGAGTGCAAAAGACGTCAAGTTCCACGACAGCGCGCGCGTCCGTATCGTCAAGGGCGTGAATGTTCTTGCCGATGCCGTGAAGGTGACGCTCGGGCCCAAGGGCCGCAACGTGGTCATCGAGCGCAGCTTTGGCGCCCCGACCATCACCAAGGACGGCGTGTCTGTCGCCAAGGAAATCGAGCTGAAGGATCGCTTCGAAAACATGGGCGCGCAGATGGTCAAGCAGGTCGCGTCCAAGACTGCGGACATTGCCGGTGACGGCACCACCACGGCCACCGTGCTGGCCCAGGCCATCGTGCAGGAAGGCATGAAGCACGTGGCCGCCGGCATGAACCCGATGGATCTCAAGCGCGGTATCGACAAGGCCGTGGCCGCCGTGCTCGAGGAGCTTCGCAATCTGTCGAAGCCGATTTCGACCAACCGCGAAATCGCCCAGGTGGGCTCCATTTCGGCCAACTCGGACGAGGCCATCGGCAAGATCATTGCCGATGCCATGGAGAAGGTCGGCAAGGAAGGTGTCATTACGGTCGAGGATGGCAAGTCGCTCGACAACGAGCTGGACGTGGTCGAAGGGATGCAGTTCGACCGCGGCTACGTGAGCCCGTACTTCATCAACGACCCAGAAAAGCAGGCCGCATATCTGGACGATGCGCTCATCCTGCTGCACGACAAGAAGATCTCGAATATCCGCGACCTCCTGCCGATCCTGGAAGCGGCATCGAAGGCCGGCAAGCCGCTGCTGATCGTGGCGGAGGATGTGGAGAGCGAAGCGCTGGCCACCCTGGTGGTCAACGCCATGCGCGGCATCCTGAAGGTCGCTGCGGTCAAGGCCCCCGGCTTTGGCGATCGCCGCAAGGCCATGCTTGAAGACATCGCCGTGCTGACCGGCGCAACGGTCATCTCCGAAGAAACCGGTAAGCAGCTCCAGAAGGCTACGTTGGAGGACCTCGGCCGGGCCAAGCGCGTGGAGGTTCGCAAGGACGACACCATCATCATCGACGGTGCCGGCGACCAGGCCAGCATCGATGCCCGCGTCAAGTCCATCCGCGTGCAGATCGACGAGGCCACGGGCGACTACGACCGCGAGAAGCTGCAGGAACGCGTGGCGAAGCTTGCCGGCGGCGTTGCAGTCATCAAGGTGGGCGCGGCCACCGAAGTCGAGATGAAGGAGAAGAAGGACCGTGTCGACGATGCGCTGCACGCCACCCGTGCGGCCGTCGAAGAGGGCATCGTTCCGGGCGGTGGCGTGGCCTTGCTGCGCGCCCGCTCTGCAGTGCTCAACCTCAAGGGCGCGAACAGCGATCAGGATGCCGGCATCCGCATCGTGCAGCACGCGCTGGAAGCACCGTTGCGCGCCATCGTCGCCAACGCCGGTGAAGAGCCGTCCGTCGTGATTGCGAAGGTCGCCGAAGGCAAGGGCAACTACGGCTACAACGCGGCCACCGGAGAGTACGGCGACCTCGTGGAAGCGGGTGTCGTCGACCCGACCAAGGTAACGCGCACCGCGTTGCAGAACGCTGCGTCTGTCGCCGGGTTGATCCTGACCACGGATGCGACCATCGCGGAGGCACCGAAAGAGGATAAGCCCGCGCAAGTGCCGGCCCCTGAGCTGGACTACTGAACCACGCAGTTGTGCTGCCATCGACTGGCCGGTTCGCCGGCCGGTGCAACTGCATTCCGGCGCCGCGAGTTCCCGTTGCGGTGCCGGCTTTTTGAGGTTCGATCACGCCCATGAAGCTGCAACTCACCATTGACGCGAAGCACCTGGACGTAGAGATCGATGACGTCGTTGCCGGCTTGCTGGCTGCACGCCTGGGCCTTCCGGAAGGAGCCGACCACCGCGATGCGATCGCGCGGCATCTCAGCGAGGTCAGCGCTCCGTGGGTGCTGGACGAAGAGCACATGCGCAAACGCGTGCTACGTCGTCTCATTCTCGAGATCGCGGACCCGGCACTGTTGATGCGTCATCTCATGATGGATTAGTGCTCGACTTACCAGCTCCGGCCCGGAAGACGTCACGCCTGCCAACGAGGCCATGTAGAGCGCGAGAACGCCGCTGCACGCCCAACCATGACGGCATTCCTGGTCCCGTATCGACCCAGCTCAAAAGGGGATAGGGGCGCGCGCATGTGCTGCCCGGTCGATATTTTCAGGCTTGGCTCTTTCCGAGCGTCTTGGCCATACAGAGCAAAGGCTTGCCAGAACCCACGTCCACGACACCGCTCCAGCCCAGAGACGCCCCTATTGCCCGCCTATCCGGCACAGGGTAAAAATCGGTCTATTGCCCCCCAATCTCGACTGGGAGTCGCGCACCCATGGACCAACCCGCCAAGCTCAATGCCGATTCCCTGGGTATCGTTGAATCGGTGATCATGGGCATCGCCGGTACTGCCCCGGCCTACAGCATCGAGATCACGACTTCCACCATCATCGGGACGGCCGGCACGCAGTCGCCGGCCAGCATCCTGGTGTGCGGGCTCATCATGTTTGGCATTGCGTACGCGTTCATCAACATGAACCGTGCCCTGGCGAGTGCCGGCACCTCGTATTCGTGGGTGAGCATGGTATTCGGGCGCGCACTCGGCTTCTTTGCCGGCTGGGCGCTGCTGGTGCTGTGCTGCGTGTTCATGGTGTCTGCCATGATTCCGGCGGCAAATGCCACGCTGCTCATCTTTGATCGGCCCATGATGAACAACGTGCACTACGTGACGTTGATCGCGGCGGCATGGCTGACGTTTGTCAGCGTGGTAGTCGTCAAGGGCATCAAGCTCACCAGCTACGTGCAGGTGCTGATGACGATTGTCGAGGGTGTCATCCTGCTGGGGATCATCGTCGCGAGTTTCATGGTGTTTCCGCGTACGCCGCAGCACCCGTTCTCGTGGGTCTGGTTCTGGCCTTTCGCGTTCACACCCAAGCTGTTCGCCAACGGCGCGTTGGTGGCGATCTTCTTCTTTTACGGCTGGGACGTGACGATGAACCTCAGCGAAGAGACGCGCGACGCGAACAGCACGCCCGGCCGCGCCGCGTTCTGGTCGATGGTGTTCTTGATGGTGTTCTTCCTTGTCTTCATCGTCATCACGCAGCTCGGGCTGTCCGATGCCGAGATCCAGCACTACAACACGAACATCATCTTCGCCATTGCAGAGAAGCTGTTTGGGCCGACCTGGGGCTACGTCGCGATCGTTGCGGTCTTGCTGAGCACGGTGGGAACCGTCGAAACCCAGATGCTGCAGTTCACGCGCACGCTCTTTGCCAAAAGCCGCGACGGCGCACTGCACGCGCGCTATGCGCGCCTGCATCCGGTTTGGCGCACGCCGCACATCGCCATCTTCTTCATCTGGCTGACGGGGCTCGCACTGCTGTTCGTGTCATCTTATCTGCCGACGATCAACGTCATCCTGCAGGATTCGATTACCGCCATCGGCTTCCAGATCTGCTTCTACCTCGGGCTCACCGGGCTGGCTTGCGGCTGGTACTACCGCAAGGTGCTGACGCAGGGGCCGTGGGTCGCCATCACCCATGTCATCTGGCCGGTGGCAAGTGGGCTCTTCCTCTTCTTCATTGCGCTCTACAGCATCCCGACCTTCGACTGGGTCACCAATGTGGTGGGAATGGGCGGCATCGCCATCGGTGTCATTCCGCTGCTGCTGAACCGTAAAAAGATCTGGTCGGCTCGCTCCGCCTGAGCCAGTCCGATGCACCCGTTGCCATTCACCCGGCGCCAACCTGGGGCGCCGAATGCTGTCAGGCTGCGCTGACAGCGCCTGCCGTATTCACCTACAGAAACAAGGGCGCGCCCGGACAACACAATGAGCGCCCGCTGATAGCGACAACTGGGCGTCACACAGATACTGAAGTCGGTGACATCCGGCTCTCGATAAAGGTCATTGCCATGGACGACTATTGTACGCTGTGCGGGCGGCGCGGGCATTCTGCGTCGCACTGCCCATGGGGTTCGTATATGCGAATCCGTCGCTGTTCTCCGGTCGTGTTGAAGAACGACCGTTCATTGACGTTTCGAAAATGCCCCACTTGATGCGCCACACGTAACGGGTGGGCTTTCCATTCGGTCGAGTGGAAGACGCCTACCGACCGGATGGCAAATCGAGCGCGATCGCTGTCCGCGGAATCGCAAGCTGGATGCGGTATCCGCCTTGCGGGAGCGGCCCCGCAGCGAAAGTCCCTCCCAGGCGGCGCACGCGCTCGCGGATGCCGGCAATCCCCGATGACGGCGGCCGCCCGGCTGCGGGTTTGGTGGAGTGCGTGACGACGGCGCCATCGTTGTGAATCGCCAGCTCGCAATTTGCCCGGTCGCATCGGAGATCGACCACGACTTTCGTTGCCGACGTCGCATGCCGGGCAACGTTGGTCAGACCTTCCTGCACGATCCTGAACAGCGCGGTGGAGGCGGCGTCGTTGAACGCCACCGTATGCGTATTGCAGTTCAGTGCGACCCGCAGGCCGGTATGTTGTCCGAAATCGGTGACGAGCCAGTCGAGCGCGGGCAGCAGCCCCAGGTCGTCGAGCATGGTCGGCCGCAGGCCCGCTGCAAGACGCCGGACCGACGCGAGCGCGTGGTCAATAGCATGGCTCATCGCCAGTGTTCTTTCGCGCGCGTATGCCAGGGCTTCCGGCGTGGTGCTGTCATCTGCAAGCAGGCCGGTGATGATCATCTTCAGCGCAGTCAATTGCTGCCCGAGGTCATCATGAAGCTCGCGCGCAATACGCTTCTTTTCTTCTTCGCGAGTGGCTTCGACCCGGGATGCCAACTCGCTCGCGTACTCGAGCTGCTTGAGCCGCTCGCGCTCGGTCAGGTCCCGGGTGACCTTGGCAAAGCCGATCAGGTCGCCGTCTTCATCCCGCAGGGCAGTGATCACCACGTTGGCCCAGAAGCGCGAGCCGTCCTTGCGGATGCGCCATCCTTCGTCTTCCCAGCGGCCAAGGGCGGCGGCACGTTTGAGTTCTTCGCCCGGATAGTTCTGCGCAATTGCCTCGGCAGGATAGAAGACCGAGAAGTGTTGGCCGAGGATTTCGTCGGCGTGATAGCCCTTGATGCGTTGGGCACCGGCATTCCAACTTGCGATGTGACCTGTGGGATCCAGGAGGAAGATTGCATAGTCCTGTATCGCGTCGACCAAGGTGCGATAACGCTCCTCCACGGGCACGTGGGCGATGGCTGCATCGCTTGCCGGTTTTCGCAATCTGTCTGCGTTGGTATCCATATCAAGCCCCGTCGCAGCGGGTTCGGGCGTCTAAGGCACGCCAGTTGGAAGCCGTTTTCCGAGCATCTACCCAAGAATATGCTGCTGGAGGATGGCAATCAAAGGCACCGACCTGGAAGCGCGCTTGCGCGCATGGACATGGTCGCGATTGCCGCTGTGGATATGTGGATAAGCGCGTGAAGAACTTCAGGGACAACTGTGTTGGCTGCCCGGGGTCAGGTTGTCCGCAGCACGGGCATAACTTTGGTGGTTGCCGAGAGGGTGGGGCGTGCCCTGCACGAGTCATCCACGCAACGGCACACACTGTCCGATGGGTTGTGCAATTCGCAAGCCGTTGACGCAAAAGCGTTTTCTGCAGCTATCCACAGAAACGGTCCACCGTTATCTACTACTACTATTTTTATATACAGAAGAAATAAAGAAGACAGCAAAGACGGGCAGGGCAAACGCTCACGGGTGCTTGATGTTTGATGTGCGTTACGTGAGCGCGCCCAGCAGAAACGCGGCGATGCTGGCCGTGGTGAACGCAGTCAGCGCGCACATCGGCATGAAGGGGTTGGTCGCTGGCCATTGCAAGCCGGCGCGTGGTGCAGCGACGCCCAGCGTCAACAAGATCAGCAGCGCAATCGCACCGGCAAACGTCGCCTGCCGGCGTGTGTCCCGCTGAATCAGAAAACTTTCCATTCATCCCCGGAGTTCGGGACTGTGCGTGTCCGACCTGCCCGCGTGTCGGTGTGCCTACATCCTAGGGAGCGTCAGGCGGTGGGAAAAGCCTAGGCAATGATCCGGGCAAAAAGGAGATCGCTACGGCTGGCCTAAGTCGGGTGGCCTAGGCTTGCCCACAGGCCGGTTCCAAGGGAATTGAAGGGAATCTTTAGTAGTGTGGGTCCGGCATCTCACGGTTGTTGAACCCCCCGGGCCCTTGGCCAACGCTGTATGGAATCACTCAATCACACGCTGTTTCTTTGGATCAACGCGCCGGCCGACGCATCGGCTGCCACCGTCTGGCTGGCGATGGCCTTTGCCGAATACGCGATCTGGCTGGTGCCGCTCACGCTCGTCGCCGGCTGGCTGTGGGGTGAGCCCACCACGCGCAGGCAGGCAGTGCAGACCGGCGTGGCTGCAGCGCTGGCGTTGTCGATCAACGTCGGCTTCGGCCTCGCGTGGTATCACCCCAGGCCGTTTGCGATTGAACTGGGCACGAATCTGCTGCCGCACGCGCCGGATTCGTCGTTCCCCAGCGACCACCTGACGGCGCTGTGGACCGTGGCATTCAGCCTGATGTGGAACGCACGCCTGCGCCGCGTGGGCGTGTTGCTGGCGCTTTTGGGCTTGCCCATGGCGTGGGCGCGCATCTACCTGGGCGTGCACTATCCGTTCGACATGCTGGGCGCGGCGGCTGTGTCGGCCCTGTGCGCATGGCTTTGCAGCGGGCGTGTGGCGTATACGCTGTCGGAGCCGCTGCACCGGCTGGGGCTGGCCTTGCATGGCGTGGTGCTGGCGCCCTGCGTGCGGCGCGGCTGGGTGCGCAAGTAAGCCCGCTCAGGCGTGACGGCGCCACGCGCGCCAGAACAGCACGAACGACAGCACCGTCGCCGCCACGTTGTAGAGCGTGGCCAGCGCGAACGCGTGGCCATAGTGCGCTGCGTGGGCGGCATGGGCGGCAGCGTCCGCCGACACTGTGCCATCTGCCCCCTCCACCTGACCGAGCAGCGAGAACAGCAGCACGCCCACCACCGTCACGCCCACCGCATTGCCCACGGCCTGCATGGTCGTAACGGTACCGGTGCCCATGCCGGCCTGGGCTGTTTCCACGCCGCTCAGGATGGTGTTGAGCGACAGCGGAATCACCATGCCTTGCCCGAAGCCGTTGAGCATCAGCGGCAGGATCAGCCACGCAGTGCCCGCGCCCAGTTGCGCCATGGTGGCCAGGACAACCATGCCCACGGCGAAGATCGCTACGCCCAGCAACAAGGCGCGCTGCCCGATGCGTTCGGCCAGGCGGGGCGCCGTCAGCGAGCCCGTAAAGAAGGCGACGGCCGCCGGCGTGAACACCAGCCCCGCTGCCAACGCCGACAAGCCGCGCCCGGACTGCAGCAGGATCGTCAGCGCCAGGAAGTACGAACTGATGGCCGTGTAGAACAGGAAGATCGCCAGCACGCCCAGCACAAAGCTGCGGTTGCGGAACAGCGCCATCTCGATGATGGGGACGCGGCCCGCCGCCGACAGCGCTTGCTCCACCCGCACAAAGTGGCGGAGCACCAGCAGCGAGGCCAGCGGCAGCACCCACGACCACCACGGCCAGCCGGATTCGCGTCCCTGCATGATCGGCACCAGCAGCATTGCCAGCGCCACCGCGCCGGCCACGGCGCCGTGCACGTCCAATCGCGCGGCCACCGGCGCACGCGATTCCGCCACGAAGGCCCGCGCCGCCAGCAGCGCCGCAATGCCGATCGGCACGTTCACCAGGAATACCGCGCGCCAGCCCGACACGTTGGCCGCCAGCGGATGCGCGATCAGCCAGCCGCCGATGATTTGCGAGACCGACGCCGCCACGCCCTGCACGGCGCCCATGGTGCCGAATGCGCGGCGTCGCGCATCGCCGTCAAACAGTACGCGCAGCGAGGCCATCACCTGGGGCATGAGGATGGCCGCGCCCAGGCCCTGGCCGACACGCATGGCGATCAGCATCCACGGCGTGGTGGCCAGCCCGCACAGCGCAGATGCGAGCGTGAACAGCGCCATGCCTGCCAGAAACATGCGCCTGCGCCCAAACAGGTCCCCCAGGCGGGCGCCGTTGAGCAGGAACACCGCATACGCCGCGCTGTAGCCGACCATCACGAGCTGGATTTCCGCAAAACTTGCATGCAGGCCGGCCCGGATATCCGGAATCGCCACATTGACGATGAACAGGTCGAGAATGGTGACGAAGTTGCCGGTCAGCAGCGCCGCCAGCGCCGGCCAATGTCGTTTGGCTGACGAGGCGACGCTACTAGCAGAAAGGGATTCCGTTGACATGGGGATCTCGGTTCATTAATATACGGTCGTACGTATACTAGAGAGCGATTAGCCCACGTCAAGGGCCGATTGTGTTGACCCCACTCATCGATAGGGCATTGCCATGAACGAAACCGACGGCCGCCGCCAGCGTGGCGAACGTGCACGCGCCCAGGTGCTCGAGCACGCCACCGCCATCGCGTCCACCGACGGGTTGGAGGGCCTCACCATCGGCCGGGTGGCGACCGACGCGGGCGTGGGCAAAGGCAATATCCAGGTGCTCTTCGGCGACAAGGAAACGCTGCAGCTCGCCACCCTCGACGCTGGGGTCGTGCATTACCGCGCGACGGTGGTCGAGCCCGCGCTGGCGCTGGAGAGCCCGCTTGCCCGCCTGCGGGCGCTGACCGACGGCTGGTTCGACTACGTGGCCAGCGGCGCATCGCCAGGCGGCTGCTTTGTCTGCGCGGCCAGCTACGAATACCGGGCCCGCCCGGGCGCGATCCAGGATCGTGTGCGCGGACACCGCGAGGCGGTGCGCGCGCGGTTTCGCGAGACGATTGCCGCGGCGCAGGCGGCCGGTGAATTGCGCGCGGATGTCGACGTCGATCAGCTCGTCTTCGAGATCGAATCGTTTCGCTCCAACGCCAACGTGGCGTTTCTGATGGGCGACATGGCGGTGTTCGAGCGCGCGCGCCGCAGCACGCAGGCGCGCATCGACGCGGCGCTGGCCTGAGCGCGGCTGACCAGCGGCCGACGCGCGCGCACAACGCTGGTACTCAGGTCAGTCCCTCTCCTTCACCTTTGGTTACACTTCAGCGGCATCGAGCGTGCGTGCCACTGCGCTCGAAGAAGGAAATGCCGATCTCAGAAAAGGTTGCCTTTGGGGGGGAGCGCATGACGCTCAGAATGACCGCCTCTTTGTTGGGAGGCGCTTTGTGGCTTGCGGGCTGCGCACAGCCGTATGTAGAACCGCCCGCGGGTGCCCGGACCGTGCCGGTTGAGTTTATACGGCCCGCCAGCGGCGCGGCCGCCGCATTGCTGGTCTTCGACGACGCCCGCACATGCACGGGGCAACGCGTGGCAATTGCCACGAACCAGCCAGCGCGCTCCGTGCGTGTGCTGACCGACGTGCCGACGACCATGGCCGTGAACTTCGTGCGTCCGGCGGGGAACCTGACCTATTTCTGCTCGGTTGCGGTGAGTTTCGTTCCGCTGACGGGGCACCGTTACCAGTTGCGTTCGACTTACTCCGAAAGCGAGCGGGGCTGTCGGGCGGCACTCATCGAATCCAGCAATGGGCTGTCATGGCGCCCGGTGGCTGCGCGCTATCGGCAATGGGCAACGCAATCTGCTTGCCAGCCCTTGACCGACGCCGATATCGCGCACATGCGTGATCGCACCCGTTCGGAAGATGGATCGACCACGCTGAGCGACCTCAAAGATTTGCTGGTGCCCCAATGAGGCGGCCCGCCTGACTAACATGCATATCGTTCGACTGGTTTCACTGCTGGCTGCTGCCGTGGTCTGCGCCGGCGTTGCAGAGCGCGCGGTCGCGCTTGAGCCCGCAGCGGTCTTTGCCAAGGTCTCGCCTAGCGTCTGGGAGGTCCGCGTTGCGGGTTCGGACGGGCGGCCGCTGTCCATTGGCAGCGCAGTGGTCATTGCCGATGGTGTGGCGATTACGAACTGCCATGTGCTGCGCGGCGGCAAGCAAGTCTGGCTCAAACGCGGCAACGCAAGCTACGGTGCTCGCTTGCAGTATCCCGACGTGGAGCGCGACCTCTGTCAACTGCGGGTCGCGGATTTCCACGCGCCTGCAGTGACGCTTGCTCCGGGTAGCGCGCTCGTGACGGGGGAGAAGGTGTACGCAGTCGGCAATCCGCTGGGGCTGGAGCTGACGATCAGTGAGGGTTTGATCTCGTCATTGCGTACCGATGACGAAGGACGTCTCAGGAGCATCCAGACGTCTGCCCCAATCTCACAAGGGTCCAGCGGGGGCGGCCTGTTCGATGCAGACGGCCGATTGATTGGCATAACAGACCATCAAGTCGTGCTCACCATGGGGCAGAACCTGAACTTCGCGATTCCTGCGGACTGGATTGCCGATGTCCCTGCGCGCGGGCAGAAATCGCTGGCTCAGGCGACGGCTGCACCGGCCGCTTACGCATCTAGCGCGCAGGCGGCGCCACCACGCCGCTCCGGCGAACTCGGGCGAAACCAACAGGCCGGCTTCGATATGTATCTGAAGAAAACGTGGCCGAAGATTTTTGTCGCCTCCGACGGCGATCACTACTCCTGGGCCGTAGGCCAGAACGCAGAATTTCGGGCGATGGCTTTCTGTACCGAGCGATGGGTCAATTGCCGCGTCTACGCCCGAGACGACACCATCGTCGAGGCCAAGTGACCACCGTTGCTACGCCGGAATGCTATTAAGATGTCGGCCTCTGCGGCATCTTGGGGCGCTCTTGTGCTGCGAGTAATCCCCGTCGAATAGGAACCTGCCAACATGAATTGGACCGCGACCCGGCCGATCCGCGTGATCGTGCTCGATGACCATGCGGTTGTCCGCCATGGTCTGGCTGCGCGCCTGAAACAGGAGGCCGACATCGAGGTTTCCGGCATGTTCGCCTCGGGTCGCGAAATCGTGCAGGCACTCAAAGACAAAAGCCTTGAGGTGGATGTCCTGCTGATGGACTACTCGCTCGGACCCACCGAGATTGACGGGCTGAACCTGATCCGCCTGATCCGCGTGCGCTATCCGGACTTGAAGATCCTGGTGGCGTCGGCGCATCACAACATGGCGACGGTGGGCATGGTCATGCATGCC
Organism: Ralstonia sp. PBBBR1; assembly: GCF_002256165.1. NCBI lineage: Bacteria > Pseudomonadati > Pseudomonadota > Betaproteobacteria > Burkholderiales > Burkholderiaceae > Ralstonia > Ralstonia sp. PBBBR1. Next base: position 93,488 of record NZ_NKIL01000007.1, on the reverse strand, counting down.
GGCGCACGCGGTTTTGTCGGCAAGGAAGAGGATCTGTCGGAATTGGTACGCGCCATCCGCACGGTGGCCGCGGGCGGCAAGCGCCTGAATGCTGCGCTGGCTGCCGAGATGGAGCGCGATGCGCTTTCCGCCGATGCGCCCGCGCCCGTCACCAATGGCACCAAGCTGTCCGCCCTGATCGACCGCTCCGAACTCAGCCCGCGCGAGCGCGAGGTATTGCGCTGCTGCCTGGACGGCATGTCGGTCACGGACATTGCCGAGAAATTTGCGCGCAGCATCAAGACGATCAGCTCGCAAAAGCAATCGGCCTATCGCAAGCTGGGTATCCGCACCGATACCGAGCTGTTCAAGATCAAGCACGAGCTTGAGGGGCAGTGAGCGCTAAGCGGCACCCGCCCGAGCCCCAGCGCACCGGCAACGCTGACGGATTAGACTGCCCAACCGAAAACGCCTGATCCGATCAGGCGTTGTGCAGCACGCGCAACAGCAGGTTTTCCAACTGCTTGACCTCGGTTTGCGAAAACCCGCGCAGCAGGTGGTTCAGCACGTCGATGATCAGCGGCCGGATCTCCGGATACAGCGCGCGGCCCTGCTCGGTGAGCGAGACCACCACCGAGCGGCGGTCCGCATCGCTGGGCGCGCGCTTGACGATGTTCTTCTTCTCCAGCCGATCGATCAGCCGCGTCATCGCGCCCGGATCGTAGTGCAGCAGGCGCGAGAGTTCGGCCGGCGTGGTGGCCAGGTCTTCGGCCAGGTAGATGACGACCGTCCACTGCGCGGCTGTCAAGTCCAGCGATGCCAGGGCACTGTCGATATGCGTCACCAACGCGTGTCGGACCCGGTGCACGAGCCGACCGATGTTGGTATCGCGGTCCATGGTGTCAAGCTGGTAGGCGCCTTCACTGGTGCTGGTGTCGGCGGCCTCAGGTGTCTGTACGTCGATGCTCATGGTCGTGCTCCCCGTTCTGCCGGTGATCCGGCTTGTAAGGCGCGCCGCGTTCCCGTAACGCTGGGCGTACTTCATTGCACACTAATCGTCGCTTGCCCAGGCCGTCAAGCCGGGATCGATACCAACGCCGATCGTCAAATCTCGTTGGATACCGCTGCAAAACGATTGCGGCTGCCAAGGGGCGAGGCGGTTCGTATCATGGTTGAAACGTCGACGCCGTGACCAACTTGCACCATGTGGCGCGGCGTGCTCGTCCTCCTCCATTTTCCTTTTTTGAATGCCATGAACCTCCACCTTCAGAACAAGCTCGCTCTCGTGACCGGCTCGACCAAGGGCATCGGGCATGCCATTGCTGTAGCACTGGCCGCCGAAGGCGCCCGCGTGATCGTCAATGGCCGTACCCAAGCGTCCATGGACGACGCGATTGCACGCCTGCGCACCGAAGTGCCCGACGCCCAGGTCGAGGGCTTCGCTGGTGATCTGTCCAATGCGGGACAGGTCGACGCGCTGCTCGGCCGCTTTCCCAAGGTCGACATCCTCATCAACAACCTCGGCATCTTCGACCCCAAGCCGTTCGAGGAAATCGACGACGCCGAGTGGCAGCACTTCTTCAACGTGAACGTGCTGAGCGGCGCGCGGCTGTCGCGCGCATACCTGCCCGGCATGCGTGCGCAGAACTGGGGACGCATCGTGTTCATCAGCAGCGAGAGCGGCGTGCAGATTCCGGTGGAGATGATCCACTACGGTGTCACAAAGACCGCGCTGCTGGGCCTCTCGCGCGGATTGGCCGAGTTGACCGCGGGCACGGCCATCACGGTGAATGCCGTGCTGCCGGGGCCGACGCGTTCCGAAGGCGTAGACGCGTTTGTCGAGAAGCTCTCCGGCGGCCAGAGCTTCGAAGCGTTCGAGAAGACCTTCTTCGAGACGGCACGTCCGACCTCGCTCATCAAGCGATTTGCCACCACGCAGGAAGTCGCCAACCTGGTTGCCTACGTGGCCAGCCCGCTGTCGTCGGCCACCACGGGCGCTGCGCTGCGTGTGGACGGCGGCGTGGTGAAGTCGGCGTTCTAGAACGTCAGCCCTGACGAACGCACCATTCCGGCGCGCGGCCCCGGCTTTTACGCTGGCCGTGTCGCTGGTGCATGCCGGCGGGACCCGCCGGCAGTGCGTCTGTTCGCCCGTATCGTTGAGAACGCAGACCAGGCAGACCGCGCGTGTCCTTGCCCGTGCGCCGGCGGCATTCCTTCCACATCTTCGGAGTGATTGCCATGTCCCACTGCAAAGTCTACGGAACCAAACCTGATAACGGCCCGGGTCAACTGGCGGCCCAGGCCGCACGCGATCGCGTCAACCAGGCGCATGGCACCTGGGCTGTCACGCTGGCCTACGACAGCGGCTCGACAACGGTTGTCTACACGTCGGCTGTCGCCAGCGTCGACGACCTGGAGAAGGCGTTCGAAGCGGAATTCCCGCACTACACGGTGGTCGGTTACTGAGCCGGGTTCCCGCCATGTGCCCCCAAGGGGCATCGCGGCGGGCACGCCCCGGCCCACAAACATTGCAATCGGATGGCCGCCCGGCACAATGCATGTCGGACAGACTTTTCGAGGACCGGGATGCAGGACACGCAGGCAAAGGGCAGCAAGTTATCGTGGCGGTGGCCGATGTGGCCGATGTGGCCGATGTGGCTGGGTGCCGTGGCGTTGGCGCTCGGCGTTGCGAACGTTCGTGCACAGCAGCCGACGACGTCCGCTTCGGCAGAGCCGCAGATCGCCTTCTACTACGGCCGCGATGTCCCCGTCGCTGAACTGCAAGCCTTCGACTGGGTCGTGCTGGAGCCGGCCACGGCCGGCAGCTTCGATCCGAAGCAACCATCGCCCACGCTCTGGTTCGCTCGCGTGGACCTGACGCAGCAGACCGACGCAATGCGCACAAGCGCCTGGCCTGCCAACGTGATCGACCAGGTCTTTGCGCCGCTGCTCGCGCAGGGCTACGCGGGCTTCCTGCTGGATGGGCTGGACGCGCTCCAGCGCGGCGCGCCCGATGCCGCCAATGCCGTTGCGGCCCTGGTCCAGGCGTTGCATGCGCGTGCACCGCAGACCAGGCTGCTGGCCGGCGGCACGGCGTGGCTTGAGACGCTCGCGCCGCAGTTGTCCGGCGTGGTGACGGCCGGGCTGGTGCGCGAGCGCACCGGCGGGGAAGGCTTGCAAGAGGTGACCGATGCCGACCGCGCCGCACGCGTTGCCACGCTGCGCAAGATCGGTGCGCAGTACCGCATACCCGCCGTCGCACTTGATTACTGCCCCAACTACAACCGTACCTGTCTGCGTGAGACCGCCAATATGGCGCGCGCTGCAGGCGTGACCAGCTACGCCACCACGCCCGGCGCCGACTTCATCGGCATCGGCCGGCTGGAAGTGATGCCGCGCCGTGTCCTGCTGGTCGAACCCCAGGAGCCCGGCACCAGCCGCAACACCGCGCCATCGGTGCTCTATCTGGCCATGCCCATCAACTATCTCGGCTATCGCACCGAATTTGCCGACGCCAACAAGCCGTTGCCGGCCGTGACGCCCGACCGCTATGCCGGCGTCGTCACCTGGTTCGACGGCAACGCATCGCGACCGGGCACGTGGTCATCGTGGCTCAGGCGCACGATGGGCGCCGGTGTTCGCGTGGCGATGTTCAACCAGTTCGGGCTGAACATGGATGCCACCACGGCGCGGATGCTGGATCTACAGACCGTGCCCGGCACGCCGGCGGGGCCGCTTGACATTGTTTTGCGCGATCCCATGGTGGGCTTCGAGTTGCAGCCTCATCCCGACCGGCGCATGGCCGTGGGGGTGAAGGTCGACCCCAGCGTCGCGGGGGCGCAGTCGCTGCTGCGGCTCTCCGCCGGCAGTTACGCCTACGATGCGGCGGCCATCATGCCGTGGGGCGGTTATGTGCTGCAGCCGTTTGGCGTATTCCGCATGCCCGATGTCGACCAGGCGCGCTGGGTGATCCAGCCGCTCGACTTTCTGCGCCGCGCGCTTCAACTGCCCGCCATGCCGGTGCCTGACACCACGACGGAGAACGGCCGCCGATTGATGACCGTTCATATCGACGGCGACGGATTCGCCTCCCGCACTGAGTTTCCACCGAGCGAGTTCTCCGGCCAGGCATTGCTGCGCGAGATCCTCGATCGCTACAAGGTGCCGACCACCGTGTCGATCATCGAGGGCGAGGTGGCGGTCGACGGCGTGTACCCGAAGCTCACGCCGCAGCTCGAGCCGATCGCGCGCACCCTCTTTGCGCAGCCCTACGTGGAGCTGGCCAGCCATACGTTCTCGCACCCGTTCAACTGGCTGCGCACCACCAACCCGCCCGATCCGGCCTCCGCCGCCACGGCCGAAGGCACCGACACCGCCTTCTCGTTGAACATTCCCAATTACCGCTTCAGCTTCGATCGCGAGATCGCGGGCTCCATCCACTACATCAACACCAAGCTCGCCCCGGCAGGCAAGCAGGTGAAGGTGCTGCTGTGGAGCGGCAACGGCCAGGTGCCGCCGATTGCCGTGCAAAAGACCGTCGAGGCCGGTGTGCTGAACATGAACGGCGGCGACACCTACATCACGCGCTCCAACCCGAGCTGGACCGCCGTGGCGCCGCTGGGCGTAGACAAAGGCGATGGCCTCTTCCAGGTATTTGCGCCCGACCAGAACGAGAACATCTACACCAACCTCTGGCACGGCCCGTATTACGGTTTCTCGCGGGCCATCGAAACGTTCGAGCTGACCGAAAAGCCTTACCGCTTCAAACCAATCGGCATTTACTACCACATGTATTCGGGCACCAAGCTGGCCTCGGTTACGGCTCTGCGGCAGGTGTATGACTGGGCGGTCGCGCAGCCGGTCATGCCGGTCTACGCGTCGGACTACATCCGCAAGGTGCTCGACTTCCGCACCCTGGCCGTGGCGCGTGACGGCGATGCCTGGGTCGTGCGCGGCAATGGCGACCTGCGGACCGTGCGCTGGGCCGGACCCGGCGTGCCACGCCTTGCCGATGCACGCGACGTGGCCGGCTACGCTGCGGGCCCGGGGGGAACCTATATCCATCTGGCCAGTGGTTCGGCGCGCTTCGCGCTGGAGAACACCACGCCAACGCAGCCCTACGTGCGCGAGGCCAGCGGCCGGTTGTCGAACTGGCGGCGCAGCGCGGATGGCCGCTCGCTGTCGGTCGATGTTGCCGGCTATACGCGACCGTTCATCCGCTTTGCCAATGCAACCCGTTGCCGGGCGACCGTGGACGGCCGCGACGTGGCCGCCTCGCACGGGGCTGACTTGCGCATCGAACTGGGGGCGGGCAACCCCGCCAGGCTCACGCCTCAGCACGTCGAGCTGACCTGCGACAGATGACGTCCGAGATTGCGGAAACTCGTCTGGTCTGCCAGACATAAGGGGCTGCAAAACCTTTGCGCTCAAGCTTTTCTGGGTTGATCCGTTGTTAACTTGACTGACGACCCCCAGGAAAAAAGCATGAGAGCGTCTGCGCCCCTTTCTGAGGTTTTACAACCTCCAACAAGCCTCGGTACCAGGCTGGCGGTGATTGGCCTGATCGCCCTGGTGCTCGTGTTCGGCATGTTTGCCTTGGCGAACTCGCAATCGAGCCTGCGCATGCTGGAGGCCAATACACAATCGGCCATGCATAACCAGGAGGCCGCCATGCGCGACATGATCGGCCTGTTCGACGGCACCATGCGCACCGAGGCCGACCGCTTCCTGACCGCTTTTGCCGACGCCGCGCCCGGGCCGTACAGCGTAGATCCGGCGCAGACCGTTGAAGTGGCCGGCAAGCCGACGCCCACGTTCAAGAGCGGTGACACGGTGCTGAACCTCAACTTCACCGTGCCGGACCAGTTCTTCGCGCGCACCGGCGGCACGATCGCCACCGTGTTTGCCCGGACCGGCGACGATTTCGTGCGCGTGACCACTTCGCTCAAGAAGGAAAACGGCGAACGCGCGATCGGCACGCTGCTTGATCGCGCCCACCCGAGCTACAAGGCGCTGATGGCCGGCGAGCCGTTCCGCGGCCTGGCCTGGCTGTTTGGCGCGCCCTACATGAGCAAGTACGAACCCGTGCGCGATGCCTCGGGCAAGGTCATCGGCGCGCTCTACGTAGGTGTGGACGTGCGCTCGGAACTGGCGCTGCTCAAGGACAAAATCCGCTCGCACGGCATCGGCAAGACGGGCGGCTATTTCGTTATCGACGGCAAGCCCGGCGCAGACCAGGGCAAGGTGCTGATCGACCATGCGCAAGACCGCGAAGGCAAGAACCTGCTCGACGCCAAGGACGCCGGCGGCTTGGCTTGGGTGCGCGAGATGATCGCGCGCAAGGATGGCACGCTGCGTCACGTGCTGGCCGACACGGAAGGCGGCACCGCACGCGAGCGTCTGACCGTCTTCACGCAATACCCCGACTGGCAGTTCGTGATTGCCGGCACGGCCTACGTGGATGAACTCAACGCCGATCTGGTGGCCGCCCGCAACCGGTTCCTGTTGCTGGGGCTGGCGCTCGGCGCGCTGCTGGCCGGCGGCCTGTACTGGATGCTGCGCCGTACCGTGAGCACGCCGCTGGCCGAGGTGGTGAACGTCGCGCAGCGTGTGGCTGCGGGCGATCTCACGCACCGCCTGCCCACCACGCGCCGCGATGAAATCGGCCAGGTCATGCGTGCCGTCAACGGCGTCGGCGACGGCCTTTCGGGCATCGTCGACAAGGTGCGCGCCAGTGCCTCCACCATCGCGTCGAGCACCGGCCAGATCGCCGCCGGCAACGCCGATCTTTCCGCACGCACCGAAGCGCAGGCCGGCAACCTCGAGCGCACCGCATCCAGCATCGAGCAACTGGCCGCCACCGTGCGCCAAAACGCCGAGAGTGCCCACCACGCGCACGACATGGTGCAATCCGCCAGCGAGGCGGCCAATGCCGGCGGGCAGACGGTCGAGCGGCTCGTTGGCACCATGTCGGGCATCCATGCCACGGCGCAGAAGATCGCCGACATCACCGGCATCATCGACGGCATCGCGTTCCAGACGAACATCCTGGCGCTGAACGCCGCCGTGGAAGCCGCCCGCGCAGGCGAACAGGGCCGCGGCTTCGCTGTCGTCGCCGGCGAGGTGCGCAGCCTCGCCCAGCGCAGTGCAGCCGCCGCCAAGGAGATCAAGGAACTGATCAGTCGCTCGGTCGAAGAAGTGCAGGCCGGCAACGAAGCCGCCCGCGGCGCCGGTGACGCCATGCAGGACATCGTGACGCGCGTGGAGCGCATCGCCGGCCTGATGGGCGAGATCAGCCACGCGTCGCGCGAGCAGTCGCAAGGCATCGAAGAGGTCAACCACGCGGTCACGTCGATGGACGAGGTGACGCAGCAGAACGCAGCGCTGGTCGAGGAAGCTGCCGCTGCGGCCGAAAGCCTGCGCCAGCAAGCCCAGGAACTGCGCGGCGCGGTGGACGTGTTCCGGCTCGCCTGAAGCGGCAAGATGTCATGAACTAATGATGTGGTGTTGCAATCGGTACAAGGATTGACTGGCAATCGTGCAAACTTGTACCGCGCGGAACCTGATCCGCACCGGTGACTCGCAACATGGAACCCCGCTCAGTCACCGCCCGCCATGTCCGCCACAGAACCAACCTTCCATTCGGTCGTTGCCATCGACGACCACCCGATCGTCCTCGAATCCATTCAAGCCTTGCTTGCCGGATCGCCGCATCTCCAGCTTGTCGCCACAGCGGCCGATGGCGCGCAGGGGCTGCAGTTGATCCGCTCCGCGCGCCCTAAGCTCGCCATCGTTGATATCAATCTGCCAAATCTGGACGGGCTGGAACTCGTGCGTCGCGTGCGCGCGCAGCGCCGCGATATTGGCCTAGTCGTCACGTCTGCCCAGACCACCGGCAACGAGGCACGGCTCGCTTTCCTGGCGGGCGCCAACGCCTACGTGCCGAAATCGGAAGCGACCTCTGTGCTGACGGCGGCACTGTTGCTGGCGGCACGCGGCTATCTCTCGTTTCCCGCCTCTGCGATGGGGCCATCGGAAGGCGCTGGGCTTGCCACGCTTACCCAGCGCGAAATGCGTGTGAACCAACTGCTGGCCGAAGGCCATCGGAACACAGAGATCGCCAAGCGCCTCGGCATCTCGCCCAAGACGGTGTCCACGTTCAAGCATCGCATCTTGAGGAAGGTCGGACTTCCCGCCTGACCCATCGGCGCAATTGACAGGCAAAAAAAGAGACCGCTGTTTAAGGCGGTCTCTTAAAGTCGATGTGAAGCTGTGAAACTGTCATTCAAGCTTCGGGCCGAATCATAATCGAAAATCCGCACGTGCTAATACTTTAATTTTTATCATCGCTTGGATGATTTTTCTGATCCAATGGATTACGTCGCGTAAGCCATGGGATTGCCTTCTCGTAAGCCATGCTTACGGTTCTCGAACTGTGATAGCAAAGTGTTGATTTATATGATTAATTTCGCTGCAAATGCTTGGGTTTCATATTTACCACAGGCTGTTTTTGAAATTGGTGAAGATGAGAAACCGGAATACATAATGGCCGCCGATCGCAAATCCTCGCGATAGTGTTTTTCAAGGAAGACGATATGAAGATCAAGCTGTTTGCGGCCGCTGCTGCCGCCCTGGTTTCGGCTGGCGCCTTTGCTCAATCGAGCGTGACGATGTACGGTGTGGTCGATGCCGGCGTTGAGTGGGTCAACAAGGTGCCGAATGCTGCTCGCACGGAAGGCAACTCCCGCGTCGGCATGCAGTCGGGCAACATGTCCGGCTCGCGTTGGGGTCTGCGCGGCGTTGAAGACCTGGGCGGTGGCCTGAAGGGCGTCTTCAACCTGGAAAGCGGCTTCGACATCGACGACGGCCGTTCGGCGCAAGGTAACCGCCTGTTCGGTCGCGCTGCCTACGTCGGACTGCAGGGCCAGTGGGGCCAACTGACCTTGGGCCGCCAGCAGAACCTGCTGTACGACTTCGCGCTGCAATACGACCCGATGGCGATCGCCTCGCGCTATTCAATCGCTTCGCAAGATGCCTACTTGGCTGGCCGTGCTGATAACGCGGTCAAGTACGTCGGTACCTTCGGCGGCCTGACGGCATCGGCGCTATACGCGTTCAATCGTGACGGCAACGAGCAAGCTGGCATGACGAAATTGGGCCGTGAGTGGAGCGCCGGCCTGAACTATGCCACCGGCCCGTTCGCGGTCGGTGCGGTGTATGACCAGTCGAATGGCGCTAGCAATGCCTTCTTCACCAACGGTTTCATGGCGGACCTGAAGGAGCAGCGTGCCACCATCGGTGGAACCTACGCTGTCGGCCCTGCCAAGTTTTATGCAGGCTACCGCTGGTACAAGATGAGCCATGACCTGGGCTCGACCGGTGTCAATGGCGACCTGCGTTCGAACCTGTACTGGCTTGGCGCCGGCTATCAAGCGACGCCCGCGCTGACGCTGACCGGTACCGCCTACTACCAGACATTCAAGAGCGGCGAATTGCTGGGTGCTCTGGCGAGCAACGATGCGAATACCAACGTCGGCAATCCTTGGCTGTTCGTGGTCGGGGCTGACTATGCCTTGTCCAAGCGCACCGATGCGTACATGAACGTGGCCTATGCCAAGAACAGCCGCAGCTCGATTCTGGGCGTCGCGGGCATCAATGGCACCTCGTCGAATCTTTCGACGCTGCAATCGAACCAGAACCAAGTGTTCGATGGCAACCAACTGGGCGCCGTGGTCGGTATCCGCCACAAGTTCTAATCGGCATTCTGTCGGCTAGATATAAAAAACCCGGGCTTCAACCCGGGTTTTTTGTTGGCGCCTCCTTCGTGCGCGGCGATCTAGTGCAGCATCACGCGTCGCACCACGGCCACCAGGGGGGGGCGGATCGAGCGCTCGAACCCCGGGCGCAGGTGCAGCGGCTTGAGCAGCATCTTGGCGGCCATGTCGAGCGGCAGATAGGAGCGCACCAGCGCGCTGACGCGCGAGTTCAGGGCGCGCACATCGGCGTCAGGCACATCTTCCTGGCCGCGCTCAATGCGCAGCACATTGCGCAGCGCGATCATCGAATCTTCATTCTTGATTTCACGCAGGCGCGACGCGAGCGCCTTGAGCACGCGCGCGCGGCCCACACCTTCGTTCACGTTGCACTCGTTGAAGAAGCGCAGGAAGTGTTTGTAATGCCGGACTTCATCGGCCGAGATGCGGCTGGCGAGGTCACGCAGCACCGGTTCATCGGCTTCAGCCGCTGCCTGCGCGATGGCGCGATAGAAGGTCGCCGTGCCCATTTCGACGACACAGCGCGCGACCATCTCCAGCGCCTGCGTGGGCTCGAACTGGTCGACCGAACAGGTGACCGAGTATTCGTCGAAGAAGCGGGCGTAGCCGCGCTCCCAGTCGAACTCGGGCCAGACGGTTTCAACGTAGCGGCGCAACGCGCGGCCGTGCTGCAGCTCTTCGCGTTCCCAATGATGGGTCAGCCAGTGCGCGGTTTCGGGCCGATCGGCGTAGTACTGAGCGAGGTTGCCGGCGTAGAGGTCGGAGCCGCTCTCGACAAACGAGGCACTCGCAACCAGGTAGAACAGGGTGCGGTTTTCGCGCACGCGCGCAACGTCGATGCTGTCGTAGCCGATCTCTTGGATCGACCACGGCATGCGCTCGCTCGCAGATGGCGTTTCCAGACGAACCTGTGACAAGGCGTTTCCTCCGTCGGCAATCTCGCAAAAAGCGGGCCGCCTCTCTTATGAGAATGAAACATCACGTCCCATCTTTCAAGACAGATGTGCGCTTGCAAAGGTTCCGAAAAGCAATCTTGTGTCCACAAAGTGCCGAATGCGTCATGGCAATTGCGTCACCTCGGGACGCGACGCAGCGTTAGGCACGATCAGGAAGCGTGCGCGTCCATCAGCATCCGCAAAGCTGCCGCGTCGACGATCTCGACTGTCCGGTAATGGCAGCGGATCCAGCCTGCACGCTGCCAGGCCTGCAGGTACTTCGAGATCGTCTGTCGCGAGCGTGCCAGCATGCGGCCCAGTTCTTCATTGCTGGCGGCCACGGTGCGGCCATCACCGGCGCGGGCGAGCTGCAGCAGGCGTTGGGCAAGGCGCGCATCGGCGGGCATTTCGCTGGCGTGCTCGAACTCGTCGAAGATCAGGCGGATGCGCTGGCAGAGCTGCTGCATCAGCGCCCACATGCCGGCCGGGTAGGCTGACACCACACGCGCAAACGCCGCGCTGCCCAGCAGGACGAGCGTGGTCGGCCCCTGCGCATGGGCGCTGTGCGTGCGGCCGCCGCCGTCGATGAGCGCGATCTCGCCAAACCATTCGCCCGCGCGCAGCACGCCGTAGACGAGTTCGCTGCCGCCGTCGGTTGTCCGGCTGATGCGCACGCTGCCGCGCATGATCAGGAACATGCCCTGGGCGGGGCCGCCGTGCGGGTGGACGCATTCGCCGTCGGGGTAGGTGATCACACGCGCGGTGGGCGCAATCTCGGCCAGCAGGTCGGCGGGGGCGTCGCGCAGCCAGCCCTGCGCGAGTTGCGAGGGCGTGGGAGCAGGGGCGGTATGGGAGGCGTCTGCGGGCATGGCGGCAGGATGCGGCGAGGGCAGTCCGATCATTGTCAAACGCTTGACAGTCTGCACGCAAGCGCCGGGCAGAGAATGGTCGGCTAGCCGCGCATCCAGCCATTCAAGAACTACGACGCGGCACCAACGCGACCATTCCGGCGATGAAGGAGACACCCCCAATGACCGATCCAAAGCACACCGCCCCGCGCGCGGCGTTTTCCCACATGGAGCAGGGCACGCGCGAGGACTGGGCCGCCATCTCGGCGGAATTCATGCCGTTTGCCCGCGCCTTGCCCGACCGCGTGCTCGCGCACCTGAAGCTGCTCGACGGCGATTGCGGCGGCTTCCCGATCGACCGTCTCGCGCACTCGCTGCAAACCGCCACGCTCGCCCACCGCGATGGCCGCGACGAGGAATACGTGGTCTGCGCGCTGCTGCACGACATTGGCGACACGCTGGGCAGCTTCAACCATCCGGACATCGCCGCGGCCATCCTCAAGCCGTTCGTGAGCCCCGAGAACCTGTGGATGGTCGAGAAACACGGCATCTTCCAGGGCTACTACTTCTTCCACCATCTGGGGCTCGACCGCAACCTGCGCGAGCAGTACCACAGCCAGCCCGAGCTGTTCGAGCGCACGGCCGAGTTCTGCGCCAAGTACGACGCCGCGGCCTTCATGCCCGACTACGACAACCTGCCGCTCTCGTTCTTCGAGCCGATGGTGCGACGCGTGCTGGCCAAGCCACGCAACTCCATCTACGTGAAGGAAGGCGAAAGCGAACTGTCGCAGCCGAAAGCCGCGGCAGCTTGATCGGCCGGCCTAAGCCTTCACCACATTGACGGGTGCGCCTGCCGCCCACGCCGCCACGTTGGCGAGCGTGGTGTCGGCAATGCCCGCCAGCGCCTCGCGCGTGAAGAACGCCTGATGCGCGGTGACGATGACGTTGGGAAAGCTCAGCAGGCGCGCCAGCACGTCGTCCTGCAGCACGTCGGCGGAGCGGTCTTCGAAGAACAGATCGGCCTCTTCTTCGTAGACATCCAGCCCGAGGTGGCCGAGCTGGCCGGTCTTGAGGGCGTCGATCAGCGCGGGGCTGTCGACCAGGCCGCCGCGGCTCGTGTTGATGAGCATCGCGCCCGGCTTCATGCTGGCCAGAGCGCTGGCGTCGATCAGGTGATGTGTGCCAGCGTTGAGCGGACAGTGCAGGCTGACGATATCGGCCTGCGCCAGCAATTCCGGTAGCGGTACGTAACGCACGCCCAGGGGCGCCAGCGAGGCTTGCGGAAACGGATCGAATGCCAGCAACTGGCAGCCGAAGCCGGCCATGATGCGCGCGAACACCTGTCCAATCTGCCCGGTGCCGATCACGCCGACGGTCTTGCCCGCGAGGTCGAAGCCGAGCAATCCATCCAGCGAGAAGTCGCCTTCGCGCGTGCGATTGCAGGCGCGGTGCAGCCGCCGGTTGAGCGTGAGAATCATGCCGACCGCATGCTCGGCCACCGCGTGTGGCGAATACGCCGGCACGCGCACCACCGTCAGCCCCAGACGCTGGGCGGTCGGCAGATCGACGTGGTTGAAGCCCGCCGAGCGCAGCGCGATCAGCCGCGTGCCGCCCGCAGCCAGCGCTTCGAGCACTTCGGCGCTGAGGGAATCATTCACGAACGGGCACACCACCTCAAAGCCGGCGGCAAGAGACGCCGTTTGCGCGTCGAGGTGCGCACGCTGGAAGACAAGGTCGAAGCTGTGGCCGCCGCGCGCGAGTGAGGCGCGGAAGCTGTCTTCGTCGTAACGGTGGCTGCTGAAGAAAAGGATGCGCATGGGGGTGGCTCGGGCGCGTCGGCGCGTCAGTGAAGGTGGGCAACGGCGTTAGCTTACTCTCGCGCCACCCCGGGTTTGCGCGGCCCTGGCGGCAGGCTGTTAGCATGCCGGCATCTTCAGTGTTTTCCAGCGAGCCGCTGCCTTGCCTGTCACTCCCACCTTTCTCTGGCACGACTACGAAACCTTCGGCGCCGTGCCGCGCCGTGATCGCCCGGCGCAGTTTGCGGGCATCCGCACCGATGCCGAGCTGAACGAGATTGGCGAGCCGGTCGAACTGTTCTGCCAGCCTTCCAACGACTGGCTGCCCGATCCGGTGTCGTGCCTCATCACCGGCATCACGCCGCAGCAGTGCGCCCGGCAAGGCATTCTGGAATACCGTTTCGCGCAGGCCATCGAGCGCGAACTGGGCACGCCCGGCACCATCGGCGTGGGCTACAACACCATCCGCTTTGACGATGAGGTGACGCGCCACCTGTTCTGGCGCAACCTGATCGACCCATACGCCCGCGAGTGGCAGAACGAATGCGGGCGGTGGGATCTGCTCGACGTGGTGCGCACCACGTGGGCCCTGCGCCCGGAGGGCATTCAATGGCCCACCCATGAAGACGGCCGGCCGAGCTTCAAACTGGAGCATCTGTCCAAGGCCAACGGCCTGGTGCATGAGGCGGCGCACGATGCGGTGTCGGATGTGCGCGCAACGATCGCGCTGGCGCGCCTCATCCGCAATGCGCAGCCGCGCCTGTTCGATTTCTGCCTGGCGCTGCGCAAGAAAGACCGCGTGGTGGCCGAGATTGGCGATGCGCCGCGGCCGTTGCTGCACATCTCCGGGATGTACGGCGTGGAGCGCGGCTGCATGGCCGTGGTGTGGCCGCTGGGTGGTCATCCGACCAACAAGAACGAACTCATCGTGTGGGATCTGGCGTTCGACCCGTCCGAGCTGTTCCACATGGACGTCGCCACGATTCGCGAACGCATGTTCACGCGCACGGCCGATCTGGCCGAAGGCACCACGCGGCTGCCGATCAAGTCGATCCACATCAACAAGTCACCCATCGTCATCAGCAACATGAAGACGCTGCAACCCGCGCAGGCAGAACGCTGGGGCATCGACTTCGCCACGATCGAACGCCACGCCGCCATCGCCCAAGGCGCACCCGACATGCGGGAAACGTGGCGCCAGGTGTACGCCCGAGAACTGGAGCCGATTGAAGACGTCGACCAGAATCTCTACGGCGGATTCGTCGGCAACGAGGATCGCCGCCTGCTCAATGAGCTGCGCACGCTCAGCGGCGAACAACTCGCGCGCCTGCATGCGGAATTTGCCGATGCGCGCCTGCCGGAGCTGCTGTTCCGCTATCGCGCACGCAACTTTCCCGATACGTTGAACGAAGAGGAATACGAACTGTGGGAACAGCTTCGCGCCGAGCGGCTGTTCGAAGGCCGCGATGGCTACATGACCTTTGAGACCTTCGGCGAGCGGCTTCAGCAATTGGGCGCCGAAGCCGCGGAGAACGGCGACACGCGTGCGCAGACCATCCTGCAGGACCTGTACGACTACGCACAGCAGATCGTGCCGGGCTGACGAGTCAGACGCGCACAAAGAAAAACGGAGGCCGAAGCCTCCGTTTTTTCATGGCGATGCTGAATGCTTGGCGCCGATCAGGCTGCCTGCTGTGCCGCAGCCGGATCGCGCCACTGCGCGAGCAGCTTGTTCCAGCGGATGCGCGCCGCAGCCAGGTTGGCCTCCTTCACATGGCCGAAGCCGCGGATGTCCTCCGGGAGGCGGGCCAGTTCCACGGCCTGCGCCAGCTTCTGCGCCGTCAGGCTCTTCACCAGTTCATCGATCAGAGCACGGTATTCGCCGATCAGCGCGCGCTCGGTGCGGCGCTCTTCAGTCTTGCCGAAGATGTCGAACGCCGTGCCGCGCAGGCCCTTGAGCTTGGCGAGCACCTTGAAGATGCGCATCGTGTTGGGGCCAAAGCGCTGCTTGACCAGGTGCCCCTTCTCGTCGCGCTTGGCCATCATGGGCGGCGCGAGCCAGAAGTTGAGCTGGTAGTCGCGCCCCGGTTCGCCTTCGAACTGCGCGCGCAGTTTGTCGAGGAATGCCGGATCGGTGTACAGGCGGGCGACTTCGTATTCGTCCTTGTACGCCATCAGCTTCGACAGATTGCGCACCACGGCTTCCGTCAGCGCCAGCGGCTGGCCTGCACCGACCACGGCTGCTTCCGCCGCGCGCACGCGTTCGACCACAGCGCGGAATTCGGCGGCATACGCGGCGTTCTGGTACGCGGTCAGCAGATCGACGCGGCGGGCGATCAGCGTGTCCAGCGAGGGCAGCGCAATCACATCCGCTTTGGCGCGCGGGGCGTCGTCGGCGAGCTTGAGCACCGCATCGCGGTCTTGCGCGAGGTGGCGGCCCCATTCGAACGCGGTCTTGTTCTTCTCGACGGCCACGCCGTTGAGTTCGATCGCGCGGACGAGCGCGTCGTGTGTCAGCGGAAGCCAGCCTTTCTGCCACGCAAAACCCAGCACCAGGGGGTTGGTGTAGATGGCGTCGCCCAGCAGGCGCACGGCCAGCGTGCTGGCGTCTTCAAACGCGCAGGCATCGCCGATGGCCGCACGGATGTCCGCTTCGGTCGAGCTGCCCGGGAAGCGCCAGTTCGGGTTCTTGATGAAGTCGGCGGTGGGCGATGCGGTGCTGTTGACGATCGCGCGCGTCTGGCCGTGCTGCACCTTCGACAGCACTTCGTCCGACGCCGAGACAATCGCGTCACAGCCGATCACCAGGTCCGCCTCGCCCATGGCGATGCGCGTGGCGTGGATCGAATCCGGACGCTCGCCGATCTGCACGTGCGAGAGCACGGCTCCACCTTTCTGCGCCAGGCCGGCCATGTCGAGCACGGTCACGCCCTTGCCTTCGATGTGCGCGGCCATGCCGAGCAGGCCGCCGATCGTCACCACGCCCGTGCCGCCCACGCCAGTCACCAGCACGCCGTACGCGCGCTGGATGGCGGGCAGCTCAGGATGCGGCAGCAGCGGCAGGCCTTCCATCGACACGCCGTGCGATTCCGGCTTGCGCACCTGCGCGCCCTCGGCCGTCACGAAGCTCGGGCAGAAGCCGTTCACGCAAGAAAAGTCCTTATTGCAGGACGACTGGTTGATCTTGCGCTTGGTGCCCAGCTCCGTTTCCAGCGGCTCGACCGACAGGCAGTTCGACTTGACCGAGCAATCGCCGCAGCCTTCGCACACCGCGTCGTTGATGAACGCGCGGCGTGCCGGATCGACCAGCGTGCCGCGCTTGCGGCGGCGGCGCTTTTCCGTCGCGCAGGTCTGGTCGTAGATCAGCACGCTGGTGCCTTGCACCTCGCGCAGCTCGCGCTGGATGGCGTCGAGACGGTCGCGGTGATGCACCGTTACACCTTCGGGCAGCTTGACGGCAGCGTTGTACTTCTCGGGCTCGTCCGTGACGATGACGATGCGCGACGTCCCTTCGGCATGCACCTGCGCGGCAATCTGCGGCACGGAGAGCGGGCCGTCGACCGGCTGGCCGCCCGTCATGGCCACGGCGTCGTTGTAGAGGATCTTGTAGGTGATGTTCACCTTGGCTGCAATCGACGCGCGAATCGCCAGCAGGCCAGAGTGGTAATACGTGCCGTCGCCCAGGTTGGCGAACACGTGCTGGTCGCCCGAGAACGGCATCTGGCCGATCCACGCCACACCTTCGCCGCCCATCTGGCTGAAGGTGTCGGTGCGGCGGTCCATCCACACGGTCATGTAGTGGCAGCCGATGCCGGCCAGCGCGCGCGAGCCTTCCGGCACGTTGGTCGACGTGTTGTGCGGACAACCCGAGCAGAACCACGGCTTGCGCTCGGCGGTGACGCGCGGGCGGGCGAGCGCCTTCTCCTTGGCGTCGATGATGGCGATGCGCGAGGCAATGCGCGCGCGCACGTCTGACGGCAACTCGAACTTTTCCAGACGCGTGGCGATGGCGCGGGCGATCAGGGCAGGCGACAGCTCGTAGTGCGCCGGCAGCAGCCAATTGGCCATCGGCACCGACCATTCGCCGCCGGCGTTGTCCTTTTCGTCAAACTTGCCGTACACGCGCGGACGCACGTCGTCGCGGTAGTTGTACAGCTCTTCCTTGAGTTGGTATTCGAGGATCTGGCGCTTCTCTTCCACCACCAGGATCTCTTGCAGGCCCTCGGCAAAGGCGCGCGCGCCGTGTGCTTCCAGCGGCCATACACAGCCGACCTTGTACAGGCGAATGCCGATGCGGCGGCAGGTGTCCTCATCAAGGCCGAGGTCGACCAGCGCTTGACGTACGTCGAGGTACGCCTTGCCGGCGGTCATGATGCCGAAGCGCGCCTGCGGCGAATCGAGCACCACGCGGTCGAGCTTGTTGGCCCGCACGTACGACAGGCCGGCGTACCACTTGTAGTCGAGCAGGCGGGCTTCCTGCACCAGCGGCGGATCGGGCCAGCGGATGTTCAGGCCGCCCTGCGGCATGGCGAAATCTTCGGGCAGGATGATCTGCGCGCGATGCGGATCGACGTCCACCGAGGCGGACGATTCCACCACGTCCGTCACGCACTTCATCGACACCCACAGGCCGGAGTAGCGGCTCATCGCCCAGCCGTGCAGGCCGTAGTCGAGATATTCCTGCACGTTGGACGGATACAGCACCGGAATGCCGGCCGCCTTGAAGACGTGCTCGGACTGGTGCGCCAGCGTGGAGGACTTGGCTGCGTGATCGTCACCGGCCAGCACCAGCACCCCGCCATGCGCCGACGAACCGGCCGAGTTGGCGTGCTTGAACACGTCGATCGTGCGGTCCACGCCCGGCCCCTTGCCGTACCACATGCCGAACACGCCGCTGAACTTGGCGCTCGGATACAGATTGACCTGCTGCGAGCCCCAGACCGCCGTGGCGGCCAGGTCTTCGTTGAGCCCCGCCTGGAAGACGATGTTGTGCCCGGCCAGATGCTTCTTGGCCTTCCACAGCGCCTGGTCCAGCGCCCCCAGCGGCGAGCCGCGGTAGCCGGAAATGAAGCCCGCAGTATTCAGCCCAGCGGCGCGGTCACGCTCCTGCTGCAGCATTGGCAGACGCACCAGTGCCTGCGTGCCGCTGATGTAGATGCGGCCACGCTCGAGCGTGTACTTGTCGTCCAGGGAAACGGTTTCGAGCGCGCGTCGTAGCGCGTCGTTCAGAGGGGCATTCATGCGTGCTCCGTGTGGGTGTGCCGGGATCACCGACAGCAGGTCTCTTTTGGTGCCGCCTGCGCCGCTTCTTGTGGAAACTGGCAGACAGCCGTAAGTCGAGGCATCGTAGCATCGCGTGACATTCCGGACACCGTGCAACGCAGCAAGAATGGGGGTGGGTTTTCCCTTGGTTGTGGTGTCCGATGCACGCATGCGCCGCGTCGCACGGGGCGGTTGCACCGGTTGTGCGGTGCATGCAACGTTTGCGAAAAAGCCATGCAGGCAAGAGCCGCGCTGGTGAATCAGCCGGCTACGCCCTCGATCACGTCGCGTATGCGCAGGGCCAATCCGTCCATCGCTTCGGCCGGCACGTTGCCGTAGCCGAGCACGAGGCCGTTGTATTGCGCGGTCAGCGTGCCCGGCAGGCAGAAGCGCGACAGCGGCCGCAACACCATTCCGTGCGCACGGGCGGCGCGGCTGACTTCGGTGTCGGGCACCGGGGCGTCGAGCCGCGCGGAAAGATGCATGCCGCCCGCGCCGCCCGATACGGTGACGATGCCATCAAGGTGACGCTCGATCGCGGCCTGCAGCGCATCGCGGCGCTCGCCATAGAGGCGACGCATGCGCCTAAGGTGCCGCGTGAAATGTCCCGCCTCGATGAACTCGGCCAGCGCGAGCTGCTCAGCCACGCGCCCGCGCAGCATCAGCGCACCGGCCGTCTTCTTCAGCGCGGGCACCAGCGCAGGTGGCACCACCATATAGCCGAGGCGCAGCGCCGGGAACAGCATCTTGCTGAACGTGCCGAGATAGATGACCGGCGCATTCTCAGTCAGGCCCTGCACGGCGGATAGCGGCGCACCCGTGCGGCGGAACTCGCTGTCGTAGTCGTCTTCGATGATCCACGCGCCGGCAGCGCGCGCGTGCTGGATCAGCGCAAGGCGGCGCTCCAGGCTCATCACCGCGCCCAGCGGGTATTGGTGCGACGGCGTGATGTAGATGAGCTTGGGCGGCGTGTCGCGCCAGTCCTCCTCGCGCGGGGCGAGGCCATCGGCGTCGACGCTGATCGGTACCAGGCGCATGTCGGCGGCCTGCAAGGCGGCGCGCGCTCCGTAGTACCCGGGGTTCTCGATCCATGCGGTGTCGCCCGCATCGGCGAGCGTGCGGGCGCACATGTCGAGGCTGTTCTGCGTGCCATCGGTAATGAACACCTGCGTCGCGTCGCAGCGCACGCCGCGCGAAACGCGCAGGTATTCGGCCACGGCCTGACGCAGGGCGACATTGCCTTCGACCGGGCCGTAGCCCATCTGCCCGGGACCGATGCGGCGCCATCCGCGCTCCATGCAACGGCGCCATTGCGCCAGCGGGAATTCATCCAGCGCAGGCGTGCCGGGCAGGAAGGGCAGCAGGTCGTCCATGTCGCCGCGCGGGCGTTCCAGATCTTTTACGCGGTGCGACAGCGCAGGCGCGGCTTCGGGCGCCTGCGCAGGCGTCTGCTGCAGGCCAACGCGCGCCACCACCGTGCCTTGCCGCCGGCTCAGTACGAAGCCCTCCGTGGCGAGCTGCTCGTAGGCGTAGAGCACCGAGTTGCGCGCGATACCGAGTTCTTCGGCCAGCGTGCGCGATGGCGCGAGGCGCGTGCCTTCCTCGATCTGTCCGCTCAGGATGGCCGCCCGCAGGCAGGCATACAGCCGATGCTGCTGCGAGGCGCGTGCCACGCCTTCGCGGTGCATTGCGGTGCGTTCGTAGTTCGACAGCAGGACGCCGTAGTCCATCGTGGCTCCAATACTTTCCATTTTGATGGGTCTACTCATGGTGCCACGGTTTTTCTATCGTCGGCACATCGATACAAGATTCGGAGCCTCGCATGTCCACCACGGAATCCACATCGCCCACTGCACGCACCCGCGTGCGCCGCGTCGCGCACCGCGGCCACTACGACCGCACCACGCTGCACGCCATCCTCGACGAGGCTTACGTCTGCCACATCGCCTTCGCCGACGAGCATGGTGTGCACTGCATCCCGACCGCGTGCTGGCGCGAGGGCGGTCATCTCTACATCCACGGTTCCAACGGCAGCCGCATGCTCAAGCTGGCAGGCAGCGGGGCGCAGGTCTGCGTGACCATCACGCACATCGACGGCCTGGTGCTGGCGCGCTCGGCGTTCAACCATTCCATGAATTACCGCTCGGCCGTCATCTACGGTGCGTTCGAAGTTGTGCCCGATGCGCAGAAAGCTGGGGTGCTCGATACCTTCATGGAAGTGCTCGCGCCTGGCCGTTCGCGACAGGCGCGGCCCGGCAATGCCAAGGAACTCGCTGCCACGACCGTGCTGCGCATTCCGCTGGATGAAGCGGCGTGCAAAGTGCGCACGGGCGGGCCGAAGGATGATGCTGAAGACCTTGACTTGCCTGTGTGGGCTGGGGTGCTGCCGATGGCGCTGTTGCCGTTGCCGCCGGTGGTGGAGGCCGCGCCGGCGGGTACGCCTGACTATGTGCAGGAGTGGAGGGATAGTACGCGGGTGCCGGTGGGGGATGTGGTGATGTCGTGATGTCGTGAGGGGGCGGGGTAGTCGTTGGTTTTGGTTTTGGTTTTGGTTTGGTCTTGGTGGTGCATCCCTTGTTTCATCCCCTGCCGGGGCTGACTCACTTTCTTTGGTCTTGCCCAAAGAAAAGTAAGCAAAAGAAAGGCGCGCCCGAGATGGCGAAAGACTCCTTCAATTTCCGTAACCGGGTGGAGGCGGGGAAAACTCGCTGCGCTCAGACAGTTCCCCGCCTTTTTCCCGCCCGCTTACGAAAATTGAAGGCGCCATCTAGGGCAGGAAAGTCAAAGGACAAAAGCCACACCCTCTGGGCACAAGCCCAAACGACAAGGCCAACCTCACGATGGGGTTGGCCTTTCTCTTTTGACGTTGAGCCCTTGATGGCGCCTTGAATTTTTGTGAGCGGGCGGATCAAGGAAGGAGGCCTGTCTGAGCGCAGCGAGTTTGCCTCCTTCCCCGCACGGTCACACAAATTCAAGGGATGGGTCGCCATCTCGGGCGCGCCTTTCCTTTGCTTACTTTTCTTTGGGCAAGACCAAAGAAAGTGAGTCAGCCCCGGCAGGGGATGAAACAGGAGATGCACCAAAGCCCAAAAACAAAAAACCTCAGTGCACCAACTGATTAATCTCAATAATCGGCATCAACACCGCCAACACAATCAGCAACACCACCACACCCATCGTCAAAATCAGCGCCGGCTCCAGCAAGCCAGTAAGGAACAACGTCCGACGCTCCAGTTCTTGCGCTTCTCCTTGCGCAGCCCGCTCCAACATCGCAGGCAGATTCCCCGTCGCCTCACCCGAGCGGATCAGGTGCACCAGCACAGGCGGAAACTGGTTCTGCGCCGCCAACGCCCGCGCCAGCGAAGTCCCTTCGCGCACGCGCGTGGACGCATCTTCCACGTTGGTCTTGAGCGCAACGTTGTTCAACGTTTCACCCGCAGCCTGCAACCCACGCAGAATCGGCACACCGGCACTGGTCAGAATCGCCAGCGTGCTCGCAAACCGCGCGGTGTTGTAGCCGCGAACGAGCTTGCCGAACAGCGGCGCAGTCAGCAGCCACTTGTGCCACGACAACCGCAACGCCGGCTGTTTGAGCAGATTGCGGATTAGCACGCCGATCGCCACCAGCACGATCGCCGCCAGCCAGCCCCAGTTCCGCACAAAGTCCGACAGCCACAGCATGATGATCGTGAGCGTCGGCAGCTTCTGCTTGGTGTTGGCAAATACGCTGACCACCTGCGGCACCACGTACGACAGCAGAAAGATCACAATCGCAAACGCCACCACCGTGACGATGGCCGGGTACGTGAAGGCCAGCTTGATCTTGGAGGTGAGCGCGTTGCGGCTTTCGATGTAGTCGGCCAGGCGTGACAGCACGAGCCCGAGGTTGCCCGAGTGCTCCCCCGCTGATACGAGGGCACGGTAGATGTCGGGAAAATCCTTCGGATGCTGCGCCAGCGCCACCGACAACGAGCTGCCGCCCAGCACTTCCGCGCGGATGGCGGCGAGCAGTTCACCGACGTACGCGCGTTCGGCCTGATCAGCCAGCGCGGCCAGCGCCTCATCGAGCGGCAGGCCCGCCACCAGCAGGCTGGCGAGCTGGCGCGTGACGAGCGCGTTTTCCTGCGCCGATAGCCGCTTGCCGAAGGTGGACCCGCTGCGCTTCGTGGCCTGCGCGCCCAGCGCGTCGACCAGCAGCGGCGTCAGCCCGCGTGCGCGCAGCAGCGTGCGCGCCTGGCGTGCGCTGTCGGCTTCGATGACACCCTTGTCGGTCTTGCCGGTGGCGTCGGCGGCTTCGTAGCGGAAGGCTGGCATGCGCTATTCGTTTATTCGCGCCTTAGTCGCGTGTGACACGCAGCACTTCTTCCAGCGACGTGGCGCCGGTGTCGATCCAGCGCTGTGCATCCAAGCGCATCGTCTGCATGCCCTGGCCGATGGCGAACGCCTTGATCTCGGATTCAGCGGCCTGGCGGTGGATCATCGTCTGGATTTCGGGCGTGACGGTCAGCAGTTCGTACACGCCGGTCCGGCCCTGGTAGCCAGAGTTGCTGCAACGCTCGCAACCGACGTGATGCCACACCGATTTGCGTGCCGGCGTGGCCGGTGCCACACCATCGGCCACGGGCGTGCCGGCCACGGCTTCCACTTCCGCAGGCGTGAGTTCGAGCACTTCTTCGCGGCGGCAATGCACGCACAGGCGGCGTACCAGCCGCTGCGCCAGCACACCCAGCAGCGATGAAGACAGCAGGAACGGCTCGATCCCCATGTCGATCAAGCGCGTCACGGCGGATGCGGAATCATTCGTGTGCAGCGTCGCCAGCACCAGGTGGCCCGTCAACGAGGCCTGCACGGCGATCTGCGCGGTTTCCAGGTCGCGGATTTCCCCGATCATCACCACGTCCGGGTCCTGGCGCAGGATGGCGCGCAGGGCCTTGGCGAACGTCATGTCGATCTTTGGGTTGACCTGCGTCTGGCCAATGCCGTCGAGGTCGTATTCGATCGGATCTTCCACCGTCATGATGTTGGTGGACGCCGCGTCGAGCCGCGACAGCGCCGCATACAGCGTGGTCGTCTTGCCCGAACCCGTGGGGCCGGTGACGAGCACGATGCCGTGCGGCTGGTTGATCAGGTGGTCGAAGCGCGCCAGGGTGCCGGCGCCCATGCCGAGCTTGCCGAGGTCGAGCCGGCCGGCTTCCTTGTCGAGCAGACGCAGCACGGCGCGCTCGCCGTGGCCGGTGGGCAGGGTGCTCACACGCACGTCCACCGGGCGACCGCCCACGCGCAGCGTGATGCGGCCGTCCTGCGGCAGGCGTTTCTCGGCAATGTCGAGCTGCGCCATGATCTTGATGCGCGAAATCAGCGCGCCGTGCAGCGCTTTCTTCGGGCGCACCACGTCGCGCAGCGTCCCATCGACGCGAAAGCGCACGACGGATGCATTCTCGAACGGCTCGATGTGGATATCCGAGGCGCCTTCGCGCGCGGCCTGCGTGAGCAGCGCGTTGATCATGCGGATGATCGGCGCGTCGTCTTCGGATTCGAGCAGGTCTTCCACGGCCGGAATGTCCTGCATCAGGCGCGAGAGGTCGACTTCGCCCTCCACTTCACCCACGACCTGGGCCGCGCTGCCGTCTTGCGCGTTGTAGGCCGTCTGCGTGGCCGTGGATAGCGCCGCCGCGTCGAGCGTCACCAGATGCAGCGACCCGAACACGCGGCCGAGTTCGGCCAGCGCCGTGCGCGAGGTTTCGGGGCAGACCCACACCTCCAGCGTGTCGACGTCCTGGCGGGCGACGAGCAACCTGGCGTCGCGCGCAAACGCATACGGCACCAGCCGCACGGCCGACTGCGAGGGCGGCTCGAGCGTGCTGACGTCGGTGGTGGAAGCGTGTGTTGCCATGGTTCGTTGTCCGTTGTCAGCCGCCATTACGCGGCGCGTTGCCGTCGTAGCCGCCCGAGGTGGGCGCGGCGAAGTTCTGCAGGCGCGGCTGGCTGCGCGTGGTGCCTTGCGGCATCGGCATCGGGGCGCCCGGGGGCACCTGCGTACCGGCCGGGCCCTTCGGCACGATCGACACGTCGCCGTAGTTTTCAGCCGGGCGCATGGCGTTGGGCGCGGGCAGCACCGGTGTGTCCTTGTCCGACGTGGTCGGCAGCATGTTTGGCGAGACAAAGCCCTGCTGCGTGTCGCGCATGTAGTTGTAGCGGTTGTCCGACAGCGTGCCGGTCGCATCGGCCGTACGCAGGATGATCGGACGCAGGAACACCAGCAGGTTGGTCTTCACACGCGTCTTGTTCTCCGAGCGGAACAGCGCACCCAGGATGGGGATGTCGCCCAGGCCCGGCACCTTCTGCTCGCCGTCCTGGTAGTTGTCTTCCAGCAGTCCGCCCAGCACGACGACCTGGCCGTCGTTGGCCAGCACGTTGGTCTCGATCGAGCGCACGTTGGTGGTCGGGCCCTGCGTGGCATTCTGCGTGCCCGGCACCACGGCCGACGACTCCTGGAAGATCTGCATCTTCACCAGCCCGCCATCGGTGATCTGCGGCTTGACGCGCAGCGTGATGCCGACGTCCTTGCGGTCAAAGGTCTGGAACGGCGTGACCGAAGCCGCGCCGCCGGTCTGCGCATATGAGCCGGTCGTGATCGGCACGTTCTGGCCGATCAGGATCTTGGCCTCTTCGTTGTCGAGCGTAATCAGGTTGGGCGTGGACAGCACGTTGACCGAACCGTCCGAACCCAGCGCGCTGAGGATGGCGCCCAAACCGCTGCCCCTGTTGAACACCCCGAAGTTGCCGCCGTTGAGCTGGCCAACGCTGTTTGAGAGCGTGCCGATGGCAGTCTGCGCGGCCGTACTGCCGATGCCGCCGCTGGTGATGGTGGCAATCGTGCCCGCGAGGTTGATCAGGTTATTGGCGCCGGAGCCGAAGTTGGTGCCACCGCCAAAAAAGGTGGTCGGCCCGCCCGCGCCGGCCATCCATTGGATGCCCAACTGCGAAGCCTTGGTGGCCGTCACTTCCACGATCATCGATTCGATATAGACCTGCGCGCGGCGCGCGTCGAGGTCGTCGATCACGGCGCGCAGGTTGCGATAGACCGGCTCGCTGGCGGTGATGATGAGCGCATTGGTGGCCGGATCGGCCTGGATGATGCCGCCGGTGGTCGGCGTGTTGTTCTGCCCGAACGAGGCGCGGAACGACGAGCTGCCGCTGCCCGAGCCGCTGCCCGAACCCGAGCTGCTGCCGTAGTTGGTGTTCTGCGTGTTCTGGTTCTGCAGGTTGCTCACGCCGCCGGCCGGCTGCGAAGTCGCGCCTTGCGCGGCGCTCTGGCCGCCCGGCCCGGTCGATGCGGAGGCCGACAGCGTGGCATCGGCCGCCACGATCGCGCGCAGCGTCGTCGCCAGCTGCACCGCGTTGGCATTCTTGAGCGGCACCACCCAGATGTTGCCCGGCCGTGCATTCGGCACATCGAGCTTGGCGATCAGTTGTTTGGCCTGTGCCAGACGTGCCGCACTCGACGCGCGCACCATCACGCTATTCGAACGCGGCTCTGCCACGACCGACGTACGCAGGCTTGGGTCCGACAGCGCCGCGCCGGCACCGGCCGCGCCGCCTGCACCACCGGCCGACGGATCGAGCAGCTTTTGCAGCGTGGCCGCCACGTCGATGGCCACGGCGTTCTTCAGCGGAATCAGTTCGGTCTCGCCGGCCACGGGCGTGTCGATCGACGCGATGATGCGGCCGATGCGGCGCAGGTTGTCGGCGTAATCGGTAATGACGAGCGTGTTGTTGGCCGGGTACGCGGTGATCGTGTTGTTGGGCGCGATCATTGGACGCAGCACCGGCACCAGGTTGTTGGCCGATTCGTGCTGCAGGCGGAAGACCTGCGTGACGACCTGCTCGCCGCCGCGCGCGCCTGCCGCGCCCACGCTGGTGGGCGAGCCTTGCAGCTTGGCGTCGGCTTCCGGCACGACCTTGGTGAAACCGTTGCCCTCGACAATCGCGTAGCCCTGCATGCGCAGGATCGAGCCCAGCGATTCGAGCGCCTGCGAGCGCGTCACTGGCTTTTCGGTGACGAGGTTGACGGTGCCCTTCACGCGCGGGTCGACGATGAAGTTCTTGCCGGTGGCCTGGCCGACGGCCCTGACCACCGATTCCAGATCCGCGTTGACGAAATTCAGCGAGACCTCCTCCCCCGGGTTGCCGGCGGCCCCGTTCTGGGAGGATGCCGCGCCCGGTGGGGCGGCAAAGACTGGCATCGAGCCGGCCACCATTGTTGCGCAGCATGCCAGGACGATGGCGCGAACGGTGAGTCGGGAAGAGGCGTTGTACATGGTCTCGTTCATGGTTGTCGGCACGCTGGCTCGCGCGCCGGCTTGAGGATCAAAAGCGGAGTCGATGGTGCGACCCGTCGCGCGGGCCCAGCAGACTCAACAGGCCAATCAATTGCGGTTCCGACTCCGGGGTAGCACTCGCCACCCCGTCAAAATGCGCGCCCTGGCCAAGGGTGCCCTGGCCCTGCAGAGTGAGCGGCCCGGCCAGTGTCGACAGCGACAACTGCATCGGCGCACCGCTCACGCCGCCAAACGACACCACCGCCTGGTAACTGCCCAGCGGCCGCACCCGGCTGAGGCTGGATGATACCTGCTCGAGCGTGACAGTCAGCGCGCCCTGGGCGGTGTTTGGCTGGCCCTTTCCGCTGCCGAATTGGCCCGAGAGCGGCGTCCACTGCGCCCGCAGCCGGCCATCCAGCTTGAGCGTGTTGAACGGCGCGCCTACGCCTTCCAGTAACGATGCCGGCAGCGCGACTGCGCCAGCCTCTGCTTCCCAATGCCCCGGCGAGACCGTCAGCGTGACCGGCTTTTCCAGCGCGCGATCGTGCTCGAGGTGCGTGCGCAGTGTGCCGGTCAGCAGCGGCAGCACGTCGATCGACCACGACAGCCGGCCGGGCAGCACGGTCGCATCGGCGCCGCCGTTGCCGGCGGTCAGCGCAAGCGTTGCACTGCCGTGCCAGATACTGCCCTGGCTGTCGGCCAGCAAAACACGGTGGCCCGTGGCTGCGGCGATGCGCTCCGCCGCCCACGCGGCCGGATACTGTGCCACCACGGTCACGCCCACGGCCAGCAGCGCCACGCCACACCACAGCACACGCCAGCAGAGGCCCGTGCGCTGGTCCGGCCCGGCACGGCGGCGCAGGCGCAGCGGCGGCAGCGATTCAATCCCCATCGGCACGATCGGACCCGTCAGCGGCCTGTGGCGGCGGGGCCTTGCAGCGTCGCCGTCACGTTGACCAGGGCCGTCGCGCCCACGTACTTGATGTTCGTGTCGATCACCTTCATGCGCTGGGCCTGCCGCACCTCCTGCAGCCATTCGGCGACAGCGCCAAAGGGCACCTTGTCCAGTTGCACCTGCACGCTCTCGCCTGACATCGCCATGCGCGTGGCCTTCAGGCCGTGGTTGGTGAGGCTCGTGTTGAGTGCCTGCTGCAGTTCCGCACCGCGCGGCACCGGCGCGGCGGCAATGGCAGACAGGCCGCGCGCTTCCTGGCCCAGCGTTTCCATCTCGGCGAGTTGGCTGCGCATTTGCGGCAGGGCTTTCTCGATGCGGCGCTGGCCTTCGAAGGCCGGCTCCCACAGCACGAGGTAGACGATCACCAACAGCAGCACCACGCCGCCACCGGCCAGGATGCGGCGTTCGCGCGGTTCGCGCTGCATCCAGAACGTCGTGGCCGCGTCGCGCACCGAGTCCGGCACGCCTATGCGCGGCAGGCGGCGGGATGCCGGTCGGGAAGAAGAGGGGGAGGAAGTCGCCATGGAGGAATCGTTATTGGGCGATGGAGACCGTCCAGCGCGAGCCCGGTACGGTCGCCTCGGCACCGCGCGGGGCCTCGGCGGTGTCCATGTTCAGGCCGACATTGCGGGCCGCGGTGCGCAGGCTGGCGGTGTCGGTGCCGTCCTTGAGTGTGACCGTGAGCGCGCGGCCGTGGTAATCGAGCGCGAGAAGCGCATCGGGCGCGAGACCGGTGGCGGCCTGGGCAAAGCGATCGGCCAGCGGCAGGAAGTCTTCCGGAGCCGACTTGCCGGCGGCCAGGCGTAGCTGCTCGACCTGGCGGCGCATCTGCGCGGGCGGATCGAGGATCACCGGCGTATTCGGGAAGGCTGTCTGCAACTGCGTGCGCATGGCGGTATCGAGCCGCTTCTGCTCGGCGCGCAGCGTGAGCCAGCGCGCGTTCATGCCGATGAGCTGCACGACCACCAGCAGCACGGCCAGTGCGATCGGCAGGCGCCAGAGGCTCCAGTCCATGCCGGCCACGCCGCCGCGTGCAAAGTCAAACTGACAAAGATCGGCTTCGCCTGAAGCGAGGGCGTCGCGTGCGCCGGCCGCCCAGGTGGACCAGTCCAGCGTGGCGGTGGCGGGGTCGGTCGACAGGCCGGGCGCCAACTCGCGCAGCGCGGGCGACACCATCAGCGTGGCCGGCGTGGGT
Source organism: Ralstonia sp. PBBBR1 (assembly GCF_002256165.1). Lineage (NCBI taxonomy): Bacteria > Pseudomonadati > Pseudomonadota > Betaproteobacteria > Burkholderiales > Burkholderiaceae > Ralstonia > Ralstonia sp. PBBBR1. The sequence continues at coordinate 64,424 of NZ_NKIL01000007.1, read as the reverse complement.
GCAATCCCCAGCCAGTTGCCGACGTTGGCCGGCAGCACGCGCAGGCCGTAGCCCTCGGCGCGGCCGGTGCGTACGGTGATGTCGATGGCGACAGGCGCGTCCGGGTCGGACGGTGGCGCTGCGTCGAGCGCGATGGTTGCTGGGGCGACCGCCGCAACGGCTTCAGCCACGGGCATTTCGACAACAGGTTCAGCAGAAGCATCGAGCGACGGCTCCGCACGTTCGACCGCGTTTGTCGGTTCTGCAGCCAGCGCTGCGGCTGCGGCAGGCGTTTCAAACGGCAGGCAAAGCTGCGCAGGCAGCAGATGGCAGGTGCGGTGCTTGTGGCCGGCAAAGGTATCGAGGATGAAGCGGACCCACGCGCGGTCGGCAATCATCAATGCGCGCGATTGTGGCTCGCGGGGTGCACGCCAGCCACGGGCCGGGGCATCCCCCAGGCGCGGGCCGAGGGCGATATGGCATTGCTGCGCGTCCTGCACGAGGCGTTCTTCCACCAGGTTTGGCAGGGCCAGACGCAGTTTGGGCAGCGCCAGCGGCGGCACGTTGGCCGGCACCAGCAACACATCGGCGGCGGGCAGCAGGAGGACCAGCCGATCGGCCGCGGGCAGTTCGTCGGTGCGCGACGTGCCTTCGCGCTGAACGCGTTGGGTCCCAAGCGCGCCTTCTTCACGCACCAGCGCGAACGGCACGGAGGCAAGCGCGCCCGTCGACCAGCGTTCGGGCGATTGAATGGGCCGGTGCGGCAGGCGCACGTACAGGGAGGTCGTCAAACCGCTCCTCTATTGATCTTGAGAGTGTGAATGCGAACTGCCAACGGAAGCGCCGGATTGCGCAAGACCCGCGATGCTGAACGATGCGGATGACAATACGGCGAAGGCCAGGGTCTGTCTACAGGCGGCGCGTACGCACGCGGAGGGGTGTTGCGCCGCCGTCATGACGGAATCTCGTCAATGCGGCGGACCCACACGATGCGGGTCGCGTTATTGTTGATGGGATCGCCACGTGAAACAAGCGCCACTTCCCCGATCCGGGCGCGCTCGTGGCGGGCCATGCCGTAGACGAGGAAATAGTGGGTCTGCACGTCCAGCAGGTTGGCCGCTGCGGTGGTGTCAACCCCCGGCGCGATGCCGCGCAACTGGTTGGTGACGTCGCCGATGTTGCGGAAGTACGCGCGGTCGCGCGCCTGCACCAGCGAGCGGGCGCGGTCCAGGCTCAGGTTCGGGATGACGGCGGCCAGCACTTCGGCGCTGGCCGTGTTGGCGTTGATCTGCGTGCGGGTGGGGAGCACGATCACGTAGGGGCGCAGCTTGGCGACCATGTCCGCCGTGTAGCCCGGGATCGTCAGCAGGCTGGCCACGTCGTCGAGCGGTCGCGGGCCGTTGCTGTTGCTGCCGCCGCTCCCGCCCCCGCCGCTGTCTTCGCCGCCTTGCTGACCGCCCTGCATGCCCTCGATCGACTGGAAGCCGCCCAACATTTGCGCGAGGTACGTCGCCGTGACATTGGCCAGGCTCGGGTCGATGTTGAGCGACTGCAGCAGCAGGCCGTAGGCCTTGATGGCGTTCTTGTCGCGGCCGGTAATGATCATGCGGCCGCCCAGCGTCCGCGCTATCAGCAGGTTCATCAGGTTGAAGCGCGCCTGGGCATCGAAGATCCGGCCCGACAGGTAGGACTCTTCGCCGGCCGTGTCCGTGCGCAGCGAGCTGCCGAGAAAGTCCGACAGCTTGGTTTCCTGGATCGGCACGGCCCAGATTTCGCCCAGGTGGTCTACCGCCCCGGTGCGGCGCTGGTCGTCGCGCAGGATGAGGCGCGCCCAGTCGATGCCCGCCCGCGCGATCCACGTGGCCTGTGCTTTCAGGCGCTGGTTTTCCACCGCGCGGATCTCCACCTGCTGGCGCCACAGCATGCCCGACACGATCACCACGGCCAGCGTGACGACGAGCAGCGCTGTAATGATGGCCGCGCCGCGCTGGCGCCCGGGCTGCGGATGACGTTGAGACAATCGACGGGAGCATCGCGCCATGTCAAAGCCCCGTCATGCAGATGCGCGTGAAGCGCTGCGGCGCGCCCTGCGGCGTCATGCGCACGAGCAATGCCAGTTCCACCGCGCGCACCGAGGCGGCCGGCACCACCACGCCGGGGCTGTTGGCCGAGGGCGCCGACGCGCTGGGCGTGGAAGCCGACGGCAAGCCGGTGAGGGTGGTGGTGTTGCTGCCGGCCGGGAACAGTGCCGCCGACAGCGCGCCCGTGCTGTCCATCCAGCCGCCGGGTTCGATCCAGGCGCGGGCGCTGATGCTGTCAACGTTGGCGGCGAGCAGGTAGCGCGCGGCACCCACACCGCCCTGGCGCAGGTTGTCCATCGCATTGCGCAGGTCGCCGCGGTTGGTGATCGGTTGAGTCTGGAGGCGTTCGAGCCGGCCGTCGACGATGCGGTAGAGCACCACCTGCCACGCGGGCGGCTGGCCGCTGTCGCTCTCCCCGCGTCGGTCGCGCACCATCAGCACGCGGTTGGCGTCCACCTCCACCGGTGAGCGCGACAGCGTGTTCGGATCGGCCAGTTGGGTGCAATCGGCATCGAACTGGGCGTAGGCGGTCTTGAGTGCTTCGATGCGTTCATCGCGTTGGGCCAGCGCCTCGTGCGTGCGGGTCATGCTGTCGAGCCCGCGCCAGGCGATCACGGCCAGAATGGCCAGCAGCGTGATCGCCACCAGCAGTTCGAGCAGGGTGAAGCCGCGCGTGCCGATGTTCGCGGAACGATTAGAAGACATTGCGCGCATCGTTCGGCAACAGAGTCACGAGCCACGCCAGTCGCACGGATTTGGACGCATCCGGATAGACGGCGACCTCCACCCGACGAAACACTGGATTGGGCGTGGTTGCGATGGTCTCTTCGCACCACAGTTGGGTATCGCCCTGCGGGCAGGCGAAGCCGCGCGCGCCGGGGTCTGGGAAGACGCGTGCGAGGCGCAGGTTTGCCAGGTGGTTCTCGGCGCTCCAGGTGGCGATCATGCGCGTCTGCAGCGAATCGCTGGCGGTGGTCATGCTGCCCATGGCGCGCATGGTGGCGGTGAGCGCCACGGCCACGATGGTCAGCGCCACCAGCACTTCGAGCAAGGTGAAGCCGCGCGTGCGCGTGGGACGATGGCTGCGCGTCATTGCGTTTGCATCTCCGTCAGCACGCGGGGGCCGCCGTCGGATACCACGTCGACGCGCGATCCTTGCGAGGTCAGCGCCACGCGCCACGGCAAGCCGATCGCCTCGCGGCCGAACACGAGGCGCTGCGGTGCGCCCGGGACCGCAGCGGCACCGGCGACGATCTGTACGTTGTCCATGCCTTGGCGCCAGTGGCCCGGCGCGAGCACGTCGCGCGTGAGCAGGCGCCAGCGGTTGGGGGTCGATTCGTAGAAGCGCCAGCCCTGCGCATCGCCTTCCCACGCCACAGGGCGCGACGTGAGCTGCGCCTCTTCCTGAGCCAGTTCGATCAGGCGGGCGAGCTTTTGCGCGTCATCGACCAGTTGCGAGCGCGGGTTGGGCGTGGCGTTCACGGCCACCACGGCCAGCACGATGCCGATGATGACCACCACCACCAGCAACTCCAGCAGCGTAAAGCCGCGAGGGTGCTGGTGGCGGCGTGATTGGCCGAACATGGTGCGAGGGTGGCTGAGGCGACTGCGGCGGCTCAGTTGTCCCAGTTGCCGATATCGGCGTCATTGCCCGTGCCGCCGGCCTGGCCGTCGGCGCCGAAGCTGAAGACGTCCACTTCACCGCGCACGCCTGGGTTCAGATATTGGTACGGATGGCCCCACGGGTCTTTGGGCAGGCGTTCCAGATAGCCGCCGCCTTTCCAGTTGTTGGGGATCGGCTCAGTGGTCGGCTTGGTGACCAGCGCGCTGATGCCCTGCTCGGTCGTCGGGTAGCGGCCGTTGTCCAGGCGATAGAGCTTGAGCGCCTGCGAAATGGAAGCGATGTCCTGCTTGGCGGCGATGATGCGCGCCTCGTCGGGGCGGCTCATGATCTTCGGCACCACCAGCGCGGCGAGGATGCCCAGGATCACCACCACCACCATGATTTCGATCAGGGTGAAGCCACGCGCTGCGTGTCGGGCGAGGGCGCGCTGGTGGAAGGAGGAGCGAAGTTGGCCTTGCATCATGGCGACAGAGTTGGCAATTAGGGTGAGAGACACAGTATATCCGTGACATATGACCATATATTGCGTGGCGGGGTCATGCTGCGTTGGCGCTAGAGCCGCCCCTCCAAGCTGTTCACCGAACCGGCATGAAGGGCGGATAGAATCGGCGTATTCCTACGGTGCCTCGCCCATTTCATGAACGCTCGACAGTCGTCCCGCCTGCTCAGCTTTGTACTGTTTGCTGCCCTGTGTGCGCTGCTGACGCACTGGGTGCTCACGCTGTCGTCGCTGCGCTCGCTGGGCGCGCCGCGTGAGGCGCGCGTGGCGCAGACCGATGCCCTGGAGACCGGCGCCGCCGTCACGCTCTTCGGCGGTGGCCCGCAGAACGGTCCGCGCGATGTGCAGGTAATGGGCGTGGTGGCCGATCTGGCAGATGGTTCCGGGGCAGCCATCGTGTCGGTGGACGGTGGCGCACCGCAGGCCGTGCGCGCCGGCAAGTCGTTGTCGTCCAATATCAAGCTGGTGGAAATCAAGGCACGCTCGGTGGTGATCGAGCGCAACGGCGCGCGCCAGGAGATTCCGCTGCCGGCGAGCGCCTTGGGGGGGGGGTCGCCGGCCAATCGCAATGCACCGGCGATGCCGCTGCCGCCTGCAGGCGCCGCAGCTCCGCTATCGACGCCCGCCATGCCACCAGCGCCGCCGGTTGCCAACAATCCGGCCAATACCTCCATGCCGGGCGCCATGCTGCCCATTGCACCAGCGCAGATCAACACGGGTGAGGAGCCTACCAGCCAGGGCGGCGGCATTGTCGGCCCTCGCCACCGCGCAGCGGCCGCCGCACGCAAGGGCGACACCCCCCAGCCGGGCGCCGACCAATAGGCATGTCGCGTCTGATGCGGCTCGCCAGGCGTTGGCGGGCGCATATTACAGCGGGTGTCATTGGGGTAACAGCGTGTAAAAGCGGGCAACGCGCCGGCATTGTCGGGTTCTAATCCGCTACACAGTCCATGTGAAAAGGAGCTGACCATGACCAACAAACGTGCTGTCCAAGCCTTCCTCGCCACCTCGGCCCTGTTCCTGGCCATGTCGGGCATGAACGCCCGCGCTCAGGATGCCAGTGCCCCCGCCGCCAGCGCACAGGCGCCGGCCACCGCCACGGTACCGGCCGCGCCGCAACCTGACGCCCGCGCAGGCAAGCCCGGCCACCACGGCGGCTTCAAGGCCATCGACACCAACGGCGACGGCCAGGTCTCGCGCGACGAGGCCAAGGGCCACGCGTGGCTTGAAAAGAACTTCGACCAGATCGATACCAACCACGACGGCCAACTGAGCAAGGACGAGCTGGCCGCTTGGCACAAGGCCCACAAGGGCGAGATGCACGAAAAGATGGCGCAGCGCTTGGACGCCAAGTTCAAGGCGGCCGACAAGGACAACGATGGCAGCCTGACCAAGGACGAAGTGCAGGGCGGCATGCCGCGTCTGGCCAAGAACTTCGACCAGATCGACGCCAACCACGACGGCAAGATCACCGAAGACGAGATCCGCGCTTACATGAAGGCCCGCCACGACGCCCGCAAGGCGCAGAAGAACACCCCGGCGGCCGCGGCCATGCCGGGTGGCCCGTCGGCGACGAAGGGCGAGTGACGCCTCGTCTGAATCTCCGCACGCAAGCGGCGCCTTCGGGCGCCGTTTTTTATTGCCTGCGCCCCTCCGATCCTCAATGCATTGTAAGACCGGTGCGGGTTGGTTTGGCTACGGGGCCGTGTCAGTGCCGCATGCGCGCATGCCGTAACGCCCATGAAAAACACCCCGATGGCGAACCATCGGGGTGCGGGTACAGCACGCCTGAAGCTTGAGGGTCTTCAGGCCGGCTGGTCGTCGGCCTTGAGCACGCCGCGGCGCATCTGGTCGAGTTCGATGGACTCGAACAGTGCCTTGAAGTTGCCCTCGCCAAAGCCTTGGTTGCCCTTGCGCTGGATGAACTCGAAGAAGATCGGGCCCAGCTGGTTTTCCGAAAAGATCTGCAGCAGCAGGTCGCCCGGGGCGCCGTCGATGAGGATCTTGCGCTTCTTCAGTTCCGCCACGTCTTCGCCATGGCCGGGGATGCGCTTGTCGACCAGTTCGTAATACGTGTCGATCGTGTCGAGCAGCTTGATGCCGTTGCTGCGCAGTGCGTCCACCGTGTTGAAAAGGTTGGTCGAGCCGAGCGCGATGTGCTGGATGCCCTCGCCGTGGTACATGTCCAGATACTCCTGAATCTGACCAGCCTTCTCCGTCCCTTCCTCGTTGATGGGGATGCGGATGTTGCCGCACGGGCTCGTCATCGCCTTGCTCTTCACACCGGTGACCTGGCCTTCGATGTCGAAGTAGCGCACTTCACGGAAGTTGAAGAAGCGTTCGTAAAACTCGGCCCATTCTTTCATCCGGCCACGGTAGACGTTGTGCGTCAGGTGGTCGATGTAGGTCAGGCCGTGCCCGGTGGGGTTCGGATTGGCGCCCGCGATGGGCACGAAATCGACGTCGTAGATGCTGATGTTGCCGATATCGCCGGCCTTGGCGTCGTTCTTGCCGGTCCAGCGGTCCACCAGGTAGATCAGCGAATCGCCGATGCCCTTGATGGCCGGAATGTTCAGCTCCATCGGGCCGCTGTGGGTGTCGAAGCCCCAGGCGCCCAGCTCCAGCGCACGCTTGTAGGCAAACGCGGCGTCCTGCACGCGAAACGCAATCGCGCAGATCGACGGGCCGTGCAGGCGCGCAAAGCGCTGCGCGAACGAATCCGGCTCGGCGTTGATGATGAAGTTGATTTCGCCCTGGCGGTATAGCGTCACGTTCTTGTGACGGTGTTTCGCGATGGCGGTAAAGCCCATGTTCTCGAACAGCTTGCCCATGGCAACGGGGTCCGGCGCGGCGTATTCGATGAACTCGAAGCCGGCGGTGCCCATCGGGTTTTCCCAAGGCGTGAATTGCATGGTGAGTCTCCTGTGGGGGCGCGCTCTGGAGCGCACAGGTCTTTGACGATCCTCGCAGTGTAGGTGTGTCCATCCAAGCAAAAATTGCGAAGTTGTGCCCACCTTGCTAAATTTGCGCAAGAAAATTGCCGAATTAATTGGTGCGGAGCAACAAAATGAATAAAGTGGAACTCGACAAGATCGACCGGAAGATCCTGGAAGTCCTGCAGAACAACGGCCGCCTCACCAACCTGGAAGTCGCCGAGCGGGTGAATCTGTCGCCCAGCCCGTGTTTGCGACGCATCCGGCGCCTGGAAGAGTCCGGCGTCATCCGCCAATACGCCGCGCTGCTCGACCCGTCCAAGATCGGGCTGGGGCTGTCGGCGTACATCAACGTGCGCCTGGAAAAGCAGGGCGGCGCGCCCAAAGGGAAAGGCCCGTCCGATATCTTCCGCGCCGCCGTGGCGACATGGCCCGAGGTGGTCACCTGCTACGCCATGACCGGCGAGATGGATTACCTGCTCAAGGTGTTCGTGGAAGACATGGAGCACTTCGCGCGCTTCATCCGCGATCAGTTGCTCGCCCACCCGGCGGTGATCGATGTGAAGAGCAGTTTTGCGCTGGAGCGGATCAAGGATACGACGGCGTTGCCGGTGGTGGTTTGAGGGATTGGCTAGTTGCGCCATAGAGGCCTAAACCGCCGATGACGCACCTCCGCGGTCCGATCGTGGGCCTTCCTTGTTCGAGCCTGAATCGCTGCGGGCGGCACGCGAGTCTCAAATACTCGCATTCCGCAGTCAGAGGTCGAAACTTTCGACCTCTGACAGACGGCTTCGACCCTCTGACGGCGGAACGCCAGCCTCGACTCGATGACTTCGTATCTTTGATGGCGAAGCGTGGGCTTCGGAGGGCCGATGGGTGGGATGTTTTTGGGCAGAGTGCGGACCTTTGAGCCCCGCGCGCCGCAGTTTGACGGCGAGGTGTCGCGCTCATGCAAGCGAATTCAGGTGTTTGAGCGCGACGCATGAGGCCAAAACTGCGGCGCTCGGCGGTCTATTGGGTAGCCGCGAGCAGCATAGGGCGGCGTTCCACTCTACGCCGCAGGCTGGGTCGGTGGCGCCACGCGGCGCTTGATGAAAACCGCCGGGGATAACACCGGGATATGCCGGGCGCGCAGCGTGACCAGCCAATCGCCCACGGCGTCTTCGCAGGTGAGGCGAAAGTGGTCCACATCGATCCACTCCACCTCATCCAGCCAGAACGTGTAGTACGCCGCACCGATGGTGCCGGTGCTGATCGCGCGTGAAAGGTCGGGCGCGACGAGCGTGATGGAGACGGCTTCTTCAAACGGGCAGTCGTAATTGGTGATGAGGACGAAGCCGAGATCGGTCTGGTATTGCCGCAGCAGTTCGTAGCCGGGGATGGTGAGCGTCGGGTGCGGCACGCCGTCGACAATCACGCGCGTGCGCATGGGCCATTGCTCATACGGGCCCCTGTGTTTCTCCAGGGCGAAGCGTTGGAGCGGCTGCATGGCGGCGGCGCGTTGGCTGCGCTATTCCTTGCGCATGCCGCACACGGCGACCTGGCGTGCAGGATCGGCGGAATCCTTCCAGTCGGGTTCTTCGCGCTTCTGGTACGCCTCCATTGTTTGGTAGCCCTTTACGCTCCAGGAGAACTCGCTGTAGCGCGAGACCTCGATGACGGCCAGGCCGCAGCGCTTGCGATGGTCTTCAATCTTGAAGGCCGCGTGCGGGTGGTCGCCGGACAAGTCCTGCTCGATTACCTTGTAGCGCGTGGGGCCGCACTTGAAGAAGCTGGCATTCCATTCGATGGTGTTCGAGCGCAGGAACAAGGCGCCGTAGCAGGCACGGCCGTCACCGCGGAAGGTTCCGGTCAGCGCATCTGCGGCCATGGTCGATTGTGCGGTCAGCAGCGATACGGCGACGAGGGGGCGTCCTACTTGCATGCGGCGGTTCCGATCTTCGGGATGAGCGTGAGCACGTAATCGAGTTTCCGGATGTACGCGGCGTCGCCGTGGTCCTGCCAGCGCTCGAAATCGGTTTTCGGTCTGGCCTGGGCCTTGGTGACCATCTGCCCCTCCGTGGTTGCTTGACCTGTGGAGGGGCATGGTAGCCAGCGCCCGTCGGCGGCGTGTTAACGGCTGTTGATGTACCTTGCCGGTGGCTGGCAATTGGCATCGGTGGCGTGCCAGGCTTCACTGCTTGGGCGAGGGATCGTCCTGCGGGTTGACGTATTTGATATCGAGCGGCCCCGTGCCATGAATCTGCACCACCGTCGCCGCCCTGGTGAAGGCGTAGTGGTGCATGCCTCCGGGCAGGTTGTGAAAACCGCCGGTCTTGAGCGCATGCGCGGCGCCCATGTCCATGGTGTCACCGCTGCCCAGGTACAGCGTGCCCGAGATCACCGTGAGGTTCTCGGTCTCGGTGTGCCAGTGCGGCGGCACCTTGTAGCCGCCTGGCGTTTTCAGGCGTACGACGTAGGGGCCGTCCTTGCCGGGGTCGCCGTAGAGCACGGCAAGCTTGGCGCCTTTGGGCAAGCCGGGCGGCGCGTCGACCCACTTCAGGGCGGATGGGTTGATCATGGTCATGTCGCCCATGGCGGCGTCTTGGGCGGCAGCGGGCGCGGCGCCCAGGCACAGCAGCATGGCCGCTGGCAGCAGTATCGATTGCGCGGATGGTGTCTTCATCGTCGTCTCCTTCTTGCCTCGGCATCGGCTCGCGGGCGACGCTGATGGCCGCCGCTGGAGAGCGAGAGGTGCCGCATCCTCATCGTAGGGAAAGCACCCGCGCGGCTGACAAGCGCGCAATTGCCCTAGGCGGGAGATGGCGAGCAACGCCCAACACCAAACAAAAACGCCCGGTGGTGAGCCGGGCGTTTGTTGCATAGCGATGCGCTTACACAGCGCGCTTTTGCGGCACCAGCGAGCGCCAGAAGCGCTGGCCGAAACGGCGCACATCGCGCAGGTTGCGCTTGAGCATGTAGTCGAGATCGGCGACCTGTTCGTCGATGGCTTCGGTCAACAGGCTCATCGTGTCGGCGGGCGGCAATTCGAGGTAGGCATCGGCCTCGCCATAGGCGTATTGCACGCGCATGCCAGCCTTCTTGGCGATGTGCATCATGGCCGCGTTGCGCGACAGGCAGTGCATGTACAGCGTACGAACCTTGGTGTTCTGGCCGTGCATGGCGGCACGCTGGAACAGCGCACTGCCTACGCCCTTGCCGCGCGCCGATTCCGACACCGACACGCCGAACTCCGCCACGCGCCCTTGCGGGTTGTCGCGCAGGTAGGCGAGGTGGCCCACGCCGGTCAGCTCCAGGCGCTCGTTATAGACCCCGAAGACCTTGTCGTGGTCGAAATCGATGCTGTCGACGTACGCCTCGATGACGTGATCCCGCACCACCTGGCCGAAACGCAGCAGGCGGTCTTCCTCGCCCAGGGCGAGCAGGTGTTTGAGCAGGCGCGACCGGTGGTGCGCAGCAAGCTCGCGCACCAGTACGGTGGAACGCGGCGCACCTTGCGCGGCTTCCGTTTTGTCGATGTCGTCCTGGGTGACGACGCCGATGGCCTTGCTCAGTTCGAGCGGGTTCACGACACGGTTCCTGTTCTGATCGCGCCCTTCAGTGGAGGGCGGCAAGTGATGAGTTGGAGGCGCGGATGACACCTCCGGGGCACTCAGTGGGGTGCAACTGAGTGTTGTGCAATGCACCATGCTATTGTAGTGCAATCAGGGTTTCCCCGTAAGTCTGGTGTCAGACTTTCCACAGGATTTCCCGATAAATCATTGATTTAGCGCATCTGAGCAAGGTCTCCAGCGGTGTGGTGCAGCAACAACGTAAATGCTGCGTCGCGCAAAAGAGATGGGGCGTGCGCTTTCCAGGTGCCGCACGCGTTACATCACTACCCGCAGTACGATCGCCGCCTGTAACGCCGCTCAACAATAGCCGTGCGAAGATGCGCCATCAAGCCGCCCCAGCCTCCTGATTTTCCATGACGCCCTCGCGCATTCTTGTGATCTACGCGCATCCTGCGCCGCGCCGGTCGCGCGCCAACAAGCCACTCGCGCGTGCGCTGGCCAGCTTGCCCGGCGTGGCCATGCACGACCTGTACTGGCATTACCCCGATTTCGACATCGACGTGCGTGCCGAGCAGGAAGCGGTGGAGGCGGCGGAGCTGATCGTCTTCCAGTTTCCGGTGCAGTGGTACGCCACGCCATCGCTGCTCAAGGAGTGGATCGACGTGGTGCTGGAGATGGGCTGGGCCTACGGGCCGGGCGGCACGGCGTTGCGCGGCAAGCATCTAATGGTGCTGGCCACCACTGGCGGCCGCGCGCATTCCTACAACCCGGATGGCGTTCACGGCCACACGTTCGACATGTTCCTGCTGCCGCTGCAGCAGACCGCCGCGCTGTGCGGCATGCAATGGCAGCCGCCGCATGTGCTGCACGACGCCGACGATGCGTCTGCTGACGTCATCGACGCCCATATCGCGCAGGTCCGCGCCGCACTGCAGCCCTGGCTCCGGGCCGATGCCGACGCCAACTCCGTCGCCTGACGTTTCCGATCTCTTCCCTGCCCATGCAATCGCACGATCTGCTCGTCAATTTCGTCATCTACCTGGCTGCGGCTGTGGCAGCGGTGCCGCTGGCGCGTCGGCTGGGGCTGGGCTCGGTGCTCGGCTATCTGCTGGCCGGGGTGATCGTCGGGCCGTGGGGCCTGCGGCTCATCACCAATGTGCAGTCGATTCTGGATTTCTCTGAATTCGGCGTCGTACTGATGATGTTTGTGATTGGCCTGGAGCTGGAGCCGGCGCGGCTGTGGTCGCTGCGGCGGAGCATCTTCGGCTACGGCGGGCTGCAGATTGTGGTGTGTGCGCTGGCCGTCGGGCTGGCGGTCATGGCGGTGGGCCATCCGTGGCGCTCAGCTGTGGTGGCGGGGCTGGGCCTGGCGCTGTCATCCACGGCGATTGCGCTGGCCACGCTTTCCGAGCGCAACCTCATGCGCACGCCCGCTGGCACGGCCAGCTTCGGCATTCTGCTGTTCCAGGACATTGCGGCCATCCCGATGATCGCGCTGCTGCCACTGTTGGCGACGGACGCAAGCGACGCGTCCGGCGGCCATAGCTGGGTGGTGGCGGCCAAGGCAGTGGGCGTGGTGGCAGCCGTGATCTTTGGCGGACGCACCCTGCTGCGGCCCGTGCTGCGCGCAATTGCCCGCACCAACATGCGCGAGATGTTCACCTCGTTCTCGCTGCTGCTGGTGGTGGGCATTGCGCTGCTGATGCACGGCGTGGGCCTGTCGATGGCGCTGGGCGCCTTCATTGCCGGCGTGCTGCTCGCCGATTCCGAATACCGTCACGCGCTCGAAACCGACATCGAGCCGTTCAAGGGCCTGCTGCTCGGCCTGTTTTTCCTGGCCGTCGGCATGTCGATCGACTTTGGCGTGCTGATGCGCCAGCCGTGGGCTGTGATCGGGCTGGTTGCGGTGTTCCTGGCGGTCAAGATTGGCGCGCTGCGCCTGCTCGCCAACCGCTTTGGCATTGCGCGCGGGCAGGCGTGGCTGTTTGCATTCCTGCTCTCGCAGGGTGGTGAATTTGCATTCGTGGTGTTCGGCCCCGGCGTGGCGGGCAACGTGCTCGGTGCGGAGACGGCTGCTGCGCTCAACCTCGTGGTGGCGCTCTCGATGGCCGCGACGCCGTTGCTGCTGCTCCTGCACGACAAGGTGCTGGTGCCGCGGTTCATGGATGGCAAGAAGCGCGCGCCCGACACGATCGAGCCGCAGGAGAACGAAGTCATCATCGCGGGCTTCGGCCGATTTGGGCAGATTGTCGGTCGCATGCTCTATAGCCAGGGCTACAGCGCCACCGTGCTCGATCACGACCCCGACCAGATTGACATGCTGCGCCGCTTCGGCTTCAAGGTCTTCTACGGCGATGCCACGCGCATGGACCTGCTGGAGACCGCCGGCGCCGACAAGGCCAGCATGATGGTTGTCGCCATCGACGACATGGAAACCAACCTGGAGGTGGTCGACCGCGTGCGCGAGCGCTTTCCCCACCTGAAGCTGTACGTGCGGGCGCGCAACGTGTCGCACGTGTACCAACTGCGCGACCGCGGCGTGGAAGTGATCGAGCGCGAGATGTTCGAGGGCTCGCTCATGCTTAGCCGCCGGGTGCTGGAGGGCCTGGGCAAGGAGCCCTACGAAGCGCACCGCATCGCGCAGACGTTCCGCCGCCACACGCTCAACTCAATGGAGCAGGTCTACCCGGTTTACCGCGATCAGAAGAAGCTCGTTTCCCTTGCACAGCAAGGGCGTGACGAACTGACCGAAATGTTCCAGCGCGACCGCATGCAGCGCAAGCGCCTGCGCGAATCCGGCATGCCCTGGGGCGAGGGCGACGACCACAGCGACGTGGAAGGCATGCAGCCCGACAGCGACCTGGCCAACGAAGGCGACGGTGGCGACGCCGACGCTCCGATTGATTGCCCCGCGCGCGCGGGCATCCGACGCGACGGCTGACCCGCGCTGGTGATGAACCCAGTTCTAGGCGCAAGCAGCGTGAACAAACAAAAAGGAGCGCTTTTGGGCGCTCCTCGGGGCAGACTGGCAGGATTGCGCGGCGCTTACACGGCCACGCTCACATTGCGCCGCAGTTCGCAGGTGCTGAGCGAATCGGCCTCGCCGCGCAACAGCAACTGGCCGTTGCCGACCAGTTCGCGGCAGCGCCAGAAGACAAACCAGTCGCTGGCGAGCAGCCCGTCGATGGCGCCCATGATGCTGCCGACCACGTCCCGTGCGCTGGCCCAGTCGGTGGGAACGTGCTCCAGGATCACTTCATCCACCGTGCCGTACGACACCGGTACCAGCGTGTTGCCCTTCCATAGCCGCGTATCGGCGTTCTCGCGCACGGTCTGTTGCCATTCGTAGGCCAGGCGGCCGATGCGCAGCACCGACACCGGCGCGATGGTCGAAAACCGCCGCGCCAGCCGGGCGCCTGAATACATGCCGATGGTGGTTAGCGGGCCCTGACCGTTGGGCGCCTCAAGTTCGCGCACATCCATGCCGACTTCATTGATGCGCTGGGGCGATTGATGCAGGTGAAACGCCACGCGGCGCAGCATGAGCTGGTCCGACGCGCTCTGGCCGTGCCAGATGGCGACTTCCGTGGTGGCATCGCGCAGGTCGGCGAGTGACGCAAGTGCGTCCCGCATCTCGGCGGCGAAATCGATGTTGCTGTTGGGCGCCACGCGCTGCCAGAAGCCGGAGCGCGCCATGGCGACGCTGTCGACGTCGACCAGCGGCCCGACGGCGAGATCGTCGCGCAGCACGACTACGGAATCGGGGCGGCCAGCCTGTGCGAGCGCCTGCTTGAGTGTGGCGCCGGCAACTTCGCCGTTGACGACATGGATGTATTGCATGGCAGCAATTGTAGCGAGAGTGTTAGCCCCGCGCTTTCGTTTTACGCATCTCTATCAGTATTCCTTTGCGCGACGTCATGCGCCTATCCAAAGGGGGGATGGCCCTCGGGCAATCCTCAGGCGGGCGTGAGAAAATCGCGGTTTTGTTGCAGACCATAACTAAGAACAGGTGAGGAAACATCCATGAGAGCCCCGTTGTTGCCCAAGGGTTTGCGCCCTGCAGTGCTGGCCGCCGTCGCATTGGCGGGTGCGCTGGCTGCCGGCCAGGCCACCGCTGTGCCGCCCGCTGAAATCTACAAGCGCGCCCAGCAGGAAAAACCCGCGCTGATCGACACCATGAAGACTTTGGTCTCGATCGAATCGGGCAGCAAGGACATCGAAGGCCTGGACAAGATTGCCGGCGTGATTGCCGAGCGCCTGCGCGGCATGGGCGGCGACGTCAAGCTCATCGACCCCAGCGACCACGCTTACCGCATGGCCGATACCCCCGAGAAGATCGGCAAGATGGTGCTCGCGCGCTTCAAGGGCGATGGCAAGCGCAACATCATGCTAATTGCGCACATGGATACCGTGTATCTCAAGGGCATGCTCGCGCAGCAGCCATTCCGCATCGACGGTGAACGCGCCTACGGTCTGGGCATTGCCGACGACAAGAACGGCGTCGCGGTCATCCTCCACACGGTGTCGATCCTGCAGGCCGTCAATTTCAAGCAATACGGCACGCTCACGGTGCTGATCAACGGCGATGAAGAAATCAGCTCGCCGGGCGCGCGGGCCATGCAGGCCAAGCTGGGCGCCGAGCAGGACGCCGTGTTCTCGTGCGAAGGCACGCGCGTGACGTCGGACAAGCTGTCGGTGGCCACCAGCGGCATCGGCGCGATCCTGCTGGATGTGAAGGGCAAGGCTTCGCACGCCGGCGGCGCGCCGGAGCAGGGCCGCAACGCGCTGTACGAACTGTCGCACCAGGTGCTGCAGATGCGCGATCTGTCCAAGCCCGAAACGGGCCTGAAGGTGAACTGGACAGTGGCGCAGGCAGGCACGAATCGCAACGTGATCCCGGCCGCGGCCAGCGCTCAGGCCGATGTGCGCCTGCTGCGCGCAGCCGACGCCGACAAGTTGGAAGAAACCGTCAACGAACGCATCAAGAACAAACTGATCCCGGATACGCAGGTCACAGCCAAGTTCGAGCGCCGTCGCCCGCCGCTGGAAGCCACGCCGGCGTCGCGCGCGCTGGCCGAACACGCTCAGAAGATCTATGGCGAACTCGGCAAGACGCTGGAGATTGACGACAAGGCCGAAGGCGGCGGCACCGATGCCGCGTTTGCCGCGTCGAAGACGAAGGCGCCCGTGATCGAGCGTTTTGGCCTGGCGAGCTTTGGCGCGCACTCGAATGACGCCGAATACGTCGACCTGAACTCCATCGTGCCGCGCCTGTACCTGCTGACGCGCATGGTCATGGACGTGTCGCGCGACCGCGTCGGCCCGGCCAAGTAACCGCACTGCAACGCGGCGCGTAAGCCTTACACGCGCCGCAGCAGCTCTCTTGCGCGAAGCCGCTGCCCTGCGGCTTCCCACCGCCCGGGTGCCGGGTATTCCGCTTGCTTTCCCCTGACGCATGTCCCCAGCTACGGCCCGCCCGGCCGGTGGAGCGTGCGTCATGTCAGAACATCCCTCCGCAGCATCGAGCGACCCTTCCCAGGCAACGGATGGATCACCCGCCCGCCCCAGCCGGCGTGGCTTTTTGCAGAGCGCGGCTGCCGCGGCGTCGGCGCTTGCGTTGCCGCAGGAGTCGGCTGGCGCGCGCACTGATGCGTCGGCCCCGGCACGTCCTGCCGCGTTGGCACCGCCGCGGCCGGTGTCGCTCAATATCAACGGCAAGCCGTATGCGTTGTCGCTAGAGCCGCGTGTCACATTGCTCGATGCGCTGCGCGAGGTGCTCGGCCTGACCAGCACCAAGAAAGGCTGCGACCGCGGTCAGTGCGGCGCGTGCACCGTCCTCGTGAATGGCCGGCGCATCAACAGCTGCCTGACGCTGGCGATCATGCACGAGGGCGAGACCATCACCACGGTCGAGGGGCTGGCGCACCCGCATGACGGCGTGGTCGACCGCGCGGCGTTGCACCCGGTGCAGGCCGCGTTTCTTGAACACGACGCGTTTCAGTGCGGATATTGCACGCCGGGCCAGATCTGCTCGGCGGTGGCGGTGCTGGAAGAGGCGCGCCGCGGCATGCCGAGCACCGTCACGTCGCCCGCGGCGCTCGGTAATGACGGCGCCGTTGCGCTGACCGAAGACGAAATACGCGAGCGCATGAGCGGCAACCTCTGCCGCTGCGGCGCGTACCCCAACATCGTGGCGGCGATTCGCGTGGTGGCTGCCAAGTCCGGCAACGGTGCCTGAGGAGCCTCATGCAATCGATTGCTTATGACCGTGCATCTTCCGTCGAGGCTGCCGTGCGCCTGGGCAACGAGCCGGGCGCGCGCTATATCGGCGGCGGGACGAATCTGCTGGACCTGATGAAGGGCGGGATCGAGCAGCCGCAGCGCCTCGTGGACGTGAGCCGCCTGCCGCTGGCGCAGATTCGCGCGTTGCCCGACGGCGGCCTGCGACTGGGCGCGATGGCGCGCAATGCCGACACGGCGGCGCATCCGCTGGTGCGCTCGCGCTATCCGCTCCTGAGCGAGGCGATTGTCTCGGGTGCGTCGGGGCAGCTGCGCAACATGGCCACCAACGGCGGCAACCTGATGCAGCGCACGCGCTGCCATTACTTCTACGACACGGCGTACCCGGCGTGCAACAAGCGGCAGCCCGGCTCCGGCTGTGCCGCGCGCGAGGGTTTCAATCGCATGCATGCCATTCTGGGTGCGAGCGAGGCATGCGTGGCGACGCATCCGTCCGACATGGCTGTCGCCTTGGCCGCGCTCGACGCCACGGTGGTGGTGCACGGCGCGCACGCGGAGCGGCGTATCCCGATCGACGCGTTCCATCGGCTGCCGGAAGCGCACCCCGAAATCGACACGACACTCGGGCCCGGCGAGTTGATCGTCGCCATCGATCTGCCGCCGCCCGTGTTCGGCTCGCACGTGCATTACCTGAAGGTGCGCGACCGTGCCAGTTATGCGTTTGCGCTGGTGTCGGTGGCTGCGGCGCTGGCGTTGCAAGCGGATGGGCGGACGATCCGGGAGGCGCGCATCGTGCTGGGCGGCGTCGCGCACAAGCCGTGGCGTGCGCATGCGGCGGAGCAGATGCTGGCGGGGCAGGTGCTGGACGCGCACTTGTTTGCCCAGGCCGGCGCGTTGGCCGTGCAGGGCGCACAGCCACTGCGCGACAACGGCTTCAAGGTGCCGCTCGCACAGCGTGCGGTGGCGCGCGCGCTAACCGTGGCTTCCGACCCGACTGGAGGTGTGGCATGAGCAACGTCGGCCAACCGCTGGACCGCACTGACGGTCTGCTTAAAGTCACGGGCCAGGCACGCTACTCGGCCGAGTTTCAGGTGCCGCGTCTGGTGCATGCGGTGCTGGTGCAAAGCACGGTGCCCGCCGGCCGAATCACCCGGGTCGATACGCACGTCGCGCAGGCCATGCCCGGCGTGCTGCTGGTGATGACGCACGAGAACGCGCCGCGCTTGCCTAACGATGGCAAGCCCGCGCTGGAACCGCCGGCCGGACGCGTGCTCTCGTTGCTGCAGGACGATCAGGTGCACTACAACGGCCAGCCCGTGGCGGTCGTCGTGGGCGACACTCTGGAACACGCGCAGGCCGCAGCGCGCATGGTGCGCGTAGAGGTTGCCCAGCAGCCGGCGCGGCTCGACTTCGAAACCGCTCGCGCCGATGCGCACTCGCCCGGCAAGGTGCAGACGCAATCGGCCGATACCATGCGCGGCGATATGGCCTCCGGCATGGCGCAGGCGGCGCAGCGCATCGAGGCCATCTACGGGACGCCCATGGAAGCGCACAACCCGATGGAGCCGCACGCCACCATCGCCGTGTGGGAGGGCGATTCGCTCACGTTGTACGACAGCACGCAGTACGTCTCGGGTGTGCGCCGCACCGTCGCTAGGACGCTAGGTCTGTCGCCTGACAAGCTGCGTGTGGTGTGCCCGTTCGTGGGCGGCGGGTTCGGCTGCAAAGGCTCGGTGTGGTCGCACGTGGTGCTGGCGGCGATGGCCGCGCGCCAGGCGGGGCGGCCCGTCAAGCTTGTTCTGGAGCGGGCGCAGATGTTCGGCCCCGTCGGCGGGCGCCCGCGTACCGAGCAGCGCATCGCCATGGGCGCCGCCAGCGATGGCCGCTTCACCGCCATCTCTCACGACTCGCTGACCACCACGTCGATGATCGAGGATTGGACCGAACCCTGCGCCATCGTCACGCGCATGCTTTACGACACGCCCAACCAGCGGACGACGCATCGGCTGGCGCGTCTGAACGTCGGTACGCCTACGTTCCAGCGCGCCCCCGGCGAAGCCACCGGCACGTTCGCGCTGGAAGTCGCGCTGGATGAGATGGCCTACGCGCTTGGCATCGACCCCGTGGAGCTGCGTCTGCGCAACGATGCCGCGCAAGACCCGGAAAAACGCATCCCGTGGTCGAGCAAATCCCTGGCTGCCTGCTACCGGACGGGCGCCGAGCGCTTCGGCTGGGCGCGCCGCAACCCGCAGCCGGGCAGCATGCGCGAGGGCACTACGCGCGTCGGCTGGGGCATGGCCACGGCCACGTACCCAGCCAATCGCAGCGCGGCTGCTGCCACGGCGCGCTATCTGCCCGACGGTACGGCGCAGGTCGAATCGGGATCGCAGGATCTGGGCACCGGCACTTACACGGTGATGACGCAGGTGGCGGCCGATGCCATGGGCATGCCCGTCGACCGCGTGCTCTTCAGTCTGGGCGATACGCGCATGCCCGAAGCGCCGGTGTCGGGCGGCTCGCAGAGCGTGGCCAGCGTATCGCCCGCGGTGCAGGCCGCCGGCCAGCAGGCACGCGATGCATTGATTGCCGCGGCCATTGCCGACGCCAGTTCGCCGCTGCATGGGCTGGCCGCGGGCGCCATCACGGTGGCCGATGGTGTTCTGAGCGCACACAGCGGTGCGCGGGAACCGGCGGCTGCCGTAGTCGCCCGCTATGGTCGCCCCATCGAGGTGACCGCCAAGGTGCAGCCGGGCGAAGAGAAGCAGAAGTTCTCAATGCACTCGTTCGGCGCGGTGTTTGCCGAGGTCCATGTCGACGCGGACCTGGGCGTGATCCGCGTCTCGCGCATAGTGGGGAGCTACGGCGTCGGGCGGTTGCTCAACGCCAAGACGGGCCGTAGCCAGCTCATGGGCGGCATCGTCTGGGGCATGGGCATGGCGCTGTTCGAAGAGAGCCTGCTGGACCCGCGTTATGGTCGCATCGTCAACAACAACCTGGCGGAGTACCACGTGCCCGTCAACGCCGATGTGCCCGACATCGACATCCTCGTACTCGACGAGGCGGACCCGCACATCAACCCGCTGGGCGCCAAGGGCATCGGCGAGATCGGCATCACCGGCGTGCCGGCGGCCATCGCCAACGCCGTCTATCACGCCACCGGCCGGCGCGTGCGCGAATTGCCGATCACGCTCGACAAGCTCATCTGAGCGCGCATGAAAAAGCCCCGCCGGCGCATCACCAGCGGGGCCAGAGTGGGCCAAGAGGCGGAAAACGGAGGATGCCTGGAGACAGGCCCGTAACTGATCAATGCGTGACGGCTGCGTGACGAACGCGGTGAATGCCGTTCAGCGCATCAATTCGGAACCGGATACCCGTAGACCGTGCCGCCGCCCTCGCGGGAGCGGCCGGCCGGGTCGCTGCGCATGCCTTCCGAATAGGGATCGAAGCGGCCTGCCCGCGCGCCTTCTGTATACGTGTCGAAGCGGCCGGTGCGGGCACCGTCGCTATAGACGTCAAACCGTTCGGCGCGAGCATTCTGGCCGAACACTTCCACGCGGCTGGCCTGCGCCCAAGCGCTGCCCGCCGCGAGGGCCCCGACCGCCAACATGGCGGCCAACCCCATTTGCTTGAGTCGCATGGCGAACTCCTTCTTCAACTGATTTTCGGTGCTGTTTTAGGCGTGGTCATTTGATGTCCTGCCACGGTCTACAGCCTAGGTCAGGAGGCATGCCGCATCCACGGTGGTGCGACGAACGGTTTGTTGTCGGCGCCGAAATGATGCAAGTCAGCGTGAACGGCGCTGAAAAGCGCGCCAATGGCGTAACGCCGCCGGCGATCTCCCAACCTTTTTGTCTAATCAAGAGATGGGGTGAAAGCCAGCGCTCGGCGTTGATGCACCACAGCAGGGCGTCACGAGCCGGCAAGCCTTGCCATAGGCCGATTTGGTGCAGCGCATTAAGAGCGATGCGCGCTTACCACACTTGGTAGAACGATTCCGTGAATTGCTTTGCCGCGCATATGGGCTTTTGTTAAATTTGCGCGGCACTTCCGACACGGAAGTTAAGGAAACGGAGGAGCCCAACCTCATGCACACGGGGTCGGGCGGTTTGAGACAACTCTTTTATTACGAGCCCACATGAAAAAGTCTGCCATTCTGGTTGCAGTTGGCGCCCTGTTCGCAGGTTCTGCCTACGCCCAATCGAGCGTGACGCTGTACGGTATTGTCGATACCAGCATTCACTACATCAACAACGCCAACCAAGCTGGCAACAGCGTGACCCAGATGGAAAGCGGCGCTGTGTCGAACAGCCGCTGGGGCCTGAAGGGCTCGGAAGACCTGGGCGGCGGCACCAAGGCTCTGTTCGTGCTGGAAAGCGGCTTCAACTCGGCCACTGGCAAGATGAGCAGCGCTGGTACGTTGTTCAACCGTCAGTCGTTCGTGGGTCTGTCGAACAAGGACCTGGGCACCATCACCCTGGGCCGTCAATACAACTTCGGCTTCACGACGGGCGGCAACTTCGACCCGCTGGGCGTGGGTAACTATGACGGCAACTCGTGGATGTACTACGGCCTGACCGGTCTGCGTGAATCGAACATGCTGAAGTACGAAGGCAAGTGGAACGGCCTGTCGGTCGGCCTGGCCTACGGCTTTGGCGAAGTTCCGGGTGCAGCAAGCCAGAACTCGTACGTTGGCGGCACGGTGGCCTATGAATTCGGCCCGGCCTACATCGGCGCATTCGCACAGCAGCACAAGGATATTGCTGGCAACAAGCAAACCGTTTGGGGTATCGGTGGTAACTACACCATCGCTGCAGCCAAGCTGTTCGCAGGCTACATCGACAGCAGCGACGCCACGGGTTGCGTGAACAGCTCGGCTAACTGCGTCGGCGGCAGCGCCTTCGGCCTGAACATCTACGGCAACGCCACCTCGGGCGCTGGCCTGACCCCGGGCGCCACGAAGCGTCGTGACCACGTCGGCATCCTGGGCGTGACGTACAACATCACCCCGGCCCTGGCTCTGACGGGCGCGTTCTACTACGACAGCATCAACAACGCTGCCCTGACCGCCGGCAACGACGGCAAGCGCTACACCGGCGTGCTGCTGGCCGAGTACGCCCTGTCCAAGCGCACGCAAGTGTATGGCACGGTCGACTACAACAAGGTCAAGGACGCAGCTCTGCCGGAACTGTCGGGTGGCGGCAACGCAACCGGCGTTGGAAAGTCGAACCAGACGAGCGTTGGCGTGGGTATCCGCCACATCTTCTAATCGACGCTGTCACGCGATTGGGAACGGAAAAGGCGCCTTCGGGCGCCTTTTCTTTTGTCTGCCGTTTTTGTGCTTCGCCGGGGCGAGCTTGCCTGGGCATCGGCCTACAATGTTTCTTTCCGTTTCTTTCCCCCGACATTGCGCCATGACTTCTGCACGTAGTGCCCGTCGTCGTCTGATTGCTTCTGCTGCGCTACTGGGCGCCGGTCTGCCGTTGCTTGTCGCTGCGCCGGTGCAAGCGCAGGACTATCCGGCTAAGCCGATCCGCATCATCGTCGCCTATCCGACTGGTGGCATTTCCGACAACGTGGCGCGTGCACTGGGTGAAAAGCTGTCGGCGCAACTGGGCCAGCCGGTGGTGGTGGAAAACCGCGCCGGTGCCGGCGGCAGCATCGGCATGGATGCCGTGGCCAAGTCGGCCCCCGATGGCTACACGTTGGGCTTCTCATCGGTCAGCCCGCTCACGCTCAACCCGCATTTCAGCAAGCTGCCGTATGACCCGCAGAAAGACATCGCGCCCGTGGCCAATGTCATGTATGCGCCGATGATCCTGCTGGGCACGCCGTCGTTCACCGGCAAGAGCTTTGCCGACATGCTGAGCCAGTCGCGGGCCAAGCCAGGTTCGATCCGCTGGTCGACATCGGGCCTCGGTACGGTGGGGCATCTCGCGCTGGAGCAGATCAAGTCGCAGGCGCACGTCGATATCACGCTCATCCCGTACAAGGGCGGTGGCCAGCAATTGACGGATACGCTGGGCGGCCAAGTGGAAGTCATGTCGACCAACGTCGGTCCGACCTTGATGCAACACATCACCAGCGGCAAGCTGCGCCCGCTGGCGGTGGGGGCGCCGCACCGGCTCGATGCGCTGCCGAATGTGCCGACCTTCACCGAGCTGGGTTACGCCAAGGCGAATATGGCGTCGACCTTTGGCGTGTTCGCGCCGGCCAAGACGCCAGCCCCCGTGATTGCCCGGTTGAATGCAGAGATCAACAAGGCGCTGGCTGCGCCCGATCTGCGCGAGCGTCTTACGCAGGCCGCCGTGGTGCCGGCCGGCGGCACCGCCGAGCAATTTGCCGCGGCCATCCGCGCGGAATACGACAGCAACGGCCGCATCGTGCGCGCCGCCGGCATCAAGGAACAGTAAGCCGACTTACGCCGTAAACCGGTACCCCACGCCGACTTCGGTCAGCAGGTGTTCGGGCCGCGCCGGATCGCGTTCCAGCTTGTGGCGCAGATGGCCCATGTAGATGCGCAGGTAGTGGCTGCTGTCGGAATGCGCCGGGCCCCAGACTTCGCGCAGCAGCTCGCGGTGCGTCATCACGGTGCCGCGGCGGCCGAGCAGCACCGCCAGCAGCCGGTATTCGATCGGGGTGAGATGCACCGCCTCGCCGTTGCGGCTGACCAGGCGGCGCGCCAGGTCGACTTCCACCTCGCCGAAGCGGATGACGCTGCCGCCGTCTTCGCCGCGCTTGGCATGTCGCCGCAACAGCACGCGCAGGCGCGCAACCAGTTCGCCCACGCCGAAGGGTTTGGTCAGGTAATCATCCGCGCCCGCATCGAGCGCTTCGATCTTGTCGCGCTCATCCACGCGGGCCGAAAGCACGAGCACCGGCACTTCCGTCCAGGTGCGCAACTCGCGAATCAACTGCATGCCGTCGCCATCGGGCAGGCCGAGATCGAGAATCACCGCATCCGGCTGACGCGTGCCCGCTTCGATCAGGCCGCGCTCGACGCGGTCGGCTTCGTGGACTTCGCAGCCTTCCTCCTCCAGTGCAGCGCGGACGAAGCGTCGGATGTGCGGCTCGTCGTCGATGACGAGGACGGTGGGTGTGAATGTGAACGGCATGGCACGCATTGTAGAGCGCGCCCATAAAAAAACGGACCCCGCAGGGTCCGTCTTGCTTGCATGCGATACCGCTTCGCTCAGGCCTTCTTTGCCCAGGCGCTGCACCAACCCTTGTTGGCGACGTCCTTGCCGGCGAACAGCGGGCAACCGCCTTGCGCAGCCGTACCGCCTTGGTACAGGGCGCAGTTGCCGCAGTGCTGATCCGGCGTGTGCTTCGGGAACTTGGCCTTGTCGGCCTTGGTGGTGTCAGCCACGTAGCCCAGTGCCTTGGCTTGCGGATCGGTTTCCGCCACCATCGGTGCAGCCAGTGCGAGGTCCGACATCGACATGACGGCGCCCGCGGCGGCCACGATGGGGATGCTCTTCAGGAATTGACGACGATTGGACATGCTGATTCCTTTTGTGGGAGTGTGTTGTGTGGCGTCCCGTGCCGCCCGCGCAGTGCTCAGGCTCGCCCTAGGGGACAGCGGACGGCGTCGGCGCGCCGTTTACCCGCTTGTGCATTCTGGCACAGCAATCGGGCGGCGGCATCTGCGTCCGGTCAATGTTCCCCATACCTGAGCGCAGCAATCGCGGATGTTCGTGGCCTTCGATTGGCGCCGTGCCATGCCGCGCAAGTACCCACATGCACCGTGCGATCGGGGCGTGCAGCCGTCAGCGCGGGGCGCCGCCCCCCAAATGGCTGGCTGACCCCGGTGGCAATTTGCCGCACGCGTGTGTGTACTTACTTCAGCAGACCCTGCAACGCGTTTAAGAATGCGTCGCATTCATCGTCGGTGCCGACGGTGATGCGCAGATGCTGGTCGATGCGTGCGAGCTTGAAGTGGCGCACGAAGATGGCGCGCTCTTTCAGCCGTGCTGCCAGCGTTGCGGCATCGTGGTGCGGATGCCGTGCGAACAGGAAGTTCGCCATCGACGGCACGACCTCGAACCCCAGCGATTGCAGCGATTGCGTCAGCCGCGCGCGGCTTGCCACCACGCGCGCACACGTGGCGCGGAAGTACGCTTCGTCTTCGTAAGCCGCTTGGGCGGCAGCCTGCGCGAGGCGATCCAGCGGATACGAGTTGAAGCTGTCCTTCACGCGATTGAGCGCTTCGACGAGCGCCGCGTGCCCGAACGCGAAGCCCACGCGCATGCCGGCCAGCGAGCGCGACTTCGACGTCGTGTGCACAACCAGCAGATTCGGATAGCGGTCGATGAGCGCAATGGCAGACTCCGCGCCGAAATCCACATAGGCCTCATCCACCACGACGACCGACGACGGGTTCGCAGCGACGATCCGTTCGATCTCTGCCAGCGGCAGCGCGTGGCCGGTCGGCGCGTTCGGATTCGGGAACAGCACGCCGCCTGCGTCGCCAAGATAGTCATCGGCGCGGATGGAGAAGTCGTCCGCCAGCGGTACCACCTCGCACTGCACGCCGTAAAGCCGCGCGTAGGTCGGATAGAAGCTGTACGAGATGTCCGGAAAGCGCAGCGGCTTGTCGTGCTTGAGCAGCGCCTGGAAGACGTGCGCCAACACTTCGTCCGACCCGTTGCCGGCAAAAACCTTTTCCGGCTTGAGGCCGACATGCGCGGCGACCGTCTCGCGCAGCCGGCGCGAGAGCGGATCGGGATAGCGGCGCAGATTCTCGCCCGTCTCTCCCAGCTCTGCAGCGATCGCGGCCACCACGCGCGGCGACGGCGGGTACGGGTTCTCGTTGGTGTTCAGCTTGATGGGCCGCGCGATGGCCGGCTGTTCGCCCGGGACATAGGGCACAAGTTGCTGAACGATATCGCTCCAGTAACGGCTCACGACTCGACTCCTGATGAGGTGACTATTTTCTAAGCGTGCCCGCAGCGCGATCGATGAATCGAAAAAGGCTGGGAAGCTGAATAAGGTTCGGGAATAGGCAGGCCTGCACGTTGCGGCAGAAGCGCAGAAGCGCGGTTCTGGCGTCGGAAAACCGTACAAGTTGCGTAAATCTTTGATTTTTGGCGCGCCCGGCTGGGATCGAACCAGCAACCCCTGCCTTCGGAGGGCAGTACTCTATCCATTGAGCTACGGGCGCATATCGGCACAGAACGCACCGAAAGAGAAGCCCCGCAGGATAGCGCATTTGGGCGCAAGCGTCCATCGCAGACCCGTGAACGGCCCGGTACGAGGCGGGCTGCTGCAACGTTTCGTTGGGTTTTTGACGCAGGTCGAAAAGCGGCGCCTAGGGCTGTCCCGCGTGTCAAAGGCCCAAGCATTGCGGATATAATCGCGCGTTATTTGCCAAAAGAAAGACGGGGACAGGTCTGTCTGGGCCGACGCGGCGATTCAATCGCCATGGTCTTCCTGCCCTCATCGCGATCCAATGCGGCCCCCACGCACTGCCGGCGATGCTCGTGACCTTGCCGGCGGCGCTCCGAGGGCTCCAAGAGCGGTTCCACCATCCTGAGAGTTGAGCATGAGCGACGCGCAACACGACGAACACGAGCCTCTGATCAAGACCCCCAAGCAGCTGATCATCGCGGTCATCGCCGCCTTTGCCGTTCCCATCCTCATCATCATCCTGCTGGCCAATTACGTTGGCCTGGGCGCCCGGGAAGGCGCAGGCGGTTCCGGCATGTCGGAAGAGGCCGTCAACGATCGCATCAAGCCCGTTGCGCAGCTCGAACTGAAAGACCCGAACGCACCGCGCGTTTTCAAGACCGGCGAGCAGCTCTACAAGGAAGTCTGCGCGACCTGCCACGCTGCAGGCGTGGCCGGCGCGCCGAAATTTGGCGATGCGGCAAGCTGGGGTCCGCGCCTGCCGCAGGGCCTGGATGGCCTGACGAAGGTGGCACTGGCCGGCAAGGGGGGCATGCCCGCACGCGGCGGCACGTCGCCCGATGATGTGAGCGACTACGAAATCGAGCGCGCCATCGTCTACATGGCCAACTCCGCTGGCGGCAAGCTGCAGGAACCGGCTGCACCGGCGGGCGCGGGTGCAGTCCCGGCTGCGGCATCGGCATCGGAAGCATCGGCTCCGGCGACCGCCCCCGCTCCGGCCGGTGCTGCACCGGTACCCGCTGCAGCACCGGCCGCGGCGGCCGCAGCCGCCGCACCGCAAGCCTCGGCGGGGGAAGTTGGCAAGAAGGTTTATGAGTCGACTTGCCAGATGTGCCACGCCGCCGGTGTGGCCGGTGCGCCGAAGTTTGGCGACAAGGCCGCCTGGGCGCCGCGCATTGCCCAAGGCAAGGCCAAGTTGTATGACTCCGCGCTGCACGGCAAGGGCGCGATGCCGCCCAAGGGCACCTATGCCGGCTCCGATGACGACGTGAAAGCCGCCGTCGACTACATGGCCGCTGCTGCCAAGTAAGCCGCCCTTGCATTCCCGAAGAAGCCCGCCCCGAGCGGGCTTTTTTTTGTTGCCTGCCGCGGCAGTGTCACGCGCGGGGCATGCCGTTTGCTACGCATTTTTTGATGTGCGGAGAACGATGCAGCCATGCTGCTGCGCCCCGCATACGTCTGTGCAATGAGGCAAACGGAGGTTGCGATGCGAACGGAACGAACGACGCTGATCTACTGGGTAGCTGCTGCGCTGGCAATCGGTAGCTCGACGGCCACGGCGGCCGACAACTGGGTCAAGCTGGCCCCGCTGGCCGACAACGGCGGCTCGCTCTATCTGGACAAAGACTCCATCGAGCGCAACAAGGATGGCACTGTGCGCGCCACGACGCGCGACGCCTATGACGCGCCGCGCAAGCTCTCGGACGGCAAGGCGTATCAATACGATACGCGCACGTCCGTCTACGACTGCAAGGAGGGGCGCATCCTGCCGGTCAGCGCGCTGATTCAGGACAGCCAGCACGGCACGGTGCTCACCAAGACCATCGACGGCCCGCGCTGGGAGGCCGTCGTGCCGCGCTCAGAGGGCGAGGCGATCCTGCATGCCGTCTGCCAGAAGTAATGCGCTGTGACGATGGCGCTATTGAGCGGCCCCTGCCGGCGCGAGGTCCACACGCAGCGTGCCATCGGCATCCATGCGCGTGGTGCCGCGCGCGGCGGCCTCGCGATAGTGGTACAGGTCGAAGCGCAGCGGCCCGCGCGTTGATGTATCGGTCACGAGCACGCGGCTGTTGGCCACCAGCACGTTGTACATCTTCAGGTCGCCGGACTGGATCCAGATGCGGCTCGCGGCGTCGGTTGGCGCCGGCGCACACATGGCGGGCGCGGGGCCGAACCCGAGCACCAGCCCGTCCGGCGTGACACGCGCCGTCTTCATCTGACCGACCAGGCGCGGCGGCGGGAAGACCGTGTATTGGTCCAGCACCATGTCGTTGCCATCCAGCTTGGCGCCGGTGCGATTGAGCGGCGCAAGCTGCGACAGCTCCAGCCCCATCCCTTTGAGCAGCGCCAGCGTCTGGATGCCCATCACGCGTGCCTCGGTGGGCGTGTAGACGAGATAGCGCGATTCCTTGAGCGCCAATGTGCCGCGCATGCCGAACGGCAGCCACACGCCGGGAAAATGATTGCGCAGCTTCAGCCCCCCCGACACGTCGAGCACGCCGTCGCCGGGTGTCAGCGACAGCGCATTGAGTGAGCGCGGTGAATAGTCGAGCAGATACCGGTTGAACAGCGCGTCGAGCGAATCCTTGGGCACCGTCACTTCCCCGCCGAGGATGCGGATGTCGAACTGCCCCGGGTCGTCCATGTCGACGGGCTGCCCCGGCTTGTGCGGCACGAGCTGCGCGGTCAGTTGATGCACGTGGAAACCGATGTCGCCGGTGATGCGGAAATCCACATCCCGCATCTGCACGACGGGCGGTGCGGTGCCGGAGTCGCGCGCGACGGCGGGGCCGCTGGCATTGGGCGCGCCGGAGGACGGATCGCAGCGCTGCGCCCATTGCTGGCGTACCGTCGTCAACTCCTTGCGTTGGGCGTTGGCCATCGGCGGCTCGGCGGCGCGGGCGAGTGCGCTGGCGAGCAGCCCGGCCAAGCCAAGCGTCACCAGCGCCAGGCGCAACATCACAGCGGCGAGAGCGAAGGCGGGGGCGATCATGGCGCGGTCCTCTTGGCGAGTTGCAGGGCCGGCTTGCCTGCTTTGGCAATTGCTGTTGCCTTGGCGGCTTTGGCAGCGGCGAGGGTGTCGAACGACGGCATCAGCACGCGAATGCCGCCATCCGGCGAGAAGCGCAGCGACCCCGCGACAAGCTGGTCGCGATAGCGGTACAGGTTGAACACGAAGGGTTTGGCCGGGTCGGCCACGACGATATCGATGCGCGCGTTCATCGGCATCGAGCGCATGAAGCGGATGTCACCGCCGCGGAAGAGGATGTACGGGCGCTGCGCGTCGGCGGCGTTGGCCAGCGGCGGCATTTGCGGGTTGCCATCGCCGATCTGCATGAGCAGCCCGTCGCGCGTGACGCGAATGGCGGAGAGCTTCAACTCCAGCGCGGGCGGCGGAAACAGCTTGGGCACCTGCATGACGATTTCGCTGCCAGTCAGCTGCACGGCAGGCGTCGATACCGGCAACAGATCGGCCAGTTCGATATGCGCCGCGCCCATCAGCGCGCCGGCGTCCTGCCCGCGCACCTTGACCACGTTGGGGTGGAACACGATGGTCTGCGGATCGCGCAACACCAGCGGGCCGCGCAGCTCGATCGGCACCCAGGCGCCGCGCCGGTGCATCTCGGCGCGCATGTCGAGCGTGCCGTCGTCGAGCGCGAAGCTGAAGCCGCGCAGCGGCGGATCTTGGCCCGGCCCGCGCGCAAACACCACGGTGTTGAAGAGCGCGGCCATGCTCTCGGCCGTAACGCGCACCGAACCGCTCACCGGCTGCAGCGTGTACGACGACACATCGTCGAGCCACACCGGATCGCCCGGTGCACGCGGCACCATGCGCAGCGCGAGCTGGTCGACCAGGAAGCCGACGCCGCCATCGAAACGAAAATCGACATGCCGCAGATACGAGATCGCATCGGGCTGGCCCGAATCGCGCAGCGTGGCGGGCCGCACCTCGCGCGTGGCGAGATTGCCCACCTGGAACGGCGCGCGCGCCTGGGCCCGTGCATCTTCAAGCTGTTTGGCTTTGTCGGCTTCGATGGCGCCGTATCCGTCGCCGGCGGTGGCGCAGCTTTGCAGCAGCAGCGCCGCCACCACTGCGCCCGCAGCTCGCAGCGCGCTATTTCGATGACGCAAGGTCAAGTCCCACATCGACGGTCTCCTCGTCGTGAGAAACGCACCGGAAACGTTCCGGCAACCGACGCGGTCTGTCGCCGCGCTCGTGTAGAATTTTTTGCATGCCCGCCCGCAAACCAACCGGCGACGCCGGTCCGCCTGCCATTCCGCCCGCCCGCGAGTTCACCATCGACGAACTGGCGCGCGCGGCCGAAACCACTGTCCGCAACGTCCGTTCGTATCAGGACCGCGGCCTGATCGATCCGCCCGAGCGGCGCGGACGCGTGGGCATCTACACGCAGGCGCATCTGGGGCGGCTCAAGCTCATCAATCACCTGCTCGGGCGCGGCTACACGCTCTCCAACATCCAGGAGCTGCTCAAGGCCATCGTCGAAGGCCATGACCTGCGCTCCATCCTCGGGCTCGAATCGGCCATCGCGAGCCCCTGGTCGGACGAGTCGCCCAAGCACTACTCGCTCCTGGCGCTTGCCAAGTTGTTCGGCCGTGCCATGTCGCGTCAGGCGCTGGCGCGGGCCATCTCGCTCGGCCTGCTGGAACCCGATGGCCTGGGCTATCTGGCGCGCAGCCCGAAAGCACTGCTGGCCGGCGCACAGATGGCAAAAGCCGGTTTCCCGCTCGTCGAAGTGCTCGATATCATCGAGCGTGCCCGGCCGCATACGCAGGCGGTGGCCGACGATCTTGTCGCCATGGTCGTGCGCGAACTCGACAAGTACGGCAGCGACCTGCCGCCGGTCGAAGACGTGCCGCGTCTGGTCGACGTGATCTGGCGCATCCGTCCGCTGGCGCTGGTAGCGGTCGAGGCCGAGCTGATGCGTGCGCTCGAGACGGCCGCCAACAAATACCTGGGCGACCGCGTGGCGCAGGTCATCGAGCACATGCACGAACCGCCGGGCAGCGCGCCCGGGCCGGACAAAGGCTAGTGTCTGCGGCGCGCCCATGCGTGGGGCGCGCCTGATCTATTTCTAGTTTGATCCCGATACGACGGGTGCTGCAGGCGTTTTGAATGCCTGCTCAAGATCCGGCTGCGCCCGCCGTCGACAGCTTGCGGCGGATCGACGGCGACGGCGCTTCGCCATTGGCAGCGGCATAGGCTTCGATTTCCGAGATCAGCTTGGGCAGGCGTTCAAGCGCGTCACGGTTGTCTTCATCCCACGGGTGGAATGAGGGCCGGAAGAAGTCGAAGAACTCCGGGATGATCTTGCGCAGCGGCGCCGGGTGAATCCACAGGAAGTGGAATGCCTTGCCCAGACCGAAGAACTTGTTCTTGCAGGTGCGATCGGCAAAGATCAGCCGCAGATGCACGTAGAACACCATCGACCAGAACAGCAGCGTGGTCAGCAGCATCGTCGATGTGCGCAGGATGTAGCGGCGCAGGCCCGGCTTGATGGCGAGATTCCACACGTCGTAGCTGACGGCCTTGTGTTCGGTCTCTTCCATGGCGTGCCACAGCCAGACCTGGCGGTAGCCGGGCTCCGAGTTGCGGCCCAGGCCATCTTCATGTGAAAGCACCTGGCCGGCCAGCATGGCGGTGTAGTGTTCCAGCGCCACGGTCACGGCCAGTTGGTGCGACTTCGGGGTCCACTTGCGCAGCACGTTCAGGAACTTGCCGACAAAGCGGTCGATGCGCGTGGCGGGCAGGCCGGCGCGATCGAGGAGGTCGTTGTACAGCACGTGCTCGCGCGTATGCATGGCTTCCTGGCCGATGAAGCCGGCCACGGCCTGCTTGAGCTCGGGGTCGGTCACCAGATGACGGTAGTTGCGCACGCTGTCCATGAAGAAGCGCTCGCCGGTCGGGAAGAAGATCGACAGCGCGTTCAGGAAGTGGGTGACGTGCGTGCCTCGCTCGTGCCAGTTGCTGATGCGATCAGCCGGCAGGTGAGGATGCACGTCGCGGCGGACTGGCATCATGGGCGGTTCTCCTGGAATGTGGTTGCGGCGAGGCGCGTCGATGCGCGCCCTTGATCGAGGAATGCACAGAGGTCGGTCCCTACGCGTACTGGGTCTTCCTCCATCGGGATATGGCCGAGCGCCGGATACATGCGCAGCGTGGCACCGGGAATGCGGCGGGCGAATTCGCCGGCGTGCGCGGGCGGGATCCACCGGTCGCGCTGGCCCCAGAGGATGAGCGTGGGCACTCGGATCGAGGCCAGCCCGCTGGTATCGACATCGTCAAAGCGGAACTTCGGCACCATCTTGCCGATGGCCTGTCGTGCACCGTCGGCATAGAAGAAATCGGCGTAGCGACGCAGCGTCGGTTCCGACACACGCGACGGGTCGCCATATACATCACGCGTGGCGGCGCGGATGATCCCCTCGGGCAGCATCCACGGCGACGTCATCCGCACGCCCAGGTGATTGAACAGATCGATGTAGATCGGCAGCTTCATCGGAAAGCCTGCCGAATCGATCAGCACGAGCTTTTCGACGCGGCCCGGGTGCCGCACGGCAAAGTCCCACGACACCATGCCGCCGAGCGAGTTGCCGATCAGCGTGAGTTTCGACAGGCCGAGTGTGTCGACAAACGCGTCGATGAAGTCGCGGTACAGCGGCAGCTCCATTGCGCGCGGGCGGCCTTGCGCATCACGCAGGGGGCCGGTGATGCCGAAGGGCGGCAGGTCGAGCCGGATCACGCGGTAGCGCCGCGTGAGCTGCGGCAGCACGCCATCCCACGTGTGCAGCGATGCGCCAAAGCCGTGGATCAGCAGCAACGTGCCTTCGGAATTGGCGGCACCTTCATCGGTGTAATGGACGCGCGTGCCCATCAGTGGCAGGTAGCGCGATTGCGGCTTGGCGTAGCGCGCGATCAGCACATCGCGGCCGATGCTGCGCAAGCCGATGCGGCCCGGGCGCAGCATGGCGCGTGCAACGTTGAGCAGGTTCGCGCGCGGGGGGCTGGCAAACAGTTCGCCGGTGGTGGCCGTGGTCATCGGCACCTCCTACTTGGCGCGCGCGGTGGCCGGCGCCGCATCGTCGCGCAGTGCCTTCTTGCGCGTGCGGCGCGCTTCGCGCACGACCAGCGCCTGATACGCGGCAGGCAGCACGCGGGCCATCACGTCTGCAGCGTGCGCGTCGGGGCCGATCAGCACGCGGCGCTTGTTCTTGCGCACGCCGTCCAGGATCACCTCCGCGGCCTTGTCTGCCGAGGTGATGAAGAACTTCTCGAACTCCGCCTTGCCTTGCTGTTCGTCGCGCACCAGGAAGCCGTTCATGCTCGGCGAGACGCGGCTCGACTTGGCAATGTTGGTCTTGATGCCGCCCGGGTGGACACACGTGGCCGACACGCCACAGTCCATCAGATCGAGTTCCTGGCGCAGCGCTTCGGTGTAGCCGCGCACGGCGTACTTGCTGGCGTTGTAGGCGCCCATACCCGGCTGCGCGAAGATGCCGAAGATGCTCGACGTATTGATGATGTGGCCGTTGCCCGTTGCCTTGAGCAGCGGCAGGAACGCCTTGGTACCGTGTACGACGCCCCAGAAGTTGATGTTCATGATCCAGGCCAGCTCGTCGTCTTCCATGCCTTCGATCGTGCTGGACAGCGCCACACCCGCGTTGTTGAAGATCAGGTTGACCTTGCCGTGCGCGGCGGCCGCTTCTTCGGCCCAGCGGTACACCGCGGCGCGGTCGGCCACGTCGACGGCATGCGTGGTCACGCGGATGCGGTCGCCCTCGTGCGCGCGCACCAGTTGCAGCGTCTGCGCGAGCGCCGCTTCATTGCGATCGGCCAGCGCAAGGTGGCAGCCTTCGCGTGCCAGCCGCAGCGCCAGCGAGCGGCCCATGCCCGACGCAGCACCGGTGATGGCGGCAACCTGGTTGTTGAATGACTTCATGGCGGGGTCTCCGTGGGGCTGACGCGCATCAGACGCGGTCGAGCGCTTCTTCGTTGGGGGTGTTTTGAGCGGCCGGCACTGTGCGGGCGGGTACGCGCAGCGGCACACCCTTGGGCACCGCCATCGGGCGCGTGCGGTAATCGGCCAGCCGGAAATGCGCGGTGGCGCGACGGAACTGCCACGTGAATCCCGGCCACAGCGTCGTGTTCTTGCCGGTCTTCGGATCGAGGTACCAGCTCACGCAGCCGCCGGCAGACCAGATTGCATGCGACAGCCGCTTCTGGATGCCGTCGTTGAAGCGGCGCTGCACGTCGGGGCGTACGTCGATGGCCGCCACGTTGTGCGCACGCATCGACTTGAGCGCGTCGACGATGTACGCCACCTGCGACTCGATCATGAACACCATCGACGAGTGGCCGAGCCCCGTGTTCGGGCCCACCACCATGAAGAAATTCGGGAAACCCGACACGGTGGTGCCCAGATAGGCCTCGGCGCCGTGCTTGTCCCACGCATCGACAATGTCCACGCCCTGGCTGCCAAGCAGCACGCCGCGCGGGAACGGGTCCGTTGCATGAAAGCCCGTGCCGAAGATCAGGCAATCGACCTCGCGCCGCGTGCCGTCGGTGGTGACGATGGCGTTGGGCTCGACGCGTGCGATGCCGGAGGTGATGACGTCGACGTTCTCGCGCGTGAGCGCCGGGTAATAGTCGTTCGAGATCAGGATGCGCTTGCAGCCGATGGTGTAGTCCGGCGTGACCTTCTCGCGCAGCACGGGATCGGCAATGCGGCGCTTGATGTGGCCGCGCGCCATGCGCTCCACCGCCTTCATCAGCTTCGGATGGATCACAAAGCCCAGCACGCGCGACTCCAGCATCCAGTAGATGCCGGTGCGCATCAGCTTTTGCGTGAACGGCAGGTGGCGGAACAGCCAGTGCTCTGCGCGCGACACCTTGCGGTCGGGCTTGGGCAGGATCCACGGCGGCGTGCGCTGATACAGGTCGAGCCGGCCGACCTTCGGCGCAATCTGCGGCACGAACTGGATGGCCGACGCGCCCGTGCCGATCACAGCGACGCGCTTGCCGCGCAGGTCGTAATCGTGTTCCCAGAGCTGCGAATGGAAGGCCTTGCCCTGGAAGGTCTCGATGCCGGGAATGTTCGGCCAGGCCGGACGGCTCAGGCCGCCCATGCCGGAGATCAGCGTGCGGGCACGATACCGGCGGCCGTCGGCCATCTCCAGGTTCCACACGCCTGCAGCGTCGTCGAAGGCCGCACGCGCCAGCTCGTGATGAAAGCGCACATGCGGGCGCACGCCAAATTCATCGGTGCAGCGCTCCAGATACGCGCGGATTTCCGGCTGCGGCGAATACATACGCGACCAGTCCGGATTGGGCGCGAACGAAAACGAATACAGGTGCGATTGCACATCGCACGCGCAGCCGGGGTAATGGTTGTCGCGCCACGTGCCCCCGACGGAGCCCGCCTTTTCAAAAACGAGGAAATTGTCGATGCCGTGCTGCTTGAGCTGGATCGCCATGCCCAGGCCGGCAAAGCCCGTCCCGATGATGGCGGCATCGATCAGGGGCGGGGCGTCAGCGCTGTGCGGGGCCGACGCAAAGGCGTCGGCGCGCGGAAAGTCGGTCCGTGCGTTCACGTGGTGTCTCCGTGGGCACCACATGGGCGCCTCTTAATGTGACATTGATCGATGTCATCGTAGGAGGCTGCCCCGACCGAGTCAATCGGCCGATTGGAACGATTCATCTAAAAGCGGTGCATGCACCGCTTGAAACGGTTTTCCCTTATGAATCCGTCACTTGCGTGCGGTGCACAACGTCGGCGGCGGGGGATCCGAAGGCGCTGAGTAGTCCGTTGATATGCGTCAAAAGCCTCATCGTGCGCGCCCCGGCAGCACGGATGTCGTTCGCACTGGCGTTATGCACGGCATGGCGGAACGCTTCCGCTACGGCATCCACGCCCGGGTTGTGCAACAGCGCGAGGGCACCACCGGTGCGATGGGCCCAACGGCGCAGCGCTGCACGGTCCATCGCGTCCAGCAGCGGCTGGAGGCGCTGCGCGTCATCGGCCAGCGACGAGAGGAAGACCTGCGCCAAACCGATGGCTGCGGGGTCCGTCCCGAGCGCGACGTGCAGGTCGTCGAGCGAGAGGGTGGGCGGCTCCTCCGCGGCCCCGCCGGCGCCTGCGGGAACGTCGCCGATCCACAGCGCAGACAGCGCTTCCTGCAGCGTGGCGAGCGTGGTCGGTTTCAGCAGGCTCGCGTCCATGCCCACGGCGCGGCAGCGCGCATGCTCCTCGGACAGCGTTGTTGCCGTGATGGCGATGATAGGCAGGCGAGGGCCGTCGCCTTCTTCCTCGCGGATATGCCGCGCCAGATCGAAGCCGTCCATGCGCGGCATGTGGCAATCGGTGAGCAACGCGTCGAAACGGTGTTCGTGCAGACGTTCGAGCGCGACCACGCCATCTTCGGCCAGCGTGACCCGATAACCCAGCAGCCGGAGTTGTTTGGCGATCAGTTCGCGGTTGATCGGATGGTCTTCCGCCACGAGGATATGTGCACCGGGCGCTTCTAAAGGCGCGGCGGCCGGCGGTGTGTGGGCCGCCACGCTCGCCACGTGCGCGTGCCCGGCTCGACGCAGCGCGTGCTCGCACGCCTGCACGAAAGCGTGCCAGTTCAGCGGATTGATGCTCAGCGCGTTGCCCGGTTCGGCATAGCTGGCTTCGGAGGTGATGCGGATGGCGTGCTCGTGTGCCGGCGCCGTGGTGGTCAGGAGGATGTCGGCGTCTGCAGCAACCACAGGCCGGAGCCCGGCCGCGACCGCCAACTGCGTGAGGCCGTGCCGCACGGCCGCGTCATCCACGGTAATGGCAACGCTGCGGCCTTCCAGTTGCGGCAGCGCATACCGCGCCTTGAGCATTGGCACGGTCAGTTCCAGCGTCACGGCGGTGCCTTGCCCTTGGGCACTTTCCATGACGAGCTTGCCGCCCATCAGACCCGCGAGCTGGCGGGAGATGGCCAGGCCCAGGCCGGTGCCGCCGTAGCGCCGCGTGGTCGAGCGCTCGGCCTGCACGAACGGCGCGAACAGCGTGGCCTGTACCGCCGGCGAGATCCCGATGCCCGTATCCGTGACGGAGATGATGAGATGCGCCGTGTCGTCGGTGACGCGCGCGCATTCCGCTGAAAGGCGCACGCTTCCGGTGTCGGTGAACTTGATGGCGTTCGAGAGCAGGTTGAACAGGATCTGGCGTAGACGAATGCTGTCGACCGAGACGCTGGCCGGCACGTCGGCAGCCACAGTCACATGCACCGCCAGCGATTTTTCGTGTGCGCGGCTCGCCAGCAAGCCGACCGTGCCATCAAAGACCTCGCGCAGGTCCGTGGCCGCCGGAGAAATATCCAAGCGACCGGCCTCGATCTTTGCGTAGTCCAGGATGTCATCGAGGATATGCAGCAACGCGCGCCCCGAATCCTGCACCAGCGAGACCATCTGCTTCTGCTCGCCCTCGAGCTTCGTCTGCTGCAGCAGTTCGACCAGGCCCAGCACGCCGTTCATGGGCGTGCGGATTTCGTGGCTCATCATGGCCAGGAAGCGGTCTTTCGCATGCAATGCCGATTCCGCCGCGTTCTTGGCCGCTTCCAGTGCGTCGGCCTGCTCGCGCTCTGCGGTGACGTCGCTCAGGTAGCCGTTCCAGACCGTGCGGCCGTCCGCCTCGCGGTGCGGAATCGAGCGCGCATGAAGCCAGCGGACCACGCCGTCTGCGCTGACATGGCGAAACTGCTGGTCCAGGGGCGTCAGCTGCTGCGCCGAGACCAGCACCGTGTCGAGCATGCGCTGCCGGTCGTCTTCGTGAATGAGTAGCTCCGGGGTCGACAGGTAGTCCAGCAGATCCTGAGGCTGCACGCCCAGCGTCTCGTACGCTTTGCCCGCGACGTAGGTGATGCGCCCCTGGACCTGACCCGGTGGCAGCTCGAACTGATAGACCAGCGCGGGCAGCGATTCGGTGACCTCGCGCAGGCGCTGTTCAAGGCGTTCGGCTCGCGCTTGCGCCTCGCGGATCTCACTGATGTCGACCAGCGAGGCGACGGTGCCCGCGGGTTGCCCGTCCGGCAGATGGAACGGCTCGATCCAGTACAACACGTTGCGCGATTGCCCGTCCGGCGTGTCGATGATGAGTTCTTCGCGCGTGCTTTCGCTGATCTGCGCAGCGCGCTGGTTGATGTCGGACAGCGGCGACGTGTTGCTGACCGAATACAGCCCGAGCTCCTGCGGCGTGCGCCCCAGCAAAGAAGCGCGTGGTTGGCCAAACATGTTGCAGAACGCAGCATTCACGGCAACGTAACGCTGCGCGGCGTCTTTGGCGACGAGCGGGAACGGCACGGCCTCCATCAGCGCGCGCTGAAAGCTCAGTTGACGCGCGAGGGTTTCTTCGGCGCAGCGGCGCTGATGATTTTCACGGCGCAACTGCATCTGCTTGATGAAGAGCGCCACCAGTGCCGCCAGCACCAGCGCGGCCACCGGCCCAAACTTGCCAAGCACGGCCGACGCCGAAGGACCGAGCTGATAGCTGACCGACAGCCACTTGTTGCGGATGCTGACCTGCTCGCCTTCAGGCATGGCAAAAAGCGCGCGGTTGATAAGCGGCACCAGCGCGGCGTACCGCGCCGTCACGCCCACGCCGATGCTCTCAATCGTGTTGGCCGAGCCTGTGACCTTCAGTTCGCCCGGAAAATGGTGGCGGATCAACGCGTCGGCCACCGGCAGATTGACAATGGTGAAATCGGCTTTGCCGCTTGCCACCATGGACAGCGCGTTGTCGACCGAACCCGCCGACACGAGGCGGATTTTCGGCACGTTTTGGCGCAAGATCGCGGTCAGCGTATCGCTGGCAGGCAGTGCGACAGTCTTGCCGGAAAGCTCGGACAACGCCGCCACAGTCAACGCATCGTTGCGCCCGACGATAACCAGCGGCGTGGCGTCGATGGGCTGCGTGAGCGCAAATCCAGCTGGGCGAGCATCCTGATCTGACATGCCGAGCAAGATGTCGATCTCGCCATTGCCCGCCTTGTCGAGCGCGTCGGCCCAGTCACGCACGGCGACGCGCTCGAACTGC
Source organism: Ralstonia sp. PBBBR1 (assembly GCF_002256165.1). NCBI lineage: Bacteria > Pseudomonadati > Pseudomonadota > Betaproteobacteria > Burkholderiales > Burkholderiaceae > Ralstonia > Ralstonia sp. PBBBR1. The sequence continues at coordinate 25,306 of NZ_NKIL01000007.1, read as the reverse complement.
AGGCCCAGCGTTCGCGAAAGGAAATTCTGGTACTCCGGGAAGATGCCGAGCAGGCCGCCGCCAGTGTCGTCAAATGTGTACGGCATGTAATCCGGGTCGGCTGCATACCGCAACGGGGGCAGCGATGCCAGCAGAGCGCGCTCATCGTCCGACAATTGCAGCGCCACGGTCGACGTACCGCCCTGAGCGATCCAGCGCGCGCGAAGTTGGCTCATCGTGGTGTCCGGCAACTGCGCGAGATGGCGATCCAGATGGCGAATCAGCGTCGCGCGATCCCGGGGCGCGGCGAAATGGAGCGCATCGACCTGCTGGTTTGCAAGCTGCACGATCGATAGTTCCCGGTAGCGCGGCCGCGCTATCAATTCCCGTGTCGGGTAGGTGACGCCAGCGTAGACGTCGACCGTCTTGTCGAGCACGGCGTCCAAAGCGTCGGCTGCTGTGGGCGTGCTCAACAGCGCGATGTTCGGATATTCATGGGCCAGCTCCTCCTCCAGTGAAGAGCCTTGCTCGACCGCGACGCGAACGCCCGCGCCGAACGGGTTCTGCGCTATTTCGACGTTTTCCGTGCGCGCGACCACCGCTGTGGGGCGTTCGAGATACGGTGCCGAATACTCCAGGCAGTGGTCGTATTGGGAGCGTGGCGCCACGCTCATGATGATGTCGACATCGCCGCGACATGCTGCCTTGAGCAGTTCGTCGCGCCGTGCGAATACGCGCGGTACCACGCGCACTTGATCGTGCGGGATCAGTTGCATGAGGAGATCCCCGGAGAAACCGCTGAGCCGGTCCGCCTCAATGCCCTCCAGCGGCATCATCGCGTTGCCGATGACGCCCACGATGAGCGTCGGCGGAAAGCGGGCTAATCGATACACCGGCCCCTGCCCAGCGTCGCCGGTATCGGCTTGCCATGCGCCGTCCCCGCCCCACCAAACGAGGATGGCCGCACAGACGACGGCGGAAACCGCGAAGAGGGAACGCCGCATCGGCTCAGCCCTCGCCGCTGCCAAGCAGGCCGTGACGCACGGCAAAGTCGAACAGCGCCGCTTCGTTACCAAGCTCGAGCTTGCGCATGGCCGTCTGCTTCTGCGAACTGATGGTCTTGACGCTGCGGTTGAGCTGCTGGGCGATCTCGCTGACCGTCTTGCCGGTTACGTACATGCGCAGCACTTCCAGCTCGCGCTTGCCGAGCTTGGCGACCGGGTCGTCGTGGGCGGGCTGCGGCTCGCCGTTGCGGCAGAGCAGCTTGGCATTGAGCAGCGGCGAGAGATAGATGCGACCATCCACCGCCGCCTGCATGCCTTCGAGGATGTGCTGCGGCTCGTCGGATTTGCTGACGATGACCTTGATGCCCGCGCGCAGAATGTTGCTCATCAGCGCGCGGGTCTCAAGCATGGTGAGCACCATCACGCGCAGGTCCGGGTGGCGACGCATGAGAAATTCGAGCAGGATGATGCCGTCGCCATAGCGGCTGCCGGGCATGGCGTAGTCGGTGATGGCGAGGTCGCAGCGCACGCGCGCAAGCACGGCGAGCAGTTCATCGGCGTTGCTGGCTTCGCCCACCCTCGAAGCCGTGGACGCCGGACACGAGGCGCCGCACGGCCGCCACCACGCCGGGGTGGTCATCTGCAATGACGAGTTGGATGGGAGGCTGCATGTCGACGTATCTCCGAGCGTGTAACGTGCGGCAACGTGTTTGCCGCATTGCTGAGAATCGCCGAAGCCGCCAGCGTGGAACATCGGAAAAGTCCTATTCGTGCCCCCCGATCCGCGCCCTTCTGGTGCAAATTTGTCGCAACGTGTTGTGATTGCGGCGATGAGATCTGACTCAGGCGGCGCGTTGGTGCGTGGCACAATGCTCGCGATTGCTTCGCACGCTTCAATTGCACCGATTTCCCATGACGCCGACATCCTCGACAGCACCTTCCGCGGCCGCGCGCCAGCAGAGCGCCGAACGCTCCACCCTGGTGAGTGCGGGCGTCAATTGCGTGCTCTCGGCGGGGCAGATTGCGGCGGGGCTGTGGTCGCACTCGCAGGGCTTGGTGGCCGACGGGCTGCATACGTTGTCCGACTTGATCGCCGATGGCATCGTCTTCATTGCCAACCGCAACAGCCACAAGGGACCGGACGAAGACCACCAGTACGGCCACGCGCGCTACGAGAACGCCGCGTCGCTGGGGCTGGGGTTGCTGCTGGTCGGGGCGGGTGCGGGCATGATCTGGGCTGCGGTGGAGAGCCTGCGCTCGCCGCAGGGGCCGGCGCCGGTGCATGGTCCGGCGCTAGTGGTGGCGCTGATCGCGCTGGCGGCCAAGGAGGGGCTCTTTCGCTACATGCTGGCCATGGCCAAGCGCATCAACTCACGCATGCTGATTGCAAATGCGTGGCATGCGCGTTCCGACGCGGTGTCGTCGTTGGTGGCGGCCGTCGGCGTGGCGGGCAACCTGATGGGCTATCACTGGCTTGACCCGGTGGCCGCCTGCGTTGTCGGGTTGATGATTGGCCGGGTGGGCGTGCGCTTTGGTTGGGAAGCGCTCAATGACCTGATGGACCGGGCCTTGCCGCCCCCCCAGGTGGAGGCGATTCGTGCCAGCCTGGAAGCCACGCCGGGCGTGATCAACGTGCACGACCTGCGTACGCGTGTGACAGGAGACCAGGCATTGGTCGACGCGCATATCGAGGTGGATCCGCGCGTCTCCGTGAGCGAGGGCCATGCGATTGCTGTCCGGGCCCGCACCAACGTGCTGACGGCGCATACGGCGATGGCGGTGCTCGACGTGCAAATTCACGTCGACCCCCGCGAGCATATCGCGACCGACCCCGTGCCGCTGCCCGACCGCGAGGCGCTGCGCGCCGTGCTGGCACAACTGCTGCCGCCCGGCACGCCGCTCGACGCGCGCCACTGCATGCTGCATTACGTTGATGGGGCGGTGGAAGTTGACCTGGTCTTGCCGCCCGCGCTGGCTGGCGAACTCGCGCGCATTGCCGATGCAGTCCACGCGCGGTGGGATGGTCTCGTGCGCCTGCGCGTGCTCGTCACAGACGCCTAGCCTAAGCCTGTCGCGCTAGCGGCATTGATCGACCGCGTTGGCCGGCTGCGTCTTGGCGGGGTCGAAATGCAGCTGCTCCAACCCTTTTTCCGTCAGCGACATCCAGTCGATTGCGCCCGACGTGCGCAGCAAACCGGTGCTGCCGACCGGGCGCCATTGCACGCGCTTGCCGTCGGTGTTCAGCAGCGTGGCAGATAGCGTGAGCGAATCCGGCCCCGCCTGCAGTTGCAGCAGGCGGCCATCGGCGGCGGGCGTATAGGCGGTGCTCTGGTTGACGGTGATGCCTGCCTCGCGCACCGTTGCCGGCATGCATGAAATGGACGCGCGCACCTTGCCCGTGGTGTCGATCAGATCGGCAAAGCCGTTACCCTTGGCCACGCCGACCAGCAGGTACCGCTCGATCGCAGGCATCCACGTGACGTTGTAGGTGTAGTACTGCAGATGCTTGTGCAGAAGCTGCTCGCCCGTCACGCGTCCGCTGACCGGATCAAAGACGGCGATCTTCAGATTGGCTTCGGTCTGCCCTGGTACGAACTGCTGCCAGGCCAGCAGCGCATTGGTGCTGCTGCCCGCCACCATGGGCCACCATTCGCGCCGGCCATCGGCAACATCGACGTTGTGCAGGCGACGGCCGCGCCCGTCGTAGACCTTCAGGTAGACGCCGTTCCCGCTGCCGAGGTTGTCGACGCCGCCGCCGGTGATCCAGCCGTCGGAATAGAACACCACGAAGCGCTCGCCCACGGCGGTGATATGGCCCGAATGGCTACCGGATTCCACCAGTTGCGGATACGGCTTGATGGGCCGCAGCGCGGTGTCGTAGATCCCGAAGCGCTGGTTGACGTTTTCCGGCGCATTCCAGCCGTCTTCAAACGACACCATCACCTGGCCAGCACGGTTGCGCGCCACCGTCACGGGCTCCTGCGCTTCCGGCTTCTGGATGAAGATGCGCGGGGCATCGAGCACGCCCGTGTCGGCATGCCATTGCGCGACATAGACATCGTGCGGCCAGCTGCCACTGCGATCGGCACCGCGCGGGGGCAGGCCCGAGCTACTGAAGAATACGTTGAAGGTGTTGGCCGTTGCGCCAGGCACCGCGCTGATGCCGTGCATGTATTGACGCGGATCGGGCGCGCCGGCCGTAGCAACGGCGGGCACGGCCAGCACGCACGCAAGGGCGAGGACGGTACGGCGCAGGAAAGACAGTCGGGACACGTGACGCTCCATCTTCATCGGTGGGTAGGGGGTGGGCGGTTTCGGAACCGATTGGGCCACGGTAGCGCGCCGAAGTTGCTGCGCGAATGGGGGAACCCGTTTGGCGGAGTGGCGCCGGGTGTTGCCAAGCACGACGGAGCACCGGTTACCCCCCGCTGCGGCAATCAAGTTTCGGCCCCGTGTGCCGTTCTTCACAAACAAGAGCGGAACCCATTCCGCCAATCCCGTCCCAGCGCGGCCAGAGTGGGCACCAGCCCGCCGCCCACCGCGCCAGAACCGACCCAGCGAGAACCACATGACCCAGCGACTCGACGCCCGATGGCGAAGCGAAGTGACGGAGGCTCTACGTACCGTGGAGGCGCAGTTCGGCGTGGCACCACAAAGCCTGCCGCGCGACGCGCTGATCGCCGCTCTGACCGACGCGATCTGGGCACAGCGTGGCGCGTATGCGCGTGTGCGCCAGACGCTGGTTCCGTGTCCTGAGCTGGCAGACGAATCGATGTAACGGCGTGCCCCGGTGCCGCCGCTGTTTTCAAGAAGGTGATGTGATGCGGTACTGCGGTTCGCTGGATCTGGACCATCTGCTGCACCAGCCGTTTGCCCACCTCGGCCGGCTGGTGCGCGATGAGCACTCGGGGCAGCCCCTGCCTCCGGTGGAAGTTGCCGCGCGTGCGGTATTGCTGCGCGCCGCCGGCTACGAGGTGATGCCCACCTGCGGGCACCATGACCGACGTGGTTTTTGCCTCGGCCACGCAGACCAGATCATCGGGATGTAAGCGCCGCGCCTACGACCCATGCGCCACGTGCGCGCAGCCTTGCGCACACGCTGTTGCGAACGTGCATCACGACATCCAAAAACAGTGTGATCGCGTGGTGTGAAAGGCACCTATAAAGCGTTGACTGGCGCACCTTTGCGGGCAATTCGTTGCCAAAAAGCAAATGGTAAAAATGACTTACATTCCGGTCCTTTTTCGGCCCATGGTTCTGGTGCATCCTGAACCAAGATAGATCGCACGGATGGCAGATGTGCGACGTCGGGCGCAACGTCAGGCCGGAAGTCGGCAGTGAATCGAATCGGCGACGCCTGCAATCTGGGGTCAGGGGAAAGAACATGAAGACGCAATATCTCAGCAAACAAGAAATCTACGACGGCGCAGTCCGTCATCTGTTCGGTCAGGGCGGCGCTGCCATCCTGCCGCGCGGCGGCGCTGCGTACCATGGCCAGGGCGGCCGCTGCTGCCCGATCGGCAACCTGATCGGCGTGCGCGACTACACCACGTCGATGGAAAGCGTGCCGGTGCGTTACATCCTCAAGCCGACCAACGAGATTCCGCGTTACATGGACGCCGGCGTCATCGCATTGCGCCGCGCGCTCAAGCGTGCGCGCATCGATGTGGATGACCGCGACACCGTCGAGTTGCTCTCCAAGCTGCAGAACGCGCACGACGTGTTTGGCACGTGGGAGTGGAAGGAACGCCTGCAGTCGATTGCGCGCCAATTCGGCCTGAACGGCGCACTCGTCGATACATTCTGACCGACCGGCCGGTCACAGATCACCCTATAGAAGGTGACGCCATGAAAGGGAAGGGGACGTTCCTCGCCATCGAGGACATTTTTGAACGCGTGCGCGCGCACCTGCTCGCGCAGCAATGCCGCTCCGAAGATGCCGACGGCGAGCCGCGCTACCGCGGACTCGATAACCGCCGATGCGGCGTCGGGATTCTCATCGATGATGCGTTCTATTGCAGCGCCATCGAGCGCTTGGGCGTGAGCCTGCTGCGTGTGCCGAGCGAGGATCCGCTCGCGCGTGCGCTGCGCTGCTCCGGCGTGAATGTCGACGACGATCAGGTGGTCGATCTGCTGATCGATCTGCAGGACATCCATGATCTGGCGGCCATCGAAAGCTGGCCCGCCGCGCTGGAAGACATCCGCCGCCGGTTGCCCGCTACGCCGCTGGCGGCCTGAGCGATTCAACCTCCATGCGAACCCGGCTTTGCGTCGGGTTTTGTCATTTCAGTGCATCGAGTTCCGCATAGTGGCGGAAGATGCCCATCGTGTTGAACGGAATGCGACGCGGCGATTCCAGATAGGCCGCGATGTTCGGCTGTGCCGCCACGCGATCATGCAGTGCCACCAGATGCGGCAACGCGCGCTCGTAGCGCTGCATGTGGCGTGGAAACGCGTAGCGCAGCCCGGCCACGATCTGGAACAGCGACAAGTCCACATACGTCAGCGCATCGCGCACGGCCCATGTCGGGCCGGCGGGGTTGCGGTCGAGCACGCGCTCGAAGTAGTGCAGGAACTTGGGCGCGCGATTATCCAAAAAATCCTGTGTGCGGCGTTTGGCTTCGGCGCGCTGATCTTCGTAGTACTCGCATGACGCAATGGGATGGTGCGTGTCGTGAATTTCCACCACGAAATCGGCAATCGTCAGTTGCAGGCCGTGCGTCCAGAGGCCACCGGCTTCGTCCTGCGGGGCCAGGCCGTAGTGCTGGCCCAGGTAAAGCAGGATGTTGGCCGTCTGTGCGATCACCAGCGGGCCGGACACCAGGAACGGTGGCGCGAACGGCGGTGTCGGAATGCCGGCATCGTCGAGAAACGCTTCGATGGTGGATGCATCTTCGCGGCCGAGGTCGGTATAGGGCGCGGCGGCCTGCTCCAGCGCGAGCCGGACGAATTCGCCGCGGCCCTGGATTTCGGGCCAGTAGTAGAGCGTGGTTTCCATGATCGGGCAGATGAGCGAGATGGAGGCTGCGCAGCAAGGTCGATGTCGCATCGCAGCAGGAACGGTGCCTGCGAACGATAATAGGCGCCCGCCCCTGCGCTTGTTTCAACCCGCCCGCCGTGAACGCTCCGCTTCCGCCTTCGCCGACCCATTCGCCGTCTCCGCCGCCGTCCCCTCTACCCGCCATCGAACCCGCTGATCATTCCCGCTGGCTGGTCCGGGGCCATCCTGGCTATCTGCGCGCCAATCTGGCGCTGTTCGCGGCGGGATTTTCCACGTTCTCGCTGCTGTATTGCGTGCAGCCGCTGATGCCGCTGCTGGCGCACGACTTTGGCCTCACCCCCGCGCAGACGAGCTTGGTGCTGTCGGTGTCCACGCTGCTGCTGGCGTTTGCGATCCTGTTTGCGGGGCTGCTGTCGGAGTCGATCCATCGCAAGACGCTGATGGGCGTGTCACTGGTGCTGTCGTCGGTGCTCACGCTGGCGGCGGCGGTGTTGCCAGGCTGGCACGGGTTGCTGGCCACGCGGGCGTTGCTCGGCGTGGTGCTGGGTGGCGTGCCTGCGGTGGCCATGGCGTATCTGGCCGAGGAGGTGCATCCGCAAGGGCTGGGCATGGCGATGGGCCTGTACGTCGGCGGGACGGCGTTCGGCGGGATGGCGGGGCGTGTGCTGGCCGGCGCCGTGGCCGACCACTTCGGTTGGCGCGCCGCCATGGGTTTTACCGGCTCGCTGGGTTTGCTGGCGGCAATGGCCTTCCTGTGGCTGCTGCCGCCGTCGCGCCGCTTTGTGCCGCGCAAGGGTGTGGCGCTGGCCGATCTGTTCGACACGCTGGGCGCCCATCTGCGCGAGCCGGGTCTGCGCGCGCTGTTCGCCATGGGCTTCTTGCTGATGGGCGGCTTCGTCACGATCTACAACTACGCGAGTTTTCACTTGCTCGATGCGCCGTATGCTCTCAGCCAGACGGCGGTGGGCGGCATCTTCATGGTGTACCTGCTCGGCATTGGTGCCTCTGCATGGTTCGGCCGATTGGCGGATCGCCATGGCCGGGGCCGCATGCTGCTGGCGGGCACGGTGCTGATGTCGGCGGGTGTGCTGCTGACCTTGGCGGGGCCGCTGCTGCTGGTGATTGGCGGCATCGCGCTGCTGACCTTCGGTTTTTTCGGTGCGCACGCGGTGGCCAGCGGCTGGGTCGGGCGCCGCGCGCAGCGTGCCAAGGGGCAGGCGGCAGCGCTGTATTTGCTGGCGTACTACCTGGGCTCCAGCCTGATCGGCACGACAGGCGGCAAGCTCTATGCGTCGTGGGGCTGGCCTGGCGTGGTGGCGCTGGTGATGGGCTGCGTGGCCTGTGCGCTGGGCACGGCGGCCTGGCTCTGGCGGCGCGCCCCGCTGCCACCGGGTGCCAGGCGCTGAGGTTGTACGCCCGGGGAATTCGCGTATCGTGCCGTGATCGATGTCTGCATCTGGACGATCGCTTTTTCTGTCATGCGCACTCATTTTCTTTTCTGGACGCGGCGACTGTGGCCGCTCGCATCGCTTCTGCTTCTGGTCATGATCGGCGTGGCCCGTGTGGCCGACGCTGCGCCGGTGTCGTTTGCCAAGCTGGCCGGGCTGCCGACTTCCACCGCCAGCGCATCGGCGCCCGCGGCGGACCCTGCGCAGACGCGCCAGTCGCTCGACACCGTCATCACGCTGCTCAACAACGACCAGCAACGCACCGCCCTCGTCAATGAACTGAAGCAGTTGCGAGACGGCATGAGCGCGCAGCAGAAGGTGCAGGCCGAACAGGCGCCGGGCCTGCTGGGCGCGGTGGCTTCGCTCATCGAGAACGGCTCGTTGCAGGCCGATGTGGAAGCCGGTGCGCCGCGCTACTGGCTGCGCCGCATCGAGGCCGCCAGCGGGAACGCGAGCCTGCTCGTCGCGCCCGAGAAGCGCATGCCGCTGCTTGCCGACTTTGCGAGCACCGTTGGCATCTGGGCCGCCATCGCCGCTGGCCTGCTGGGCCTGGGCTGGTTGATCCGCCGCGTGTTTGGCCTCACCGTGGGCCTCGGGCCGCACCCGACGACGCGCGCGCTATTGATCGACGCGCTGCGCAAGATCGGCCCGTGGGCGATTTCCTTTGCCGTCATCATGCGGCTCGACCACGACGCCTCGCCGGGCTTCGTCCTGGCGCTGGTGCTGGCCTACGCCATCGTATGGGGCGCGATCATCACGGCGGGCGTGGCGATGCTGTTCTCGCTGTTTTCCGGCAGCGCGCATCGGCGCGTGGCAGTGGAATACCTGTTCAAGCATGGCATGTGGCCGATCTTTCTGACGGCCAGTCTGGGCGCCTGCGGCGATGCGCTGGTGGACCCGCGCGTCGCGTTGGTGCTGGGCGGTTCGCTCAGTCTGCTGCTGGCCACGGTGTGCAATGTGGTGTCTTCATTGATGCTGGCGGTGGGCGCGTTGTGGGCGCGGCGGCCCATCGGCCAGTTGATCGCCAATCGTCCGCTGGAGCTGCGCAGCGGCGAACACACGGGCAATCAGATCCGTCGCCTGCTGGCGGCGTTCTGGCCAGTGCCGGTGGTGGTGCTGGCGGGCGCCACCGTCATGGCCACGCTGACGATGCCCGACAACGTTGACGTCGTGGCGCGCCGCGCGGTGATGACGTCGCTGCTGCTGGTGGCCGCCTTCTTCCTGTCGGCGCTGGTCCGCCCCCGCGCGAATTGGCGCGCGCACCTGCGTCTGACGCGCAGCTCGCCTTATCTCGAGCGGCTCAAGCATTTTGTTGGCGCGCTGATCAAGCTCGTCATCTGGATCGCCTTCCTGGAGCTGGTGCTGCGCGTGTGGGGCCATACGCTGGTGGAGGTCACACACAGTTCGGTCAACGGCAAGCGCATCGCCGATGCCTTGGTGGGCCTGATCGGCACCGTGTTTGCCACCTGGCTCGTCTGGATCCTGCTCGACACGGCGATCCTGCGGGCGCTGTCGCCGGCCTCGGCACGGGCGCAGCCCAGCACGCGTGCACTGACCATCCTCCCGCTGCTGCGCAATGGCCTGAAGGTGATGCTGGTGGTGACGGCCAGCATTGGCGTGCTGGCCAATCTGGGCGTGAACGTGACGCCGCTGGTGGCCGGCGCCGGCGTAATCGGCCTGGCGGTGGGGTTTGGGGCGCAGTCGCTGGCGCAGGACTTCATTACCGGCATCTTCATCCTGATGGAAGACACGATCAGCGTAGGCGATGTGGTGGACGTGGGGGTGGCCACGGGCTCCGTCATCAACCTGACTATCCGGACGGTGCGGCTGCGCGATGGCACGGGCGCGGTGCTGTCGATTCCGTTCAGCCAGATCAAGACCGTGCGCAACCTCTCGCGCGATTACTCGTTTGCCGACTTTGAAGTGCGCGTGGCGATGGAGGCCGAGCCGCAGCAGGCGATCGACCTCGTGCGCGCGGCGGCTGACCAGATTGCGGGTGAGCCGCGCTTTGGCTACACGTTGCTCGGCGGTGCGGAAATCTTCGGGCTGGATCGCTTTGAAGGGGGCGCGATGATCGTCAAGGGGCGGTTCAAGACGCGTCCGCAGAAGCAGGCGGATGTACTGCGGGCGTTCAACGTTGTGCTTAAGGATGCGTTCGACAATGCGGGCGTGCCGCTGGCGGCGCCGGGGACGGTGTTGCGGACTTCTGCGGCGTTGGAGGAGTGGATGGCGCGGGTTGGTGGGCCGGATGAGCGGAAGGTGCCGCCTACGGCCGAGCCACCCGCTGCGGGGGCGCCGGCTTAAAGGTGTGTTGCTGGTCCATCCCGCGTATCGTCCCCTGCCGGGGCCGACTCACTTTCTTTGTCTTGCCAAAGAAAGTAAGCAAAGAAAGGCGCGCCCGAGATGGCGAAAGATTCCTTGAATTTATGTCGCAGAGAGGGGAAGGGAAAAACTCGCTTCGCTCAGACAGTTTCCCTTCCTTTTTCCTCTCTGCAACAGAAATTCAAGGCGCCATCTAGGGCAGGGAAAGTCAAAGGCCAAACCGTCTGGGCGCACGTCTTGGCGCCCAGGCCGTGTCTTCGTTTTAGAAGCCGTGGCGCATGCCGACCATGACGCCGGTCTGCGAGGCTTTCGGCAGTGCGGCTGCCAGGACGGTGCCGGCGTCTTTCTGGTGGGTGTAGTCCATGCCGACGTACAGCCACGTGCGTTTGCTGACCACGTAATTCATGATCGCGTAGGCGGTGTAGCGCAGGCCGTCGGGGTCGCGCTGGCGCGTGGCCATGCCGCCCACCACGAGGTTGTACTGACCGCTGAAGTCGTACTTCACGCCGCCGAGGATGAGGTCGTTCTTGGTGGGCGTGCCGTCGCGGTAGTTGATGTAGCCGAGCATCAGTTTGGCGGGGCCGACCTGCACGCTGCCGCCGGTGGTCCAGGTGCGGGTGCCGACCGATTGCAGGTCTTTCTGCTGCTCCCACGCGCCGCCGAACGCGAACGGGCCGCTGGCGTAGTTGAGCGACAGCGCGCTGTAGTTGCCTGCGGAGAACGCGCCCGCCTGCTCGCCCATGCCGACCATCACGCCGGGGCGCCAGCCGTTGAAATCGCCCACGTACTTGACCGAGTTGTCGATGCGCACGCCGGTGGCGGTGACGTGCCACGCCGTTGCGCCGAGGTTGCCGATGGAGAGCGCGTCGTATTGGCCGGCCGTGTTGAAGACGAGGTTCTCCTGCCGGCCGAACGTGAGCGAGCCGAACCCGCCTTCCAAGCCGACATACGCCTGGCGCCCGAACAGGCGCGAGGTGGCGGGCGTGGTGGGTTTGTAGCCGCCCAGGCCCATGTCGTTGGTGGAGCCCACGCCGGTGTCCGGGGCGAAACCGCTGACCAGATGAAACACGGCCTTCAGGCCGTTGCCCAGGTCTTCCGAGCCGCGAATACCGAAGCGGCTGCCGCTGTAGTAGCCGCCCGCCATCTCGGCCTTGCCGTGGCCGTCGGCGTCGTTGTTGGTGCTGTAGCGCAGGCCGGTTTCCATCACGCCGTACAGCGTGACGCTCGATTGCGCGTGCGCCGCGCCGCAGGCAAGCAGCGCCGACAGTGCAACGGCCGATAGCGGAATGGAACGGATCGAAGTGGTCATGTGGCTCCCTTATTGTCGTAACGACTGTTGTGTCGGCCGGAACGGGTTTTCCGGCCTGGCTCGGGGGCCGACTCTCAGGCAAGTCTGCGCTGTAAGGGTTGAAGTTACGCATGCACCGGCAAAGCGCCGCACACGTCGCGCTGGCCGGGGCGTTGCCCTCTGAAGGGGCTCTGTGCGTAAACCGCCGGCTTACAGATTCTTGGGGGTTTTCCCTCGGGCAGGCGGCGTGGGGCGGGGCTGCCGCTACACTGGCGACGCTCATTTCTGTTCGCCGCCCACGTATCGCCCATGCCTTCGTTCTCCGTTCCCCTGCTCAACGCCTTGCGCGCCCAGCTGCCCGCGCTTTCGCCGGCGCAGCAGGGCGTGGCGCGGTTGATCCTGGACGCGCCGGAGCTGTCGCTCGAACAATCGGTGGAGACGCTGGCCGTGCGCGCCGGCGTGTCGATGCCGACCATCGTGCGGATGTGCCAGGCGCTCGGATTTGAAGGCTTGCGCGAGTTCAAGGCCACGCTGGCCGCCGAGCTGGCGCACGCGCAGCCGACGCTGCCGGGCCATGTCGGCCGGGCGGACCCGCCTGCGCTGGTCGCCAGCAAGGTCATTGACGGCGCTACGCGGGCGCTGGCCAAGCTGCGTGAATCGCTGTCCACCACGCAGGTCGACGCCGCCGCCGAGCGCATTGCCCGCGCGCGCCGCGTCGATTGCTATGCGGCCGGTGCGGCCTCATCGTTCATGGCGAACGACATGCAGGCGCGGCTCATGCGGTTAGGGCTGGCGTCCAACGCCTACTTCGATGCGCATCTGCAGCTCGTGTCAGCCGCCATGCTCGGCGCGTCCGACGTCGTGGTGGCGTTCTCGCACGTGGGGCGCATGCCGTATCTGCTGGAGTCGATCGCGTATGCGGCCGAGCAGGGTGCGTGCGTGATCGCCATCACTCAAGCGGGCACGCCACTGGCCGAGCGCGCGCAGATCGCGCTGACGGTGGACGTGCCGGAAGATGCGGTGATGCGGGTCGGCACCGAGGCGTACCTCGTGCATCTGACCGTTATCGAAATCCTGATGACCTGCGTGGCGCAGCGCCGCGACGAGATGGTGCGTTCGCGCATGCGGGCAATCCAGCGGCTGCTGACCGAGCGCAGCGTCGATCGCCCGTAATCGACCGCGACGACGCGTCGAAGGCGAAAAAAATGGCGCCACGCGGGCGCCATCCACAACACATGCGGCACTCAAAGCCGCGAGATCGCCAGCCCGATCGCCAGCAGGCTCCCCAACCCGAAGATCGTCCAGCCGACCGTGCGGCGCTTGGTGGTCATCACCCACAGCCACAGGCCCGAGATCGACAGGAAGATCAGGCAGCCGGCCAGCGTATCCACCAGCAGAATCCACGGCACGGTCATGCCGACGCCCTTGTGCAGGTTCATCAGCGTGCCGAGGAAGCCGTTATCGGTCTGGCGGATCGCTACCGAGCGGTTGCCTGCCCAGTATTCGGCTTGGATCTGGGTGGTCGCGCTGCCGAAGTTGAAGGTCCATTGCTCGGGCTGCATCAGCGGCTTGGCGGCGGGTTCGCGCGGTGCGTCGGCGTTCTTGTCGTCCTTGGCGCCTTCGCCCTTGGCCGGGCGCTCGGCCCATGCCACCGGCTTGGCCTTTTCCACGCGCGTGCGGGTGGCGGGGTCGGGCGTGTTCAGCGTCTGCTGCAGCCAGGCGCCCATTGCTTCGGGCGTGGCCGGCACGGGGTCGGGCAGGGCGATCTGCGTATTGATGCGCTGTTGCGTCACGGGCAGCTTCAACACCGCGCGGTGGTTCAGCCAGATGCCCGACACGCCGAAGATCAGGCCCATCACGGCGCCCCACAGGCCGAACCAGCCATGCGTCTTGCGCAGCCAGCGGACGATCGTGGCGCGGCGGTTGGCCGGGTGTTCGGATCTGGCCTTCGTCAGGCGAGCGGTGGCGGCCGGCTCAGCCGAAAGCGGGGGATGGGACAGGTCAGTCATGAAGCACAAGGCGGCGCAAGGGCCGCCGGAGGAAGACAAATCGACCGGCCAATATAGATGAGAATGATTCTCGTTGCAATCGCCGGAAGCTTACAGCGTAATACGCTCCAACGCCCGTCGCGACGCCTCGTCTGCCGGATAAAAGCACTCGATACGCATCTCCTGCAGCCCCGCATCGCGCGGCGTGCCCAGCGTGGTGAGCGTGGAGAACAGCGAGATCGTCACGCCGTCGCGCTGCAGTGAGACGGGCAGGAACGGCGGCGGATCGGCGGCGTCCTGGGCTGATGGGGCGGGGGGTGCCGGTGCATCAGCCGCATCGAACAGCGCAGGTTGCATCGCGCGGATGTCGTGCAGCAGCCGTTGCGTCGCGGGGTCGATGGCTTGCAGGGCCAGCTCCTGCCGCACGCGCCGGGCCAAGTAGCGGCCGACGACATCGGGGTTCGCAATGGCCGGCCACAGCGCGGTCGGGTCGAACACCAGCTTCATCATGTTGACGGCACCCGGCGCGCCTTCGGACCGGTCGTCGCCGATGGCCCAGCGCATCAGGCGGCGATGCGCGGCATTGGCGTCGAGCACATGCCAGAAACGGTCCAGCACGATGGCCGGATACGGCGCCTGCTTGTCGAGGATCAGCTTCACCGCATGGCGCACTGCCTGCATCATCGGCGAAGCCTCATCGGCCGGCGTGGCGAGACCCCGTTCGGAATAGGCGGGAGCGAAACCGGCCGCCAGCAGCATCTGGTTGCGATGGCGCAGCGGCACGTTCAGCTCCTCGGCCAGTTGCAGGATCATGTTGCGGCTGGGTGCCGCGCGGGCCGATTCCAGAAAGCTCACATGCCGTTGCGACACACCCGCCGCCAGGGCCAGCGCCAGCTGGCTATACCCGCGCCGCGTACGCCAGAAGCGCAGCAACTGCGGGAAGCGCGAGAGCGCCGCTTCAGGCGGATGAATCGCCGCTTGGACGGTGTTGGCGTCTTCAAGCATGAGGGTGTCGTCGTCGCTGGACGGGGCGGAGGCGGGCTTGGTGGGCGTCATGTCGCCTATTGAAGCAGAGTCGAGTAGCTGCTGCGATTACGTGCCGCGTAATTGTGACCGTCTTCGGCGGCACCAATACTGGGTCCATCCCGACACCCCGAGCGGAGTTCCCATGCAGCGCGAACCGATCGACTACCCCGCCGATGCCCTTCCCACCCGCGATGACCACGTTCGCACGGCCGACGGCTGGACGCTGCCCGTGACGGTCACCAGCCCTGGGCTGGGCGCGCACGGCACCGTGGTGATCTGCTCGGCGCTGGGCGTGCCGCGCCGGTTCTACGCGGCGTTTGCGCGGGCCCTGTGCCTGGCGGGCTGGCGTGTGGTGACGTTCGACTACCGCGGCATTGGTGAGGCGGCCGCGACCGGCCCGGGCACGCCGCGCTTTGCCGACTGGGGCCGGCACGACATCGACGCGGTGCTGAAATGGGTGCACGACACGCTCGTCCCCGAGGGCTGCAGCGGCCGCAGGCTGGTGGTGCTCGGCCACAGCGCGGGCGGGCAATTGGCGGGGCTGGCGCCGCACATCGTGCACGCCGATGCGCTGGTGCACGTGGCGGTGTCGCTGGCGAATGCGCGGCTCTGGCCGTGGCGCGGGCTGTTGACGCGTCCGCAGCTCGCGTGGCTGCTGCATGTGCGGATTCCGTTGGCGGTGGCGCGCGTGCGCGGCGGCATGCTGCCGCTGGCGGCCGTCGGCATGGGGCCGATGTCGATTCCGGCCGCCATCCTGGGCGATTGGGCGCGCTTTGCCCGGCGGCGCGGCTACCTCTTCGCGCGGCGTGCCGGGTTGGATACCTCACGCTATCCGAGGCTCGCCGTGCCGCTGCTCGCCTGGGGTTTTGACGATGACCCGATGGCGCCCGCCAAGGCCATCGACGCGCTCATCGCGAAGTTGCCCGCCACGCGCGTCACGCGCCGCCAGGTGAGCGGCGCGGCGCTGGGTGCCAAGGGCGTCGGCCACATGGGCTTCTTCCGCGCATCGTCCGGTGCGCCGTGGTGGCGCGAAACCGTGGCGTGGCTCGATGCCCTCGCTTGATTGGCGGCCCGATCAGAACGTGTAGACGAGGCCCGTGCCGCCGAAGTAGCTCTGCTTGTTCTGCACGATCGGGCTCTTGGCCGCATTGCCCAGCAGGCGCGAGGTGCCCACCGCCGTCTGCACGGCCCGGTGGCGCGAGAAGGTATGCGTCCAGGCCACACCGTGAGCGTGGCGCCTTGCAGGCCGCTGCTTGCGCTGTATTGCGCAAAGCCATTGTTGGACGACTGCTGCGGCGTTACCCCGAAGTACGTCTGCATGTACTTGCTCGGGCCGAAATGCAGGCTCGGGCTCACGGTGATCGTGTCGCTGCCCTAGCTCACGACCGGCGCCGCCACGTCAATGTGGCCCGACCAGCCGCGCTCGCGGTTGGTGATCGGGGCAGCTAGGTCTCGTCGCCGCCTGGCCGATGCAGAAACGCGCTCGGGCTGCTGCCGAACGCCCGGCGGAACATCGCAGAGAACGCGCTCTGGCTGTTGTAGCCCAGTTCCTGCGCCACGCGCGACAGCGGCATCCCCTGCGACATCATCGGGATGGCGCTGGCGAGCACGGCCTGCTGGCGCCACTGCGAAAAGCTCACACCCAGTTCGTCTCGGAAGCGCCGCGCCAGCGTGCGTGCGCTGGCGCCCACATCGCGGGCGAGCGCGTCGAAGGTGAGCGGGGTGCCGGGGTCGGCCATCACGCGTTCGCACAGGGCGCGCAGGCGCTTGTCGGCGGGCATGGGCAGATCCAGCGGCAGCGGGGCGCTGCGGCGCAGCTCATCCAGGACCAGCATGGCCAGCGCCTGCTCGCGCGCGGCCGGCAGCGGCTGGCGGACGTCCATCGCGGCAATCAGCTCGCGCAGCAGCGGCGACACCTCCATCACGCGGCACTGCGCCAGCGCGCCCGTCACCACGGACGGGTCGGCGTACAGCGTGCGCAGGAAGGCGGCCTCGACCACCCACACCTCGTGCTCGATGCCGGGCGGAATCCAGATCGCCCGCGAGGGCGGCACCACCCAGGCGGTGTCGCCCGCCTGCACGCGCAGCACGCTGTTGTGGCTATACGCCACCTGCGCCCACGGATGCGTGTGGCGCGGAAACCGCGTATTGGCCTCCATCTGCCGCGTGTAGAGCCGCACCGGGTGCGCCGCGGAGGGCGGCGTGCGGCCTTCGATATCGGTAGGCAGGAGGCGCTGTGGCATGGCGGGTTTGCGACAGAAACGGTCGAGCCAGTGTAAATGCGCCCGCAGGACTTGTGGAAGCCAGATGTCGATGGCAGGCTATCGCCCGGCGTCGATGATGTGGGGCGCCACACTAGAAAGCGGACTGCCGAAGCGGTCTCGACAAAAACGCCGTTGCCCACGAGGCACGCGGCGAAATGGGTGCGAATAATGCAAACGGGAAATCACACGCGCAGCCGGGGGGCGCGCGGAGCGATGGGGTGGTTGCGGCCGTGGGCTGCGCTTGCCACGTGTGTGGCATGCATGGCCGCGTTGACAGCGCCAGCCGCCCACGCCGACATCAGCATCATCCAATCGTTGCCGCTGTCCGGCACACAAGCCGCGACGGGGCGGGCGCTCAACGCTGGCGCACGGCTGTATTTCGACTGGCTCAACCTGGACGGCGGTATCAACGGCGAAACCATCCGCCTGGTGGCCCGCGACGACGAGCAGAAGGTCGAGCAGACCCTCCGCAACGTGCGCGACATGGCCAAGATCGACAACCCGGTGGCGGCGCTTACCGTGGTCGGCACCGCCAATGTGGAAGCGCTCATGCGCAGCGGCGTGCTGACCGAAGCCAACCTGCCGCTGGTCGGCCCGGCCACCGGGGCCGCCAGCATGACCGGCGATCCGCTGGTGTTTCCCATCAAGGCCAGCTACCGGCAAGAGATCGACAAGATGGTGATCGCGCTCGTCACCATTGGCGTCACGCGCATCGGCGTGCTGTATCAGGACGATGCGCTCGGCAAGGAGGTGCTGGCAGGCGTGGAGCGCGCGCTCAAGCCGTACAAACTCACAATGGGCGGCATGGCTTCGTACCCGCGCAATACGGCTTCGGTGAGCGCCGCCGTCGACAAGCTGCTCGGCGCCGATGTGCAGGCCATCTTCCTGGGCGCCACGGCCGAACCCGCCGCGCAGTTCATCAAGCAATACCGCGCGCGCGGTGGCGGCGCGCAACTGCTGGGCCTGTCGTCGATTGATCCGGGCATCCTGCTCCGGGTGGCCGGCATCGACGCGGTGCGCGGCTATTCGCTGGCGCTCGTGATGCCGAACCCCGGCAAGGGCGTGAACCCCGTCATCCGCGAATTCAACCGCGCACGCGCGGCCGTGGGCGCCAAGGATGTCGAACTTTCATTCCGGGCGGTGGAAGGCTTTGTGGCCGCGAAGGTGCTGGCCGAAGCCGTGCGCCGCGCCGGCCCCAAGCCCACGCGCGACCAGGTGCGCCGCGAGCTGGCCCACCTGCGCAACTTCGATGTGGGTGGCGGATTTGTGGTGGATTTTTCCGACCGCACGCGTCCGGGCTCGCACTATGTGGAGCTGGGGGTGGTGGGGCCGAATGGGCTTGTGATTCAGTAACGCTGGGCGCGTGAAGCTTGTTGTGCTGAATGGCGGGGTTGGGAGTGAGGAGGAACGGGGGGTTCTTTGTTGGTGGTGCATCCCTTGTTTCATCCCCTGCCGGGGCTGACTCACTTTCTTTGGTCTTGCCCAAAGAAAGTAAGCAAAGAAATGCGCGCCCGAGATGGCGACCCCCTCCTTGAATTTCTGTCGCAGGGAGGGGAAGGGAAAAACTCGCTGCGCTCAGACAGTTTCCCTTCCCTTTTCCTCCCTGCGACAGAAATTCAAGGCGCCATCTAGGGCAGGAAAGTCAAAAGACAAAAGCCACACCCTCTGGGCGCCAGCCCAAACGACAAGGCCAACCGCGCGACGGGTTGGCCTTTCTCTTTTGACGTTGAGCCCTTGATGGCGCCTTTCTTTTGCTTACTTTTCTTTGGCAAGACAAAGAAAAGTGAGTCGGTCCCGGCAGGGAACGAAAGGGGGGTGGACCACAAAAAAATCCCAGAAGAAAACAAAAGCCGAAAATCAAAACGCCCCTCAGAGAGATTCCCCTCCAAGAGGCGTTCCTTCATCCCAAATGCCCGTCAGGCCACAGGCGCCGTGCCCGCCCCATGCTCATGCCTGCCCGCCGGCTTGACGATCGCCAGCGTGGCAATCAACCCGCACAGCGCGGCGAACGACACCCACACGCCCGGCATCGCCTTGTTGCCAGTTTCGTGGATCAGCCATGTGGCAATCGCCGGGGTGAAGCCACCGAAGATGGCTGTGGCGAGGCTGTACGCCAGCGAGAACCCGGTGGTGCGCACTTCCGGCGGCATGATCTCGGTGAGCGTGACGACCATCGCGCCGTTGTAGCTGCCGTACAGGAACGACAGCCATAGCAGCACGGTCAGCATGCGGGCGAACGACGGTGCAGCAACCAGCCACTGCATGGCCGGGTAGGCCGTCACCAGCATCAGCACGGTAAAGAGGATCAGCAGCGGGCGGCGGCCGACGCGGTCAGACACCGCGCCCATCATCGGCAGCCAGAAGAAGTTCGAGGCGCCCACGCACAGCGTGACGATCAGGCTGTCCATGTCGGACAGGTGCAGCACGCTCTTGCCGAAGGTCGGCGTGTAGGCGGTGATCAGGTAGAACGACACCGTGGTCATCACGACCATCAGCGTGCCCGCGCCTACCAGGCGCCAGTTCTGGCCCATCGAGCGGAACACGGCGCGCAGGTCCGGACGGTGCTTGCGCTTCTGGAACTCTTCGGTCTCTTGCAGCGAGCGGCGGATGATGAACAGGAACGGCACGATCAGGCAGCCGATCAGGAACGGCACGCGCCAGCCCCAGGCGCTCATCTCAGACGGCGGCAGCAGGTACGACATCAGCACGCCTAGCAGCGCGGCAAACATGACGGCCACCTGCTGACTGGCCGATTGCCAGCTCACGAAGAAGCCCTTCTTGCCCGGGGTGGCGATTTCGGCCAGGTAGACCGACACACCGCCCAGCTCCACGCCGGCCGAAAAGCCCTGCAGCAAACGGCCGATCAGGACCAGCAGCGGCGCCGCCAGCCCGATGGTGGCGTAGCTTGGCACCAGCGCGATCAGCAGCGTGCCGCAGGCCATGAGCGCCAGCGTGACGATCAGCCCTGTGCGGCGGCCGTGACGGTCGATGTACGCGCCCAGGAAGATTGCCCCCAGGGGCCGCATCAGGAAGCCGGCGCCAAAGGTCACCAGCGACAGCATCAGCGAGAGGAACTCGTTGCCGGCGGGGAAGAAGGTGTCGGCAATGGCCTTGGCGTAATAGCCGTAGACCATGAAGTCGTACATCTCCAGGAAGTTGCCGCTGACCACCCGGAAGACGGTGCGAGCCTTGGATTCATTGGGGTTGGTGGTATGCATGGTGGATTTCATTCAACAGCTTGGGTACAACGTGCGGGCGAGCCGGACAGCGAACTGCGGGCCGCCTCGTAAAAGGTGGTGATGTGGTATGGCGTGCTCGACGGCATGTCGGCACGCAGGCGCTGGCCGGCCGGGTCGATGACCTCGTTCCAGCCTTGTGCGTGCAGGAAGCGCGCCGACCACACCGGCAGCAGGCGCGCGAGCATGGCGCCCTGCGTTTCGGTGCACAGCGCAAGGGCGCGGCCGTATTCGGTCTGTGCCCAGATGCGCTGGCTGGCGTCGCGCATCGTGCCGTCCAGATTGAGCGACAGGCACACGCCCTGGGTGTCGGCATCCACGCCGTCGGCGCAGGCTGCGTCCACCGCGCGGGCAAGGCTCTCGGCCAGATGGAGGCCGGCTTCGGAGCGCGTAAAGACATCGGCGTGCGCGCGTACGAGGTAGAACCATTCGAACTGGTGACCGGGTTCGATGCGGTTGTCGGTGCTGGCCTCGTCGATCGGTAACTCGGCGATGCTGCCCGTGCGCGTGTCGATGAAGCGCGCGAGGATGCCCTCGGCCAGCGTGCGCACCCCGGTCTCGGCCCAGGCGGGCGGTTCGTCGAGCGCGGCGGCGGCCAAGTAGGCCTCGGTCAGGTGCATCACGGGGTTCTGCGCGACGCCGGCCAGCGTGGTGCTGAACCTGGCGTCCATGGACGCGACCGGCAGCGGTTTGACCCCGGCCCGCGCAAAGCTGCGGGCGATCACGTCGTGCGCGTCATGCATCAGCGCGGCCGCACGTGGGTCGCCGCTCACGGCAAGCCAGTGTGCGGCGGCAAACAGCACGAACGCGTGCGTGTACAGATCCTTGGTGGTGTCGTGCGGGGCCAGCGCACTGTCGATCGCAAACAGCCAGCCGCCGTGGATCGTGTCGCGAAAGCGCGTGTCCAGCGCGTGGCACAGGGCAGCGGCGCGTTCGGCGCAGAGATCGCGGTGGCGCCTGGAGAGCTGCGTGGCACGCGCGAAGGTATACAGCTGCCGCGCACACGCCATCGCCCGGTAGCGCGCGGTGGATGCCGGCACCAGCGCGCCGTTGTCGACGACGAGCGCCTCATAGCAGAGGCCGGCCTGTGCATTCCAGCCGGGCCCCAGCCACATGGGCAGCAGGACGGCGTCGTAGTAGCGGCCGAATGACTCCAGCGCAGCCGCAATGGCGGGGGACGGTTCGGTCGAGGCCGTATCGGGCAGCGGGGGCGTGGAGGATTGTGAAAGCATGGGCGCCGTGATGATCGTGGCGGGCGTCGACCCGTTTAGCCAGGCCGATTGCTCGAATCTGTTCTGTTCACCATAGGCGACGTATATGCGTTGTACATGCGAACAGACCCGGGATTGTGCTCCAACTGGCGGCCCCGCGCCACGCACAACTGGCGCAATCCCGGTCACGGCGCAGGGTTGTGGGTCCAATGAAAGGTTTTTACCGGATGCTGCCTGGGCGTGGGTTGTGCGAAGATGAATCACCCTTGGCTCATCCCCCTGGTCCTGCCCCGATCCATGCACCGTCGCGACCTGCTCAAGCAGTTGGCCGCCGGGCTGCTTGCCCTGGCTCCTGGTTTGTCCCGCAGCGCCACGCCCGGCACCGCCGCTGGCGCCCCCGAACCGTTTGACGAAGCCCGCCTGCTGGCGCGTGCCCGGGCCTTGGCCACAAGGCCATACCGGCCCCGCAGCACGCAGTTGCCCAAGCCGCTGGTCACGCTTGGCTGGGACGGCTATCAATCGATTGGCTATCGCCCCGATCACGCATTGTGGGCCGGCCAGCACTTGCCGTTCGAGGCCAAGTTCTTCCACCTCGGGCTGTTCTTCAAGTCGGCTGTCCAGATGCACGAGGTGGTGGACGGCCATGCCCGCCTGATTGCCTACGACCCGGCCATGTTCGATTACGGCAAGAGCGGACTGGATCACCAGGCGCTGCCGGCCGATCTCGGTTTCGCCGGTTTTCGGCTGACGACCAAGGCGGACCCGACGCGCGATGTGACGGCCTTCCTGGGTGCCAGCTACTTTCGCGCCGTCGGCGGGCAGTGGCAATACGGCATGTCGGCGCGCGGCCTGGCGATTGATACGGGGTTGCCTCGCGCAGAAGAGTTTCCGGACTTCACTGAATTCTGGCTGGTGCGCCCGGCCGCCGATGCCGATACGGCGCGCGTCTATGCGCTGCTCGATTCTCCGAGCGTGGCCGGCATCTACCGCTTCGACATCCGCCCCGGCGACACGCTCGTGATGGACGTGGCCGCCACGCTCTACGTGCGCAAGCCGATCGAGCGTCTGGGCATCGCGCCGCTGACCAGCATGTTCCTCTACGGCGAGAACGACCGCACCGACCGCGCCGGCGATCGCCATAGCGCCGCACGTCGCTGGCGCGCATCGGACTGGCGCCCGGAAATCCATGATTCCGATGGCCTGGCCATCTGGCGTGGCTCGGGCGAGTGGATCTGGCGGCCGCTGGCCAATCCGCCTGTGCTGCGCAGCCAGCGCTTTGCCGACGACAGCCCGCGTGGCTTCGGCCTGCTGCAGCGTGACCGCAATTCCGATCATTACCAGGATGACGGCGTGTTCTACGAGAAGCGCCCGAGCGTGTGGGTCGAGCCCACGCATGACTGGGGCGAGGGCGCGGTCGAATTGGTGGAGCTGTCGGCCAACGATGAAACCTTCGACAACATCGTCGCCTTCTGGCGGCCCGCCGTTGCGCCGCATGCCGGGCAGGAACTGGCGTTCGGTTATCGGCTGACGTGGGGCGCGCAGCCCGCAGCGGCCTCGCCACTGGCGCGGGTGGTGGCGACGCGTACGGGCATTGGCGGCGTGGTGGGGCAGCCGCGCAAATACTTCTCGTGGCGGTTTGTCGTGGACTTTGCCGGCGGTGAGCTGTCGCGGCTGGGGCGCAGCACGGCGGGGTCGACTGTGGAGCCTGTCATACGCGCCTCGCGCGGGCGGGTGGAGATTGCGTCGGCGCGGCCGCTGGCGAGCATCGATGGTGTCCGGGCGATGTTTGATGTGGTCCCGGACGCGGGCAATGCGCCGATTGAGTTGTTGCTGACGTTGCAGTCGGGGGAGCGGTTGCTTTCTGAGACTTGGGCGTATCAGTGGACGCCGCCGGTGGATCGGGCGGTTTGATTCTTTGGCTTGCTTGATTGATGCGGGTGGTGCATCTCTTGTTTCACCCCCTGCCGGGGGCGACTCACTTTCTTTGTCTTGCCAAAGAAAGTAAGCAAAGAAGGCGCGCCCGAGATGACGAAAGATTCCTTGAATTTATGTCGCAGGGAGGGAAGGGAGGCAAACTCGCTGCGCTCAGACAGGCCTCCCTTCTTTTTCCTCCCTGCAACAGAAATTCAAGGCGCCATCTAGGGCAGGGGACGGCCACACCGTCGCTGCTGTTGGCTAATCGCGGGGCGGTGTCTTGCCGAACTTCTTTGCCATTTCTGCCCAGCCTTCGGGGCCCAGCTTTTCCATCGTCTCGATATTTCGCTCGTAGATGTCCGCTGCGTCGGGGACGGCTGCGGCGGCGCGGGCGATGCTGTCTTCGCGCAGCAGGTGCAGGATCGGGGCCGGCGCGCGGTTGGTGGCGTTGGCGATGTCGTCCGGCTCGGCGTCGGCGAAGACGAAATCGGGGTGGAAGCTGGCCAGTTGCAGCTCGCCTTCGTAGCCGGCCTTGGCGAGCAGCGATTCGGCGCGCTCCGTAAGCGAGTGGAAATCGAGGAAATCGGCCAGGGCGGGGACGATCAGCAGCGTGGTGTCGATCTGTGCGGCGGGGGTGGTGTGCAGCAGATCGGCTTCGGCACGCAGGTGGTCGAGCACGTCGCCGTCCATCGTGGCGCGGCTGACGGCGTATCGGACCTGCCGCTTGACGTGGACGGCCTTGGCGAACGGGCAGAGGTTCAGGCCGATGACGGCGTCTTCCAGCCAGCGCTGCACGGTCGCGACATGAAGGGCGGCGGCGTCCGCGTCCAACGGCAGGGCGTCGGCGGGTGGATCGAGCAGGACGAAATCGGGGGCGTAATCGGACACGGCGTAGTGAGGGAAGAGAGAGCGCGCAGTGTAGTCGATGGGCCGGGAGCGCTTCTTGCGAAGGGATGGGTGTTGTGATTTGCAACGCCCGGCGTGCGCCGTTGATGTACGCCGAGATCACTTCGGGTGCTTCGCGCGCCGCTTATGTGGTCCGTCCATTCCGTGTTTTTGTAAAAGAAGGAGCTCAACCATGATTGAACTGCGCCTGAAAACCGCCCTTGCCGTTGCCGCCACGTTTGCTGCGTCGGCTGCTTTCGCACAGATGACGCCGGCACCGCAGACTTCACCGCAGACCACCGGCACCGTGCAGACCGCCCCGCAAGACGGGCCGGCCACTTCGTCGTCTGACCCGCTGGTTCAGAAGCGCATTGACGACAAGGCCGCGAGCGACGAATACAAGGCTCGCAAGTCCGACGCCAAGGCTGCCTACAAGGAAGAAAAGAAGGCTGCCAAGGCTAACCGCAAGGCCGAGAAGAAGGAAGCTCGCGCCAAGCGCAAGGAAGCGATGAGCGAACAAGGCGGGCCCGCCCAGACGCCGAACAGCGAAGGCAAGTAAGCCGCCGGCCGAACCATGAAAAAAAGCGCACTTCGGTGCGCTTTTTTGTTGCCCGTGACCCGTCCTGAATAAGGTTGACACTTTTTCCCCGCCAGGGAGTGAGGGTCAAGATGGAAGGGCAGAAGAAGCGAACGCAGAGGGACTACACGCTGGCTTTTAAGTTGGCAGTGGTTGAGCAGGT
>NZ_NKIL01000006.1:0-479651 GCF_002256165.1 Ralstonia sp. PBBBR1 | reverse complement strand
GTGGCGCAGGCCGTGCATATCTACAACCACGAACGGCCTCATCTGGCCTTGAAATACAAAACGCCCGATGCGGTGCATCGGGCGCTCGGAGACTGAGCACAGTGTCAACCTATGGCAGGACTTGACAGCGATGGCGCTTCGGCCGATCAGCCCTTGGGCCGCTCCAGATACGCCAGCAGCATCTTGATATGCAGCTGTGCGAACGCCTCGTGCTCGTCGGCCGAGGCAATGTCGCGGCCCACCACGGCACTGATCGTGTAGCGGTTGGACAGCACGTAATAGCCGAGCGCCGAAATCGTGAGGTACAGGCGCGACACATCGATGTCGTCGCGAAAGATGCCGGCGCGCTGGCCGCGCTCCACCACACCTCGCAGCACCTCGATGACCGGGTTGACCAGCTCGCCCAAGTGCGGCGAGGTCTTCAGATGCCGCGCCTCGTGCAGGTTTTCGCTGTTGAGCAAACAGATGAACTCGGGGTTCTCGTAATAGAAATCCCAGACGAACCGCGCAAGCTGGATGACCGCTTCACGCGGGTCGGACGACTCGATCTGTACCTGCTCTTCCGCCTGTTTGAAGCGGAAATACATGTGCTCGAGCACGGTCAGGAAGAGTTTTTCCTTGCTGCCGTAGTAGTAATACAGCATGCGCTCGTTGGTCTCGGCGCGACGGGCGATGGCATCAACGCGCGCGCCTGCAAACCCACCGCGCGCAAACTCTTCGATCGCAGCAGCAAGGATGCGTCGGCGCGTGCCGGCGGGGTCGCGACGCGTGCGGGGTGCGGCGGATTCGCCGTGAGCATCGGCTTCGATGTCGGCGAGTGGCGCGGCTGGATGAGACGGCATGGCACGTCGGTCCGTTTAGAACGCAAGAATTATGTCATACGGTCAAGACATGCCCGCCGTATGCGATGTCAGGGCATGCACGCCTTGCGCGGGGGCCAAATCGGCGATAATGGCAGGCTATTCAAACGACAAGTCCCATCGTGGTTTCCTTGGTCCCCGCAGTGGCCGCATCCTTGGCCGACCGGCTCGAAAACCTCTTGCCGCAAACGCAATGCACCAAGTGCGGCTACAACGGCTGCCGCCCCTACGCTGAAGCCATGGCCAGCGGCGAGGCGCTACCCAACCGCTGCCCACCTGGCGGCGCTGAAGGTATTCGCCGGCTGTCCGACGCGCTCGGTCGCACGGGTGACCTGCTCCCGCTGGACCCTTCCAACGGCATAGAACAGCCTCGCGCCATCGCAGTCATCGACCCGGAACGCTGCATCGGCTGCACGCTGTGCATCCGGGCGTGCCCGGTCGACGCCATCGTGGGCGCGCCCAAGGCAATGCACACGGTGCTCGAAGAGTGGTGCACCGGCTGCGATCTCTGCGTGGCGCCCTGCCCTGTCGATTGCATCGACATGGTCCCTGTCACCGGCGACCGCACGGGCTGGGATGCCTGGAGCCAGCAACAGGCCGATGTCGCGCGGGACCGCTACGTGTTCCGCAACGCACGCCTCAAGCGCGAGCAAGCCGAGAACGAAGCGCGCCTCGCCGCGAAGGCCGCAGCCAAACTCGCTGCCGTCAGCGCCGAACAACCGGCCGATGACGCTGAACTCGCCGCGCAAGCGCGCAAGAAGGCGATCATCCAGGCCGCCATTGAACGGGCGCGCCAGAAACAGGCCGAGATGGCTGCGCGCGGGCAAGGCCCGCGCAACGTGACCGACGTATCGGCGGATGTGCAAGCCCAGATTGACGAGGCTGAAGCCCGCCGCAAGCGCATCGCCAGCCAGATCGAACACAGCGCCAAACCCGACGCAGAAAAACCCTGACCCCTGCCCCGACGATGAATCCCGCCAAGCGCCACGCCATCTTCGAGACCCTGCGCGAGAACAACCCGACGCCGACCACCGAGCTGGAATACACCACGCCGTTCGAGCTACTGATCGCAGTGCTGCTGTCCGCACAGGCGACCGACGTGGGCGTGAACAAGGCGACGCGCAAGCTGTTTCCGGTGGCCAACACGCCTGCCAAGCTGCTGGCGCTGGGCGAGGACGGCATCACCGAATACATCAAGACCATCGGGCTGTATCGCACCAAGTGCAAGCACATCCTGCAGACGTGCCGCATCCTGCTCGACCAGTACGGCGGTGAAGTGCCGCGTGAGCGCGCTGCGCTAGAAAAGTTACCCGGTGTGGGCCGCAAGACAGCCAACGTGGTGATGAACACGGCCTTCGGTGAGCCGACGATCGCGGTGGACACGCACATCTTTCGCGTGGCCAATCGCACCGGGCTGGCGCCGGGCAAGAACGTCCTTGAGGTCGAGCTGAAGCTGCTGAAGGTGGTGCCGGAAGCGTTTCGGCAGGACGCGCACCACTGGTTGATCCTGCATGGACGCTATGTGTGCAAGGCGCGCAAACCCGAGTGTTGGCATTGCGCCATCGAGCCGCTGTGTGAATTCAGGCCGAAGACGCCAGCGCCGAAGGAATAAAAAACGGGGACTGCACCGTCTGATGCGAGTCCCCGTTTTCTTTGCGCGACCGGTCGTCGATCAAACGATCTTGCACGCCTCTTCAAACGACAGGCGCGGGTTGCGCGGGTGCAGCTTCTCGGCGTCGCCGTAGCCGATGTTCATGATGAAGTTGACCTTCCACTGGCCATCGGGGAAGAACGTCTCGTTCACCTTGTTGGCATCGAAGCCGGCCATTGGGCCGCAGTCCAGGCCGAGCGCACGGGCGGCGAGCACCAGATAGCCGCCCTGCAGCGAGCCGTTCATCAGCGCGGCGGCATTGATCTTGGCTTGGTCGCCGGCGTACCACGAACGCGCATCGGTGTGCGGGAACAACTTGGGCAGTTGCTCGTGGAATTGCGTGTCGTACGCAACGATCACGGCCACGGGCGCCTGG
This sequence comes from Ralstonia sp. PBBBR1, assembly GCF_002256165.1. Taxonomy (NCBI): domain Bacteria; kingdom Pseudomonadati; phylum Pseudomonadota; class Betaproteobacteria; order Burkholderiales; family Burkholderiaceae; genus Ralstonia; species Ralstonia sp. PBBBR1. Next base: position 476,764 of record NZ_NKIL01000006.1, on the reverse strand, counting down.
CGGGTCTTTTCCTGATTGCCGGCCGACATGCACGGAATCAGGCGCTCCTTGGCGGCGGCGCTCTTGACGAACACGAAGCGGGCCGGCGTGCTGTTGGCTGCGGTCGGACCGTACTTCACGGTGTCGTACAACGTGTGCAGCAGTTCGTCATCGACCGGCTTATCCAGCCACACGTTATGCGTACGGGCTGCGTGGAACAGTTGGTCCAGCGCGGACGGTTCAAGCATCGGCATTGCAGGGTGCTCCGGAAAAAGTTGAGGACCGCATTGTAATGCGCCGTATCCGCATGCGCCGGACACCTGCCCCCCCGATGAGCACCCCCGCCCACCATCGGCAGTCCCGTGGCTTTAGAAAAAACGGCATGCCCTCTTTGTATTTAATCGCAATTGCCGCGATGCGCCTGCATCAACAAGGTCATTTTTACAGTGCATCGCGTACGATAAAAAAACAGCCGTTTACAACGGTTTGCTTACGAACTACTTTTTCGTTCGTCATTGCATTACCCGCAGAGTTGGACGTATCGGATTCGCGCCCGAGTTAAATCAGGCGCGTAACCGCATTCATCCCGACGCTTTTGCACGGACCGTTGCAGACTTTGCGCAAATTAGCTGCGGGCTTGACTCCAGAGCTGTTTTATTTTTGAAATCCGATCGGATTTCGGGGGCTTCTTTTGCCAAACAAAAACCGATTGCATTAATTTCCGCAAACAAGGCGGGAAATCAGAATATTAGTTTCGCGTCGTATAGAAATGACAAAACGCAAATCGAATATGGAGCCCACTTAAAACCACACGTTTTAAGTGATGGTGTTCGTCACCCTGAAGAAGGCCATTATCGCCATGAAAAAATCCAGGTTATCGACCAGTGATTTTGCAGGATTGTCCCGGACCCTCGGTGTATCGTTTGCGGCCGCAGCGCTGTCCGCGGTGCTGCTGGCGGGTTGCGGCGGCGGAGACTCGTCCGCCGCGGCAAACCAGAGCGGCGTTGCCACCAACGCCGGCAACGCAACCACGCAACCGGTGACGGCCGCCGTGCCGCCCGACCAGCCCTACGTCGACCCGAACGTCTACGGCACCGGGCCCAACGACGCGCTTGCCGCCGATCCGGGCGAAAGCGCGGCCATCACGCACCATACGGTGACAATCGGCGGCAAGAGCATCGCCTACACAGCTACCGCCGGCCACCTGACGACCATCGACCCAGTCACGTCGCAATCGAACGCGACGATGTTCTACGTGGCTTACACGCAAGACAACCTCGATCCGGCAAAGCCGCGTCCGGTAACGTTCTTCTATAACGGCGGCCCGGGCTCGTCGTCGGTGTTCCTGTTGCTGGGCTCGTTCGGGCCGAAACGGCTGCAGTCGTCGTTCCCGAACTTCACGCCGCCGGCGCCGTACAAACTGCCCGACAACCCGGACAGCCTGCTCGACCGCTCCGATCTCGTGTTCATCAACCCCGTGGGCACCGGATATTCGGCCGCGATCGCCCCGGCCAAGAACAAAGACTTCTGGGGCACGACCAGGACGCTCGCTCCATCGACCGCTTCATCCAGCGCTACCTGACGAAGAACTCGCGCTGGAATTCGCCCAAGTTCCTGTACGGCGAGTCGTATGGCACGGCGCGCAGTGCGGTGCTGTCGTGGGTGCTGCATGAAGACGGTATCGAGCTGAACGGGATCACGCTGCAATCGTCGATCCTCGACTACGCGAATGCTCTCTCGGCCGTCGGCACCTTCCCGACGCTGGCCGCCGACGCGTTCTACTGGAAGAAGACGACGCTCAACCCGGCACCGACCGACCTCGACGGCTACATGGTCCAGGCCCGCAACTACGCCGACAACACGCTCGCCCCGCTGGCACAAGCGCCGAGCGCCGCAGATGGCGGGTTCGTCAACGTGCGCCTGAACCTGAACCTGTCGACGGCGCAGACGATGGGCTCGTACATCGGCACCGATCCGGTCTCGCTGATCCAGACGTTCGGCAACCCGGCGGCGCTGGGCAACGTGCCGTCGCAGAACAACAACCCGCCGTACACGTTCTTCCTGACGCTCAACCCGGGCATCCAGATCGGCCAGTATGACGGCCGCGCCAACTACACGGGCCAGGGCATCGCGCCGTTCATCCTGCCGAACTCGGGCAGCAACGATCCGTCGATCTCGAATATCGGGGGCGCGTACACGGTGCTTTGGAACAGCTACCTGAACACCCAGCTCAAGTACACGTCGACCTCCTCGTTCCTGGACCTGAACGACGCCGTGTTCAACAACTGGGATTTCAGCCACGTCGACCCGACGGGCGCCAACAAGGGCGGCGGCAACACGCTGTACACCGCCGGCGATCTCGCCTCGACGATGAGCCTGAACCCCGACCTGAAGGTGCTGCAGGCCAGCGGCTATTTCGACGCGGTCACGCCGTTCCACCAGACCGAGCTGACGCTGGCGCAAATGCCGCTTGATCCGACGCTCAAGGCGAAAAACCTGACGACCAAGAATTACCCGTCGGGCCACATGATCTATCTGAACGATGCGTCGCGCACCGCGCTCAAGGGTGATCTGGCTTCGTTCTACGATGGCGTGATGGCCGATCGTCCGGCCCTGATGCGGGTGCAGAGCCTGCAACGCCTGCCGAGCGGCCCGAAGAAGTAATCGCCTCAAGGCCGAAAGCAAAACCGCCCAGTTCTTGCTGGGCGGTTTTTTGTGGGGCGTGAAGATTCCGCTTCAGGCCATTTCGTCCGCGCTGTGACCGGCAGGCTTGGCATCTGCGCGGGTCAACCACAGCACGCCCGCCAGGATCAATGCGCCGCCAGCCATCTGCATGGGCGCGATCGACTCGCCGAGCAGCAATGCCGCCAAGAGCACCGTCACCACCGGCTCCAGCGTAGACAGCATCGACGCCTGCGCGGCCCCCAACTTCTGCAAGCCGGCAAAGAACGTCAGGATCGCCACCACTGTCGACAAGCCTGCGATGGCCAGCGCCGCTGCCCAGCCGCTGAACGTGCCGGGCAGATGCGCAGGCGAGCCGAGCAACGCCATCCCCGTGTACACCACGGCCGCAGCGGTACAGATGACGGTCGTGCACGCCAATGGATCCAGCCCGCGCGTGACCCGTGCACCGACCGTGATGTAGATCGAGTAAATCACTGCGGAGGCCACCCCCAGCCCAATGCCGAGCAGGCTGCCGCCCGACAGGCCCGCGCCGCCCACCGTCAGCCCCGCCCCGACCGAGCACAGCACCAGCGCGATGATCGCCGTGGTGGTCAGCCGCTCGCGCAGGAAAATCGCCGCCAGTACCGTCACGAACATCGGATACAGATACAGCAGCAACGCCACCAGGCTGGCCGGCGCGTAGTTCAACGCCGTAAAAAACGCGAACGACTGCCCCGCGTAGCCGATGCCGCCCATTGCCGCCAGCCCCGCCACGCGCGACCACGGCGGTATGCCAATGCGACGAACACGCATCACGACCATTAGCGCCGCAGCCGCGATCACAAAGCGCACGATCAGCAGACCAACCACATTGGCACCGCTCGCATAAGCGTAATGCGTGAAGATGGCCATCGCACCGAATGAAGCGGCGGACACGGCGATCAGCATCACGCCGAGGAGCTTGTCGGCGGCGCGTGCGGCGAGGGAGGAATCGGCGGCTTGTCTCATGGCGTGCGGCGTTTTTGTTTGGGGTCGCCGTCTGCGGGTGCGGGGCGCCATTGTAGCGTTGCCGTCTCGCCAAGCTGCCCGGCAGGCATGAAGGCGCGCCGGTACAATGGCGAAATCATGTTCAATCCCTCCCGCGACGAAGTCCGTCAATTCTTCTGCGGCGCGTGGCGCAAGCACCGCCAGGCAGAAATCCTCACGCCGCTCGAAGCCATGGCGCTCGACTGGATGCTGCAGCATCCCGAATACCACGACACCCTGGAAGCCGGCGAAGAAGCGCTCGCCCGCGACTACACGCCGGAAAGCGGCCAGAGCAACCCGTTCCTGCACCTGTCGATGCACCTGTCGATCAGCGAGCAGGTGTCCGTGGATCAGCCGCGCGGCATTCGCGCTGCGTATGAAGCGCTGGCCCAGCGGCTCGACTCGCCGCACGAAGCGCACCATCAGGTGATGGAATGCCTGGGCCAGATGCTGTGGACGGCGCAGCGCACCGGCCTGCCGCCCGACGGCGACGCCTATATCGAATGCGTGCGCAAGCGCGCAACTGCCCGCTGAATCTGATGCTCGAACGCCAAAAAAAAACCGCTCCGAAGAGCGGTTTTTTTTTTGACCGGCGATGCCGCATCACTTCTTCAGCACCAGCGAGCCCGGCAGCGATTCGATGTACGCGGCAATATCCTTCAGCTCAGCCTGCGTGAAGGGACGCGGCTTACCGTCGGCACCGATCGTGGCAGGGTTGCTGTTGACCTGGCCCGCCATGATGGCGTTGCTGCGACCCACCAGCGGGTTGTTGCTGGTCTGATAGGCCAGCAGCGCGTGATAGATATAGTCGCCGTGCTGGCCGGCGAGCTTCGGATAGTCCGGCGAGATCGGCGCGTTCAGGCCGGCGCCATGGCAGGCCACGCAAGCGCCCTTCTCCACCAGTTGCTTGCCCTTTTCAATATCGGCAGCTTGCGCCGACATAGCGGCTGCCAGCATCAGCACGCCCAGATTGAACGAGATTGCGAGCGAGATCTTCTTCATGTTGTTCCTCGTCACTTCTGGGGATTGTTTTGGGTGGCCGGCGTCTGCGCCGCGTAATAGGCGGCCAGGTCGGCGATGTCCTGGTCAGTCAGCGACCCGGCGATGGCGCGCATGGTCGGGTGCTTGCGGTCACCCTTTTGATACGCATGCAGCGCGCTTTCAATGTATTTGGCGTTCTGGCCGCCCAGATAGGGCACGCGATACACCTCGGGGAACGACGTCTTGTAGTCGGGGATGGCATGGCAGCCGATACACATGGCGACCTTGTTCTCGGCGGCGGCCGCGTTGCCCTGAACGTCGGCAGCGGCGGCGCTGTTGGCTGCGGCGGACAGTGCGCCTAATGTGCCCAAGGCGGCCACCATGGTGAGGATCTTTTTCATCTCGTTCTTAAGCGTGGAGTTTCAGAATCCTGCTCGCCCTGCCGGCTTGGCTCGTCTCCGCCGGCTGTCTCGCTGGGCGCATTCACCCGCCGTTGGCAACAAGCCAGAAGACGGTCATTTGAGGTGCGTCAAACCGGCGCATTGTACCGCACCGCTTTTTTGCCAGTCCAGTTAGGGCTCCCGTGACTTGACAGCAAGGAATGGCACGACGCATCCGCCCCGCTGCCGCCCGGCGTCAAACGCCCAAATGCTCTTATACTGGCCGTTTCCAAATCTTTTACCGCTCAGTAGGCTTGCACGATGAACACCACCACCTCGCCTGCCCCATCCAACCAGCGCTCACGCTTCGAAGGCTCCGACCAGTACGTCGCCACCGATGACCTCAAGCTTGCCGTCAACGCGTCGATGACGCTCCAGCGCCCGCTGCTCATCAAGGGCGAGCCGGGCACGGGCAAGACCATGCTGGCTGAGGAAGTGGCCGCCGCGCTGGGCATGCCGCTGCTGCAGTGGCACGTGAAGTCGACCACCAAGGCGCAGCAGGGCCTGTACGAATACGACGCCGTCTCGCGCCTGCGCGACTCGCAGCTGGGCGACCAGGAAAGCAGCAACCGGGTCCACGACATCCGCAACTACATCGTCAAGGGCGTGCTCTGGCAGGCCTTCGAGGCGGACGAGCCGGTCGTGCTGCTGATCGACGAAATCGACAAGGCCGACATCGAATTCCCCAACGATCTGCTTCGCGAACTGGATCGTATGGAGTTCTACGTGTACGAAACGCGTGAAACCATCCGCGCCAGACACCGCCCGCTGGTGATCATCACGTCGAACAACGAGAAGGAGTTGCCCGACGCCTTCCTGCGCCGTTGCTTCTTCCACTACATCAAGTTTCCGGATGCCGAGACGATGCAGGCCATCGTCGACGTGCACTACCCCGGCATCAAGCCCGCGTTGGTCAAGGCCGCACTGGATGCGTTCTATGAGATGCGCAACCTGCCGGGGCTGAAGAAAAAGCCGTCGACATCCGAGCTGATCGACTGGCTCAAGCTGCTGCTGGCGGAAGACATTCCGCCGGAATCGCTGCGCAGCCAAGACAAGAACGCTGCGATTCCGCCGCTGCACGGGGCGTTGCTCAAGAACGAACAGGACGTGCACCTGTTCGAGCGCCTGGTGTTCATGAACCGCGCCAACCGCTGAGCCAGCCCACACCATGCCGCGCCTGATCGAGCCCGTCACGCTGTCCGGCCCGCACGCCTGGCTGGAGCCGCTCGGCCCAGAGCACGAGGACGAGGTGCGCGCCGCGGCCGCCGATGGCGAGCTGTGGAAGCTCTGGTACACCTCGGTGCCCTCGCCAGACAAGACCGGCGAGTGGCTGGCCATTGCCCTCGACATGCGCGAACGCCTGGGCGCCATGCCGTTCGTCGTGCGAGAGATGCACGATGGGCAGCCGGGCAAGGTGGTCGGTGCCACGCGCCTCTTCAACGTGGACGAAGCCAACCGCCGGCTCGAAATCGGCCACACGTGGTACGCCAAATCGGTACAGCGCACGGCCGTCAACACGGAATGCAAGTTGCTGCTGCTCACGCATGCATTCGAAACCCTGCACTGCATTGCCGTGGAATTCCGTACGCACTGGATGAACCACCAGAGCCGAGCCGCCATCGCCCGCCTCGGCGCCAAGCAGGACGGCGTGCTGCGCAACCACCAGCGCATGCCGGACGGCAGCTTCCGCGACACGGTCGTGTTTTCGATCATCGAATCGGAATGGCTGACCGTGAAACGCCATCTGCAATACAAGCTGGAGCGGCCCTCCATCTGAGCGCCGAAGGACACCATGCTGATCGACTTCTTCTTCACCCTGCGGCACGCCAAGCTGCCGGTTTCGGTCAAGGAATACCTGACGCTGCTTGAAGGGCTCAAGCAGCAGGTCATCGCGCCGTCGCTCGACGAGTTCTACTTCCTGGCGCGCATGACGCTGGTCAAGGACGAAAAGCACTTCGACAAGTTCGATCAGGCATTCGGCGCCTACTTCAAGGGCGTGGAAGGCGCGGTGGATTGGCGCGCGGACATCCCGCTGGATTGGCTGATCAAAAAGCTTGAGCGCGAACTGTCGCCAGAAGAGAAGGCCAAGATCGAAGCCATGGGCGGCCTCGACAAGCTGATGGAGCGGCTGAAAGAACTGCTGAACGAGCAGCACGAGCGCCACGAAGGCGGCAACAAGTGGATCGGCACCGGTGGCACGTCGCCGTTCGGGCACGGTGGCTACAACCCGGAAGGCATCCGCATCGGCGGGCCATCGAAGGGCAACCGCACCGCGGTCAAGGTGTGGGAAGCGCGCGCGTACAAGGACTACGACGACACCGTCGAACTCGGCACCCGCAACATCAAGGTGGCGCTGCGCCGCCTGCGCAAGTTCGCGCGCGATGGGGCCGATATCGAGCTGGACCTGGACGACACCATCCACTCCACCGCCGCCAACGCCGGCCTGCTCGACATCAAGATGCGCCCCGAGCGGCACAACAACGTCAAGGTGCTGATGCTGATGGATGTGGGCGGCTCGATGGACGACCACATCAAGCGCGTGGAAGAACTCTTCTCCGCCGCCAAAACCGAGTTCAAGCACCTCGAGTATTACTACTTCCACAACTGCGTCTACGAATGGCTGTGGAAGAACAACCGCCGCCGTCATGCGGAGCGGTTCTCCACCTGGGACGTCATCCGCAAATACCCGCCCGACTACAAACTGATCTTCGTGGGCGATGCGACCATGAGCCCGTACGAAATCCTGCAGGCGGGCGGCTCGGTCGAATACAACAACGCCGAAGCGGGCGCCACGTGGCTCAAGCGCCTGATCGAACAGTTCCCGAAGTTCGTCTGGCTCAACCCCGAGCCGGAGGGCCTGTGGGAGTACCGCCAGTCCATCTCGGTCATCAATCAGATCGTTAAGACGCGGATGTATCCGGTGACGATTGCCGGGTTGGAATCGGCGATGCGGTTGTTATCCAAGTAACGCGCCTCCTCTCGTTTCTCCGGGCATGGACGCGGCGATTACCTGACGCGTAATCGACACCATCCACGGTGGCGCCGAAGATGAAGCCATCCAGCGCATGATCCGTCACCGCGCTGGGCAAGCGCCCCACTTCGAACGGAGAAACGTCATGACATCCACCCAACTCGCCGCCAACGACACGCCCGCCGATACGCTGGTCGACCGTTACATCGCCGCATGGAACGCAACAGACGCTGCGCAACGCCGCACCCTCGTCGCGCAAACCTGGACTGAGAGCGCCACGTATGTCGATCCGCTGATGCAGGGCGCCGGCCATGACGGCGTGGAGGCGCTCATTGCGGGCGTGCAGGCCAAGTTCCCGGGTTTCCGCTTTGCGCGCGACGGCGGCGCGGATGTGGTGCAGGACACGATCCGCTTCCGATGGACGCTCGGCCCCGATGGACAGGCGCTGGTCAAGGGCACCGACTTCGTGCGCATTGAAGGTGGCCGCATGCAGGCGGTGACCGGCTTCATCGATCAAATGCCAGGCATGGGCGACGCCGCCTGAGTGCGCGCCTCCAAACAAAAGCAAACGCCCCGCAAATCGGGGCGTTTTGCATGGGACGGCGCGCAGCACCGATCAGATCGACAGCGCGTCCTCCTGGCCGGCGTTGGCACTGCGCAAACCGTCGGCCCAGCCCTTGGTCGGCAGCTTGAGCGAGGCCTGCAGCGCGGCAGCCCGCGTCTGCACATCTTCCCAACTGACGTGCAGCGGCGGCCCATTGAACGCCAGCGCGATCACATTGCCATCGTGCACTTCAGGGAAGACAAGCACGCGATTGTCGAACGCGTCACAAATGCGCTCGATATTGCGCGGAAAGCTGGTGTGATCGCCAAACAGGTTGATCGTCATCACACCCGGCGAGCGCAACACCTGGCGGCAAGCCTTGTAGAACGCGGGCGTATCGAGCACGGGGCCGCGCGCGGTGGCGTCGTACAGGTCGATCTGCAGCGCATCGACTGTGCCGTGGTGGCTGGCGTCCATCACCCAGTCGTAGGCGTCCTGTTCGAGCACGCTCAACCGCGCGTCGTCAAACGGCAGGCCGAACATGCTGCGCGCCGCGACGATCACGGACGGGTTCAGCTCCACCGCCGTGACCTGCGCAGGCGCGAGATGACGATGGCAGAACTTGGTGAGCGCGGCAGCCCCCAGACCGAGTTGCACGACGTGGAAGTCCGCTCGTGCGGCCGGGTCGAGAAACAGCAGCCACGCCATCATCTGCTGCGCATATTCCAGTTCGATGGCATCGGGCTTGGACAGGCGCATGGCGCCCTGCACCCATTCCGTACCAAAGTGCAGATAGCGCACACCGGCCAGTTCAGAGAACGTGACCGGCGCAAAGCGCGGGGCCATGCGCTTCGGTTCGTCATCGTGGCCCCGGCGGTCCTCACGCTTGGCGCGGGCCGGGCGGCGCGAGGCGACGGCCTCGATGGATTTACGTTTCAACAGCGTCATAAAGCGGATCAACGGGAAGAAGACTGAGCGGCTGCAGCGCGCTGCAGCCACTCGCGATTGTGATCTTTGGCATAGCGCGTCCAGTGCTTGGCGTCGCGCAGGATTTCTTCAAACAGGGCCTGCGCGCGCTGCTTGTCGGCATCGCTGTTCTGGGCGAGCAGCCATTCGCCGAAGAGGCAACGGGCAGCGGCATCGTTCGCGCAGGTCAGCGCTTGCTCGAAGGCTTCACGCGTATTCGGCGCGTTGGTTGCGGCCAATGCGCGTGCGTACAGCAATGTCGGCTCGGGCTGCTGGCGCGTCACCCGATGCGCTTCGAACAGTTTGTCGAGCGTGTCCCTGGCGAGTGCCGCGTCGCCGGTGGCAAACTGCGCGCGAGCCAGGCCGAGCAGCACGGCCGGGTCGCCAGCAAATGGGCCGGTGGCCGCCTGCTCGAAGTGCTGGCGTGCTTCCTTCGCGTCGCCGGCTTCCAGCAGTGCTTCGCCCAGACGCAGGCGGTGCTGCACGGTCGGCGCGCGGTCGAAATCGTTGCGGGCTTCGCGCACGGCGCGGTTCGGATCGATCAGTTGCGTCACAGCGCGGCTGGCAACGCGGGCGCCGCGCGAGTGGCGCATCTCCGGAAGATAGATCGCGAAGAAATACACCACGCTGCCCAGCAGCGGGAACGCAAACAGGATGAACAACCAGTACATGTTCTGGTTGTTGCGCACGACGTGCACCGCAAAGAACAGCGCGACGATGACGTGAAACCCGATTCCAAGAAACGGCATGTGAAGGCCCGATAGAGAAATGCACCGACGCCCCCCGCGTCGGCCTCGGGCGCGATTGTGACAGATGCGCTGCGGCGGGGGGATGCCGCGCCCTTGACGTTTGCGCCCTGCTCGCCCGGAAGCCGCATAGAGCCGGTCTTCAGGGTCGATGGGGCAATGGCCTGAGCGAAGCGAAGCTCAGGGATGACCCAGGAAGTCCAGCTTGCCGATTTCCACGCCGTTGTGGCGCAGCAGCGCATAAGCCGTGGTGACATGGAAATACAGGTTCGGCAGCACGAAACCGCGCAGGTAATCGATGCCCGTGAACTGCAGTTCGCGGGTCGGGCTCTTGAGCGTGATCTGGCGATCTTCGCTGCCGGCAAATGCCGCGGGGTCGATGCTGTTGACGAACTCCAGTGTCTTGGCAATGCGCGCCTTCAGCTCTGGAATGGTCGTCTCCACATCCGGGTACGACGGCACCTCGTTGCCAGACAGGCGCGCCGCGCCGCCCTTGGCCTGATCACAGGCAATCTGCACCTGCCGCGTGAACGGATGCATGTCTGGCGCCAGACGCGCGGTCATCAGATTGGCCGGGTCGAACTTCTTCGCTTCTGCGTGGGCAGCCGCCTTGTCGAGCAGGGCCGACAGGTTGCCGAGCATGCGGTTGGCAGTCGGTACGAGAAACTCGTACATCGAAGGTGTGGTCATGGGAGTGCTTTCCTTGGTATCCATCGTTGTGGCCGCCGACGATCTTCTGCGCGACCCTGCGGCAGCGCGCTCTTGCGCAGGGCACAGTGTAGGCCAGCGATTCGGCCGGTGCATGGCGCACGCGCATGCCTCGTCATGAGGCATCTGGCACGAGATTAGTGCGGCAGAACCTCTTGGCGTGTGCGGATCGACGGGCCCGCCGGCCTCTCTTGCGTGGCATGGCTATTGCATCGGCAAGGACAAGGCCAACGGCGGCCTTGATCTACCTTGGCACTTCGCGATAACGCGCTCCGCACAGGAGCGTCCGGGGCAACGGCGCTCCGAGGCGACACGGCACGTCCCCGGCAACCGGTGCGTCGCCGTCTCGCCTCGGGGCGTTTTTTTTGGCCGGCGCGACTCCATCAGCGCCGACACCACCTGCAAGGCATGACATGAACGCTTCCTCCTTCCCGGCTTCCGCGGCCGATGTGTCCGTCGAGACCATTGGTGAGCTGATCAACCTGTCCGGACGGCAGCGCATGCTGTCACAGCGGATCGTGCTGCAAATGGTATTGGCGGCTCAGGGTCATGCCGCCGCGCTCGACATCGCACGATCGTGCCTGGCGACATTCGCGTCGGCACACACCGAACTTGTGGACGGCAATGCGCGGTTGCCCGGCGCGTTCTCGGAGGCATTGCGTCAGTTGTACTCGGGCAAGCTGCGCGGCGATGCTCGCGTCCGCGAGTTCATCGCGCTGGCCAAAAGCGCCATCGATACCCTGTCGACCGGCACGACCCAGCGCAACCCGTCGCTCGATGCGCTCGTCGCACAGGCCACGCCCATGCTGGAATTGCTACAGACCATCACGCAGGCGTACCAGGAGGAAATGCACGTATGCGAAGTCGCACTGCGCAAGCGTCAGGCGGACATCGCCACGCACCTTGGCCGCATCTCGATGCAGGCCAACATCGTCGCCATGAACGCGCGCGTCTCCGCGGCGCGGGCGGGTCCTTACGGGCGCGAGTTCTCGGTCATCACGACGGTGCTCGCAGACATCATCCAGGAGATGGACCAACTGATCCGCAATGTCGTCGGCACGAACGACGCCGGCCAGTCCGGCGCCGGCACGCGCCGGCCATCGACGCCGGCATCGCAAACCTTCGGGCACATGTCGCTGCGCTGATCGCAACCAGCGAGCGCATTCTTCAGATGATGGATGACGTGACCGGCTTGTACGAAGGGCAGACCAGGTAGCAGGAGGCTACGACAGCCACTCACGCAGCGCTTGCCACGCCGCCAACTTCTGGGCATATGGCACGGCTGCATAGGCCGGACTGCTGGAAGGGAGTTTGAGGATGGTGTGGCGGTCGCCGATGTCGCCCAGCGCCTTTACGCCAATGCGCGACGCGGTGCCGCCGTTAAAGGCAATGAGCGCCAGTTCCGGCAACGAGGCGATCAAGCCGGCAAGGTCATTACCGGCATGGTCCCGGATCTTGCTGTCGAGACTGCCTTCGCGCTTGGCTTCGGCCACCACATCCCACAGGCCGATGCGATGCGCAAGCAGCACCTGCAAACGCGCGGCGTATTCCATGCCCGGCAAATCCTGGCCGATCACCTCGCCGGCCAGGCGCCAGAACTGGTTCTGCTTGTGTGCGTAGTACTGCGATTGCGCAAGCGATGCTTCACCGGGCAGGCTGCCCAGGATCAGCACGCGCGTGTGCGCGTCGACCACGGGCGGAAAGCATCGCTTGAGCGTCACGCTTGTCGTCAGGCCAGCAGGCGATTCACACGTTGCACGTAGGCTGCCGGGTCGGCCAATGCGCCACCCTCTGCCAACAGTGCCTGATCGAACAGCACATGCAGGCGATCTTCAAACGCGGCGCGGTCGGCTTCGTTGCCGGTCACGGTTTCCAGCAGCGCGAGCTTGCGCACAAGCGGGTGCGTCGGGTTCAGTTCCAGCACGGGTTTGCTGTCAGGCGCCTGTTGGCCGGCCTGCTTGAGCAGACGGGCCAGCGTGCCGCTGATGTCGCCTTCATCGGCCACCAGGCACGACGGCGAATCGGTCAGGCGATGCGTGATGCGCACTTCCTTGGCCCTGTCGCTGAGCACCGCCTTGGCGCGCTCGACCAGCGGCTTGAACTCGCCTTCCACCTTGGCGTGCTCGGCCTTCTCGGCTTCGTCTTCCAAGGCGCCCAGGTCGAGATCGCCACGCGCAACCGACACCAGTTCCTTCTCTTCGAAATCGTGCAGGAACGAGAGCATCCACTCGTCCACGCGGTCGGTCAGCAGCAGCACTTCCACACCCTTCTTGCGGAAGATTTCCAGATGCGGGCTCGACTTGGCCGCCGTCCAGTTTTCGGCGGTCACGTAGTAGATCTTGTCCTGACCTTCCTTCATGCGGCCGACGTAATCGGCCAGCGAGACGGTCTGGGCGCTGTCTTCGTTGTGCGTGGAAGCAAAGCGGAGCAGCTTGGCAATGCGGTCCTTGTTGGCGTGGTCCTCCCCGATGCCCTCCTTGAGCACCTGACCGAAGTTCTGCCAGAACGTGGCGTACTTCTCCTTCTCGGCTGCGTCATCCGACTCGGCCATCGATTCGAGCATGCCGAGCACGCGCTTGGTCGAACCCTCGCGGATGGCTTTCACGTCGCGGCTTTCCTGCAGGATTTCGCGCGAGACATTCAGCGGCAAATCGGCCGAATCGATCACGCCCTTCACGAAGCGCTGGTAGGCCGGCAGCAGTTGCTCGGCGTCGTCCATGATGAAGACGCGCTTGACGTACAGCTTCAGGCCGCTGCGGCGCTCGCGGTCCCACAGGTCGAACGGCGCGTTGGTCGGGATGTACAGCAGTTGCGTATATTCGCTGCGGCCTTCCACGCGGTTGTGCGTCCAGGCGAGCGGCTTGCCGTTTTCGTGGGCGATGTGCTGGTAGAAGGCAATGTACTGATCATCGGTCACGTCAGCGCGCGGGCGTGCCCACAGGGCGCTGCCCTGGTTGATGGTTTCCCATTCGTCCTGGGCCACCATCGCCTTCTTCTCTTCGTCCCACGCTTCCTTGCGCATCTGGATCGGCAGGGAGATGTGGTCCGAATACTTTTGCACGACCGACTTGATGCGCCAGGCGGAGAGGAAATCGTCCTCACCCTCGCGCAGGTGCAGCGTGATGGTGGTGCCTCGCTCGGCACGTTCGATGGTGTCGACAGTGAATTCGCCGTCGCCGGTGCTTTCCCAGCGCACGGCTTCATTGGCGGCCACACCGGCGCGGCGCGATTCCACCGTCACGCGGTCGGCCACGATGAATGCCGAGTAGAAGCCCACGCCAAACTGGCCGATCAGCGCAGCATCCTTCTGCTGGTCGCCCGAAAGCTGGCTGAAGAACTCGCGCGTGCCCGAGCGGGCGATGGTGCCGAGGTTGCGGATGGCCTCGTCGCGGCTCATGCCGATACCGTTGTCGGCGATCGTGATGGTGCGCGCGGCCGCATCAAAGCCGATGCGGATGCCAAGCTCGCCGGCGCCTTCCAGCAGCGACGGATTGGCGATGCCCTCAAAACGCAGCTTGTCCACCGCATCGGACGCATTGGAAACCAGTTCCCGCAGGAAGATTTCCTTGTTGCTGTACAGCGAGTGGATCATCAGGTGCAGAAGCTGCTTCACTTCTGCCTGGAAAGCCATCTTCTCGTGCGGTGCGCTCATGGTGTGCATAGAAAATCTGGAAAGTGGAAAGAGAAGCGGGCTACACCTTGCGCGCGCCCGCATGAATTTGTGAAGCTAGATAGGGCGTGGCGCCCGGTTTTCAAGCCCCGCGATCGAGCTGCTCCGCCAGGAACCGGAGCAACTCCGGATCGGCGCTGGTTGCGATGTTGAAGCGCATCCACGTCGACGGCATCTGCGACGGCGAAAACAGGCTCCCCGGCGCAAACACATAGCCCTGTTCGTGCCCGGCGCGGGCAATGGCGTTGGTGTCCTGCCCGGTATCGGCCCAGAGGAACATGCCCGCACCCTGCTGCGCAAACAGCTTCAGGCCCATGCGCTCGAGGCTGCGCTGCACGCCGTCGCGGGCGCGGTCCAGTCGGGCGCGTATGCGTTCGACATGCTTGCGGTAGTGGCCTTCAGTGAGGATCTTGTAGAGCACGCGCTCGTTGATCTCGGGCGTGACGAGGCCGGTCAGCAGTTTGCCGTCGACCAGGTTCTTGGCCAGCTCGGGGTGGCAGGCGATGAACCCCACACGCAGGTTGGCCGCGAGCGTCTTGGAGAAGCTGCTCAGGTAGATCACGCGGCGCAGTTGGTCGAGGCTCGCCAACCGCGTGCCGGGGTGTCCGGGCGGGGCGAGATCGCCGTAGATATCGTCTTCGACGATCAGGAAACCGTACTGCTCGGCCAGCCGCAGCAACTGAAACGCCTTGGCCGCCGACAGCGACGTGCCGGTCGGGTTGTGCAGGATCGAGTTGATGATCAGCAGCTTGGGCCGGCGCACCTGCACCAACCCTTCCAGCGCCACCAGATCCGGCCCCTCGGCGGTGTACGGCACACCGATCACCTGCGCCCCTTGCGCGGCAAAGCGGCCGAACATCAGGAACCACGCCGGATCGCCCACCAGCACCGTATCGCCGGGCTGCACGTACTGGCGCGCGATCAGGTCCAGCGACGAGGTGATGCCCGAGGTCATCACGATCTGGTCCGGCCGGGCGCCGATCTCCAGCTCCGCCAACCGCGTCTGCAACTGCTGGCGCAGCGGCAAAAAGCCCTGCGGCGATCCCCACGCCAGAAACTGGTTGCCGTTCTGCCGGCCGAGCGTGCGCAGCGCGTTGGCGATCAGCTCGCCGTCAAGCCAGCCGTTGGGCAGAAAGCCGATGCCCGGCGCCTTGCGTGGCTCGGCGGAATGGAACATGTTCCGCAGCAGCCACGTCACGTCGATCTTGCGCGCGGCGGTGGGCGGCGGCGCGACCGGCTCTTCGGGCAATGGCGCCTGGCGCTCCTTGACGTAGAAGCCCGATCCGCGGCGCGATTCCAGATACCCCTGCGCCACCAGCCGCTCGTACGCCTCCACCACGGTGAAGCGCGAAATGCTCTTCTCCTGTGCCAGTTGCCGGATCGACGGCATGCGCATGCCGGCACGAAACACGCGCTCGTCGATGCGCATGCGCGCCCATTCGGTGAGCTGATCCACCAGCGTCATCTGCGCCGACGGAATCGGGTCGGGCAACTGCTCCGCCGCCGGGCGGGCGGCCGCGCGGCGGGCATCCAGGCTGATGATGTGGGAGGTGGGATTCATGACGGGGTAGGCTTCAAGCGCGCCGAAAACTGTACAGAAAGCGCCACGACAAAGTGTACAGGTACTGTACAGACGCAGTTCGGTAGGATCAAGGTCAGAATTCCGCCCCCAGCGAACCCGGAGACGCCCCCATGCCAACGTTGAAACGTTTTGACGAAGACGCCTACCGCGCCACCTGCGACGCCACCGTCGTCGCCGTGCATTCGGAAGGCATTGAGTTGGACGCCACGGTGTTCTACGCACGCAGCGGCGGCCAGGCTGGCGACACCGGCACACTCGTCCTGGCCGATGGAACAACCATCAGGATTGCCGACACCGTCTACAGCCCGGATCGCCAAACCGTCCTGCATGTGCCCGCCGACAATGCTGGCCTCACGCTGCTCGCGCCCGGCACGGCCGTCACGGCCACCATCGACTGGGACCGCCGCCACCGGCTGATGCGGCTGCATACGTGCCTGCACCTGCTGGGCTCGCTGATTCCGGTGCCCGTCACGGGCTGCGGTATCTCGCCAGACGCCGGCCGCATCGATTTCGACCTGCCGGAATCAACGCTCGACCGCGACACGCTGACCACACAGCTCAACGAACTCATCGGCCGTAACACGCCGGTGCGCATCGACCTGATCACCCCGGAAGAACTGGCCGCCCAGCCCGAACTCGTGCGCACCATCGGCGCGGCGCCGCCGGCGGGCGCATCGGCCATCCGCATCATCCGCATCGACGGCATCGACCGGCAGCCGTGCGGTGGCACCCACGTGCGCGCCACCGGCGAAATCGGCCGCGTGATCGTCACCAAGATCGAAAAAAAGAGCCGCCAGAACCGACGCGTGGCCGTGGCGTTTGCAGATTGAGTGGCCACCATGAACAAGTCCGCCGCCCTCCCCATGCAACACACCGACCACGCCGAACGCCGGGGCTTGCTGCTCGGCCTCATCGGCGTGGCCATCTTTAGCCAGACGCTGCCGTTCACGCGCATGGCCGTGGCCGAGCTGGATGCGACCTTCGTGGCGCTGGCGCGCGCGGTGCTGGCGAGTGTGCTGGCGCTGGCGATGCTGGCGGCCACGGGCGCGTTTGCGGCCGGCAAGCGCCCGCGCGGCCATCAATGGTGGCAGCTGGCGGTGACGGCAATGGGCGTGGTGGTCGGCTTTCCGCTGTTCTCCTCGCTGGCGATGCGAGACGTACCGGCCGCCCATGGCGCCATCATCACCGGCCTGCTGCCGCTTGCGACCGCCATCTTCGCCGCCTGGTTCGGGCGCGAGCGGCCGTCTGCCGGGTTCTGGCTGTGTGCGCTGGCGGGCAGTGTGCTTGTCGTCTCCTTTGCGCTGCTGCAAGGCGCGGGGAGCCTGCATCGCGCCGATTGGCTCCTCTTCGCCGCCATGGTGACCGGCGCGCTCGGCTATGCCACCGGCGGCAAGCTCGCGCGAGAACTGGGCGGCACGCAGACGATTGCCTGGGCGCTGATCGTCTCCCCGCCTGTGCTTCTGCCCCTGGTGAGCGCGCTGGCGTGGCTGCCGTCGACCCATCAGGCCGAGGCGCTGGCGCATGCGTCGTCCCGCGCCTGGATGGGGCTGGCTTACGTGTCGGCCTTTTCCATGTTCATCGGCTTCCTGTTCTGGTACTCCGGCCTGGCCGCCGGCGGTGTTGCGCGGGTCGGGCAGATACAATTGCTGCAACCTTTCATGACGTTGATCGGCGGCTGGCTGCTGCTGGGTGAATCGCTTGACGCGCCCACCGTGTTGTTTGCGCTGGCTGTGATTGCCGTGGTCGGCATCGGCCGGCGCACGTCGGTACGCCGATAGCAACGTCTTCCCTCTTTTGTTGACCGCACTTACCAAGGAGTCTTCATGACCGCCTCGCACGACGCTCAGGCCAAGCTCAAGCAACTCGGCATCGAACTGCCTGCCGCTGGCGCCCCCGCTGCCGCCTACGTCATGGCCGCGCAAACCGGCAATCAGGTCTTCCTGTCCGGCCACATCGCCAAGAAAGACGGCAAGCCGTGGGTTGGCAAGCTGGGCGCCGACATGACCACCGAGCAAGGCAAGGCAGCGGCACGGGCCATCGCCATCGACCTGATCGCCACGCTGAACACGCACCTGGGCGGTGACCTCAGCCGCGTCAAGCGCATCGTCAAGGTGATGAGCCTGGTCAACTCCACGCAGGAGTTCACTGAGCAGCACCTGGTGACCAACGGCGCATCGGAACTGTTTGCCGACGTATTTGGCGACGCCGGCAAGCACGCCCGCAGCGCCTTCGGCGTCGCACAGATTCCGTTCGGCGCGTGCGTCGAGATCGAGCTGATTGCGGAAGTCGCCTGAGCGGCGCTTTTTCCCGCAGTCTCTAAGGTGGCGGCCCAATGTTGGACGGGCCGCTTGCCTGCTATTCTCATCGTTTTGCCCACCCACGGCGCCTGCTCACGAGGTGGGCGCCGCAACACTAGGACCACACCATGGACCACACCGCCTGTACCTTCTCCAGCCGCGCTCAGAAACTGACCAGCTCGGCGATCCGGGAAATCCTCAAGATCACCGAACGTCCTGAGGTCATTTCGTTTGCCGGCGGCCTGCCCGCCCCGGTCACCTTCCCGGTCGAAGCGATTCAGGCGGCGTGCGCCCGCATGTTTGCAGACAACCCGCAGGCTTCGCTGCAGTACACCCCCACCGAAGGCCTGTCGGTGCTGCGCGAGTGGATTGCCCAGCGTCATGGCACCACCGCCTCGCGCGTGCTGATCACCACGGGTTCGCAGCAGGGGCTGGACCTGCTCGGCAAGATCTTCATCGACCCGCAAAGCAAGGTGCTGGTCGAAACCCCGACATACCTCGGCGCGCTGCAGGCGTTCTCGCTGTTCGAGCCGACCTATACGTCCATCGCCACCGACGACAAGGGCCTGCTGCCCGACGCGCTCACGCCGGAACTGGCTGCCGGGGCGCGCTTCTTCTACACGATCCCGAACTTCCAGAACCCGACCGGCCGCCGCCTGCCGCTGGACCGCCGCCAGGCCCTGGTGGCCCGAGCGAAGGAACTGGGCGTGCTGCTCGTCGAAGACGATCCGTACGGTGAACTGAGCTACACCGGCGACGCGTTGCCGTCGCTGCGCTCGCTGAACCCGGACGGCGTGGTCTACATGGGCTCGTTCTCGAAGATCCTGGCACCGGGCATGCGCCTGGGCTACATCATCGCGCCCGAACACATCCACTTCAAACTCGTGCAGGCCAAGCAGGCATCGGATCTGCACACGCCGAGCTTCACGCAGCGTGTGGCGTACGAGGTGCTGAAGACCGGGCTGCTCGATACGCACATCCCGAGCATCCGAAACCTCTACGGCAAGCAATGCGAAGCGATGCTCGACTCGCTCACGCGCCATATGCCGGCCGGCGTGCACTGGAACCGTCCGGAAGGCGGCATGTTCATCTGGGTGGAAGTGCCGGAAGGCATCGACACGATGGCGCTGCTGGAGAAGGCCGTCGCGCGCAACGTGGCGTTCGTGCCGGGCGCGCCGTTCTATGCCAATGCGCCGCGCCGCAACACACTCCGCCTCGCGTTCGTGACAGTGGCGCCGGAGCGTATCGAGCAAGGCATTGCCGTGCTGGGCGAGTTGATGCGCGCGGAAATCGCAGCGCTCACGCCCAAGGCCGCCTAAATTACCTAACTAACCACTCCATCCATTCAAAAAAGGAGCCGTCGTCGATGCTGCGGATCTGGGGAAGACTCTCTTCGGTCAACGTTCAGAAGGTCGTCTGGTGCGCGCATGAGCTGTCGCTGGACCATGAGCGCATCGACGTCGGCGGCGCCTTCGGCGGCGTTGACACGCCGGAATTCAAGGCGATGAACCCGAACGGGATGATCCCTGTCATCGAAGATGGCCTGGACGATGCCGGCGACACGCGCTTCGTGCTGTGGGAGTCCAACGCCATCGTGCGCTATCTCTCGGCGCGCTACGGCCCGGGCAACCTCTACCCGCTCGAACTTCACGAGCGCGCCGATGCCGACCGCTGGATGGATTGGCAGACCACGTCCTACAGCCCGTCGATGGTGGATGCGTTCCTGCAGCTCGTGCGCACGCCGGAAGACCAGCGCGACGCCGCGCGCATTGAACGCTCGCGCCAGGCCGCGGAGCGCAGCACCGCCATCCTCGAAGCCGTGCTGGCCAAGCAGCCGTACGTGGCCGGCCGTCGCTTCACCATGGCCGACATCGTCTGCGGCTGCGCCACGCACCGCTGGCTGGGCCTGCCGATGGACCGTCCTGCGCGACCGAACCTCGAGCGCTGGATGGCCGAACTGCGCGACCGCCGCGCCGCGCGGGAAGTCCTGGCACTGCCCGTGGTCTAAGCCCGCCTGAAACCGATTGCGGTAGCATCATCAACCGCGCACGGCACCTACGCCGGCGCGGTTTTTTGTTTTCACCGAGGGAAACCCGGATGCCATTGAACCGACCTTCCACCACCGTCGCCACGGCCCTCTGGGGCGCGCTTTATCTGGTGGCCGCCATCGTGTCGCACCGGCTGAATGGGCCAATCGACATGACGGGCTACATCTGGCTGCCGGCGGGCGTGGCCATGGCCGCGTTCATGCTGCGGCCGTACCGCGAATGGCCCGGGCTGGGGGCAGCGTTTGCCGTGGCGCAGCTGGTGCTGGCGGCGATCGAGCGCACCAACCCCGCGCACGCGATGCTGTTCGTGCTGGACGAAGCAGGTAGCGCGGCGCTGGCCGTGGCACTGGTGCGACTGGCACGCGTCCCGCTCGAAGGGCTTTACTTCGTGCGCGCGATGCTGGTGGCGGGCGCGGTCAGTGCGCTGCT
Organism: Ralstonia sp. PBBBR1; assembly: GCF_002256165.1. NCBI lineage: Bacteria > Pseudomonadati > Pseudomonadota > Betaproteobacteria > Burkholderiales > Burkholderiaceae > Ralstonia > Ralstonia sp. PBBBR1. The sequence continues at coordinate 455,713 of NZ_NKIL01000006.1, read as the reverse complement.
TGGGGCGTTGTTCGGCGCGGCATGGTTTGCGTGGTCGCAAGGCGGCTCGTTCGGGCACGTGCTGCGCATCTGGGCGGCATCGGATTTCCTGGGCGTGCTGATCGTCACGCCGGTGCTGGCGGCGTGGTCGCGCTTTCGCGCGTTCCGCTCGGGCGGCACCGACCGCACGGATTTCCTGCTCGGTCTGGCGGCCGTCGTTGCGCTGGCGCTGTCGTCGTACATCATTTTCGATGGCAACAGCGATGCCAAGTTTGGCGATGGAATCGGCTTTGCGCTGACGTACGTCCCGCTGTTCTTTGCCGTGGTGGTGGCGCTGATGTGGGGCGGCCGCGGTGGCTCGTTGGCGGTGCTGCTGCTCACGCTGGTGGCGCTCACGCAAACCGCCGAAGGCGACGGCCCGTTCGCCGTGCTGGATCACCACTATGGCCAGTCGCTGCTGGAAACGCAGCTGTACCTCGGCATTGCCGCGCTGCTGGTGCTGCTGGTGAGCGCACTCAAGACCACGCGCGAACAACTGCACGAGCAAAGCGCGCAGTGGCAGAACCGCGTCGAACTGGCGCTGGCGGCATCGGGCCAGCTTGTCTACACCATCGACCCAGCCAGCGGCCGCATTGACTGGGGCGGCGACGTCGCGCTCATGTTCGGACACGAACCGGCAAGCATGGCGTCGATCTCGACAGTACTGCAACTGGTGCATCCGGATGACCGCGACGCGCTGCGCGCGCGCTGGCTCGGGGCAGCCGTGCTGGAAGGCGATGCCGCAACGCCCGCACGCCGCCAGACGCTGCGCATCACCGCACGCGACGGCACGCTGCACACCGTGGTGGATACCGGTCGCCCACTGACGGATGCCGTTGGCAACACGGCGCTCGTGGCCGGGACCTGGTCGGTCGAGACCGCACTGTGACCCCATCGGTGCCCGGCAGCACGGCCGTGCTGCTGATCCATGGTCTGGGCGGCACGGCCTACGACGTGGGCGTGCTGCAGAAAGCGCTGCGCAACGCCGGCGCGGTCACGCACGTGCCGACCTTGCCCGGCCACGGCACGCGCCCGGAAGACCTGATCCACATGCCTGCCGAGGCGTGGCTTGAAACGCTTACGCAAGCGTATGAACGGCTTGCCGCCGAGCATGACACCGTGCATATCGCGGGGATGTGCATGGGCGCATTGCTGGCACTGGTGCTGGCGCACCGGGTTCGGCATGGCATTGCGCACCCGCAGGACAGGCTGGCGCTGCTCGCCACGCCCATCCATATCGATGGCTGGTCGACGCCGTGGTATCGGGATCTGCGCTACGCGGTGTATCGCATCCCGGGCATGGCGGCGCGCATGCGCGTGGAAGAGGACGAGCCGTTCGGCATCAAGAACCCCCTGTTGCGGCGGATCATCAAGGCGAAGCTCGCACGCGGTGACAGCTTCCACTATCCGTGGGTGCCGCTGGCGTGCATTCGGCAGGTAGACCGGCTGCGGCGCTGGGCACTGGCCGGGGCGCCCGATACGCAGTGCCAGACGCTGGTAATCCATTCCCGCGAAGACGAACTCACCAGCCTGCGTTCCGCCCAAACGCTGCAGGCCACCCTGCCCCATGCGCGCAGCGTGGTGCTGGAAAACAGCTACCACATGATCTGCGTGGACAACGACCGCGATCAGGTCGCAGCAGAGGTCCTTGGCTTTTTCGGCTTCGACCCGGCAGCGGCCAGGCGCAAAGGCCCAGCCGCCGCAGATTGATGACGACGCCGATCAGGCGGCCGGCCGGGCCGTCTCGTGCTCGTGCGCCGCATCCAGCCGGCGCTGCCGCTCGCTGCCCTTGAACACGCGCCGCACCACCACAAAGAACACCGGCACCAGAAACACCGCCAGCACCGTCGCTGCGATGATCCCGCCCAGCACGCCCGTGCCGATAGCGCGCTGGCTGGCCGATGCCGCGCCGCTTGCAATCGCCAGCGGCACGACGCCAAACGCAAACGCCAGCGACGTCATCACGATCGGCCGGAAACGCAGACGCGCGGCCTCGAGCGTGGCTTCAATCAGGCCCATCCCTTGCGCCACCAGATCCTTGGCCACTTCGATGATCAGGATCGCGTTCTTGGCCGACAGGCCGATGGTGGCAATCAGCCCGACCTTGAAGTAGATGTCGTTGGGCAGGAAGCGCAGCGTGGCGCCCAGCAGCGCGCCCAGCACGCCGAGCGGCACCACCAGCATGACCGCCAACGGAATCGACCAGCTCTCGTACAACGCCGCCAGGCACAGGAACACGACGAGAATCGACAACGCAAACAGCGCTGGCGCCTGCGCGCCCGACAGCCGCTCCTCGAACGACTGCCCCGTCCACTCGTAGCCGAAGCCTTCGGGCAGGCCGCGCGCAATCGACTCCATCGCCGCCATCGCCTCGCCCGAGCTGTGACCCGGCGCGGGCGAGCCGGTGATCGTCATGGCCGGAAAACCGTTGTAGCGATCCAGCTTGAGCGGCCCGACGATCCACTTGGTGATGGTGAATGCGGAAAGCGGCACCATGGCCCCTGCTGCATTGCGCACGTGCATGCGGCCAAGCTGCTCGACCGAGACACGCTGCTTGCCGTCGGCCTGCACGATCACGCGGCGCACCTGGTTGCGATAGACGAAATCGCCCGCGTAGTCGGAGCCGAACATCACGGCCAGCGTGCGGTTGATGTCCTCAATCGACACACCCATCGACAGCGCTTTCTTGCGGTCCACATCAATCAACACCTGCGGTGCATCGCCCTGGCCCGCAAACGTGACTTCCGACAGCGCGGGATGCTGCGCGGCCTCAGCAAGCATGCGGTCGCGTGCCTGCGCGAGGCGCTCGTAGCCGGCACCGCCGCGGTCCTGCAGACGCAGGTCGAAGCCGGGCTTGCTGCCCAGCTCCGGCAGCGCGGGGGAGTTCATCGCCATGACCATCGCACCCTTGATCCTGCCGAACGCTGCGTTGGCACGCTCGACCACGGCATCGACGTGCTGGTCAGCGCCCTTGCGTTCCTTCCAGTCCTTGAGCGTCAGAAACAGCATGGCCGCGTTCTGCCCGTTGCCGTACAGGCTGAAGCCCGTGATGGCCAGCGTCGACGCCACCGCCGGCTCCTGCGTCATGAAGTGCTGCTCGGCTTGCCGCACGACGTCGAGCGTCTGCGCCTGCGTGGCGCCGGTCGGCAGCATGACGACGGTCATGAACTCGCCGGTGTCCTCTTCCGGCAGGAAGGCCGTGGGCAGTTGCGTGAACAGCAGCACCACCACGCCGATGACGGCGCCGTACGCCACCAGCGCGCGGCCCGTGCGGTTCAGCAGCTTGGCAACGCCGCCTTGGTAGCGTGCCGTCAATCGCGCAAAGCCCCGGTTGAATGCGCCGAAGAAGCCCTTGCGCTCGGCACCGTGACCGGCCTGCACCGGCTTGAGCAGCGTCGCGCAAAGCGCCGGCGTAAGCGTCAGTGCCAGGAATGCCGAGAAGACCATCGACACCGCCAGCGACAGCGAAAACTGCCGGTAGATGTTGCCCACCGCGCCGCCAAAGAACGCCATCGGCACGAACACCGCCGTCAGCACCAGCGAGATGCCGACGATGGCCCCGCTGATCTGCCGCATCGCCTTGGCCGTCGCCTCGCGCGGCGACAGCCCTTCTTCGTGCATCACGCGTTCGACGTTTTCCACCACCACGATGGCATCGTCCACGAGGATGCCGATGGCGAGCACCAGGCCGAATAGCGTCAGCACGTTGATGGAAAAACCCATCGGCAGCATCACCGCAAACGTGCCCAGCAGGGCGATCGGCACGACCAGTGTCGGGATGAGCGTCGCGCGCAGGTTCTGCATGAACAGCATCATCACCAGGAACACCAGCACCACGGCTTCAAGCAGCGTCTTGACCACCTGCTCGATGGCGATGCCGACAAAGCGCGAGCTGTCGTACGCCACCTCGTAGCGCACGCCCGGCGGGAAATGCGCCTGCGCTTCGTCCAGCACCGCGCGCACGCGCTTGGCCACGCCCACGGCATTGGCGCCAGGGGCAAGTTTGATGCCGATGGTCGTAGCCGGCTTGCCGTTCATGCGCGAGAGGTACAGGTAATCGCTGCCGCCCAGCTCCACGCGCGCCACATCGCGCAGCAGCACCATGCGGCCCTGCGCGTCCGCACGCAGCGGGATCTGGCCGAATGCATCGGGCGTGGTGAGCCCATCGTCACCGGTGACGCTCGCGTTGATGGGTGCGTTGCCCGGCACGGCGCCGCTGCCGATTTCGCCCACGGTGATGCGTGCGTTGTAGCGGCGCACGGCGTCGCTCAGGTCGCCGGCGGTCAGGCCCAATGCGGTCAGCTTGTCGGCATCGGGCCAGATGCGCATGGCGTATTCCGCATCGAACAAATGCGCGGTGCCAACGCCCGGCACGCGGCGCAACTGCGGAATCAAATCCGACGAAGCGAGGTCGCCCAGGTCGATGCCGTCAAAGCGGCCGCGCTCGGCCGTCAGCGACAAATACATCATGTAGTTCTCGGCCGCCTTCTCGATGCGGATGCCGTTGCGGCGCACGACCTCGGGCAGGCGTTCCTCGACGATCTTCAGGCGGTTCTGCACTTCCACCGCCGCAAGATCGGGGCTCGTGCCCTGCGTGAACGACAGGTTGATCGACACGTTGCCCGCGGCATCGGACGACGACGACATGTACAGCAGCCCCGGCGCACCGTTCATCTCGCGCTCGATGATGGCGGTGACGGCGCTCTCCACCGTGCGCGCAGACGCGCCCGGATAGTTGGCCGAGATGCTGACGTTGGGCGGCGCGATGTTCGGGTACTGCGCCACCGGCAGCTTGGGCAGCGCGAGCACGCCGGCCAGGATGATGGCCAGCGCAATCACCCAGGCAAAGACCGGGCGGTCGATAAAGAAGCGCGCCATGGTCAGCCCTTCTTCGGCTTGGTGTCAGCACGCGGTGCTGCGGGCACCGGCTTGACCGCCATGCCCGCTTCCAGCGTCTGCATGCCCGGAATGGCGAGGCGCTCTCCGCCGGACAGCCCGCTGGTCACCAGCCATTGGTCGCCGGCCAACGTTTGCGCAGCCACGGGACGCACGGCCAGCGTATTGTCGGCCTGCACCACAAACACCGATGCCCCCTGGCGGTCGCGCTGCAACGCGCCCTTCGGAACCGTCACCGCGCCCTGCTGCACGGCGTGCGAAAGCTTCACGCGCACGTACATGCCGGGCAGCAGCAGGCCGTCGGGGTTGGGCAGCACGGCGCGCATCGAGACGTTGTCCGTCGCGCGGTCCACCGCCAAGTCCGAGAACAGCAGCCTGCCCGGGCGCTCGTACGCCACGCCATCGCTCAGGATGACCTGCACGCCGATGTCCTGGCCGCTCAATGCAGCGGCCTGGCCCTTCTTGAGCGTGCGCTGCAAGGCGAGCACTTCGGCAGCGGGCTGCGCGAAGTCGACGTAGATCGGGTCGATCTGTTCGACCGTGGTGAGCGTCGTCGCAGCGTCTTCCTTGACCAGCGCCCCTTCGGTGACCTGCGCGCGGCGCGAGCGGCCGGCAATCGGGGCCGTGACGGTGGCATAGCCCAAGCGCAGTTGCGCGGTTTCCAGCGCGGCACGGCTGGACACCACGTCTGCGGCGGCCTGACGCTCGGCGGATTGCGCTTCAGCGTATTCCAGCTCGCTCACGGCACGCGTGGCGGCCAGCCCCTTGTAGCGGGCAGCCTTGTCGCGCGCGATGGCGAGTTGTGCCTGCGCACGGGCAAGCGCGCCTTGCGCGGCGTCCACCTGTGCCTTGAGCGGCGCCGGATCGATGCGGAACAGCACCTGGCCGGCCTTGACCACCTGGCCTTCTTCATAGGCGCGCTTGAGGACGATGCCGTCGACGCGCGCGCGCACTTGCGCCGTGCGATACGGCTCCAGGCGGCCAGGCAGTTCGGTCACCAGCGGCGCATCGGAGCGCTGCGCAACGGCAAACTCGACTTCCGGCGGGCCGGCTGGCTTGGCAGCCTCATCAGCATGCTTGCCGCACGCCTGCAACACAGCCAAGGCGCACGCGCACAGCAACCACCGGAACGAGCGGTAACGACGGAACAACACGGAGAACATCATGGGAAAGGGGGCTGGGCGCGACCGCGCCCGAGGTCTTGAACGAAGCGAAGCGGAAGGCTAGCACGCACGTCCGCCGCTAGCTGACCGATTGATTTCCCCAGTCTGATCAAGACCTTACGAAGCAGGCGCTGACCGTACGCCAGGCAGGCCTGCTGCCCCTTGATGCGGTTTCAGAAGACGCGACCGAGCTGCAGGTACACGTTCCACACGCCCTGGGGCGCCACCGCAAAACCGAAGTACAGCGGCCCGATCGGGCTGGTGCCACCGACGAATACGCTGCCGCTCTTCAGGTAAGGGCCCTTGCCAAAGTTGTTGCGCAGCTGCCAGACATTGCCGGCCTCGGCGCTGGCGCCGAACACCGGCGCGCGCAGGCCCAGCAGATCGTCAACGCGCAGGTCGTACAGATAGGTCAGGCGGCCATACAGCATGTACTGGCCGTTGAACTGATCCTGCGCATACGCCGAAAGGTGCTGGAAGCCGCCCAGGAAGAAGCCTTCGTTGGCGCCGTTGCTCGTGTTGCCACCGTTTTCCCGCGTCGGGCTGTTGACGCCAAACAGGCCGGCCCCTTCCAACGCCACATTGAACGTGTGGCGGCCGTAGCTCGTCGCCCATAGGCCCTTGGCCTGGGCGGTGTTGAACTTCTTGTCGGGCGAACCGAAGCCCGCTTCCACGCTGCTGTAGAAGTAATAGCCGCTGCGCGGGAACAGCGGATCGTCGAGCTGGTCCAGCGTAAGTTGGGCGCGAAAGGCCGGCTGCTGGGTGCGCAAGGTGTCAACGGCCGTCGCATCCACGACATTCCCGGACTCGTCCGCGATCAATTGCAGGTAATTGAACGTTGCCGTCTTCCTGACGTAGTTCACGCCCAGGCGCAGCTCACCCTTGCGGCCCAACGGGATGCCCAGGTCAACGCCGGCGCGCGCCGTCTCGATGGTCAGGTTGTTGAACGGCTTGGCGTCCCGGGTGGGCGGCTGATCGTCAAAGTAGAGATCCGATCTGCGACGCGAGTACTCGGCATACGGCGCCACGTAAAACCCGCGCGCCTGCCACAGTGGCTGCCGCAGCTCGGTATGGATGCTCGCCCGGTTGCTGCCGAGGACGATGTCGTTGCGCCACTCCAGCCCGCTCTGCGTGAGCCACGGATACCGATGGCCAAGGTTGATGTTGAATGCGCCACGCCCGTCGAAGTTGGTCGACATGCCCAGCCCGAACAGGAAGAACTGGTTGCCCCACGACTTTTCGTGCGCGTCGATCTTCAGCGTATGCACACCGTTCTGTTCCACCAGTTGCTGCGTGACGGTTTCGAAGTCGCCCGTGGTGGCCAGCGCCGACAGTTCGCGGTTCAGCGCCTCGGCGTCATACGCATCGCCTTCACGCACCTTGATCAACTGACGCACGCGCGCGGGCGGCACGCGGCCGCTGGTGGTCACATCGATGGCGTCAATGCGTGCGCCCGCCACGAGCGTGCCCTGCGGCTCGTGGGTAGCGCGGTACGCGGCATACGCGTGCGGCGACAGCGACAACGTCGCGAGCTTCGCCTCGACGCCCTGCGCCGCGCGTTCACCCTGCCGCACACCCTGCGGGCCCTTGGCGAAATCGGTGAACGAAAGCTCCGAGAGCTGCGGCTCGATCAGCACATCCTGGCCGCGCAGCAGCGCCTTCTGCGCACGGACGTTCTGGCCAACGAGGATGGTGATCATCTGTTGCGTCACCGCCGCAGGCGAGGCCAGGTCTTCAGGCCGCTCCAAGTCCGACCCGATATTGACGGCGATGATGATGTCAGCCCCCATGTCGCGCGCAAGCTGCACGGGCAGGTTGCTCACCAGGCCGCCATCCACCAGCGTACGCCCGCCCACCTCGAAGGGCGCGAACAGCCCCGGCACCGCCATGCTGGCCCGCATCGCCAGCGGCAGCGAGCCGTGGTCGAGAATCACTCCGTCGCCCGTGGCCAGATCCGTCGCCATGGCCTTGAACGGAATGGGCAGGCGCGAGAAGTCGATGTTGTCGGGCCACTGCGCCGTCCAGTTCTTGAGGAGCGCGAGCAGGCGGTTGCCCTGCACCAGCCCGGCCGGCAGCTTGAGGTTGCCGTTGCCATAGCCGGCCGACAGGCCGATCGGATACTGGAAATCATCCTCGCGCAGCGACTGCGGCAGCTTGGCGCGATCGTTGCGATCGAAGGCGATGTCGCTCAGGTCCACCTGTGAGAGCTTCTGCTCCAACGCGTCCGCCCGCATACCGCTGGCGTAGAGCCCGCCCACCACGGCGCCCATGCTGGTGGCGGCAATCACATCCACAGGAATGCGCATGCGCTCCAGCATCTTCAGCACGCCAATATGCGCATAGCCGCGCGCCCCGCCGCCTGAGAGCACCAGACCGATTCGCGGCCGCGTCGATTCGGTGTTCGCCTGCACTGGCGCCGCCGCAGTCTGGCCATGCACGGCGGGCGGCAACGTCGTCAGTGCCACAAACGCGGTAAGCACGGCGGCAGCCAATCGGGAGCCGCGGCGGCGAAACAGGAAGGCCGTCAGAGAAGCCATGAATGGAGGGCGAATTGGAGTGGGTGGGCAGCGCAGCAGGCGCAATGATTCCACAACCCGGATTTACCCGGTGCAATTGCTTGCGCCACGCGAAACCACGCACCGGCGCCGATGAATACTTTTCAAGGCGAAAGTGACAGAATATTGCGGGGACCCGGACACGCTTGTTCCTACAATCCGTGGCTGCCCATTAAAAAAGGGGCGACAGAAGACGTTCGGTATCGAGAAGATACTGAAACGCCCAAACAGGAGGAGATCAAGATGTGGAATCAAGTCTATGACCCGCTCGGCAGTGCCGTGTGGTCAACCCTAGCGGCCGGGATACCGGTGGCGGTACTGCTGTGCTCGCTGGCGTTCTTCCATATGCAGGCGCATCTGGCAGCCGGCCTGGCGCTGATTGTCGGGGTGGGGATCGCCTCGTTTGTGTTTGGCATGCCGACCGCAATGGCTGGCAAGGCTGCGGGCCTCGGCATCGTCTCGGGCCTGTTCCCAATTGGCTGGATTGTTCTCAACATCATCTTCCTGCACCGGCTCACCACCTTGAACGGGTCGTTCAAGGTCTTGCAGAGCTCGATTTCCGGCATTACCGAAGACCGCCGCCTGCAGCTGCTGCTGGTAGCGTTCAGCTTTGGCGCGTTCTTTGAAGGCGCCGCGGGCTTCGGCACGCCGGTGGCCGTCACGGGCGCCATCCTGATCGGCCTGGGCTTCTCGCCACTGGCCGCGTCGGGCCTGGCCCTGATCGCCAACACCGCACCGGTGGCCTACGGCGCGCTGGGTGCCCCGCTCATCGGGCTGGCTTCGGTCACGGGGCTGGACCTGCTGCAGCTCTCTGCCATGGTTGGCCGCCAGTTGCCGTTCTTCTCGGTGCTGGTGCCGTTCTGGCTGATCTGGGCGTTCGCGGGCTTCCGCGGCATGCTGCAGATCTGGCCGGCAATCCTGGTGGCGGGCGTGTCGTTTGCGATTCCGCAGTTCCTGGTGTCGAACTTCCACGGCCCGTGGCTGGTGGACGTGATTGCGGCGCTGGTGTCGATGGGCACGCTCACGCTGTTCCTGAAGGTGTGGAAGCCCAAGACGATCTGGACCTCGACCGCCCTGCGCAACCGCGAAGACAACTCCCGCGTCGACCCCGAAGCTGCTGCCGAAGCCCGCGAAACCACCACGGCCACCAACGGCAAGATCACGCGCGTGCAGGCATGGTTGCCGTGGGTCATCCTGACCGTGTTCGTGTTCATCTGGGGCGTGCCGCAGTTCAAGGCGTTTGCCGACGGCCTCTGGGCATTCAAGTTCGCCATCCCGGGCCTCGACAAGATGGTGCTCAAGGGCCCGCCGGTGGTGCCCAAGGTGATTGCCGAAGGCGCAGTGTTCAACTTCAACGTCCTGTCGATGGCGGGTACGGGCATCCTGGTATCGGCCATCGTCGGCGGCCTGCTGATGGGCTACTCGCTGCCGCGCATGCTCAAGGAGTACTGGAACACCATCAAGCTCACGCGCTATTCGCTGCTGACGATCTGCGCGATGTTCGGCATCGGCTACCTGACGCGCTACTCCGGTCTGGACGCGACGCTGGGCCTGGCCTTCGCCCACACGGGCGTGCTGTACCCGCTGTTCGGCACGATGCTGGGCTGGCTGGGCGTGGCGCTCACCGGCTCCGATACGGCATCGAACGTGCTGTTCGGCGGCCTGCAGAAGACCACGGCCGAACAGCTTGGCCTGTCGCCGATCCTCATGTCGGCGGCCAACAGTTCGGGCGGCGTGATGGGCAAGATGATCGACGCGCAGTCCATCGTCGTGGCTTCCACCGCCACCAAGTGGTACGGCCACGAGGGCGACATCCTGCGCTACGTGTTCTTCCACTCGCTGGCGCTGGCCTTCCTGGTGGGGCTGATGATCACCCTGCAGGCTTATGTGGAGCCGTTCTCGCGGATGGTGGTGCACTGAGCCCCGCTCCCGACGGAACCCGAAAGCCGCTCAATCGAGCGGCTTTTTTCATGGCGCGATGCGTCTCGCGAACCGCCTGGCGCCTCCCACGGATCGCAGCTGACGCTCTGAACTGCAATCGCCGAGCAAAAAGCCTCACGTGCCGAGCTCTGAGCCCCAACCGACGAGCAAAAAGCCCCACGCGCCGAGCTCTGAGCTCCAACCACCGAGCAAAAAGCCCCACGCGTCGAGCTCTGAGCTCCAACCACCGAGCAAAAAAGCCGACGCGTCGAGCTCTGAGCACCAACCTCCGAGCAAAAAGGCCGACGCGTCGAGCTCTGAGCACCAACCTCCGAGTCCTGCTCTCCATAAGCCAGGCCGCCAGCAAGGGCACTTTCACGCGCGTATCATGGGCGGCTCTTCCGCGCACGTCCCGCCCTGGGGCGTCGGTCTCCTCTTCACCCCCGACCCGACATGCTGCTGCGCCGCCTAGAAAAGCTCATCGATCCGTTCCGCCCGCTGCCCGACACCCAGCCTCCGGCCAATGTCTGGCGCTTCTACGCCCACTTCCTGCGCGAGGTGCGCGGCGTCTTCGCGTTGCTGCTGCTCGTGGGGTTGCTGGGCGCGCTGATTGAAGTCGCGCTGTTCGACTTCCTCGGCCGCATCGTCGACATGATCCAGGCAACCCCCGGCGCGGAGTTCTTCGGCCGCCACCGCAGCGAACTGCTGTGGATGGCCTTTGTGGCGCTGATCGCGCGGCCGGTCATCTTCGGCTTGCACGACGTGCTCGTGCACCAGGTCATCAACCCCAACCTGTCGAACCTGATCCGCTGGCAGAACCACCGCTACGTGCTCAAGCAGAGCCTGACGTTTTTCCAGAACGACTTTGCGGGCCGCATTGCGCAGCGCATCATGCAGACCGGCTTTTCGCTGCGCGATTCCGCCGTGCAGGCCGTGGACGCGCTCTGGCATGTCGTCATCTACGCGCTCAGTGCGATGGTGCTGTTCGCCAGGGCCGACTGGTGGCTCGTTGTGCCGCTGCTGGTGTGGATTGGCTGCTACATCGCGGCACTGAGCTATTTCGTGCCGCGCGTGAAAGCGCGTTCGGTCATCGCCACGGAATCGCGCTCCAAACTGATGGGACGCATCGTGGACGGCTACACCAACATCACAACGCTCAAGCTGTTTGCGCATACGCAGCACGAAGAAAGCTATGCGCGCGACGCCATGGCCGAGCAGACGGACAAGACCCGCCTGTCGGGCCGCATGATCAGCGGCATGGATTTCACCATCACGGCCATGAACGGCCTGTTGATCGTGGGCACGTCGGCGCTCGCGCTGTGGTTGTGGAGCCAGGGCCGTGTGAGCGCCGGCACCATCGCGTTGACCACGGGGCTGGTCATCCGCATCAACAACATGTCGGGCTGGATCATGTGGGTGGTCAACGGCATCTTTGAAAACGTCGGTCAGGTGCAGGACGGCATGCAGACCATCGCGCTGCCGCGCGCCGTGATCGACCAGCCTGATGCCAAGCCGCTGCAAGTGACACGGGGCGAAGTGCGCTTCGAGCACGTCGGCTTTCACTACGGCAAGGGCAGCGGCGTGATCGAAGGGCTGGACCTCGTGGTGCGCCCCGGTGAACGCATCGGGCTCGTCGGCCCGTCGGGTGCGGGCAAATCGACGCTGGTCAATCTGCTGCTGCGGCTGTACGACGTGGAGCGCGGCCGGATTCTCGTCGACGGCCAGGACATTGCGGCCGTGACACAGGAGAGCCTGCGGGAGCAGATCGGCATGGTCACGCAAGACACGTCGCTGCTGCACCGCTCCATCCGCGATAACCTGCGCTACGGCAAACCCGACAGCACGGAGGCGGAGTTGATGCAAGCCGTGCGCCGGGCCCGCGCCGACGAGTTCATCCCGCAGTTGTCCGATGCGCAAGGGCGACGGGGCTTTGATGCGCTGGTGGGTGAACGCGGGGTGAAGCTCTCGGGCGGTCAGCGGCAGCGCATCGCGATTGCGCGCGTGCTGCTCAAGGACGCGCCGATCCTGATCCTGGACGAAGCCACGTCAGCGCTGGATTCGGAAGTGGAAGCGGCCATCCAGGAAAGCCTGGAAACGCTGATGCAGGGCAAGACCGTGATTGCCATTGCGCACCGGCTCTCGACCATCGCACGCATGGACCGGCTGGTCGTGCTGGATGGCGGGCGCATCGTCGAGAGCGGCACGCATGCGGAGTTGCTGGAACACGGCGGCCTGTATGCACGGCTGTGGGCGCACCAGACCGGCGGTTTCGTTGGGGTCGATTGAGCGTTACGACAGGCGGCGGCCGAGCGTCTCGGGCACCATGGCCAGCCCGATCAGCGAGACGAGGCCGCAGCCGATCACGTAGAAAGCCGGTGCGTTGGCATTGCCTGTGAGCTGGATCAGCTCGGTCGAGAAGAACTGCGCAAAGCCGCCAAAGATGGCGATGGCGACGCAGTAGGCAATCGACAGCCCCGTGGCGCGCAGCCGCTGCGGCAGCACCTCGCTCACGAGCACCATCGAGGCCGGCGAAGTCATCGACATCGGCACCGACAGGCAGCCGACCACGATCAGCAACCGGGCGAGCGATGGGTCTACGTTGATGAGCGCAAAGGCCGGATAGATCATCGCCAGCAGTGCAACGCGCGACCACAGCACCACCCTGCAGCGCCCCACGCGGTCGGCCAGCCGCCCCGCGAACGGCGACAGCACCACCTGCACCAGCGCAGCGATGCACGCCGCCCAGATGCCCAGCGACAGCGGCATGTGCAGCACGCTCACAGCGTAGTTGCTGAGGTAGTAGACGATGATGTACGTGGATGACGCCACCCCGATCATCAGCAGGATGCTGGCGACCAGCGCACGACGGTGTTCGCGCAGCAACGGCAGCATGGCATCGGCTTCGCGCGTGCTGGGCGGTGCGGCGGTTTCCTCCAGGCGGCGGCGGATGATCAGGCCGACGGGGATGACGAGAATGCCGATCACGAACGCCAACCGCCAGCCCCACGACTCCAGCGCCCCAGGCGCCAGCACGTTGCTCAGCAGCAGGCCGACCAGCGCGCCGAACAGCGCCGCCAGCCCCTGGCTGAATGGTTGCCAGCTCGTATAGAAGCCGCGCGAACGATCATCAGCGTATTCCAGCAGCAGCGCAGTCGAAGCACCCATCTCGCCACCGATGGCAAAGCCCTGCACAAGCCGCGCAAGCACGACGAGGATGGGCGCGAGGATGCCGATCTGGGCGTAAGTGGGCGTGACGACGAAGATCAGCGACGACAGACCCATCAGCCATAACGTGAGCGCCACCGCCGGCTTGCGGCCCGCCCGATCGGCGTACATGCCGATCAGCAAACCGCCGAGCGGCCGCATCAGGAAACCCACGCCAAACGTGGCGAACGACATCAGCAACTGGCCGGTCGCGTTGCCGACGGGAAAGTACAGCCGGCCGATCAGCGTGGCAAAGAAGCTGTAGACCACGAAGTCATAGAACTCCAGGCCGTTGCCGATGGTGATGGCGGCAATGGCCCTCGTGCGTGACAGCGGTTGCGCGTGGCCGGTCGCCTGTGCGTCGGCGAGGCCGGTGTAAGACGGCGCAGAGGTGTGGTTCGACATGGGGTGTCTCCGAAACTTGTCTGTTCTTGGCGGGGGCCGGGTTCAAACCCTGCTTGCCTCTTCGGCGAACACGGATGCTGCGTTGGGCTTCACGCGCAGATACCACGCCGCCGACATGAGCAGCACCCAGCCTGCGCCGACGTAAAGCGCCACACGGGTGTCTTCCATGGTGCCCAGCACGCCGATCACGAACAGCATGAACGCAATGGCGAGCGCCGGCCCGACGGGCCACAGCGGCACCTTGAACTTGAGCGCACGCACCTCTTCGGCCGACAGACGCCGGCGCATCGCCACCTGCGAGAGCAGGATCATCAGCCAGACCCAGACGGTCGCGAACGTGGCGATCGACGCGATGATCACGAAGACGTTTTCGGGGATCAGGTAGTTCAGCACCACGCCGCACAGCAGCGCGCCGGCCATGAACAGCACCGTCACCCAGGGCACACCGTGACGCGACGTGGCCGCAAAGATGCGCGGCGCCTGGCCCTGCTCGGCCATGCCGTACATCATCCGGCCCGCGCCGAAGATGTTGCTGTTGATGGCCGAGATGGCGGCCGAGATGACGATGAGGTTGAGGATTGCCGCCGCCGACTGGATACCCAGCCCTGAGAAGATCTGCACGAACGGGCTGCCCTGGCCGTCGATGCCTGTCCACGGGAAGATCGCCATCAGCACGCACATGGTCAGCACGTAGAACAGCAGGATGCGCGCCGGTACGGCGTTGATGGCCTTCGGGATGACCTTGTCGGGGTTCTGCGCCTCGCCGCCGGTGATGCCGATGATCTCGACGCCGCCATACGCGAACATCACCACGGCAAACGACGCCACGAGGCCGCCCACGCCGTGCGGCAGGAAACCGCCGTGCGACCAGAGATTGCTGAGGCCCGACGCGTGCTCGCCGTTCATCTTCACGCCGAGAAACAGGATGACGGTGCCGCCGACGATCATGGCGCCGATCGCCACGATCTTGATCAGTGCGAGCCAGAATTCCATCTCGCCGAACACCTTGACGTTGCAGAGGTTCAGGCCGCAGATGAGCATGACGATGCCGAGCACCCAGATCCATTGCGGCACCTCGGGAAACCAGAAGCCCATGTAGATGCCGAAGGCGGTCACGTCGGCCAGGCAGACGATCACCATTTCGAGGATGTACGTCCAGCCGGTGAGAAAGCCGGCGAGCGGACCGAGGTTGTCGCGCGCATAACGCCCGAAGGAGCCGGAAACCGGCTGGCGCACCGCCATCTCGCCGAGCGCGCGCATGACCATGTAGACGGCCGCGCCGCCGATGATGTACGCAAGGATCACGGCCGGCCCGGCCAACTGGATGGCCGAAGCGGACCCGTAGAAAAGGCCCGTGCCGATGGCCGAACCGAGCGCGAGAAAGCGGATATGCCGCGCGCGCAGGTTGCGTTGAAGGTGTTCCAAACTGTCTCCTCTTTATGTCGGCGAGGCTGTCGGCGCAATTCCGGGCGGGACGCAGGCGTCGAACGGACCGGAGTTCACATACAGACAACATCGCGTTGATCGATATGTTGTTGTATATACATTATGAACGGCATTGGGGTATTCCCGAGGGCTGTGCGCCCATCTCGGTGGCGAGCGGGCCAAGAAAAAAGGCGGACATGCGTCCGCCTTGGATTTCGCTGGCCCCGCAGTACGGGGCGCTATACCCAGCCCATGCCGCCAACCAATGCCCCAAGCCCCACCAGCACCAGCGGGTGCACACGGGTGAAGGTGCAGACCAGGACGGTGGCGACGGTCAGCGCGATGGTGCTGAAGCTGCTGTCTGCGCCCCGCGCCAGCACCCAGCCGGTGGAGAACAGCAGCCCGATGGTCAGTGGTGCGAGGCCACGGCGGACCAGCGCAATCCAGCGCGCGTCGGGCTTGCGGTCCATGACCCGCGCGATAACAGCAGCAATCACGCACGACGGCCCGCAGATGCCGACCAGCGAGGCAATCGCCCCACCCAGACCCGCCGCCTGCCAGCCGAACAACTCAACGAAGAGCACGTTGGGGCCCGGTGCGGCCTGCGAGATGGCATACATGGCGCTCAACTGCTCGCTCGTCATGTAGTGCCGGGTGTCGACCAGAAAGCGGTGCATGTCGGGCAGCGTCGAGCTGGCCCCGCCGATGGCGAGAAACGACAGCACAAGAAAGTGCCAGAACAGGTCGAAGACGGTGGTGAGGTAGCTCATCGCATCGCCCACCATTCGAGCACGAGCGCGAGCGGAATCAGCACCAGCATGACCGGCAGCAACGGCCACTGCAGGACGCCAATGGTCAGGAAAACCGCCAGGCCGATGCCGGCCGCACGCCAGGTGCGCGACTGGCCCTGCGCCAGCTTGACGGCCGTTGAGAGCACCAGCCCCGCTGCCACCGCCGCCATGCCCTTGAGCAGGTTCTGCACCACCGAGAGGGCGCTGAAGTGGTCGTACAGCATGACGATCAGCAACAGCAGCACCGCAGGCGTCAGCACCAGACCGGCCATGGCAGCAGTGGCGCCGCGCACCCCGTGAAAGCGGTAGCCGAGCATCACCGAAAGGTTGACCACATTCGGGCCGGGCAACACCTGGCCCAGGCTCAGCAACTCGGCGAACTCGGTGTTGGAGAGCCACCGGTTGCGATCGACAATGCCGGCGCGCGCAAAGGGCAGTACGCCGCCGAAGCCCGACAGGCCCATCCGCGCAAACTCGGTGAAGAGCTTGCTGCAGGACGGAATGTTTGCGTTTGCTGCGGCGTTGGCGTCAGGTGCGGCGCTCGGATCGCTCATGGGCTCAGGCGGCGTCCGGCGCGGGCTTGGGCAACGAGAGCTTCGGGTCGCGCAGCTTGGGCTCGAGCGTCTTGCCCTTGCGTGCGCGCTTGCCGGCGTACGGCTCTTGCGCGCGGGTCGTCATGGTCTGCTCGACCGCCTTGCCGCCGCGCGGGCCGGTGCCCGAGAGCACGAAGCCCGCTGCACCGAAGGCCACTGCCTGAAGCAGCGCTTCGTTCTTCTCCAGTTCCATCAGGATCACGCCACGACCACCGCTGGCGAGCGTCTTCAACTCGCTGATCTGGAACAGCAGCATGCGGCCGCCTTCGGACAGGCACGCCACGCCGTAAGCGTCCGCAGGCACCGGCGCCGGTTTGTTGGGCTGGTCGCCCTCATCCAGCGTCAGGAACGCCTTGCCAGCCTTCTGGCGGCCGACCATGTCACCCACCTTGGCCAGGAAGCCGTTGCCGCCGCGCGTGGAAATGACCAGACTCTGTTCGGCGTGACCCGCGAACGTGTGGGCGATATGCGTGCCCGGCGCGAGTTCGATCAGCGTCGTCAGCGGCACGCCGTCGCCACGGCCGCCCGGCAGGTTCGCCACGGCCACGGAATAGACGCGGCCCGTGCCCTTGTCGTCGCGCGTGCCGAAGATCAACAGCGCATCGGTGGTGCGGCATTCAAACGTGTCGTACAGCGTGTCGCCTGCCTTGAAGGTGAATTGCGTGGCGTCGTGGCCATGGCCCTGGCGCGTGCGTACCCAGCCCTTCTGCGAAACAATCACCGTGACGGGTTCGTCGACCACCTTCACTTCGGCAGCGGCGCGGCGCTCTTCCTGGATGAAGGTGCGGCGGTCGTCACCGTATTGCTTCGCGTCGGTCTCGATCTCCTTGATGATGCGACGGCGCATCATGGTCTCCGACTTCAGCAGCACGTCCAGCTCGCCCTGCTCTTCGCGCAGGTTCTTCAGCTCCTGCTCGATCTTGATCGCTTCCAGGCGAGCAAGCTGACGCAGGCGGATTTCCAGAATGTCTTCGGCCTGGCGATCGCTCAGGTTGAAGACCTGGATCAGCGCGGCCTTCGGGTCTTCGCTCTCGCGGATGATGCGGATCACGTCTTCGATGCGCAGCAGAACCAACTGCCGCCCTTCGAGGATGTGGATACGGTCTTCCACCTTGCCCAGACGATGGCGCGTGCGACGCGTGACCGTGGCGAAGCGGTAGACGATCCACTCTCGCAGGATCTCTGCCAGGCCCTTCTGGCGCGGACGGCCATCCGTGCCGATCATCACCAGGTTGATGGCCGCACCCGACTCCAGCGATGTGTGGGCCAGCAATGCATTGGCAAATTCCTGCTGGTCGATGTTCTTGCTCTTGGGCTCGAACACGAGGCGCACCGGAGCGTCCTTGCCGGACTCGTCGCGCACGGCATCAAGCAGGCCCAGCATGGTCTGCTTCATGGTGAGCTGATCCGGCGACAGCGACTTCTTGCCCGTGCGCACCTTCGGGTTCGTCAGCTCTTCAATCTCTTCCAGCACCTTCTGCGACGAGGTGTTCGGCGGCAATTCGTTCACCACGAGCTGCCACTGGCCGCGCGCGAGTTCTTCGATCTTCCAGCGCGCACGCACCTTCAGGCTGCCGCGACCGCTTTCATACACCTGCGCAATGTCGGCCGCCGACGAGATGATCTGCCCACCGCCCGGAAAGTCCGGCCCCGGCATGTACTGCATCAGGTCGGTGCTGGTGAGCTTGTCGTCGCGGATGAGCGCCACGGTGGCGGCCGCCACTTCGCGCAGGTTGTGCGACGGGATCTCCGTGGCCATCCCGACCGCAATGCCCGATGCGCCGTTGAGCAGCACGAACGGCAAGCGCGCTGGCAGCAGCTTCGGCTCTTCCATCGAGCCGTCGTAGTTTGGGATGAAATCGACGGTGCCCTGGTCCAGCTCTTCGAGCAGCAGACGCGAAATGGGCGTGAGGCGCGCTTCGGTATAGCGCATCGCCGCCGCACCGTCGCCGTCGCGCGAGCCGAAGTTGCCCTGCCCGTCGATCAGCGGGTAACGCAGCGAGAAATCCTGCGCCAGGCGCACGAGTGCGTCGTAGGCGGATTGATCGCCATGCGGGTGGAATTTGCCCAGCACGTCGCCGACCACGCGCGCCGATTTGACAGGCTTGGCATCGGAGCGCAGGCCCATCTCGTGCATCGCGAACAGGATGCGGCGCTGCACCGGCTTCTGGCCATCGGCCACCTCGGGCAGTGCGCGGCCCTTGACCACGCTGATGGCGTAGTCGAGGTAAGCGCGCTCGGCATAGGCGCCAAGCGTGAGCGCTTCGGCCGGCTCGCTGGGGTCGAAGAGGATGTCTTGTTGTTCCATGGAGGCTCAAGCGAAAGCGGCGCGCTTCAACGTTGCGGCGCCGCCGGGATCAATGTTGAGGTACGTTCGTGGCCACGCCGGTGGCCGGGTCCAATACGAGTTCGATGCGTGCGGGCCGGCCCGTGCGGCCCGGCTTGCGCGTGGCGATGACGCCGTTGGCGCTCACATTCATGAATCCGGGCACGGCGGCGACCGGGTTGTAGTAGCGATAGAACTGCAACACCGTCTTCACGTAGTTCTGCGTCTCGGCGTAGGGCGGAATGTCGTTGCCGTGCTTCTGCACGGCGCCCTCGCCCGCGTTGTAGGCGGCCAGCACAAGCTCAAGGTTGCCTGAGAACATGCGCAGCAGATCGCTCAGGTAGCGCACGCCGGTGGTGATGTTGGTCTTCGGGTCGGCCAGCTTCTGGGCGGCCGTGCGGCGGGCGTCGCCGGTCACGCCGTAGCGCGCGCCGGTGTCCGGAATCACCTGCATCAGCCCGATTGCCCCCTTAGGCGACACGGCCTGCGGGTTGAAACCGGATTCGGCGGCAATCACGGCTTTCACCAACGCGGGGTCGATACCGTGCTTGCTGGCGGCTTGGCGGATCAGCGGTTCCACCGTCGGCACGTTCGGATGCTGCAGCACCGCGCGCACCAGGCGCTGGCGCATGCCGGCTGCGTTGTCGAGTGCATCGCGCTTACTGGCGTTGAGATAGGCATCGGCATCGGGCAGCTCGGTTGCCGGCAGGGCGATGGCGCTGTCGTCCTTGGCCTTGTCGTCGCCCTTGCTCGCCACCGCCGCGCCCTTCATGAACAGCACGTAGCGATCGTCCAGCCGTTCGGCGGCGAAGTGCGCGAGACCGTTTTCATCGATGTAGCCGTAGACGTCCGCGCGCGCCGGCTGGCTGGCCAACAGGGCCAGCGCCGTCAATGCGAATGCGAAACGTACGAAAAGCTTCATCGTTGTCGGTTTGCGGTCAGATATCGGCTTCGACTTCGTTGCCGCGCGCTTCCAGCCACGTGCGGCGCGCGCCGGCTTCGCCCTTGCCCATCAGCATGTTCATCATGTTGATGGTCTGGTCTTGGCCCAGTTCGCCCAGCGCCACGGGCAGCAGACGGCGCGTGTCGGGGTTCATGGTGGTTTCCCAGAGCTGCTCGGCGCTCATTTCACCCAGGCCCTTGAAGCGGGAGATCTGCCAGGCGCCTTCCTTCACGCCATCCTTGCGCAGCTTGTCTTCAATGGCCTCCAACTCGCCATCGTCCAGCGCGTAGAGCTTCTGCGCAGGCTTCTTGCCGCGCGCCGGGGCATCGACACGATACAGCGGCGGACGGGCCACGCACACGTGCCCCCGATCGATCAGTTGCGGGAAGTGCTTGAAGAACAACGTGAGCAGCAGCACCTGGATGTGCGCCCCGTCCACGTCAGCATCGGACAGGATACAGATCTTGCCGTAGCGCAGGCCGGAGAGGTCGACCGTATCGTTCGGCCCGTGCGGGTCCACGCCGATGGCGACCGCAATGTCATGCACCTCGTTGTTGGCGAACAGGCGGTCGCGCTCGGTTTCCCAGGTGTTCAGCACCTTGCCGCGCAACGGCAGGATGGCCTGGAATTCCTTGTCGCGGCCCATCTTGGCCGAGCCGCCGGCGGAATCGCCTTCCACCAGGAAGAGTTCGTTGCGGGTGACGTCGTCGGATTCGCAGTCGGTCAGCTTGCCGGGCAGCACGGCCACACCGGAGCCCTTCTTCTTCTCGACCTTCTGCGCGGCACGTGTACGCGCCTGCGCCTGCTTGATGACGAGTTCGGCCAGCTTCTTGCCGTGCTCGACGTGCTGGTTCAGCCACAGTTCCAGCGCCGGGCGGCTGAAGGTGGACACCAGGCGCACCGCATCGCGGCTATTCAGACGTTCCTTGATCTGCCCCTGGAACTGCGGGTCGAGCACCTTGGCCGACAGCACGAACGACGCGCGCGCAAACACGTCTTCGGACATCAGCTTGACGCCCTTGGGCAGGAGCGCGTGCATCTCGACAAAGCTCTTCACGGCCTGAAACAGGCCTTCGCGCAAACCGGATTCGTGCGTGCCGCCGGCGGGCGTCGGGATGAGGTTGACGTATGACTCACGCACCGGCGAGCCCTCTTCCGTCCAGGCCACCACCCACGATGCGCCTTCGCCGAAGGCAAAACCTTCTTCGCCGGGCTTGTCAGGGTCGGCAAAGTGTTCGCCTTCAAACAGCGGGATCACCGGCTCGGCACCGCTGCCCTGCGCAAGCGATTCGACCAGATAGCCGCGCAGGCCATGGTCGTATTGCCATTCGAGCGTCTCGCCGGTTTTTTCCAGCGTGAGCGTGACCTTCACGCCCGGCAGCAGCACGGCCTTGCTGCGCAGCAAGCGCTGCAGCTCGGCCTGCGGGATGTTCTCGGAATCGAAATACTTGGCGTCCGGCCACGCGCGCACGCGGGTGCCGCTCTTCTTCTCGCCGCGTTCGGCCTTGCGGGTGGTCAACGGTTCGATCACGTCGCCACCGGAGAATGCGAGCGTCGACACGTTGCCGTCACGCCAGACCGTCACTTCCAGCCGCGTCGACAGCGCGTTCGTGACCGATACGCCCACGCCGTGCAAGCCGCCGGAGAACGCGTATGCGCCGCCGCGGCCCTTGTCGAACTTGCCGCCGGCATGCAGGCGCGTGTAGACGATCTCGACCACCGGCACGCCCTCTTCGGGGTGGATGCCGACAGGAATGCCGCGCGCATCGTCTTCCACGCTCACGCTGCCGTCCTTGTGCAACGTCACGGCAATCAGCTTGCCGTAGCCGCCCAACGCCTCGTCAGCGGAGTTGTCGATGACTTCCTGCACGATGTGCAGGGGATTGTCGGTGCGCGTGTACATGCCCGGCCGTTGCTTGACCGGTTCGAGGCCCTTGAGGACCTTGATCGACGATTCGCTGTATTGGGAGGTTTTGCTCATGGAAGGCGGAAAAACTGACCAGGCTTGGGTCTGTCCCCAAGCACCGGGAATGCAGCGCGCATTGTAAAGGAAGCTGTCCTCGACAATGCGGAGGGATCGTCAGCGCCGGGATGCGAGCCGAAACTCACATTCGGTCGACATCCCGCTGACATATTGCGTGGTTAATGCAGCGTCACACCGTGCCGGCGCGCTTGGCTTCGAGGGCTTCCCAACGTTCCAGCGCCTCCAGCAGCTCCAGTTCGATGGCCTCGTGGCGCTCGGCCAGCTTTTGCGCGCGCTCCGGGTCGCGGCCGTAGATCGTGCCGTCCTCCAGTTCGCCGCCGACCTGCTTCTGCTCGGCCTCCAACGCCTCGATGGTGGCGGGCAGCGCGTCGAGTTCGCGCTGCTCTTTGTAGCTGAGCTTGACCGTGGCGCGCTCGCGCGGCTTGGCGGCTTCGGGCTTCTTCTCTTCGGCAACGGGCTTGGCCGCTTGTGCCATCTGCGCCGAGCGTGCCGATTGCATCTGCCAATCCGAGAACCCGCCCACGTATTCGCGCCAACGGCCCTCGCCCTCTGCCGCAATCACCGAAGTGACGACGTTGTCGACGAACGCGCGGTCGTGCGAGACCAGGAATACGGTGCCACTGTATTCCTGCAGCAGTTCTTCCAGCAGTTCGAGCGTGTCGATGTCCAGATCGTTGGTCGGCTCGTCGAGCACCAGCACGTTGGCCGGACGGGCAAACAGGCGTGCCAGCAGCAGCCGGTTGCGCTCGCCGCCCGACAGCGAGGCCACCGGCGAGCGGGCACGCTCGGGCGGGAAGAGGAAGTCGCCCAGATAGCTCATCACGTGCTTGCGCTGACCGTTGACTTCGATCCAGTCACTGCCCGGGCTGATAGTGTCGGCAAGCGAGCGGTTCAGGTCCAATTGCGCGCGCATCTGGTCGAAGTACGCCACCTGCAGGTTGGTGCCGTTGCGCACCGTGCCGGAATCCGGTGCCAGTTCGCCGAGGATCAGCTTCAGCAGCGTGGTCTTGCCGACACCGTTGGCGCCGAGAATCCCGACCTTGTCGCCGCGCATGATGGTGGCGGTGAAGTTGTCGACGACGGTCTTGTCGCCATAGCGCTTGGTCACGTCGATCAGCTCGGCGACAATCTTGCCGGAGCGATCGCCCTGCGAGACTTCCAGCTTGACGTTGCCCTGCACCTCGCGGCGCGCCTGGCGCTCCACACGCATCTGTTCCAGCCGCGCCACGCGGCCGACGCTGCGTGTGCGCCGCGCTTCCACACCCTTGCGGATCCACACTTCTTCCTGCGCGAGCAGCTTGTCGAAGCGGGCGTTTTCCAGTGCTTCGGCGTCCAGCTCCTGCGCCTTGCGCGTCTGATACGCCGTGAAGTTGCCGGGGTACGATCGCAGCTTGCCGCGATCGAGTTCGATGATGCGTGTGGCCACGCGGTCGAGGAAGGCGCGATCGTGCGTGATGAACAACACGCTGCCGCGGAAGGCCAGCAGCAAGTCTTCGAGCCAGCGGATGGAGTCGTAGTCCAGGTGGTTGGTCGGCTCGTCCAGCAGGAGGATGTCAGGCGCGCCCACCAGCGCCTGCGCAAGCGCCACACGCTTGGTCAGGCCGCCCGACAGCGAACCGATGCGCGCGCCGGGCAGCAGGCCCAATTGGGCGATCGTCGTTTCCACGCGCGTGCGCAGTTGCCACGCGTCTGCCGCTTCCAACTGGGATTGCAGTGCCTGCAGCCTGTGCAGCGCGTCTTCATCGTGGGAGTCGCCCATCGACGTGATCAGCGCCTCGTATTCAGCCAGCAGGCCGGCAGCATGCGGCACGCCCATCGCCACGGCTTCGGCCACGGTCTGTTCGGGGTCGAATTCGGGCTCTTGCGGCACATACGCCGAGGTCACGCCGCTCTGGCGGGCGATCAGCCCATCATCCGGCGAGGTCGTCCCCGCCACGATCTTAAGCAGCGACGACTTGCCGGTGCCGTTGCGGCCGATCAGGCCGACGCGCTCGCCGGCTTCCAGCGAGAAATCGGTGTGGTCGAGCAGCGCCACGTGGCCGAACGCCAGTTGCGCATCGGTAATGGAAAACAGGGCCATGCTGGAGAGAAAAAGGGTGCTGGCCGCGTACGGCCGGAAGGCGCGTATTGTAGTCGCCCCGCGCGTCGCCCATCGGCGACATTGCGCTTGCAGATGCCGGTGCTATAACGCTTGTGCCGCCGGACTCGCTTTTTCCGGCCGCGCCATCCATACCGTTACGAAAGGGGAATGACGATGCGCGGACTCTTCGGGCTGTTGATCATCTTGGTCGTGGCAGGCATTCCGGTGCGGCAGATCTTGCTGCGGACCGGCTTTTCACCGTGGTGGACCCTGCTTGTGCTGGTGCCGGTGGCGAACCTGGTGGCGCTGTGGATTTTCGCGTTCTCGAACTGGCCGCGGCAGTCGTCTCAGCCGGGCAACGTGCTTCCGAATCAGAACTGACCTGGCCTCGAACGCGCAGGCGCCAAAGAAAACGGCCCGCTTTCGGCGGGCCGGAAGAGTCTCTCCTCGATGCCTTGCGAACAAGACATGGTCGGAGCATAGCGCCCCTCGTCCGTCTCGGGCAGTCGGGACAAACCCGGTAGGGAAAAACGCCTAACGCTAGGCCCGGTGCGGCTTCGCACCGCAGCAACGCATGCTGGGCCAGGTATGCACCGCGGGCGAGTCCGCTGCACCGGCTGGACGGCTGAGACGGTGCGTTGCGCACGCTGCATGTGCGTAACGCACCACTGCAAACCACGCGTCACGCATCGACTTTTAGAGGGCGAAATCCACTCTTGCAGCCTGCTTACAACACCAAAAAAGCACAGGCCTGCAGCTTGCTGCGGCGGGCCGTATCATGCGGCAGGCCCTCCGGCCACGAGCCGGGCATAACGATAAAGAGGGCCGCCGATTCTTTCCGGGGGATACAACCATGCCGTTCTTCACGCGCGCGCTGCCGGCTGCAGCGCTGCTCTTCGCTTCGCTGTCCAGTTTGCCGGGCCCTGTCCTGGCCTCCTCCACGCCGGTGCTCGACCGCATCCGCGACACCGGCACCGTCCGCGTCGCCTACCGCGAAAGCTCCGTGCCCTTCTCGTTCTACGACGCCGATAAAAAGCCCGTCGGCTATGCCGTCGATCTGTGCCTGCGCGTGGTCGACAAGCTGCGCACGGACCTCAAGCGGCCCGATCTGAAAGTGCAATATGTGCTGGTCACGCCCTCGACGCGGATGCCGGCCATCGCCGATGGCAAAGCCGACCTCGAATGCGGCTCGACCACCAACAACCGCGAACGCCGCGAGAAAGTGGCCTTCACGATTCCGCACTACATCGCGGGCATCCGCATGATCGTCAAGACGTCGTCGGGCATCCGCAGGTGGGATGACCTGCGCGGCAAGACCGTCGTCACCACCAAGGGCACCACCAGCGTGGCGGAGCTGCGCAAGATGAACGACGTGCGCGTGCTGAACATGAACTTCCTCGAAGCCAAGGACCACGCTGAATCCTTCGCGATGGTCGAAACCGGCAAGGCCGACGCTTTTGCAATGGACGACGTGCTGCTCTACGGCTTCCGCGCCAACACCAAGACCCCGGGCGACTACGCCGTCGTCGGTGACATGCTGACGGTCGAGCCCTACGCGATCATGCTGAGCAAGGACGACACCGAGTTCAAGCGCCTGGTGGATCGCGCGATGACCAACATCATCCTCGACTACGACGCCGAGAAGCTCTACAAGAAGTGGTTCCAGCAACCGATTCCGCCGCACAGCGCAAAGCTCGATATCCCGATGAGCTTCCTGCTGCGCGACTCGTTCAAGTACCCGAGCGACAAAGTCGCCGATTGAACAAAGCCGCACGCAGCATGAGCGCCGCCGTCACGCACGGCGGTGTTTTTGTTTGTGCATGACACAAACGGAAATAGGCTTTAAAGGAAGTGTTTGACGACCTGTTCTTCCAGGCCAACAAAGCGCACGAGCTGGCGTGAGCCGTCAGGGAACTGTTTGATGACGTGGCCGTCTGGCGTATCGGTGTGACGGAAATAGATCGGCCGATCAATCGACCCGGGCCGATGCTTGGGGAACAGGCTTTCCAGCGACGGCTCCACCGTCCACGGATCGTCCCGTTCTTCGGATGTCAGCATGTTGGTCGCCTAGGGGTTTCTGAAAGGGGGATGGTGAAGGATAACTTCCGTGAACAAACGTGGAAAGTTCGTAATACTTAAATCTGATTCTCCGACCGATCGTTCGTTCGCTTTAGCGTTTGCTTCATCACAAGAACGCCTGAACTGTGGGCGGCAACCCACAGAACACGTGGCGTCATCATCATTTCATATGTCGTCGGTACCGGGCGCCCGCGCGGCCCGCTGCTCCGGTGCCTCACTGGTCTTGGCCCTGCAAATTGCGTAGAATCGCGGCTCGCTCGGGCGGCCGTTTGCGTCACCCGGGGTCGGTCTCTCGCCGTAGCACAATGGATAGTGCACGCGCCTCCTAAGCGTGAGATACAGGTTCGATTCCTGTCGGCGGGACCAGCAGATACGACAAAGCCAGGCTGCACGCCTGGCTTTTTGTTCTCTTGCCCGCACAAAACAACGAGGCCCGCCACACGCGGGCGGGCCTATGGCTGCGGATGGCCCCGGGCCATCTAGGTCAGCACCGGCAGCGCTTCGAGCACGAGCAGCCCGATCAACACCCCAATGATCGTCAGAAGCACGCGGATCCCTACTCGCGCACCTCGAATCACCAGTGGCGCAGACGCCAGTCCGATCACGCCCGCAACGCAAACGGCG
Source organism: Ralstonia sp. PBBBR1 (assembly GCF_002256165.1). NCBI lineage: Bacteria > Pseudomonadati > Pseudomonadota > Betaproteobacteria > Burkholderiales > Burkholderiaceae > Ralstonia > Ralstonia sp. PBBBR1. Next base: position 428,707 of record NZ_NKIL01000006.1, on the reverse strand, counting down.
AGCAACAGGTACAGGTTGGAGAAGGCCATCGGGAATTCCATCATCCGCCCCTTTCCGGCCGTCAGCGTGGCCGGTCCTTCGAGTATAGGACGCGAGGCCAATCCGGCAAGCGGCGGCGGCGCGTACATCAGCGCCACCGGCAATTTTTTGCGCACTGCAAAAATTCATGCTATAGTCCGCGACTTGGCTGCTTACTGCCGTATTTTTCGGTCCGCGATTGGCCGATGTGCTGGTTCCAAACCGGCGCGCATCGTCCGAACCACCGCCCGTTGCAAGCATGCGCAGCCGATTGCCATTGTGCTTGGCATCGTCTCCGATCTCCCGCGTGGATTCACATCACGCCGAAGGGACCGCCGCCCCACCTCGCTGACCTGTTCAGCTTGAGGCCGGCCCACTCCCCCGCCTTGTCCGTTCTGCAGCCCGTCTGTCGAACCGGCCTTATCCGATTGGCGCCGACGCCCGTGATTAACCGGTCGCCGTATCCCATTTCCGTCGCCTGCATCCGTTGATGTAGCGACGCGGCAGCCTTACTACCTATTCGACATGACGCAGCCTCAAGACGGCAGCGGCGCCATTGCGCACGCTGAAACCATCAACACCAATACCGAAAACCTCATCGCCGAAACCGCGACCCGTGCAAGCGCCTTTGCTGCACTGGGCCTGGACGACCGCATCGTCCGCGCGCTTGGCGAAGTGAACTACACCACGCCCACGCCGGTGCAGGCGCAAGCCATTCCGGCCTGCCTGTCCGGCCGCGACCTGCTGGTCACGAGCCAGACTGGTTCGGGCAAGACCGCCGCTTTCATCCTGCCGGCCATCCAGCGCATCAGCGAACAGCCTGAGCCGCAGCGTCCGCGCATGGACGGCCCGCCGCAACGCATGAAAGGCCGCCGCCCACGCCCGGCACCGGCCAAGCCGTCGCTGCTGGTGCTCACGCCCACGCGTGAACTGGCCCTGCAAGTGACCACCGCCACCGCACAATACGGCCGCCATCTGCGCCGTATCGTCTGCGCGAGCATCCTGGGCGGGATGCCCTACCCGAAGCAGCTCGACATGCTGGCCCGCATGCCGGACATCATCATCGCCACGCCGGGCCGCCTGCTCGACCACATCGACTCGGGCCGCATCGACCTGTCGGCACTCGACATGCTCGTCTTTGACGAAGCCGACCGCATGCTGGACATGGGCTTCTCGGATGACATCGAAGCCATCGTCGGCGCTACGCCGGCGACGCGTCAGATGCTGATGTTCTCGGCCACCATGGACCGCCGCATCGAGCAACTGGCCGAGCGCATGATGCGCGAGCCGCAGCGCATCGAAATCGCCGCCGCCAAGGTCGACCAAAGCAACATCGAAGAGCGCCTGCACTTCACCGACGACATGTCGCACAAGCAGCAACTGCTGGATCACCTGCTGCGCGATGCATCGCTCAAGCAAGCCATCGTCTTCACGGCGACCAAGCGTGATGCCGATTCGCTGGCCGAACGCCTGACCGAGCACGGCTTCTCCGCCGGCGCCTTGCATGGCGACATGCACCAGGGCGCGCGCAACCGCACGCTGACGGCGCTGCGCCGCGGCCAGTTGCGCGTGCTGGTGGCCACCGACGTGGCAGCGCGCGGCATCGACGTGCCGGACATCACGCACGTGGTCAACTTCGACCTGCCCAAGCAAGCTGAAGACTATGTGCACCGCATCGGCCGTACGGGCCGCGCGGGCCGCAGCGGCATCGCCATCAACCTGGTGAACCACAACGACACGTTCCAATGGCGCCGTATCGAGCGCTTCGTTGATCGCCGCATCGATGCATCGGTGGTTGAGGGCCTGGAGCCGAAGCGCTCGGCCAAGCCCCGCACAGGTGGCCCGCGTGCCGGCGGCGACCGTGGCGGCTACCGCGGAAACGGTGGCAATGGCGGCGGTTATCGCGGCCAGCGTGAAGGCTACGGCGCACGCCAAGGCGGCAACGGTGGCAATAGCGGCAACAACGAAGGCCGCTTCCAACGCAGCTTCGCCGGCGACCGCGACGGCTTTGCTCCGCGCCGCGACGACCGCAACGGCAACAGCAATAGCAACAGCGGCGGCTACCAAGGCGCCCAACGCGAATGGAACCGCGACGACCGCGCCCCGCGTCCGTCGTATGGCCAAGGCCAGCAAAACCGTGGCGACTGGCAACAACGCCCCGCGCGCACGCAAGGCACGCAAGACGGCAACCGTGGCTACGGCAACAGCGCCGGCACCGGCACCGGTGGCGGTTATGGCAATCGCGATGGCAACCGTGAAGGCGCCGCCCCGCGTCGCTTCGGCGACAACAACGGCGGCAACCGCTTCGGCGACGCTGGCAACGGCGCGCAGCGTCGCAGCTATGGCAATCGCGACGGCAACCGCGACAGCTACGGCAGCAAGGGCCGTTCGCGCGACTTCGATCGTTGATCGATGAAGGGCCATTTCCTCCGGATGGCCTTAGCGGCAGCCAACAAAAAACCCCACGTCTAACAGCGTGGGGTTTTTTTCTTCTTGGGCAGCGCCGGTCAGTTGCAGTTCGACTTGCCGACCCTGCGCAAAACGCTTCCGTCAAAGCGCACAGGTTCGGAAGCCGACAAAGATGTCGTCGCGCTCCGGCAGCAGGAAGCCCCGGAAACGCGGATGACGCGCGCGCTGTGGAGTATGAGCGGCAGCACCGCGCACCGTCTGCATCGTTTGGAAGTGCGGCGCCGACAGGCTCGCCGCACGACCACGCGGCACGCCGGGCACGAAATCCGGATATGGCTCGAACGGCGATGACGTCCACTCCCACACCTGCCCCCAATGGAAGCCTGCGCGGCCTTGCACCGCGGCCATCTCCCATTCGTCTTCCGTCGGTAAGCGACGGCCGGCCCAGCGGCACCACGCCTGGGCTTCGTACAGGCTCACATGGCGCACGGGTTCGTCACGGTTGATCGTACGCGCCTGACCGTAGCGCAGTGCCTGCCAGCTGCGCGTGGTGGGATCGCGCTGCCAACCGAGCGGCGCCGAGCGCTCCTGCATCATCAGCCACTCCATGCCAGCCGGCGACCACCATTGCGGATGGTCGTAACCACGGTCCTCGATGAACTCCAGGTATTGGCCATTCGTGACGGGCTGTGCATCAATCTCGAACGCCGGCACGTATGTGCGATACGGCGGACATTCGTTGTCGAAGAAGAACCCATCGGCGTCGGGCCAGCCCATTTGGAAGCGGCCACCGGGCAACGACAATGTCTGCGCAGCCGGTACGGCCACGGCGGCCAGCGGCGGTTGCCCAGCGGGTTGCAGGCCCAATACCTGCAGCAGGCCGTGCAGATGTTCGGCGCGCAGGTCTTCGTGAAAGACCGCCCAGCGGAACGGCTCCAACGCCGCATCGTCATCGGTGCCAAGTGTGGCGAGCTTACGGAGCACACGGTCGAGCACGTCATGCGCGTACTGCTTGATCGTCGCGATGCCGGGCAGCGTCAGCTCCCAGCATGCCTCTGGTGGCATCCGGTCCATGTCGAAGAACGTGTCGGCGCCGTCGAGCGCGGCCGGCAGCGTGGCTTGCCAGCGCGCCAGTTCCCATTCGGTGCCGGCGCCGTCTTCGACGGTGTCGCTGCCGTTGCGGCGGGGCTCGCGCAGGCACCAGAACTCGGCAAACCAGGCCAGCTGGCCCAGCGTCCAAAGCGGCGGGGCGTGATGCTCGACGCGTTCAATCTGCCAGCCGCGCTGTGTGTCGCCAAACGCCGACAACAGCGCCAGCGTGCGATTGCGCGCGTCGACCAGGCTGTGCGCGATGCCCTGGCGCGGCAGGCGGCGGCCGTCGGTCCAGTCGGGAAGCGATCCGATGAAGGTCGGATCGGGGAGCATGAAGAATTCAGCCATCGCGGCAAACCTCGGGCGGGAGTCGATCCATTATCGCACCGGCCCGCCTGATGTTCTGCCGCCCTTCCTAACGGCCTACGCTGGCATGGCAGACGGCAAAGTCGCCGCCGACATCGGTCCAGGCATGCAGGTCCTCGAAACCGGCTTCGGCAAACATCATATGCAGGCTCGGCAGGTCGTATTTGACGGAGTTCTCGGTGTGCATGCGCTCGCCGGCAGCGAAGGCGCGCGCGTGCTTACCCCACCGAACCGTGACATCGCGACGCGCTTCCAGATGCATCTCAACGCGGTGCGCCTCTGCTCGGTACAGCGCGACATGACGCCAATCCCGCACGTCGAAATTCGCACCCAGGAGGCGATTCAGGTTGCGCAGCACGTTCAGATTGAAGGCCGCCGTCACCCCGAGCGGATCGTCGTAAGCGGCTTCGAGCCGTTGTGCGTCTTTGATGAGGTCGATGCCGATCAGCACGCTGTCGCCGGGGGTCGAAGCTTCGTGCAGGCGCGAGAGAAACGCCGCTGCCTCTTCCGGCGTGAAGTTGCCCAGGCTCGAACCGGGGTAAAACCACACGCGGCGCCCATCGCCGACGGCATCGGGCAACACCAGAGGCGCACACAGATCGGCGCCAATGCCGACCATCGGCAATTGCGGATGCTGACGCGCAAGCCCACGCAGCGTATCGCGGAGGAAATCCGCCGAAATATCGATCGCCACATATCGCGACGGTGCCAGCGTGCGGAACAGGCGCGCGGCCTTTTCACAGTTGCCGGCACCCAGGTCGATCAACGTGGCGCCGCGGCCCACGCGCATCGCGATCTCGGCCGCATGCAGGCTGAAGATGGCGGCTTCGGTGCGCGTCGGGTAGTACTCAGGCAGGTCGGTAATCGCTTCGAACAGACGCGAGCCGAGGGCATCGTAGAAAAACTTCGGGCTGATACTGGCCGCGGGTGCGAGCAGGCCTGCCTCCGCCTCGGCACGCAGCGCGGCGTCGTCTTCCGTAAAGAGCTGGTAGAAGGTCAAGCCCGCCCCAACGGCGTCGACCGTTGGCTGCGGCTGAATCAGACGGGCCAGCGCGCGGCGGGCATAGGCATCGGCGGACGGCTTGGTGGCCTGCATGGTGTCTCCCGTTGTGGGTGGAACGGCACGGTGCTGCATGGTCATGAAGGCCATCGACAGCGAGAAACGTGCCATCGCGCCTATGCCATCACCGCTCGCCGGTGGCGCGCGGATGAAATTGCAGCGTAGACGCCGCTTTGTGACAGCGCCACCGTTCTTTCGCCGGAGGGCGCCACAACGCGGCATCGCGCCAATCGTAAAAATCACCCACGCCGCTGAAAAAACCGCGCACAGCGCGTCATCGTACCGATGTTGCGTTTTTGCAGCGCACAATCGGCCTGCTGCGATACAATGCGGACTTCCTCAAAGGGGAGTAGCTCGGGGGTTCTTCAGCCCCAGGCACGATCGTCATGACGAAGCGCAAGCTTCCGGTCGTGTCGGCACCAGCAGGTTCACAACCTGCGCGTGTCGAGCAAGACCTTTGCAACCGGATTTCATGGTCTGCAAAGCGTCCCGCCCCAGCACTCCATGCAGTTCGGTCAACCGATTTTTATTGTTGTTTGACCTGGAGCCGCCATGGAATGGTTGTCTGACATCTTCACCATGCAGTTTGCTGCCGCGCTGGCATCGATCATCGTGATCGACCTCGTGCTTGCGGGCGATAACGCCATCCTCATCGCGCTGGCGGCGCGCAACCTGCCGCCCGAGTTGCAGAAGAAGGCCATCATGTGGGGCGCCGCGGGCGCCATCATCGTGCGGGCGCTGATGACGCTGGCAGTGGTGTGGCTGCTGAAGATTCCCGGCCTGATGTTGGTAGGTGGATTGGCACTGGTGTGGATTGCGTGGAAGCTTCTGGCTGACGACGGCCCGGGCGGCGATGAACACGGCGCGGGCAGCTCCACCCTGTTGGGCGCCATGAAGACGATCGTCATCGCCGATGCGGTGATGGGCATCGACAACGTGCTCGCCATCGCCGGCGCATCGCACGGCAGCTTCCTGCTGGTGGTGCTGGGTCTGTTGATCAGCGTGCCGGTGGTGGTGTGGGGCAGCGGCGTGGTACTTCGCCTGATCGAGCGGTTCCCGATCATCATCTACGGAGGCGCCACGGTGCTGGCTTACACGGCCGCGCACATGATCGTGGCCGAACCGGTCCTCAAGCCGTTCTTTTCTGCACAGCCGCCGTTCAAGTGGGCGGTGTATGTGCTGGTGCTCCTGATCGTGCTGGGTGGCGGCTGGCTGGTGCAGCGTCGCCGCCAACAACCCGCCTAAGCCAGGATTGGCTGACCGGCGAGCACGCGCGCCAGCTTGGCGCGATCAATGTTGCCACCGGTCAGCGGCAGGCCGATACTCTGGCCGGCAATCCGCTCGCGCTGCTGCCATGCCCCCGCCAGAGCTGCGGCGGCAGCGCCTTCGGCCACGTTGTGGGTGGTGGAGAAATACAGGCGAATAGCCTCTGCCACCTCGTCATCCGTCACCGCAATGATGTGGTCGACGCCAGCGCGGATCACCTCCAGCGCCTTCGCATCCGGTGTGCGACATGCAAGCCCGTCAGCCAGCAGCGTCGATACCGGCGCCGACACCACGGTCCCGCTTGCGAAAGATTGCTCATAGCATCGCGCATGTGCTGACACGACGCCGACAATGCGCGTCGACAGCCCCAGCGCATCGCGCGCCCGCACCGCCGCGCAAATTCCCGAACCCATGCCGATCGGCACATAGACAACATCCAGCGGCGTGGCCTCGAGGAACTCCAGCCAGTAGCTTGCTACGCCGACGACCAGGTCATCGTGATACGAGGGCACGAAGTGCAAGCGACGTTCATCGGCCAGTTGATCGGCCGCCTCGCGGCTGGCCTGGAAGTCATCGCCCGCTTCGATGAGCTCTGCGCCGAGCGCGCGTATGGCGGCGTTCTTCTCCACGCTGTTGCCATGCGGCACGACGATGTTGACAGCGATACCGTTACGACGCGCCGCCCATGCAATCGACTGGCCATGATTGCCGCGCGTCGCCGCTATCACACCACGCACCTGCGGCTCACGTTGGCGCAAGGCATGCAGATAAGTCAGCCCGCCGCGCACCTTGAACGCGCCCACTTCCGTGTGGTTCTCATGCTTCACGCACACCGCCGTGCCCATGGCTTGCGAGAGCACCGGCCAGCAGTACTGCGGGGTCGGTGGAATCACCGCATAAACGACGCTGGCCGCAGCGCGCAGATGGCGCAATTCAGCGGCACGGTCCAGCGATGCGGAGGTAGCTATGGGCGACATGATCATTCTCCGGCAGACAATTTGAAGCGATGAGGCCATCCTGCCCGCCCTGCCGCCCCTGGCACATCGACAATTCTGCGCTTTGTCAGTCCAGCCGTTCTGGCGATCCGACCGGGCCAGTTTCCAGACACTGCCGGTACAGTCGACACCGCACCGCTCAAGTTACAATGCGGCTCACCGGATTTCCGACGCCCCGCCTCTTCGCCCGCGCTCGCATGAAGCCTTATCTCGACCTGATGCGCCATGTCTACGAACATGGCACCGACAAAGCCGACCGCACCGGCACCGGCACGCGTTCCGTGTTCGGCCACCAGATGCGCTTCAACCTGCAGGACGGCTTCCCGCTGGTGACCACCAAGAAGGTGCACATCAAGTCCATCGTCTATGAACTGCTGTGGTTCCTCCAGGGCTCGACCAACGTGCGCTGGCTGCAAGACAACGGCGTGACGATCTGGGACGAATGGGCCGATGCCGATGGCGAACTGGGCCCCGTCTACGGCTCCCAATGGCGCTCGTGGCCGACGCCCAACGGCGAACATATCGACCAGATCGCCGAGCTGATTGCCCAGATCAAGCGCAACCCCGATTCGCGCCGGCTGATCGTGTCTGCCTGGAATGTGGCCGACATCCCGCGCATGAAGCTGCCGCCCTGCCATGCGTTCTTCCAGTTCTATGTGGCCGACGGCAAGCTGTCGTGCCAGCTTTACCAGCGCAGCGCCGATATCTTCCTCGGCGTGCCGTTCAACATTGCCAGCTACGCGCTGCTCGTGCACATGGTTGCGCAACAGACTGGCCTCGATGTGGGCGATTTCGTCTGGACTGGCGGCGATTGCCACCTCTATAACAACCATTTCGAACAGGTCCAAACGCAACTCGCGCGCGAACCGCTGCCGTTGCCGAAACTGATCATCAAGCGCAAGCCTGAAAGCATCTTCGACTACCAGTACGAGGACTTTGAGATCGTCGGCTACCAGAGCCACCCCGCGATCAAAGCACCGGTGGCCGTGTAACCGTATGACCATCCTGACGCTCATCGTCGCCCGCGCCCGCAATGGCGTGATCGGCCGCAACAACACGCTGCCCTGGCGCCTGCCAGAAGACCTCGCGCACTTCAAGCGCACCACAATGGGCGCGCCCATCGTAATGGGCCGCAAGACGTACGATTCGATCGGCCGCCCGCTGCCAGGTCGTCGCAACATTGTCGTCACGCGCAATGCCAAGCTCGAACTGCCCGGCTGCGAGATCGCGTATTCGATGGAAGACGCGCAGCGCCTGTGTGTGGGTGCCGAGCAGATCTTCCTGATCGGTGGCGCGCAGCTGTATGCGGATGCCTTGCCGAGCGCGGATCGACTGATCGTGACGGAGATCGACGCCGATTTCGAAGGCGATGCGCACTTCCCCGCGCCCGACCCAAAGGTCTGGCACGAAGTCTCCCGTGAGACGCACCACGCGGCAGCGCCCAACGATTTCGACTATGCGTTCGTTACCTATGAACGTCCGCCATCGAACGAGCAATAACCGCTGCAGGCAATAAAAAACGCGCTCAGTTTCGAGCGCGTTTTTTTATTTCCGCTGTGGCAATTTATTCGCCGGCAATTGTCATCTGTTCGATCAGGATCGAGCCGGTTTCCTTCGTGCCGCGCACTAGCGCATCCGCGCCGATGGCGACAATCTGGCGGAACATCTCGCCCAGGTTGCCGGCAATCGTGATCTCTTCCACCGGATACTGAATCACGCCGTTCTCCACCCAGTAGCCCGATGCGCCACGCGAGTAGTCGCCCGTCACGTAGTTCACGCCCTGCCCCATCAGTTCGGTCACCAGCAGACCCGTGCCCATGCGGCGCAGCATGCCGGCAAAGTCATCTTCGGGCGTGGTCTTGTTGGAGAACAGCGTCAGGTTATGCGAGCCGCCCGCGTTGCCAGTAGTCTGCATGCCGAGCTTGCGCGCGGAATACGTCGACAGGAAGTAGCCCTCCACCACGCCGTTCTTCACCACATCGCGGCGCTGCGTGCGTACGCCTTCCTCGTCGAAGGGCGCGCTGCCCATCCCGTTGAGAACATGCGGGTCTTCCTTGATCTGCACGTGCGGCGCGAACACTTCCTTGCCCAGCGTATCGAGCAGGAACGTCGACTTGCGGTACAAGGCGCCTCCCGACACGGCCTGCACGAACGCGCCCAGCAAACCCGCAGCCAGCGGCGCCTCAAACAACACCGGGCACTTGCGGGTCGTCAACCGGCGCGCGGACAAACGCGCCAGCGCGCGTTCCGCCGCGTACTTGCCGATCGCTTCCGGCGCGGCCAGATCGTCCGGCGAGCGCTTGGACGAGTACCAATCATCGCGCTGCATATGCGCGCCCGAACCGGCGATCGGCGCGGCGGAAATGAAGTGACGCGAATACGGGTAGCCCGCCATGAAACCGCGCGACGTGGCCAACACGAAGTGCGAATGCTGGGCAGAGATGCTGGAGCCATCGCTGTTGCGGATCTTTGGGCTCACGGCAAAGGCAGCGGCTTCAGCGGCGCGCGCGATCTCCACGGCGGCTTCGGCGTCGATCATCCATGGGTGATAGAGCTGCAAGTCTCGCGGGTGCTTCTCCAGCAGTTCTTCTTCTGCCAAGCCGGCGCAATCATCGTCGGCTGTGAAGCGCGCGATGTTGTAGGCGGCCTCGACGGTGGACCGCAGTGCTGCCGGCGAAAAGTCCGACGTGCTGGCGTTGCCGCGCTTCTTGCCCAGCATGACGGTCACGCCAACAATCTTGTCGCGGTTCTGCTCGATGGTCTCGATCTCGCCCTTGCGCACCGTGACCGACAGGCCCTGGCCTTCGGAGATTTCCGTTGCGGCGTCAGAGGCGCCGAGTTCGCGTGCAATGCGCAGCACATCGGAGGCCATCTCCTCGAGCTGTTCGCGGCGGTAGGCAAACACAGGGGCGGTCTTGGAATCGAGCGTTTGAGACATAGGCAATAAAGGGAGAAACGGGTGCCGCGATTTTGCCAAAAGCGGGCGGAAGCGCCCATCATAGCAAGATACAATGCGCGCCATGAGCCGAGCATCCCGACACAACCCTACGTATCTGCAACCTGTCGTGCGCACCGACATCGGTGACGAGGACGATCCGGATACGCCCAAGAGCAAATCGCAGCGCAAGCGCGAAGTGAACGCCTTGCAAGACCTGGGCACTGCCCTGGAAGCGCTGCCCAAGGACAAACTCGCGAAGGTGCCGCTGCCCGAAAAGCTGGTCGACGCCCTGCGCGAAGCCAAGCGCACCACCGCCCATGAAGGCAAGCGCCGCCAGATGCAGTACATCGGCAAGCTGATGCGCGCCCTGACCGACGACGAGGTCGAAGCCATCCGCCGCGTGCTGGCCACCTTCGTTGGCGCCTCCAAGGCGGAAACCGCGCGCCTGCATGCCATCGAGCGTTGGCGCGACCGCCTGATCGCCAGCGACGACGCCATCACCGAGTTCATTGCAGCGCACCCGGATGCCGACGTGCAGGCCTTGCGTACGCTCGTGCGCAATGCGCGCAAGGAAGCGCAGCTGGCGAAGCCGCCCAAGTCGTCGCGCGAGCTGTTCCAGATGGTCAAGCAGGCCCTGTCCGGCAACGACCGCGACGAAGATGACGCCGATCAACCCGAAGCCGAAGACGACGAAGCATGACAGCCCCTGCCTCCTCCGCGCCGATCACCCGCCGCCACCCCGACGAACTGATCGTTGGCTTTGTGTCGATTTCGGACCGCGCCTCGGCCGGCACCTATCAGGATGAAGGGATTCCGGCGCTGCGCGACTGGTTTGGTGCCGCGCTATCGTCGCCATGGCAATGCGTGGAGCGACTGATTCCGGACGAACAGGCGGCGATTGCCGAAACCCTGATCGACCTCGTCGACCATGCCGGCTGCGATCTGGTGCTCACCACGGGCGGCACCGGCCCCACGCGCCGCGATGTGACGCCCGAGGCCACGCTGGCTGTCGCCACCAAGGAGATGCCGGGTTTTGGCGAGCAGATGCGCCAGATCAGCCTGAACTTCGTGCCGACGGCGATTTTGTCGCGTCAGGTGGCGGTGATCCGTGAAACGCCGTCACGCGCCACCCTGATCATCAACCTGCCCGGTCAGCCGCGCGCCATCAAGGAAACGCTGGAGGGCTTGAGGGATGTGGAGGGCCTCGCCACGGTGCCAGGCATCTTTGCAGCCGTGCCCTACTGCATCGACCTGATCGGCGGCCCGTACGTCGAGACGCACGACAGCGTGGTCAAGGCCTGGCGGCCCAAGCACGCTGTGCGCGCAAAACCGCAGCAGGTTTAATGCTTACTTACGGGGCGACCGACGATGCCAGTGCTTCAGCGTCGGGCGTTTGCGGCACATCGCGGATGAAGTGCTCGCGGTAATAGCGCAGTTCTTCGATCGATTCGATGATGTCTGCAAACGCCGTGTGCCGCTGGTGCTTCGTAAAACCCTTGGCAATAGCCGGTTGCCAACGCTTGCAAAGTTCCTTGAGCGTGGAGACATCCAGATTGCGGTAATGGAAGTACGCCTCCAGCTTGGGCATGTAGCGGGCCATGAAACGGCGGTCCTGGCAGATGGAGTTGCCGCACATCGGCGACTTGCTCTTCGGCACCCACTTCTTGAGGAATGCCAGAAGTTCCGCTTCCGCTTCCGCTTCCGTCGTGGTCGACGCCTTGACCTTGTCGATCAGGCCCGAACGGCCGTGCGTGCCCTTGTTCCACGCGTCCATGCCGTCAAGCAGCTCGTCGGACTGATGGATCACCAGCACCGGGCCTTCAGCCAGGATGTTCAGCTCCGAATCCGTTACTACCACGGCCACTTCGATGATGCGATCGTTCTCGGGGCTCAGACCGGTCATCTCCATGTCGAGCCAGACCAGATTGTTGTCGCTCTTGGCGGCAACGCGGCTGGGGGTCGACAGGGATGTGGCGGACAGGGAAACAGGGGTACTCGCGGGGGTGCTCACTCAAGGGCCTTGAGAAAATGACTGAAGGCTATAATTTTCGCATATCTGATAGGTGTTTCCCCACATGCCCGCCTTTACCGCTGTCTTCCTGATCGCCCTTGTATTGATGTCCGCCACGCGCCTGTGGCTGGCCGCGCGGCAAGTCCGTCACGTGGCGCGTCACCGCGATGCCGTGCCTGCGCAGTTCGCCGAGTCGATCACACTGGACATGCACCGCAAGGCCGCCGACTACACCATCGCCCGCACCCGTCTGGCGATGCTCGAAGTACCGGTTCAAGCCGCCCTACTGATCGCGCTGACGTTGCTCGGGGGGCTGAACTGGATCAACCAGGCTTGGCTGGGCGTGTTCGGCCCCGGTTACGCGTATGGCGTGGCGCTGATCGCGTCGGTCATCGCGATCAGCAGCGTGGTCGAATTGCCGTTTTCGCTGTACGCCCAGTTCGTCGTCGAAGAGCGTTTTGGGTTCAACCGCATGACGTTCAAGCTGTGGCTGGCCGACAACCTCAAGGGCCTGGCCATCGGAACCGTGCTGGGTCTGCCGCTGCTGCTGGCAGTGCTCTGGCTGATGGACAAGATGGGCGCGTACTGGTGGCTGTACACCTGGATCGTGTGGATGGCGTTCATGCTGTTTGTTCAGGCCATCTACCCCAACGTCATCGCACCGCTCTACAACAAGTTCACCCCGCTGCAGGACGAGGAAATGCGCTCGCGTATCGAAAGCCTGCTCAAGCGCTGCGGCTTCGCCAGCAAGGGCCTGTTCGTGATGGACGGCAGCCGCCGCAGCGCCCACGGCAACGCCTACTTCAGCGGCTTTGGCGCAACCAAGCGCATCGTCTTCTTCGACACGCTGCTCGCCCGCCTGAATCCGTCCGAAATGGAAGCCGTGCTCGCGCATGAGCTGGGCCATTTCAAGCGCCATCACATCACCAAGCGCATCGCCGTGACGTTCGTGCTGAGCCTGGGTGCTCTGGCGCTGCTCGGCTGGCTTATGACGCGTACCTGGTTCTACCTGGGCCTGGGCGTCGCTCCGAACCTGTTCTCCGACAACCACGCGCTGGCGCTGATGCTGTTTTTCCTGGTACTGCCGGTGTTCACGTTCTTCGTCTCGCCGCTGGCGAGCCTGTCGTCGCGCAAGGACGAGTACGAAGCGGACGCCTTTGCCGCCGAGCACGCCGACGCCAATCAACTTGTCTCGGCGCTGGTCAAGCTGTTCCAGGACAACGCATCGACGCTTACGCCGGACCCGGTCTACTCAACGTTCTACTATTCGCACCCGACGGCATCGCAGCGCGTGGCGCGCCTCGTGCAGGCCCGCACAGCATGACGCGCGGCAAACTGGGCCGCGCCCATAAGCAGGCTGCCGCCGGCGAACACGGGCTGGTCATTGCCGCGCACGGGCGCCATTACCTGGTAGAGCGCGAGGGCGGCGGTTTCCTGCAATGCTTCCCACGCGGCAAGCGCAGCGAATGCGCCGTCGGCGATCGCGTGGTCTATGAAGCCGCCGCCGTTGACCAAGGCGTTGTCGTGCGCGTAGACGAGCGCCGCAACCTGCTCCACCGCTCCGACCAGTTCAAATCGAAGGTGCTGGCCGCGAACCTGGATCAGGTCATCATCATGCTTGGCACCGAGCCGAGTTTTTCGGAAGACCTGCTCGGCCGCGCGCTCGTCGCGGCAGAATCCCTGGGCATCACCCCGCTGATCCTGCTCAACAAGATCGACCTGACCGCACGGCTGGAGACGGCTCGCTCACGCCTGGCGCTCTATCGAGAGCTGGGTTACACCATCGTGGAACTGACCGTGCACGGCGCGCCAGAAGCCGCGCATGCCGCGCTCGAACCGCACGTGGCGGGGCGCGCATCGATCCTGATCGGGCAGTCGGGTATGGGCAAGTCGTCGCTGCTGAATTTGCTGATTCCGGGTGTGGATGCGCAAACGCGCGAGATCTCCGAGAAACTCGACTCCGGCAAGCACACGACCACGTTCACGCGGCTCTATCACCTCCCCGCCGAATGGGGCAAGGGCGGCGTGCTGATCGACTCGCCGGGCTTCCAGGAATTCGGCCTGCATCACTTGAGCGAAGGCATGCTGGAACGCGCCTTCCCCGAATTCCGCCCACGTCTGACCGAGTGCCGCTTTTATAACTGCCGTCACCTGCAGGAACCCGGCTGTGGCATTCTGGGCGCGATGGCCGAAGGCAAGATCGATCCGCGCCGACACCAGCTTTACGCGCAACTGCTGCACGAATCGGAGCAGCAGAAGCCTTGGTAACGGCTTTGTCATACGCTCAGGGAGGGTGGGATGAAGTTGATGATCAGCAGTCCATCGCTCGGCATGGCGGCGCACTGGCAGAACGTGCTGTCTGCCGCCGGCATCCGCACTGAGCTGCGCAACATCTACCTGAGCAGCGTCGCGGGTGACGTTCCGCCGCAGGATTGCGCTGCGCAGGTCTGGCTGGTGAACCCGGCACAGGAAGCGCAGGCCCGCGCACTGCTCGATCAGGCGCAGCACCCGCCGACCGGGCCGGCATGGCGTTGCGCACATTGCGGAGAGAGTCACGAGCCGCAGTTCGCCCAGTGCTGGCGCTGCGGCAACAACCGCGAGGATGCGGCGTGATTGATCGTTCGGCGACTAAGCGTCGTGCCGCATCAGCCGAGCCACACGGCAATCGACAGCATCGCCAGCAGCAGCATCCACAACACCACGGCGCGCCACACCAGCCCCACAGCTGACTGCAAGGTACGCACGTTCGGCTCCTGCCCCACTTCCATGGGATAGGCGCCATCCTCGTCGGCAATGCTATCGGCCGAATCGCGTTGCGGAATGGGCGTGCCAAGACGCACGCCGAGCGCGCCACCGCCGGCCGCCAATAGGATTCCATTCACTTCGTCATTCCACTTGGCAGCGCGGTTGCGCCAGGCGTACACGGCATCTTCGAAGTTGCCGACGATGGAAAAGCCGATCGCAGTGAGACGCGCAGGGACGTAGTCGATGATGAAAAACGCCTGACGGGCAAAGAGACCTAGCGCGGGGCTACGCTCCGTCGACGTATCGCTCCAGTGGCGAGCGAGGTATTCAGCGCCACGGTATAGCACCACACCCGCCGGCCCGATCGGCACCAGGAACCAGAAGAACACACCGAACACATGACGATGCGCCGCAACAATCGCGCACTCCAGCGTATGGCGGACGATCTCATTGACCGGCATGTCGGTCGTGTCCTGCCCCGACCATTCGTTGAGCAGCAGGCGCGCAGTGACAACGTCATCGCTGCGCAGTGCCTCATGGATATCGGTGAAGTAGTGACTGAACTGGCGGAAGCCGAGCGTCAGGTAAACCATCAGGACGTTCCACAGGAACGCCAGCCCAAGACTGATCGACGACAGCAGGTAGTGCACCAGTGCCACGACCACCACGGCCGGCAGCGTGACCACGCACCAAGCGAGGACGGCATCGCGACGAAGGCCGGTGTCGAACCATTCTTCTGCCCGCGCAGCCAGTGCGCGCACGACGTCGTAGATCGGGTTGTCCCGGCTGAGCGCACGGAACTGTTCGAGAATCAGCGCGCAGAGTACGGAGAAGAAAGTCATTGGAAGGGCGTTGCGAAGGCGTGGATCACACCGTGAATGCGATGTGCAAGACGATAGCACACAGCGTGCGCGCAACAGCGCACAGGGTGCCCATATTCGCGTCGGCGCTACGCTGCCAGCAGGTGATACAGGTTGCGCAGCATGCCCGCCGTCGCGCCCCAGATGAAGTGGTGGCCAGAGTCAGGCGCTTGGTCAGATCGCCCAGATCGCCGGTAAGGCATCGCATAGAAACGACGCACGCGGTCTTCCCACCGCAGCTCGCGCACTTCGTGGTTGGCCGGATCCATCAAAAAGGCCAGCGGCACTTCAAACACCTCGGCCACTTCACTTGGGTCGGGTTGCAGCGTGAAAT
Source organism: Ralstonia sp. PBBBR1 (assembly GCF_002256165.1). Lineage (NCBI taxonomy): Bacteria > Pseudomonadati > Pseudomonadota > Betaproteobacteria > Burkholderiales > Burkholderiaceae > Ralstonia > Ralstonia sp. PBBBR1. The sequence goes on along the minus strand of NZ_NKIL01000006.1, from coordinate 412,613 downwards.
CAGGCGCGAGCAATCCGACAATTGGGCTCACATGGAAACCGGTCCCGGTGATGTAGTCGGGCAAGCGACCGATCACTTCGATGTGTTCGGCACTAATGCCGACCTCTTCCATCGTCTCGCGCAGCGCCGTGTCGACCATGTCACGGTCAAATTCTTCGCGTCCACCGCCCGGAAAGCTGACCTGGCCGGCATGTTGGCTAAGCGATGCATTGCGTTGCGTCAGCAGCACCGTCAGACCCGCCTCGCGCTGCACCAGCGGCACCAGCACCGCCGCCTCGCGCAACTTGAGCGAAGCGTCGATCAGGCGGGATTCGTCCGTCTGTTCCGGTTGCCAGTCGGGCTGCGTCTGCAGCCGCTCGCGCACGAACTCGGCGGTCAGCCGCGGGAGCCCGAGCGCCGGCAATGATGCCTCGGTCGGCACCACCGGTAACTGCTCAGGGTCGAACACGGGACGGCGCATACGATGGGAATGAATGAGTCGAGGGCGGAAGACATAGATGGGGTCAATCTTCCGCCGCAGAAGAGAAAAAAGGCACCCGAAGGTGCCTTTTCGCAACGCGCGCAGATTACTCCGCAGCGGCTTCCTTGCGCTTGAAGGTCAGCTTCTCCTTGATGCGTGCCGACTTGCCCGAGCGTTGGCGCAGGTAGTACAGCTTCGCACGGCGCACATCACCGCGACGCTTCACTTCGATGCTGGCAAGCAGCGGCGAGTACAGCTGGAACGTACGCTCCACGCCTTCGCCAGAAGAGATCTTGCGAACGATGAACGACGAGTTCAGGCCACGATTGCGCTTGGCAATCACGACGCCTTCATACGCCTGCACACGCTTGCGGGTGCCTTCAACGACGTTCACGTTGACGATCACGGTGTCGCCAGGGGCGAACGGGGGGATCGTCTTGTTAGCCGTCAGGCGCTTGATTTCTTCCTGCTCGATTTGCTCGATGAGATTCATCTTTTTCTCCTTGACCATCATGCCGGCGTTTTGCCCAGTCGGTTGACCGTGGCCCCGGTAGAGGATGGGAACTTCACTTGGCCGAGCCTTCCGGTATGGAAGGCTCTGACCCCTTTGCCGTTATCGCCGCGGCAGCGAGGAAGACCTCATCGCTGCGGGACAACAAACCCTGCTTGCGCGCCGCCTCGATCAGATCGGGCCGCTTGCGCATCGTGTTCACCAGCGCCTGCTGGCGGCGCCATTTCTCGATCTCGGCATGGTGGCCACCCAGCAGCACATCGGGCACACGCACACCTTCATACTCTTCCGGCCGCGTGTAGTGCGGGCAGTCGAGCAAGCCGTTGACGAAACTGTCTTGCACCGCCGACTGCGCATCGCCCAGCACGCCGGGCAACTGCCGCACCACGGCGTCGATGATCGCCATTGCTGCAATCTCACCGCCGGAGAGGACGAAATCGCCAAGGCTGATTTCCTCATCCACGCGGCGGTCGACCAGACGTTGATCAATCGCTTCGTAGCGTCCGCACAGCAACGTGAGCGCCGGCAACTGCGCCAGTTCCATCACCCGCTTGTGCGTGAGCGGCTTGCCTTGCGGCGACAGCAACACCACATGCGAAGCCGCCGGCGCTTGCGCCGCTTGAATCGCATCCAGCGCGGCCTCTAGCGGCTTCGCCAACATCACCATGCCCGGGCCACCGCCGTACGGGCGGTCGTCCACGGTGCGGTAGTTGTCCGTCGTGAAATCGCGCGGGTTCCAGGTGCGCAACGTGTACACCTGCTGTTTGGCTGCGCGGCTGGTGATACCCCAGTCCGTCAGCGCCCGGAACATGTCCGGAAACAGCGAGACGACGTCGAACTGCATCGCCGAATTCTCCGGCCGCATGTTCAGTAATCCAGACCCCAGTCGACGACGATGCGCTTGCCTGCGACATCCACCGACTTCACGTAAACCTCGACAAACGGCACGAGCCGCTCGACCTCACCTTCACCGACGATACGCAGGATTTGATGCGCACCGTTGTCGATCAGGCCTCCCACCGTGCCAAGCGTTTCCTGTTGCTCGTTGACGACCGTAGCGCCGATCAGATCGACCCAGTAAAACTCGTCATCATCCGGCTCGGGAAAATCGGCCCGGCTGACCCACACGGCATAGCCGCGCAGAGCTTCGGCGACATTGCGATCGGGTGCGGCAGGCGAACCCGCCACCACCGTGCCGCTATGCTCACGCGACGTGCCAACGGGAAACACCCGCCAGTCCGCTGACGTTGCCAGTGCGCCAGCAGCCGGCTTGAGCCACCAGGTACGGGCATTCAGCAGCGCGTCGGCGTCGCCGTGCAACTGGACCTTGATCCAGCCGCGAATACCGTAGGCCCCACCCACATAACCCACCTCGACGAGATCGTCGGGGAGCGTCGGGTTGGTGCCCGTGCCCGGGCGCATGGCTTGCAGCCGTTCGGCAACCTTTTGCGAGGTTGCCTGCGTTGCAGCAGCCACAGGACCGGGCCGTGTCGATGCGGCGCGCGTCACAGCAGGAAGTACTCGGACGGCACCGTCGATCGACGCATGCTAAAACTTAGGCAGCCGCCTTCTTGGCGCCTTGCTTCACCAGACGGGCAACCGTCGGCGACAGCTGTGCGCCCACGCCTTCCCAGTAGGTCAGGCGGTCTTGCACGATGCGCAGACCTTCTTCGCCTTCACCGGCGAGCGGGTTGTAGAAACCGACGCGCTCGATGAAACGGCCATCACGGCGGTTACGCGAGTCGGTCGCAACGATATTGAAGAACGGGCGCTTCTTGGAGCCACCGCGGGCCAGACGGATCACGACCATGGATCTTTTCCTTGAAAAACTGGGTATGCGTACAGAGAAACACGCAAGTATAGCGCAGTTTCTCCGACCAAACAAACACTTAGGCGTCTCCAAACGATGTAGCCGTTGGCGCGCCTTGCGAGGACGATGCTTGTGGCCGGCGGTTGTGCTCGCCGCTTGGCTTGGCGCGGGGCCGGCAGCGCTCGCAAAGCTGCCCGTGGAGTCAGTGCGGGTACCGCCGGGCTTCCATGTCGAAGTGTTGACCGACGCAATGCCAGCAGCTCGCGAAATGGCACTCTCTCCAGCCGGCATTCTTTATGTAGGCAGCCGCGCGGGCAAGGTGTACACGATGTCGTTGCAAACGCCGGATGCGCCGATCCATGTGGTCGCCTCTGGGCTGCAATTGCCCGTCGGCGTGGCATGGCGTGACGGCAACCTTTATGTGTCGGCCGTTTCACGCGTGCTGAGGCTCGACGGCATTGACAGCCGGCTCGGCAATCCGCCGGACCCGGTGATCGTCAACGACAAGCTGCCGACGGAAACGCATCACGGGTGGAAATTCATTGCGTTCGGGCCGGACGGCAAGCTGTATGTGCCGGTGGGCGCACCTTGCCACATATGCCGCCCCGATGAGAACCGGTACGCCAACCTCATGCGCATGAACGCCGATGGAAGCAGACTGGAACTCGTGGCGCGAGGCATCCGCAATACGGTCGGCTTCGACTGGCACCCGAGTACGCACGAATTGTGGTTCACCGACAACGGCCGCGATCTCATGGGTGACGACGTGCCAGACGACGAACTGAACCGCATCACCAAGCCCAATCCGCACTTTGGCTATCCGTTCTGCCACGCCGGCGACATTCCGGACCCCGAGTTCGGTGCCGGACATCCGTGCTCAGACTACACACCACCGGCCGCGAGGCTCGGGGCCCACGTAGCGGCATTAGGCATGCGCTTTTATACGGGCAGCAGCTTTCCGCCGGAATACCGAAACAATGTCCTCATTGCGGAGCATGGTTCGTGGAACCGATCATCAAAGGTGGGCTACCGCGTCGTGCGCGTCGTTCTGGACGCCGCCGGCAATGTCACGAAGCAGGAGCCGTTCGCCCAGGGCTGGCTGCAAGGCGAGAGAGCCTGGGGACGCCCCGCAGATGTGCTCGTGGCACCGGACGGCAGCCTGCTGGTCTCCGACGACTTGGCGGACGCGGTGTATCGCATCCACTACACCGGAAAATGATCTTAACGTCGCTCACCGCTCGAGCAAAGCGTGCGCGAAACATCTCGTTACATGGGTAACGTTCGGACAGTGGATGCCCGCTGAGTGAAGCCTTACATTGACAGACATGAACACGCGCTGTCGATCTCTCTTGCAACTGCCGGAAGCACGCAGCGCGTGGCGCTTTCAAATCCTTGCCCGACAGGAGATAGCCATGCCGACCCGCGCATTGCTTCGCCCCCTGGCGGCAGGCGTTCTGATCGTCGCCTCTGCGGGCGCTGTGGCTGCCAACGCATCGGCGCGTCAAACCGCCGTCGCCTTTGCAGAATCCGCCATGCCCGCATGGACGCAAGCGGCACAGACCATCCCGCAGGAGCGTCCGCTCGTGGCGCAATTCTTCGCTGACAGCCGGGGCGAGCAGGCCGCCCGCATCCGCGCGCAGATGGAACGCATGGAAGCGCGCGCCCGGGCCGACGATCGCCTCAACGGTCGGATTCAGCCCCGCGACGGCGGCGGCCGCGGAGACTGGCAGCAGCAGGAACGCATGCGTCAGGAACGAGGAAACGGCGACCAAGGCAACTGGCACGGCTCGCGCCGGGGCTGACGAGCCGCTCCCATATTTCACATCCCGGAACCTGGCGGGAACGCCTGAGTCGGATTGGATGGCACGTGTACGCGGTTGATGCGACCGTGCCATCACACCAATCACAACGACAACAGGTGCTTCAATGTCATTCCCTCGCCGCCGCCATGTGCGGCTTATCCTCGGTCTGGTTTGGACCACGGCATTCATGCTGATGCTGGCTCACCTGCTTTACGGCGTGCGCGACCAAACGCCTCGACTGCAGCAGGATTCGACGGTTTCGATGAGCGTGCCGTCGCTGCGTCCGGTTCCGATTTAGCGACCCTGCCTCTCCCGCCGCAAACGCTACGCAGCGTTGCGCGCCTCCGGCCAAAACTGACGGCCAATTCCCCAAGTTGCTGATGCGTCTTTAAGACGCGCTCCCGGCGCCGCCGGTTGGCTGCGCCGCGGTTGACGTTGGGCGTAGAATGCGCGGCGCTGTGTTGTCTTGCCGTGTGTTCACCGCCCGCTATGCCTACGACCACTCTTCAAAAAAAATCCAAGCTGCTGACCGTGCTGCTCGCCTTCCTGTTCGGAAGCGTGGGCGCGCATCGTTTCTATCTCAAGGGCGGACGCGATTTCTGGGCATGGTCGCAGGTCTTTGCCATGGTGCTCGGTGTGGTCGGCGTGGGGTTGCTGTGGTCGACGCAGCGCGCGAGCGTCCCGGGCTGGGTCTGCGCGATGATCGGCGGATCTTCAGTGTTGGCCGGTTACCTGTCAGCCCTCGTCTACGGCCTGCGCCCCGACGACAAATGGGACGCACAATTCAATGCCGACGGCACGCCTACACATTCGGGCTGGCCTGTCGTACTGCTCAGCGTTCTCACGCTGATGATCGGCACGGGCCTGCTGATGGCCGGCTTGGCCATCACCTTCCAGACCTATTTCGAAACGCAGGTGCAGGCAGCGAAAGAGCTGTCGCAGTAGTCAAAACAAACTGCCCTGGCGCTCGTCGACCGGCTTTCGCGGTTTGAGGGCACGCGTGGGCGGCTTGAACTGCGAGGTGTCGAGCACCCGTTCGTTGTAGCGGTGGTAGCTGAAGCCGAGCCTGTCGGCGGCCTTGTAGAAACGCTGCCGCAACAAGTCGGCCCAGATGCCGGTGCCCCGCATGCGCGTGGCGAAATCCGCTTTGTAATCGTGCCCGCCGTGCAGATCGCGGATGCGATTCATCACGCGTTGCGCGCGGTCGGGGAAATGCGCCATCAGCCAGTCCTGAAACACCGCGTTCAGCTCGTTTGGCAAGCGCAGCACGATATAGCTCGCGTACGTGGCGCCTGCCTCGTGCGCGGCTTCCAGAATCTGCTCCATGTGGTCGTCGGTGATGAAAGGGACCATCGGGGCGACGCTGACACCCACCGGAATACCCGCCTCTGCCAGCGTGCGAATCGTGCGCAGGCGGCGCGATGGCGTGGCAGCGCGGGGCTCCAGCTTGCGCGCCAGATCAGCGTCGAGCGTGGTGATTGTGACGGCGGCTACGACGAGATTCTTCGCCGCCATCGGGGCGAGCAGATCGATGTCGCGCTCGATCAGTGTCGACTTGGTGATCAGCCCGACAGGGTGATCGCAATCGTGCAGCACCTGCAGCACGTCGCGCGTGATGTGCAACTCGCGCTCGATTGGCTGATACGCATCGGTGTTCACGCCCAGCGCAATCGCTTCGCAGCGGTAGCCGGGCTTGGCCAGCGTTTCGCGCAGCACCTCCGCGGCATTGGTCTTGGCGAACAGCTTGGTCTCGAAGTCCAGCCCGGGCGACAGCTCCAGATACGCATGCGTCGGCCGCGCAAAGCAATACACGCAACCATGCTCGCAGCCACGATACGGATTGAGCGAGACCCCAAACGGAATATCCGGCGACTGGTTATGGCTGAGGATGGAGCGCGCACGCTCGATGGAGACGCTGGTCTCGATGCGAGGCGGCGCGTCATCCGGATCGAGGTGCCCGACAAGCGGTTGCCAGCCGTCATCGACGCGCGTGCGCTCGTCGCGCTCGAAGCGGCCTTGCAGATTGGAAGTGGCGCCGCGTCCCTTGCGGGGGACGTGGCGATCGGACATATCGGACACAGCGGGCCAGAATGGATGCGGGGGCTCGCTGATCCTATCGCATACGCTCCCGCCGCGCTGCGGGTGACGCCTGCTACGCCTCGGGATCGAGCTTCACTTCCCAGAGCGATTTGCCGTCGAGATCGTGCAGCGATACGTGCATCGTGCGCGTGATCGGGTCGATCTTGGCGCGACCGTAATACTGCTGCAGCGCCGCGGGCGACTGGTTCTGCGGATTGTCCTTTGGAATGCTGACGTAGCGCAGGTCCGGCCCAAAGGTCTGGTCCACTTCGTTCGGCCCGAACGTGCCCGCGTTGATCGGCCCACCGACGAACTCCCAGAACGGTTTGAAATCCGTGAACTTGGCGCGCGACGGGTGGTAGCACGTAGCCTGCGCGTAGTGCACGTCAGCCGTTACCCAGACCACGTTCTGGATGTTTTCCTGCTTGATGAAGCGCAGGATCTCGGCCAACTCCAGTTCGCGGCCCGACGGCATGCCGTCATCCGCATTGGCCCACGCTTCATAGGTGCCCTTGGGCACATCGGGGTTCAGATCAGGCACCACCAGCGAGATCGGCATGTCGCTGGCAATCACCTTCCACGTCGCCTTTGACTGCTTGAGCGATTGCTTGAGCCACGCCGCCTGTGCCGGGCCGAGGAAGGCCGAATCGGCATCCAGCCCGGTCTGGCGGTTCGGCGAATTGCGCCCGCGATAGCTGCGCTCGTCCAGCATGAACACGTCGAGCAGCGGGCCGTACTGGAACGCGCGGTAGATCTGCTCTGGGTCGATCGGATTGAAGCGGAACGGGTTGTACTCGAACATCGCCTGCCTCGCGCGGGCCGCCAGCAGCGATGCGCTGCGCTCCTGATAGCGCTTCTCTTCCGGGCCGATCTGCTGGCCGGGGTACCAGTTGTTGCGCACCTCGTGGTCGTCCCACTGCACAAGGAACGGCACTTCGGCGGAAAACGCGCGCTTGTTCTTGTCGAGCTGGTTGTAGGCGAAGGCGCCGCGGTAGTCGTCGAGCGTCTGTGCAACGTGCGATTTGGCCTCGGTAACGAGGTTGGTCCACAGCGCGCCGTCGGGCAGTTTCACCTCGGCCTGGATCGGGCCGTCGGCATAGATCTGATCGCCGGAGTGGATGAAGAAGTCGGGCGATTCGCGGCGCATTGCCTCATACAGACGATAGCCGCCGAAGCGCTCGTTGATGCCCCAGCCTTGGCCGGCTTCATCGCCGGAGAAGACGAAGCAGATCGGGCGATTGGCCTGGACGGGCGCCGTGCGAAAGCGACCGGCAACCGGCTCGCTGAAGACCTTATCGTGCACGAGGTCCTGGAAGCGCACGCGGTAGAACAGGTCTGCGCCGGCAGGCAGGCCGGTCAGATCGACGCGGGCGGTCAGGCCGTTGCTTTCAAGGGCTGCGGGGCCGATGCGACGCGCGACGTTCTTGAAGGCGGCGTCCGTCGAGTATTCGACGATCATGCGTGCCGGACGATCGGATCGGCTCCAGACAATGGCGCTGTCGGCCGTGATGTCACCACTCATCACACCGCCGGGCACTTGCGGGCGCAGGCGCTCGGAGGTCACTGTGGCCGGTGCGGCGCCCTGGGCCAGCACGTCGCCGATACGCGAGCTGAGGAGCGCGGTGCCGCTGGCGGAAACGAGGCCTTTGATCAGCGTGCGGCGGGTCGGCTTGAAGATCGGCTGGTCGGACATGGGGGCTCAGGTGTCGGTGATGAACGTGCCGGCCAGCGTAAGGTGTTTCCGTGACAACGCTACGTCACCCGCCCGCTTCCGTCACATCGATGGCGAGCGTCTCCTTGATCTCCTCCATCACGATGTAGCTCTTGGACTGCACCGCGCCCGGCAACTGGAGCAGGATGTCGCCCAGCAAGCGCCGGTATTCACTCATCTCGCGAATGCGCGCCTTGATGAGGTAGTCGAAATCGCCGGAGACGAGGTGGCACTCCAGCACCTCGGGAATGCGCAGCACTTCGCGACGAAACTGTTCGAACATGTTGCCGGATTTGCTGCCCAGGCTGATCTCCACAAACACCAGCAGCGAAGCGCCCAGCATGGCGGGGTTGAGCCGCGCGTAGTAGCCGAGGATGAAGCCCTCGCGCTCCAGGCGCTTGACGCGCTCGATGCACGGCGTAATGGTCAGGCCGACCGCCTCGGAGAGTTCCTTCATCGACAGGCGCCCGTCCTTTTGCAGCAGGTCGAGAATCCGCCGATCGAGCTTGTCGAGTGCCCGGACGGGCTTACGCTGGGTTCGCATGGCCTAAAACACCCCAAAAATCAAAATTATTTCTGTTTCCGATAAATATACAGAAACAATTACTGGAGATGTGCGAATACGATAGCGACATCTATCGTAAATGCATCTCCGGGGAGTATCACCATGCGCGTGCTCGTTCTTGGCAGCGGCGTGATCGGCGTGACGAGCGCCTATTACCTGGCCCGTGCGGGCCATGAAGTCACTGTCGTCGACCGCGAAGCGGGTCCGGCGCTGGAGACGAGCTTCGCCAATGCTGGCCAGATCTCGCCGGGCTATGCGTCGCCGTGGGCCGCGCCGGGCGTCCCGCTCAAAGCCATCAAGTGGATGTTCCAGCAGCACGCACCGCTTTCCATCCGCCCGGACGGCACGCTCTTCCAGCTCAAGTGGATGTGGCAGATGCTGCGCAACTGCGACGCCGCCAGCTACGCGCAAAACAAGGAGCGCATGGTCCGCCTGGCCGAGTACAGCCGCGACTGCATCCGCGATCTGCGCGCCGACACCGGCATCGCCTACGAAGGCCGCCAGCAAGGCACGCTGCAAATTTTCCGCACCCAGCAACAGCTCGACGGCGCCGCGAACGACATCGCCGTGCTCGAGCGCGCCGGCGTGCCGTACGAACTGCTTTCGCGCGAAGACCTCGTGCGCAGTGAACCGGGCCTGGCCGCCACCCGCCACAAGCTGGCCGGTGGCTTGCGCCTTCCCAATGACGAAACGGGCGATTGCCAGCTCTTCACCACGCGCCTGGCCGCGATGGCGGAAAAGCTCGGCGTGCGCTTCCGTTTCAACAGCACGATCAACAGCCTCATCTTCAAGAACGACGCCGTCCGCGGGGCGCTGGTCGACGGCCAGCCGATCGACGCCGATCTCGTGGTCGTGGCGCTGGGCAGCTACAGCACACCGTTCCTGAAGAACCTGGTGAACGTGCCGGTCTACCCGCTCAAGGGTTTCTCGATCACCGTACCGATGACAGATGCGGGGAAGAGCCCCGTATCCACCATCCTGGACGAGACCTACAAAGTGGCCGTGACGCGCTTTGACGACCGCATCCGCGTGGGCGGCATGGCGCAGATTGTCGGCTACGACAAGCGCCTCGACCCAGGCAAGCGCAAGACGCTGGAGTTCGTGGTCAACGATCTGTTCCCGGGTGCCGGGGATGTCTCGCGCGCGACGTTCTGGACCGGCCTGCGCCCGATGACGCCGGACGGCACGCCCATCGTGGGCCAGACGCCCGTGCGTGGCCTGTGGCTCAACACTGGCCACGGCACGCTGGGTTGGACCATGGCCTGCGGCTCGGGCAAGCTGCTGTCGGATCTGGTGTCGGGCCGCTCGCCTGCCATCCGCTCGGATGACCTTTCTGTGTATCGCTACCTGGGCGGCACCCAGATGCCGGCAACCAAGCCTGCGCTGGCCTGATCGCATACGCTGCATGCGATAAAAAAGGGAGGCCGGAGCCTCCCTTTTTTTGTCCGGCTGATGCCGCTCAGAACAGGACTTCCGGCACCGCACCGATCGTCTCGCCGCCCGTCAGCACACTCTGCGCAATACCCGGTGCCTGCGTGAGCAGCACATCGGCAAACACGCGTGCCGTGGCGATCTTCGCGCCGTAGAAGTTCGGGTCTTCGCTCTCGCGGTCGATCGCCACCAGCAGCGCACGCGCCATCTGCCAGCCCGACAGCACGATGCCGCACAGGCGCAGATACGGTACGCTGCCTGCGAAGACGGCATTCGGCTGCGCCTTGGTCTCGGCGACCACAAAGCGCACCACCGATTCCAGCGCCTCGCGGCCCGCCGCCAGACGCGCACGCATCGCGTCGCAATGCGCACCGCCCTTCGCCGCCAGCGCCGCTTCCACCTTGGCGATTTCCGCGCAGATGCCCAAGGCTACCGCGCCCCCATCACGCACCGTCTTGCGGCCGATCAGGTCGTTGGCCTGGATGGCCGTGGTGCCTTCGTAGATCGGCAGGATGCGCGCATCACGATAGAACTGCGCGGCGCCCGTCTCTTCGATAAAGCCCATGCCGCCGTGCACCTGCACGCCCAGGCTCGTCACGTCGATCGACATCTCGGTGCTCCAGCCCTTCACGATCGGCACCAGGAATTCGTACAGCGCCGCGTTCTGCTTGCGTGCTGCGTCATCGGCAGCGTGATGGCCGGCATCGCACGCTGCGGCAGCCACATAGGCCAGCGCACGCGCGCCTTCGGTCATGGCGCGCATCGTCAGCAGCATGCGCTTCACATCCGGGTGGTGAATGATGGGCACAGCTTTGGCAGCAGAGCCATCCACCGGGCGGCTCTGCACGCGGTCACGCGCATAGGCCACGGCCTTTTGGTAAGCGCGCTCCGACACGCCAATGCCCTGCATGCCGACCGCATAACGCGCCGCGTTCATCATGATGAACATGTATTCCAGGCCGCGATTTTCTTCGCCGACCAACGTGCCGATCGCGCCTCCGTTGTCGCCAAACTGCAGCACGGCCGTCGGGCTCGCCTTGATGCCGAGCTTGTGTTCGATCGACACGCAGTGCGCATCGTTGCGCGCGCCCAGCGAGCCATCTTCATTGACCATGAACTTCGGCACCACAAACAGCGATATGCCCTTGACGCCTTCCGGCGCGCCCGGCGTACGCGCCAGCACGAGGTGGACGATGTTCTCGGCCATATCGTGCTCGCCCCAGGTGATGAAGATCTTCGTACCGAAGATCTTGAACGTGCCGTCGCCCACCGGCTCGGCGCGCGTGCGCACGAGTGCCAGGTCGGAGCCGGCCTGCGGCTCGGTCAGGTTCATCGTGCCCGTCCATTCGCCCGAGATGAGCTTGGGGACGAAAAGCTGCTTCTGTTCTTCGGTGCCGGCCGTCAGCAATGCCTCAATGGCGCCATCCGTCAGCAGCGGGCACAGGGCGAACGACAGGTTGGCCGCATTCAGCATTTCGATGCACGCCGTGGCAATCAGCTTAGGCAGGCCCTGGCCGCCGTATTCCAGCGGGTGCTGCACGCCCTGCCAGCCGCCTTGGCCGAACTGCGCGAACGCCTCCTTGAAACCCGCGGTGGCCGTAACGACGCCGTCCTTCCAACTGCTCGGGTTACGGTCGCCTTCCACATTCAGCGGCGCAACGACTTCACCGGTAAAGCGGGCGCTTTCTTCCAGCACGGCCTGCGCCGTATCGGCGGTGGCGTCCTCAAAGCCGGGCAGCTTGGCGACGTTGTTCAGGCCGGCCAGCTCGTTCATCACGAACAGCATGTCCTTGACGGGGGCTTGATAGGTCATGTCTCTCTCCAACTCTCGTTAAGCGCGATCAGGACAGTGCCTCATCGAGTGCGTGACGCGCTCTCCTGATGGCGCTCGCGTATAAAAAAGCCGTTTCCAAACAGGTCGGAAACGGCTTTGCGTCGGGCATTGCAGCGCACGTCAAACCAAGCGCGCTGCGCGATGCGATCAGCCCAGTGCGGCCACCAGCTCCGGCACGACGGCATTTAGGTCGCCCACGAGGCCGTAGTCCGCCACCTGGAAGATCGGCGCTTCCGGATCCTTGTTGATCGCGACGATCACCTTGGAATCCTTCATGCCGGCCAAGTGCTGGATTGCGCCCGAGATACCGACGGCGATGTACAGCTGCGGCGCGACGATCTTGCCGGTCTGGCCGACCTGGTAGTCGTTCGGCACGAAGCCGGCGTCCACTGCCGCGCGCGAGGCACCCAGCGCGGCGCCCAGCTTGTCGGCCAGCGGCGTCAGCACCTTGGTGTAGTTCTCGCCCGAGCCCACGCCACGGCCGCCCGACACGATGATCTTCGCGGCGGTCAGTTCCGGGCGGTCGCTCTTCGTCACTTCACGCGAGACGAATTGCGAGATGCCGGCATCAGCCACGGCGGTCAGGTTTTCGGTAGCAGCCGAGCCACCGGTAGCGGCAGCCGGGTCGAATGCCGTGCCGCGCACGGTGATTACCTTCACCTTGTCGGCCGATTGCACGGTGGCAATCGCGTTGCCGGCGTAGATCGGGCGCTCGAAAGTGTCCGGGCCGTCGACCTTGGTGATGTCGGACAACTGGGCCACGTCCAGCTTGGCGGCCACACGCGGCAGGATGTTCTTGCCGTAGGCGGTGGCGGGCGCCAGGATGTGGCTGTAGTTGCCGGCAATGGCCAGGGCCTGTTCGGCGACGTTCTCGGCCAGGCCATCGGCAAATTGGGGCGCGTCGGCCACCAGAACCTTGGCCACGCCGGCTATTTGCGCAGCGGCCTGTGCAGCGGCGCCGCAGCCAGCACCGGCCACCAACACGTGGACGTCACCGCCGCATTGGGCGGCTGCCGTCACGGTGTTCAGCGTCGCGGCCTTGATGGTTTGATTGTCGTGTTCAGCAATAACGAGTGAGGTCATCTTGATCTGCCTGTTCGGTGTGCTTGAAGTTGCTTGCAGTCAGGAGACCGCTTACAGCACCTTCGCTTCGGTCTTGAGCTTGGCGACCAGCGTGGCCACATCGGGCACCATCACGCCAGCGCTGCGCTTGGCGGGCTCGACCACCTTCAGCGTCTTCAGGCGCGGTGCAACGTCCACGCCCAGGTCTTCCGGCTTGACCGTGTCGAGTTGCTTCTTTTTCGCCTTCATGATGTTGGGCAGCGTCACGTAGCGCGGCTCGTTCAGGCGCAGGTCGGTGGTGACCACGGCCGGCAGCTTGACCGACAGGGTTTCCAGGCCACCGTCCACTTCACGCGTGACCGAAGCCTTACCGTCGGCAATCTGCACCTTCGAGGCAAACGTCGCTTGCGGCAGCCCCGCCAGCGCAGCCAGCATTTGGCCGGTCTGATTGGCGTCGTCGTCAATCGCCTGCTTGCCGAGGATGATCAGCTGAGGCTGCTCCTTGTCGACCAGCGCCTTGAGCAGCTTGGCGACAGCCAGCGGCTGCAGCTCTTCGGCAGTCTCGACCAGGATGCCGCGATCGGCGCCGATGGCCATGGCGGTGCGCAGAGTTTCCTGGCACTGCGTCACGCCGCACGACACGGCAATCACTTCGGTAGCGACGCCCGCTTCCTTCAGGCGAACCGCCTCTTCCACGGCGATCTCGTCGAACGGGTTCATGCTCATCTTGACGTTGGCCAGATCGACACCGCTGCCGTCCGTCTTCACGCGAACCTTCACGTTGTAATCGATCACGCGCTTGACTGCGACCAGGACTTTCATGCGCTCACTCCACTAATTGATAAGACGATTTTGCAAAACGCCGGCCATTATAAGGGGGGCCGGTCGCTCGCGTAATTTTTCCGAACGGTCGTGCTATTTTAACCGCGAAAATTTGCCGGACGCCAGTCAAACGTCCGGCAATCTGTTTGGTAGAACCCTCTACCGGATCACCTACGGATCACAAAAGTGGTTACCAAGCCACAATCACCGCATCTTTGTACTTCGCCTTGACGAAGGACTTCACGGCGTCGGAATGATACGCCTTCACGAGCTTGGCGACCCAGGGTTGATCCTTGTCGGCGGCGCGGATGGCAATCACGTTGGCGTAAGGACCCTTCGGGCTTTCGATGGCGATGCCGTCCTTGGTCGGGTCCAGGTTGGCCTTTTCAGCGTAATTGCCGTTGATGGCGGCGGCATCCAGATCATCGAGCGAGCGCGGCAGTTGCGCGGCGTCCAGCTCGACGAACTTCAGTTTCTTCGGGTTATCAGCCACATCGCGCGGCGAGGCCTTGAAACCGGCGTTCGGCTTGAGCTTGATCACGCCTTGCGATTGCAGCAGCAGGAGCGCGCGGCCGCCATTGGTCGGATCGTTTGGCAGACCGAAGCGCGCACCGTCCTTCAACTCCTTCAGCGACTTGATCTTCTTTGAGTAGATACCCATCGGGAAGGTGATGGTCTGGCCGACGCTCACGAACTTGTAGCCGCGCGTGGCAATCTGGTCGTCCAGATACGGCTGGTGCTGATAGCTGTTGGCGTCCAGATCGCCGGCAGCCAGGGCAGCGTTTGGCTGGATGTAATCGTTGAACTCGACGATCTGGAGTTTCAGGCCGTCCTTTTCGGCGACCTTCTTCACTTCTTCCATGATCTCGGCGTGCGGGCCGGCGGTCACGCCGATCTTGATCGGCTTGCTCTGCGCCAGGGCGCTGCCTGCGACCAGTGCCAATGCGGCACCAAGACTCGCGGACCATTGCAGCAGTTGACGGCGGTTCATTGTGTTTCCTCGCTTTGTCTGTCGATTGAGTAATTAACGGTGGCTCAGGCGGCGCACGAGCCAATCGCCCGTCGATTGCACCGCCTGCACGAAGACGATCAGGATGACGACAACCGCCAGCATGATGTCCGATTCATAGCGCTGATAGCCGTAGCGGATGCCCAAGTCGCCCAGGCCGCCGCCGCCGATGGTACCGGCCATGGCCGAGTAGCCGACCAGGCTGACAAAGGTGATCGTCAGGCCGGCGAGGATGCCGGGCATCGCCTCGGGCAGCAACACCTTGTAGACGAGTTGGCCCGTCGTCGCCCCCATCGATTGCGCGGCTTCGATCAGGCCGCGGTCCACTTCGCGCAGCGCAGTCTCGACCAGGCGCGCAACAAAGGGAATCGCAGCAATCGTCAGCGGCACGATGGCCGCGGCAGTGCCAATGGAAGAGCCGGCCAGCAAGCGCGTGAATGGAATTACCGCGACCAGCAGGATGATGAACGGCACCGAACGCACGGCATTGACGACGAGGCCGGCCACGCGGTTGAACACCGGTGCCGACAGCACGCCACCCGTGATCGTCAGATACAGCAGCACGCCCAGCGGCACGCCAAACAGCGCGCCAATGCCGCCTGACACGCCCACCATGGCCAGCGTTTCCCAGAAAGCCGGCAGGAACAGATCGGTCAGGTCAGACCACATGATTGATCTCCTCGACCACCACGCCTTGCTCGCGCAGGAAGTTCATCGCGTTGTTGATGTCAGCGGTTTCGCCCGACGCCAGGATAGCCAGCGAGCCGAACGCCTGGCCCTGAATCTCGTCGATGTGGCCATGGAGAATGTTGAAGTCGAGCCCATAGTTGCGGATCGCCTGCGCCAGCACCGGCTGGTCCACGCCTGCACCGGTAAAGGCCAAACGGAACAGGTGGTCACGGCCACCCTGCTCACGCGCGGTGAGGCGACTTTCCACGCGCGCCAGAACGGACGGCGGCAACTCCTGCGAGATCACCTCACCGATGAGCGCGCGCGTCACGTCATGCTCGGGCTTCAGAAACACGTCGATCACGCGGCCCAGTTCCACAACGCGGCCGGCGTCAAGCACCGCCACGCGGTCGCACACCTGCTTGATGACTTCCATCTGGTGTGTGATCAGCACGATGGTCAGACCGAGTTCGCGGTTGATCTTGCGCAGCAGGTCGAGAATCGAGCGCGTCGTCTCCGGGTCCAGCGCGGAAGTTGCCTCATCGGAGAGCAGCACATCGGGCTGGCTCGCCAGCGCGCGGGCAATGCCAACGCGCTGCTTCTGGCCACCGGAAATCTGCGCGGGGTAACGATCCTTGTGCGCGGACAGACCCACCAGTTCCAGCAGCGGCAACACGATCTCGCGGATGCGTTCGCGCGATGTGCCGGCCAGCTCCAGCGGCAGCGCCACGTTGTCGTACACGGTGCGCGACGACAGCAAATTGAAGTGCTGGAAGATCATGCCGATCTTGCGGCGCGCCTGGCGCAGCCCATCGGCATTCAGTGCGGTGAGCTCCTGCCCCGCCACGGTGACGGTGCCGGAGGTGGGCCGGTTCAGCAGATTGATGACGCGGACCAGCGTGCTTTTGCCCGCGCCGCTGCGGCCGATGATGCCGAAAATCTCGCCGCGGTTGATGGTCAGGTCGACGTCGCGCAGCGCGTGGACGTCATGGTCGCCCGCCCCCCGGAAGTGCTGCGATATCCCCTTGAGTTCGATCATGCGTACAGACAAAAACGGCAACCGCCTGCTTAGGCCGTTGCCGTCTCTTTTTTGTTTGAATGAGGCGCTAGTGTAAGGCAGGCCCCACATGCGAGGAACGATTCTTTCACGATGTCTTTATTACTTTTTCGAATGACATCAATGAATTGTCATCGTTGATAGCCTAAAGCTCGGCAAGCGCCTTGACGTGCGCCACCACGCTGCGGCCAAGCGCACTGAGGTTGTAGCCGCCCTCAAGACAACTGACGATGCGGCCCCTGGCGTGCGTGCGCGCCACTTGCATGAGCTGCTGCGTGATCCAGGTGTAGTCCGCCTCGACCAAGCCCATCTGGCCCAGATCATCTTCGCGGTGCGCATCGAAGCCCGCAGAGATGAACAGCATCTCGGGCTGGAACGCCTCCAGGCGTGGCAGCCAGATGGTTTCCACCACCTCCCGCACGGTCAGGCCATTGGTGTACGCCGGTAACGGGATGTTCACCATGTTGGCCGCCACCGCCTCGGTGCCGGAATACGGATAGAACGGGTGCTGGAAGATGCTGCACATCAGCACGCGGGGCTCATTGCGGAAGGCCGCTTCGGTGCCGTTGCCATGATGCACATCAAAGTCGACGATCGCCACGCGCTGCAGGCCGTGATGATCAAGCGCATGACGTGCGGCCACGGCCACGTTGTTGAAGAAGCAGAAGCCCATCGCACGGCCCGGCTCCGCATGATGGCCCGGTGGGCGCACGCTGCAGAAGGCGTTCTCCAGCTCGCCGGCGATGACCTTGTCGGTGGCGTCCACCGCGGCACCTGCGGCCAGCACTGCAGCCATATAGGTGTGCGGGTTCATCGAGGTGTCGGGATCAATCGGCATATAGCCGGCGATCGGCACACTGGCCACCAGTTCGCGCACGTATTCGGCGCGATGGACGCGGCACAGCTGCGCCTCGGTGGCGGGCGGCGCCTCGCAGGGAACGAGCAGGTCGTCGATGCGGCTGGCGATGAGCTGGTCTTCGATCGCGCGCAGGCGATCCGGACATTCGGGATGGTGCGGTCCCATCTCGTGCCGGAGGAATTCGGGATGCGTATAGAGGCCGGTCGCCATGTTGTTGTGATCCGGTGTGCTTCAGTGTCTCCAGCCGCTACGTTAGCACGGCTGTGCGACAACGCCGCGCGCCCCGGACGATCCAACAGACGCATCCGCTACAATGCCCCGATCCCGTATGAAGCCTGCCCATGAGCCAATCGCTTTCTTCCCGTCGTCCCGTATTGCGCGCCCTGGTGGCTGGCGCAGCGCTCTCCGCGCTCTCTTTCCCGGCGCTCTCGCTGGCTGCAAAGAAGACCGCCAAATCCCCCAAGCGCCGCGTCGCGGTGCATGAAGAAGAGATCGACCCCGATCGCTATCGCAACAACCCGCAAACGCAGGCCTTCATCGGCATGCTGGTCGCGCAGTACAACTTTGACCGGACATCGCTCGAAACGCTGTTTGCGGGCACGGCCTATTCCGCCACGGTGGCGCGCCTGATCCTGCCGCCGGCCACGCCCGCGCGTCGCAACTGGACGGCCTATCGCGCCCGCTTCATCGAACCGATCCGCATCGGCGCAGGCGTGCGGTTCTGGCAGCAATACGGCGACACACTGCGCCGCGCCAAGAACGAATTCGGCGTGCCGGCCGATGTGATCGTGGGCATCCTGGGCGTGGAGACCATCTACGGCCGCGACATGGGCAACTTCCGCGTAATGGACGCGCTGTCCACGCTGGCCTTCGACTACCCCGACACGCCCAACCGCGAAGACCGCAGCACGATGTTCCGCAACCAACTCAAGGACTTCCTGCTCTGGTGCCGTGACACGGGCACGGAGACGTTCTCGGTCCTGGGCTCGTACGCGGGCGCCGTCGGCATTCCGCAATTCATGCCGACCAGCATCCGCGAATACGCCATCGATTACGACCGCGACGGCCACATCGACCTGCGCAACAGCGCGGTGGATGCCATCGGCAGCGTCGCGCGCTTCCTGCAGATGCACGGCTGGGAGCCGAACCGCCCGGTGATGTGGAACATTGCCGGCGATGCCGACAGCCAGGGCATTGCGGCCGCCGCCGCAGATGGCCAGCCGTATCCCGGCATGACGTTGTCCAGGCTCACACGCGCTGGTCTGGCACTGGCTCCGGGTGTGGATACCGCACGCGAGCAGGAAACCGAAGTGCTGATGATCGATCTGCCCACGCCCGGCCAGCCGACCGAATATCGCGTCGGGCTGCGCAATTTCTACGTGCTCACGCGCTATAACCGCAGCTTCTTCTACGCCGCCGCGGTGTACGAGTTGGGCCAGGCCGTGCGGCAGGCGATGCAGGGTTGACCCGCCGTCCACACAAACAAAAAGCGCAGCCGAAGCTGCGCTTTTTTCATGGCGATGCGGCGAGCCGTCAGGCGGGGAAGACCCCCGTCGACAGGTAACGATCGCCCCGGTCGCACACCACGAAAGCGATCGTCGCGTTCTCGACCTCCTCGGCCACACGCAGCGCCACGCACAACGCACCGGCGGCAGAGATCCCGCAGAAGATGCCCTCTTCACGCGCCATTCGACGTGCCATGTGCTCGGCGTCGGACTGGCTGACCGCCTCGGTGCGGTCGATGTACTTCGGATCGTAGATCTTCGGCATGTACGCTTCGGGCCACTTCCGGATACCCGGAATGCGCGAGCCTTCTTCCGGCTGTGCGCCAACGATCTGGATGTCAGCGTTCTTCTCTTTCAGAAAGCGCGAGACACCGGTAATCGTGCCCGTCGTACCCATCGCCGAAACGAAATGCGTGATGCGGCCTTCGGTGTCGCGCCACAGTTCGGGGCCGGTGGTCTCGTAATGCGCAAGCGGGTTGTCCGGGTTGGCAAACTGATCGAGGATGACGCCCTTGCCTTCCTTTTCCATCGCGTCGGCCAGGTCGCGCGCGTATTCCATGCCGCCCTTGACGGGGGTGAGGATGATCTCAGCGCCGTAAGCGGCCATGCTCTGGCGGCGCTCCACCGACAGGTCTTCCGGCATGATCAGCACCATCTTGTAACCACGCACCGCAGCGGCCATGGCCAGGGCAATGCCGGTGTTGCCCGACGTGGATTCGATCAGCGTGTCGCCCGGCTTGATGCGGCCGCGCGCTTCGGCGTGCTTGATCATGGACAGCGCAGGGCGATCCTTGACCGAACCGGCCGGGTTGTTGCCTTCGAGTTTGCCGAGGATGACATTACCGCGGCGCGCGTTGCCTTCGCCGGGAATGCGCTGGAGCTGAACCAGCGGCGTGTTGCCGATGGTGTCTTCGATCGTGAGATAGGCCATGATGCGTGGGGGACGGGAATCCGGCCATTGTAATGCAGCCCAAAGCCCTTCCTCGCACATGGCAAAACGCCTCGCTCGGGGAGCGAGGCGTTGCCGGCAGCATGATCGGCGCGCTTACTTCTTCTTCGCGTCCTTACCGTCCTTCTTGGCGGCGGCCGGTGCCGGTGTAGGCGCCGCTGCTCCGAACGTCAGCCCCTCGTTTTCCAGCTTGGCGAGCGTCTTGCCGCCAATGCCGGACACGCGAGCCTTGAAGTCGGCGGAGTCCTTGTACGGACCGTTCTTGGTGCGCTCCTCAATGATCGACTTGGAACGCTTGGGGCCGATGCCGGATAGCGTCTCTAGCGCAGCGTGATCTGCGGTATTCACGTCGACGGCGGCCCAAGAGACCGACAGCATCGACAGCGACATCAACGCAGCAGCCAACAGCTTCTTCAACATGTGCTTCTCCTTGGTGTTGGGATGAAAAAACCGCCACATGAGGTGGCGGTTTCGACACATCTTAAAGAGCGATCTGGCAACGCCGCAGCGAACGGACAAAAAGTCACACGCTGTCTGGTTGTTGGAGCGCTGGGCGATCAGACCGGTTGCTTCAACAGCCACTGGCAGTAGCGCTCCACACCTTCCTGCACCGTGAGGAACGGCGCCGTGTAGCCCGCCGCACGCAGGCGCGATTGATCAGCCTGGGTGAAGCACTGGTACTTGCCACGCAACGCATCGGGAAATTTCACGTACTCGATCAGGCCTTCCTGAGCCAGTTCCTCGGTAGAAAGCGCCGGCTTGCCTTCGGCTCCGCGCAACGTGTTCACCACCGTCGTGGCGATGTCGTTGAACGGCTGCGCGCGGCCCGTGCCGAGATTGAAGATGCCCGACTTGTCCGGATTGTCGAAGAAGAAAAGGTTCACCTTCACCACATCTTCCACCGACACGAAATCGCGCATCTGGCCGCCTTGCGGGTAGCCGTTGTACTCGCCGAACAGCTTGACGGTACCTTCCGAGCGGAACTGGTTGAAGTTGTGGAACGCCACAGACGCCATGCGGCCCTTGTGCTGCTCGCGCGGGCCGTAGACGTTGAAGTAGCGGAAGCCGACGATCTGCGACAGCGCGGTCGGCATGACACGGCGCACGATCTGGTCGAACAGCAGCTTGGAGTAACCGTACACGTTGAGCGGCCGCTCGAACTCGGGCTCTTCGCGGAACGTTTCCGACGCGCCGTACGTGGCTGCCGACGAGGCATAGAGGAACTGCACGCCTTGGTCCAGACACGCGCGCATCACCGCCAGCGAGTAACGGTAATTGTTGTCCATCATGTAGCGGCCATCGGTCTCCATGGTGTCGGAGCAGGCCCCTTCGTGGAAGATGGCGCGGACCTTGCCGAACTCGCCGCGCGCAAAGCGTTCGACAAAATCGGTCTTGTCCAGGTAGTCGCTGATCTGGCAGTCGACGATGTTCTTGAACTTGTCGGCCCGCGTGAGGTTGTCGACGGCGATGATGTCGGTTTCGCCGCGCTCGTTCAGGCCCTTGACGATGTTGGCGCCGATAAAGCCGGCCGCGCCGGTGACGATGATGGTCATGATCCGTTGATCAGGTGATCAGTTGAAGAGTTCTGCGTGGGTGACGACAGCCGTGCCCAGCTTGCCGACCACGATGCCGCCTGCGCGATTCGCGTACTGCACGGCTTCCTTGATGTTGGCGCCTGCGCCCAGCAGCGTGGCCAGCGTCGCGATCACCGTATCGCCCGCGCCCGAGACGTCGAACACCTCTCGCGCCTGCGCTGACACGTGCAGCACCTCGTGCTCGGTGTAGAGCGTCATGCCTTCTTCGGAGCGTGTGAGCAGCAACGCTTCGAGCTGCAGCTCCCGGCGCAGATTCTGTGCCCGGATGGTCAGGTCCTGCTCCGACTTCCACGAGCCCACCACCTGGCGCATTTCAGCGCGATTGGGCGTGATCATGGTGGCGCCCCTGTAGCGCGAGTAGTCGTCGCCCTTCGGGTCGACCAGCACGCGGCGGCCTGCCTGGCGCGACGCCTCAATCATCTTGCCGACATGCGTGAGACCGCCCTTGCCGTAGTCCGACAGCACCACCACGTCGTGCTGCGGCACCAGCGTGGCGAAACGATCGAGCACCGACATCAGCACTTCGTGCGTGGGCGCGTTCTCGAAATCGACGCGAATCAATTGCTGCTGACGAGCCAGCACGCGCAGTTTGATCGTCGTGTTGACTGCCGGATCACGATGCAGGTGACCGGTGACGTGGCTTTCGCCGAGCAGCGTTTCGATGCTGCGGCCCGGCTCATCGTCGCCGACCACACCGAGCATGGCTGCCTGCGCACCGAGCGCCGCCACGTTGCGCGCCACGTTGGCGGCACCGCCGAGACGTTCGTCCTGGCGCTTGATCTGCACGACCGGTACCGGCGCTTCGGGCGAAATCCGATCGACGTCTCCAAACCAGTAGCGGTCGAGCATCATGTCGCCGACCACGAGGATACGGGCGGCGTGGATCTGTTCGGAAGCGAGCGTGGTCATGAGTCTGGGCGTCGGCAGCGGCCGGTGGGTCGGTGATTACGATTGGGTGGAGCGCCCGATGGCCTGATATTCAAAGCCCGCATCGCGCATGGCTTGCGGCTCGAACAGATTGCGGCCGTCGAACACCATCGGCGTCTTCAACAGGGCCTTCACGGCGTTGAAGTCCGGGCTGCGGAACGCCTTCCACTCGGTCACGATGACCAGTGCGTCGGCATCCTTAAGCGCGTCCATCTGACCGGCGCAGAACGCCACGCGTTCCAGTTGTTCCGAAGAAAGATCAAGCCCCAGCGCATGGCGGGCCTCTTCCATCGCAACCGGGTCATACACCTGCACGCGCGCGCCACGCGCCAGCAGCGCAGCAATCAGGTTGCGGCTCGGTGCTTCGCGCATGTCGTCGGTGTTCGGCTTGAACGCCAGACCCCAGATGGCGAACGTGCGGCCGGTCAGGTCGGCACCCATGCGGTCTTCGATCTTGCCGACCAGCACTTCCTTCTGCTTGTCGTTGACGGCCTCAACGGCTTCCAGCACGTGCAGCGTCTGACCGTACTCCTGCGCCGTGCGCACCAGCGCCTGCACGTCCTTCGGGAAACACGACCCGCCGTAGCCGGTGCCGGCGTAGAGGAAGCTGTAGCCGATACGCGGGTCGGAACCGATGCCCAGGCGAACGAGTTCAATGTCCGCGCCCACCTTGTCGGCCAGATTGGCCATCTCGTTCATGAACGAGATGCGCGTGGCCAGCATCGAATTGGCGGCGTACTTGGTGAATTCGGCGGAGCGCACGTCCATGTAGAACGTGCGCTCATGGTTGCGATTGAACGGCGCGTAAAGCGTACGCATGATGGCCTTGGCACGCAGGCCATTGTTATCGCCATACGTGCCAAGCACGATGCGGTCCGGGCGCATGAAGTCGTCCACCGCGGCGCCTTCTTTCAGGAATTCGGGGTTCGACACGACCGAGAAGCCGATGTCAGACTTGCCGCGCGTAGCAAGCACTTCACCCACTGCAGCGCGCACCTTGTCGCCCGTTCCCACCGGCACCGTCGATTTGTCGACAATCACCTTGAAGCCCGTCATGTGCTGGGCGATGTTGCGGGCGGCCGCCAACACGTACTTCAGGTCGGCCGAGCCGTCTTCATCGGGCGGCGTGCCCACAGCGATGAACTGCACGTCGCCGTGCGCCACGCTGGCAGCCACGTCGGTCGAAAACTGGATGCGGCCGGCCGCGCGGTTACGCTCGATCAACTCCTTCAGTCCCGGTTCGTAGATGGGCACGCCGCCGGCGTTGAGCAGGTCGATCTTCTTCTGGTCGACGTCGAGACAGAACACATCGTTGCCCAGCTCCGCCAGACATGCGCCGGTGACTAGTCCGACATAACCGCTACCGATGATGGTGATTTTCATACGAACACTTAAAGATTGAAGAAGCGCCAGCGCGGCCGTTGCACACACCTGCCGCGCCGGACTGAATTACATGCTGGCGCCGCCACTGCCGCCGAGCGTCTCGGTACGACGCGGAGCATACGTTTCCCAGCGGTTGCAGCCTGGGCACTGCCAATAGAACAGGCGCGCACGGAATCCGCACTCCTGGCAGGTATAGCGCGCCAGGTTGCGCGTACGGCTTTGCAGCAGATCGCGAATCGCGCCGAGATCCTGCGCGCGCTGGATGTCAGCATTGCTGCCCGCCTCAACCGGATCCGCCAACGCACTCTCGGCTACGTCGGCCGTCGCAGGTGCTTCATGGCCGACCGCCTCGGACGCGCGCGTCGCCTCGGCTTCCACCAGCCGCGTCAGCGCCACCAACGAGGGCTGACGGCGGATCTGGTCGCGCATCAGCGCCACGGCATCGTCGATACCGTGCACGTCCAGTTCGTATTTGTAGACTGTATCGAGCAGTTCGGGGCCCAGCCGTGCGTCCATCTTGGAGCGCAACCAGGCGAGCCCCTCTGCGGCACGACCAAGCTGCGTGTACGCCTTCATCAGCCGTTCGGCCACCAAGGGCAAGAACGCAGTGTTTTGCTGTTCGATGCTACGCCAACGCTTGATGGCGCCTTCAACATCGCCCTGCCCTTGCGACACATCGCCCAACTGAATGGTGGCTCGCACATTCTTGGGATTCTCCTGAAGGGCACGTTCCAACCATTCGATGGCGGTCGGCACGTCCTTGCGCTGCAGCGCTTCCTGCGCGACCTCGCAGCAGAACTGCGCGATTTGCACGGCGTAATCCTTGCCTTGCAGCTTCTGCAATTCACGCGCAGCTTCAATGGCTTTGCGCCACTCTTTCTCGACTTCGTACAACTCCAGCAGCACGCGCTTGGCTGGCTCGGCAAATGTGCCTTCCATCAGCATGCGCAGGGATTCCTCGGCGCGATCCAGCAAGCCCGCGCGCAGGAAATCCTGCCCCAGTTCAAACAACGCGTGATCGCGCTCATTGGGGGGCAGATCGGGGCGATTGACGAGATTTTGGTGAACGCGAATGGCGCGTTCGGTTTCGCCGCGCCGACGAAACAGGCTGCCGAGCGCAAAGTGCAACTCGGTAGTCTCCGGGTCCAGCCGCGCAACTTCAATGAAAGCGTCGATGGCCTTGTCCGGCTGCTCGTTGAGCAGGAAATTCAGGCCCTTGAAATACGAGCGCGGAAGCGACGATTGTTCGGTGCGCAACTGGCGGGCATCGAGTCGGGCAGCCGCCCAGCCCAAGCCAAACACCAGCGGGATGGCCAACAGCCACCAGAGATCAAAATCCATGCGTCAGACCTTGGGGCCGGGAACGTGATACGGAGAGTCGGCAACCACGGGCGTCGGCACCTCGGTCACCTCTTCGGCCTTCTTCATGCGACCGATCTGGCGACGCAGGCGGCTCGCCGTAAAGCGATGCCGCATCACACGCGGCGCCATCGCCAGCATGGCCAGCAAGATGCCGGCAACAAAGAACGCCAAGGCAATCAAGATCAACGGTGCGTGCCAGACCACGCCAAACGGCAGCACGAGCGAGACTTCCGCCGTGTTGTGCAGTGCCAGCACGAAGAGCAGCACAAACAACAAGATGCGGATGACCCAGACGAGAAATTTCATGCGGATTCGGAAACGGGCGGCGGTGCAGCAGCCGGATGCGGCACGATTGCCGAGTTGTGCCGCATTGTAGCGGATTCACATGGCGGCCAGCCACGCCAGGCTTGGCGGCAGACAAGCATTGCCTAAACAAAAAACGCCCCGGCAAGCGGGGCGTTCCTGAAACTACCAAGTGCTACCTGGCCTCAGCGCGACATGGCCAGCGGCACCGCCGTGTCTACCGGAAAACCGGCAGCCTGGCGGGAGCTGTCAACCTGTCGCGCAGCCTTTACAGCCGCGAGCGACACGGCAGACTCGCCCTCCGAAGAAGGCTCGCCTTGTCGCTCAAGGCTGCGGTCAACCCGTTCGCGCAACTCCTTGCCGGCCTTGAAATGCGGTACCCGCTTTTCGGGTACCAGCACCTTCTCGCCAGACTTGGGATTGCGACCGACACGCGGCGGACGACGATTCAGACCAAAACTGCCAAATCCGCGGATCTCGATGCGGTGGCCGTCCGCCAAGGCGTCGGACATCGCATCGAGGATCGTCTTGACCGCGATATCCGCATCCCGCAGCAGCAGCTGCGGAAAGCGAGCGGCCAGCTTTTCCACGAGTTCGGACTTGGTCATGGGCATCGTGCGCGCGTCCTCGTCGTTCTTTAGGGTCGACCCGGTGGATGCTTACTGGTTGGTCTCGTTCAGCTTGGCCTTCAGCAGCGCGCCGAGGTTCGTGGTACCAGCCGCGCCGGTATCCGCCGAGAACTTCTGCATCGCTTCCTGTTGGTCGGCGCTGTCCTTCGCCTTGATGGAGACGTTGATGTTGCGCGACTTACGATCGATGTTGACGATCATCGCGGTCATCGTTTCGCCTTCCTTCAGCACGTTGCGGGCATCTTCCACACGGTCGCTCGAGATTTCCGAGGCGCGCAGGTAGCCTTCCACGTCGTCAGCCAGCTGCACCACGGCACCCTTCGGATCAACGGCCTTGATCGTGACCTGCACGATCGAACCCTTGTCGTTGGTCGAGATGAAGTTGTTGAACGGATCGCCCGACAGTTGCTTGATACCCAGCGAGATGCGTTCCTTGTCGACATCGATGGCCAGCACAACGGCTTCCACTTCGTCGCCCTTCTTGTACTTGCGAACGGCTTCTTCGCCAGTCTCTTGCCACGACAGGTCCGACAGGTGCACCAGGCCGTCGATGCCGCCCGGCAGACCGATGAACACGCCGAAGTCGGTGATCGACTTGATCTGGCCAGCCAGCTTGTCGCCCTTCTTCTGGTTGCGTGCGAAATCGTCCCACGGGTTGGCCTTGCACTGCTTCATGCCCAGGCTGATACGACGTTTGTCTTCGTCGATATCCAGAACCATGACTTCCACTTCGTCGCCCAGCTGGACAACCTTCGACGGGGCCACGTTCTTGTTCGTCCAGTCCATTTCCGACACGTGGACCAGGCCTTCGATACCGGCTTCGATCTCGACAAACGCGCCGTAGTCGGTCAGGTTGGTGACCTTGCCGAACAGGCGGGTGCCTTGCGGGTAGCGGCGCGAGATGCCGACCCACGGATCTTCGCCCAACTGCTTGACGCCCAGCGAGACGCGGTTCTTCTCTTGGTCGAACTTGAGGATCTTGGCGGTGATTTCCTGGCCAACCGACAGCACTTCGCTCGGGTGACGGACACGACGCCATGCCAGGTCGGTGATGTGCAGCAGACCGTCGATGCCACCCAGATCCACGAACGCGCCGTAGTCGGTGATGTTCTTGACGATACCGTTGACGATCGCACCTTCCTTGAGCGTTTCCATCAGCTTCTGACGCTCTTCGCCCAGCGTGGCTTCAACCACGGCACGGCGCGACAGCACAACGTTGTTGCGCTTGCGGTCCAGCTTGATGACCTTGAATTCGAGGGTCTTGCCTTCGTACGGCGTGGTGTCCTTGATCGGACGCACGTCGACGAGCGAACCCGGCAGGAATGCACGAATACCGTTGACCATGACGGTCAGGCCGCCCTTGACCTTGCCGGTCACGGTACCGGAGATGATCTCGCCGGATTCCAGTGCCTTCTCAAGGTTCAGCCACGAAGCCAGACGCTTGGCCTTGTCGCGCGACAGGATGGTGTCGCCGTAGCCGTTTTCCAGCGCGTCGATTGCGACCGAAACGTAGTCGCCGACTTGCACTTCCAGCTCGCCCTGATCGTTCAGGAACTCTTCGACCGGAACAAAAGCTTCAGACTTCAGGCCCGCGTTCACAACGACGAAGTTGTGGTCAATACGCACAACTTCCGCAGAGATCACTTCGCCAGCCTTCATATTGGACTTGGCGATCGACTCTTCGAACAGGGCGGCAAAAGATTCGTTAGTTTGGGACATAAAAAATAGGCATCCGCAGAACATGCCTCGCATTGCTTTCGCACAGAATGGGCGAAGACACGCATGCGGGGTTACGAGTTGAACAACCGCCAGCAGCGATATGCCACCGGCACCGATCGAACCGGTTCAGCCGGGTCAGTTTGCCTTGTTGGCGCCCTGCACCTGACGGTACCAGTCCAGTACTTGCGCGACGACTTCATCGACAGTCATGTCGGACGAATCCAGTTGTCGCGCATCTTGCGCCGGACGCAACGGCGCGACACTGCGGGTGCGATCCCGCAAATCACGCGCCTCCAAGTCCTGCGAAAGACTTTCCACTGTAGCAGAAAAACCCTTTGCAATCAATTGTTTATAGCGCCGCTCGGCGCGTGCCTGCACGCTTGCCGTCAGAAACACCTTGAGCACTGCTTCGGGGAAAACCACCGTGCCCATGTCGCGGCCATCGGCCACGAGGCCGGGCGCCTCCAGGAACGCGCGCTGGCGTGCATGCAACGCCTCCCGCACCGCGCCATGCACGGCGATGGCCGAAGCTTGATTGCCAACGGACTCATGGCGCAGGGCCAAGCTCACATCTTCGCCCTTGAGCCAGATGCGATCCGCCTTAAAGCGCACATCCAGTTCGCGGGCAATACGCACGAGACTTTCAACGTCGTGGTCGTCGATGTTCTCGCGCATGCTGGCAAGCGCCACCAACCGGTACAGCGACCCGCTATCAAGCAAGTGAAAACCGAGCAGATCAGCGATCTGGTGAGCGACCGTGCCCTTGCCAGATGCGGTCGGACCGTCGATGGTGATGACCGGGTACGGCATGGAAGCAGCGGTGTCGGACATGATGAAGTGCGTGCAGTTAATTGCGGTTCAGGCGGTGATGCCGCCGAACGCCGTGAAATATTCCGGGAACGTCTTGGCGACGCAGCGCGGGTCGTTGATACGGACCGGCACCGGGCCGAACGCTGCCAGCGAGAAAGCCATCGCCATGCGATGGTCATCGTAGGTGTCGATGCCACCGGCCGGCGGCGTCCATTGCGACGGAGGCGTCACGCGAATGTAGTCCGCGCCCTCTTCAACCTCGGCGCCAAGCTTGCGCAGTTCGGTGGCCATGGCGCTCAGGCGGTCGGTTTCCTTGACGCGCCAGCTTGCGATGTTCGTCAAGGTAGTCGTGCCGTCAGCAAACAACGCAGCCACCGCCAGCGTCATGGCCGCATCTGGAATGTGGTTGCAATCCAACTCGACAGCGTGCAGCTTGCCGTCGTCGCGTTCGGCGCCGCGCACTTCGATCCAGTTGCCGCCGGCCATCACGTTGGCGCCCATGCGATTCAGCGCGTCGGCAAAGCGGACATCACCCTGGATGCTGGACATGCCGACGCCCTCCACACGCACCGGCCCGCCGCCGAGCGCACCAGCGGCCAGGAAGTACGACGCGGAGGAAGCATCGCCCTCCACAAAGATCTCTCCCGGCGCCGTGTAAGCCACGCCGGTCGGCACGGTGAACGACGACCAGCCATCTCGCGCGACCTGCACGCCGAAGCGCGCCATCAGGTTCAGCGTGATTTCGATGTAAGGCTTGGAAATCAATTCGCCAACCACTTCGATGGTGACGTTGCCGGCAGACTCGACGAGCGGCAGCGCCATCAGCAATGCCGTCAGGAACTGGCTCGACACATCGCCGCGCACGCGGATCGGTGCGTCGATCTTGACCGGCGCGGCGTGGATCGCCAGCGGCGGATAACCCTCATTGCCCGTGTAGTCGATGCGCGCACCGACCTGGCGCAGGCCGTCGACCAGATCGCCGATCGGACGCTCGTGCATGCGCGGCACGCCGTGCAGCGTGTACTCGCCACCTTGCAGCGCCAGCGCGGCTGTCAGCGGACGGATGGCTGTGCCGGCGTTGCCCATGAACAGATCGGCCGACGTGTTCGGGAAGCGGCCGCCGGTGCCGGTGACGCGGTATGTGTTCTCGCCCTGGCCTTCGACCGAGACGCCCAGCTTGCCAAGCGCGTCGAGCATGACGCGCGTGTCGTCGGAGTCAAGCAGGTCGCGCACCACCGTCTCGCCCTGCGCGAGTGCAGCCAGCAGCAGCACGCGGTTGGAGATGCTCTTCGAGCCCGGCAGCTTGATGGTGCCGCGCGCCGTCTTCAGCGGGCCAACGTCGAGATGTTCCATGAATCCACTCAGTTCAAAACAAAACGTTATTCGGATTGTGCGCCGGCGGCATTTCCTGGCGCCACGCGTTGCGGCCACGCCAGACGCGCTTCGCTGGCACGGCGGAACACGCGCTCGAGTGCATCGCCATCGCGCTCGGCAATCATTGTCTTCAGGCGGCCGATCACGGCTTCGTAGGTGGTGAGCTCGCGCAGCAGCGCCTCGCGATTCGACAGGCAGATGTCACGCCACATTTCGGGCGACGATGCCGCGATGCGCGTGAAATCGCGGAAGCCACCACCGGCGAAATCGAGTTTGAGCGCACCGTCTTCGGCATTGATGATCTGGGCGACCAGCGCGTACGACAGCACGTGTGGCAGGTGGCTCACGGCGGCGAACACGGCGTCGTGCTGCACGGCCGACATGATGCGGCAATGCGCGCCCGCCGCTTCCCACATGGCCTGCACACGTGCGACATCGCTGCGCCGGTTTTCCTGCAGTGGGCACAGCACGGTCTTCTTGCCGACATAGAGGTCAGCCAGCGCCGCCTCCACGCCATTCAACTCACGGCCGGCAATCGGATGCGCTGGCACGAACTGGCTGACCTGATCGCCCAGCGCCGTCTTGGCCGCCATGATGACGTCGGACTTGGTGCTGCCGGCATCCGTAACGATGGTGTCCGGCCCGAGATGCGGCTGCATGGCGAGCAGCAACGGCAACGTCTGCGCGACAGGCGCGCATAGCACGACCATGTCGGCGCCGCGCACGGCCTCTTCCATCGGCAAGGCTTCGTCGATCACGCCCAGACGGATCGCCGTCTCAAGCGACGCAGCCGATCGCCCGACGCCCACAACATGCTCGACTACCCCCGCACGACGCAAGCCCAGCGCCAGTGAACCGCCAATCAGGCCGACGCCAACAATCACCAACCGGGAACTGGAAAATGAAGAGGCCACAACACCGTCCTGCCAGAAAAAAGCAAAGCGGCATTGTAGCCCGATGTACGCGGCGCCCGATGCCTGATGCGGGGCGCTGTGGCGGTTGCGGCTGAAGTTACGCGGCGGCTTTTTCCCGCGCCAGCGCCGACTCCAGTGCGCCGATGAACGTGGCGTTCTCTTCCGGCAAGCCGATGCTGATGCGCAGCCATTGCGGCAAGCCGTAGTTGCCGACCGGGCGCACGATCACACCTTGCTTGAGCAACGCAACGTTCACGCGCGCACCGGCGCCGTTGTCGTCACCCACACGCACCAAGACAAAATTGCCCGATGACGGCACGTATTCAAGGCCCAGCCGATCGAACGCGTCCGTCAACTGCACGTAGCCGGCAGCGTTCAGTTCAGCCGATTGACACAGGAATTCCGCATCATTGAGCGCTGCCACCGCGGCCGCCTGCGCCAAGCTGTTGACGTTGAACGGCTGACGGATGCGGTTGAGCAGATCGGTCAACTGCGGTTGCGCAATGCCATAACCCACACGCAAGCCAGCCAGCCCGTACGCCTTGGAGAACGTCCGCGATACCAGCAGGTTCGGGTATTGGCGCACCCACGCGGTGGAGTCGTACTGCTGCTCCGGCTTGAGGAATTCGTTGTACGCCTCGTCCAGCACGACGACCACCGT
Source organism: Ralstonia sp. PBBBR1 (assembly GCF_002256165.1). Taxonomy (NCBI): domain Bacteria; kingdom Pseudomonadati; phylum Pseudomonadota; class Betaproteobacteria; order Burkholderiales; family Burkholderiaceae; genus Ralstonia; species Ralstonia sp. PBBBR1. The sequence continues at coordinate 380,801 of NZ_NKIL01000006.1, read as the reverse complement.
CGGCGGCACCTTCGCCAGGAACGCCGCAATCGCATCGGCCGGCAGGAACGTGCCAGTCGGGTTGTTTGGGTTGGCGATGTAGATCAGGCGGGTGTCCGGCGTGATTGCAGCGGCCATCGCGTCAAGATCGTGGCCGTAATCGCGGGCCGGCACCTCGATCGCACGCGCGCCCACCTCCTGCGCGGCCAGCGCATACACGGCAAACGAGTGCTGCGCATACATCACAGCCTGCCCCGGCGACACCAGCGCGCGAGCGGCCAGTTCGAGGATGTCATTGCTGCCGTTGCCGAGCGTGATCCATGTTTCCGGCACGCCAAACTTGGCATGCAGCGCGGCCTTCAGGCTGAAGCCGTTGGCATCCGGATAGCGCGCCAGTTCATCAATGGCCGAGGCCATCGCGTTCTTGGCTGACTTCGGCATGCCCAGCGGGTTTTCGTTGGACGCCAGCTTGACGATGCGCGCGGCATCCAGGCCGAATTCGCGTGCCACTTCGGAAATCGGCTTGCCGACCACATAAGGGGCGATGGCGCGGACATACTCGGGGCCGAACTGCAAAGACATGGGGTGCTCCTCCGTTATCGACGCTCTGCCCGTGCAGAGCGCCTTGAATCCCTCAATGTGCTGAGGGATAGGACCCCAACACTTTGAAATACGCCGCGTCGTGACGCAGCTTTTCCAGCGCGCGCGCTACCTGCGGGTCACGCTGATGGCCTTCCACGTCGACGTAGAAGTAGTACTCCCACGCGCCGCTGCGCGCCGGGCGCGACTCGAAACGGCACATCGACACGCCGTTCTCGGCCAACGGCGCCAGCAACTTGTAGACCGCACCGGCCTCGTTGGGCACCGACAAAATCAAGGACGTCTGATCGCGCCCGCTCGGCTCCGTCTCGTAATTGCCGATCACGACAAAGCGCGTGCGGTTGTGCGGGTCGTCTTCCACATTGGCACGCACCACGTGCAGGCCGTAGCGGTTGGCCGCCTGCACGCTTGCCAGCGCAGCAACCGTTTCGTCCTCGCCCGCCATGCGCGCAGCCTCGGCGTTGCTCGACACGGCCTCGCGCGGCAGGTTCGGATAGTTCGTGTTCAACCACCGTTGGCACTGCGCCAGCGCCTGCGCATGCGCACGCACCACCTTCACCTGCGACATGTCGCCCGTCTTGTGCAGCAGGTTGTGGTGCACCCGCAGCGCAATCTCGCCGCTGATCTTCAGCGACGTCTGCAAGAACAGATCGAGCGTGCGCGACACCACGCCTTCCGTCGAATTTTCGACCGGCACTACACCACAATCGACCGTGCCGGACTCGGCCGCACGAAACACCTCGTCGATGCTCGGGCACGGCATTGGCTGGATCTCGTGACCGAAATGCGCGATCACCGCCTGCTCCGAGAACGTGCCCGCCGGGCCGAGGTAACCGATGCGCAGCGCCTGTTCCAGACCACGGCACGCCGACATCACCTCGCGCCAGATGGCGGCGATGCTTTCGTCGTGCAGGGGCCCTTGATTGCCCGACTGCATCTTACGGATGACCTGCAGCTCGCGGTCCGGCCGGAACGCCGGCGACGAATAGCGCTTCTTCACCTCGCCCACTTCCTGCGCCACCTTGGCGCGGTCGGAAAGCAGCGAAAGCAGCTGGTTGTCGATGGCGTCGATCTGCGTGCGCAACGGCGCAAGCTCGGCCGCCAACGCGGCGTCCTTGTTTTGCTTCGTATCGTCTGACTGACTGGTCATTGTAGGAATCGGGTTCGGCAACGGATTGCAAATTGCCGCGCGAAGCGGGCGCTTCACGCAATGTTCTGCCGTGATTGAGGGTCAGCCTTACGCGGACACTCTTTCAAACTCGCGCATGAAGTCGACCAGCGCCTCAACACCCTCCAGCGGCATCGCGTTGTAGATGCTCGCCCGCATGCCGCCCACGGACTTGTGGCCCTTGAGCTGCACCAGCCCCCGCTCGCGCGCCTGCGCGAGGAACGCCTCGCTGCGGGACTCGTCGTTGAGGAAGAACGGCACGTTCATGCGCGACCGGCACGTTGGATGGATTTCATTGCGGTAGAAGCTGCTGGCGTCGATGAAGTCGTACAGCATCTTCGACTTGATGATGTTGCGCGTCTCCAGCGCTTCCACGCCACCTTGGCGCTTGATCCACTGGAACACAAGCCCCGCGATGTAGATGGCGTAAGTGGGCGGCGTGTTGTACATCGAGCCGTTCTCGGCCACGAGGCGCCAGTTGAATGCCGACGGGCACAGAGGGTGCGCATGACCCAGAAGGTCCTTGCGGACGATGGCAATCGTCAGGCCGGCAGGGCCGATGTTTTTCTGCGCGCCGCCGTACAGGACCTGGTAGCCGTTCCAGTCGATCGGCCGCGAAAGGATGTGGCTCGACACGTCAGACACCACCACTCGCCCGTGCGCCTGACCGACGTCAGGCGTCTCCTGATATTCAACGCCGACAATGGTCTCGTTCGTGCACAGGTGCACGTAGGCCGCGTCCGAGGACAGCTTCCAGCTCGACACATCCGGGATCTTGTGGAAGCGCTCGGTCTCGCTGGTGGCGGCGATGTTCACCTCGCCGTACTTGCGCGCCTCCTGCTGCGACTTGACCGACCACGTACCGGTGACGACGTAGTCAGCCTTCGGAGCATCGGCCGAGAGCCGACGCATCAGGTTCAGCGGAACGATGGCGTTCTCGGCGATGGCGCCGCCTTGCAGGAAGAGGATTTCGTAGTTGTCCGGCACGGCCAGCAACTGCCGCAGATCGCTGAACGCTGCCGCCAGAATGCTTTCAAATTCCCGCCCGCGATGGCTCATTTCCATCACGCTCATGCCGCTGCCGTGCCAGGACACCATCTCCTCCTTCGCCTGTTCCAGCACCTCGAGCGGCAGCACTGCCGGCCCTGCCGAAAAGTTGTACACACGCGCCTGGCTGGCTTGGAGGGCTCGATCCGCTTGGTTCATAGGACGAAGGGCAAAAGAAAAATGGCTGTCTGGGCGCAAACCCAAACAGCCATTATCTACCAACTGACAGCCCGAGGGGGATTGTGCCCCGATCGTCTGCCTATGCCGGTCAATTACTTCGCAGCAGCGGCAACTTCCTTGTCAGCCATGTCGCGCATCTTCTTGCCGACTTGCGGACCGTACTTCTGCATCACGTTGCCCCACACTTCCTGCATGGCCTTGCCTTGGTTAGCCATGAACTTCTGGCCGCTCGGCGTTTTCAGGAACGTGGTCAGATCCTTGATTTCCTGGGTCGAGTAGTACTTGCCCAGCGAGTCATAGTGGGCTTGCAGGGCGTCCTTGCGGAAGGCTTCCGTGTCGAAGTCCTTGCCAGCGCCGTCGGTCATGCGCTGCACGGCGCCGTTCTTCTTCAGCTTGTCGACAGCGGCTTGCTTCTGCTTGTCGTTCAGAGTCTTGTTCTCGACCAGTGCCTGCTCCAGCACCAGCGGGGCTTCCTGCTTAGCGCCGCTGGCCAACACTTCACCCTGACCCTTGATGGCCGCGTCGACGTTCATCGTCGTCAGCAGGTCCTTGATGGCAGCCGTCTTGTCAGCGTCGCCAGCCTGCGCGAACGCAAACAGCGGAGCGAAACCAGCCACCACGATCAGATGTTTGAGTTTGAGACTCTTGTGCATTGTTGCTCCCTTGAGATAAGCGTTGCGTTTAGGCCGGGCGTGTGATTCAAAAGTTCCAGGCCCTTGCCGCGCACAGGTCCGGCATCATGACAGAACTGCGCCCAACGGCAAGCAAAAGATGTTTCTAATTATGTCTCGCTGCTGTCATCCGGCTGTGCATCGGCATCCGGGGCGGCATCCGTCGCATCAGCACCCTCGACACTCTCCGCGCCTTCAGCGTCGGATTCCATCACCCGTTGCAGCCCGGACAGCTTGTTGCCCTCGCCCACCGAGATGAGCGTGACGCCCTGCGTGGCGCGGCCCATTTCACGGATCTCATCCACGCGCGTGCGGATCAGCACCCCGCCCGTCGTGATCAGCATGATCTCGTCTTCCGGCGCCACCAGCGCGGCGGCCACGACCTTGCCGTTACGCTCGGAGGTCTGGATGGCGATCATGCCCTTCGTGCCGCGGCCGTGCCGGGTGTACTCCGAGATCGGTGTGCGCTTACCGTAGCCGTTCTCGGTGGCGGTGAGCACGCTACCGGCGACCGACTGAGCGCCCTCGCCCTCGGTTTCCGCGGGCGCCACCAGCATGGCAATCACTTGCTGCGTCTCTTCCAGGTTCATACCGCGAACGCCGCGTGCCTGGCGACCCATCGGGCGCACGTCGTTTTCATCGAAGCGCACCGCCTTGCCTGCGTCGGAGAACAACATGACGTCGTGCTGGCCGTCGGTAATGTCCGCGCCGATCAGGAAGTCGCCCTCGTCCAGATCGACCGCGATGATGCCGGCCTTGCGTGGGTTCGAGAATTCCGTCAGCCCCGTCTTCTTGACCGTCCCCTTGGAGGTCGCCATGAACACGAAGTGCTGCTCGTCGAACTGCTTCACCGGCAGGATCACGTTGATCTTCTCGCCCGGCGACAGCGGGAACATATTGACGATCGGGCGACCGCGCGAGTTACGGCTGCCCTGAGGCACCTCCCACACCTTCAGCCAATACAGACGGCCGCGGTTCGAGAAGCAGAGAATGTAATCGTGCGTGTTGGCGACGAATAGCGTGTCGATCCAATCGTCTTCCTTCGTCGCCGCAGCTTGCTTGCCGCGGCCGCCACGCTTTTGCGCCCGGTATTCGGAAATCGGCTGACTCTTCATGTAGCCGCTGTGGGACAGCGTCACCACCAGATCCTGCGGCGTAATGAGGTCTTCTGTATCCAACTCAGTGGCATTGTGCTCAATCTGCGAGCGACGCTCATCGCCGAACTCAGCGCGGATCGCGGTGAGTTCCTCGACGATGATGGCGGTAATGCGCTCCGGCCTAGCCAGGATGTCCAACAGATCGGCGATCTGCGCCATCACTTCGCGGTATTCCTGGACGATCTTGTCCTGCTCCAGCCCGGTGAGGCGTTGCAGGCGCATCTGCAGGATTTCCTGCGCTTGCGTATCCGACAGCTTGTACAAGCCGTCGCCCTGCATACCAAACACCGGCAGCAGACCTTCCGGACGATACGCAGCATTACCGCCGGAGGTTTCGCTCTCGGCGCGAACGAGCATGTCGCGCACGAGGCCCGAATCCCAACTGCGGTTCATCAGCTCAGCCTTGGCAACCGGCGGGGTCGGCGCGGCCTTGATGATGGCGATGAACTCATCGATATTGGCCAGTGCAACAGCCAGACCTTCAAGGATGTGGCCGCGCTCGCGTGCCTTGCGCAGGTCGAATACCGTGCGACGCGTCACCACCTCGCGGCGGTGCAGCAGGAAGCACTCAAGCATCTGGCGCAGGTTCAGCAGGCGTGGCTGGCCGTCGACAAGCGCGACCATGTTCATACCAAACGTGTCCTGCAGCTGCGTATTCTTATAGAGGTTGTTGAGCACGACCTCTGGCACCTCGCCGCGCTTGAGTTCGATCACCACGCGCATGCCGGACTTGTCCGACTCGTCGCGAATGTCGGAAATGCCTTCGATGCGCTTTTCGGTGACCAGCTCGGCGATGCGCTCGAGCAGCGTGCGCTTGTTAACCTGATACGGCAGCTCGTCGACGATGATCGCCTGGCGCTGGCCGCGGTCGATATCTTCAAAGTGCGTCTTGGCGCGCATCACCACACGGCCGCGGCCCGTGCGATAGCCCTCGCGAACACCCGAAATGCCGTAGATGATGCCTGCCGTTGGGAAGTCCGGCGCCGGGATCAGCTCGATCAGCTCGTCGACCGTCGCTTCCGGATTGCGCAGCAAGTGGAGGCAGCCATCGACGACTTCATTCAGGTTATGCGGCGGAATGTTCGTCGCCATACCCACCGCGATCCCGGACGAACCGTTGATCAGCAAGTTGGGGATGCGGGCCGGCAGAACGGACGGTTCAGTTTCGGAACCGTCGTAGTTCGGCTCAAAATTGACGGTTTCCTTGTCGAGGTCGGCCAGCAGTTCGTGGGCAATCTTCGACAGGCGGATTTCGGTGTAACGCATCGCCGCGGCGTTGTCGCCATCGACGGAGCCGAAGTTGCCTTGGCCGTCGACCAGCATGTAGCGCAGCGAGAAGTTCTGCGCCATCCGCACGATGGTGTCGTATACAGCAGTGTCGCCGTGGGGGTGATACTTACCGATCACATCCCCGACAATACGGGCAGACTTCTTATAGGGGCGATTCCAGTCGTTGTTCAGCTCGTGCATCGAGTAAAGCGCACGGCGATGCACCGGCTTGAGACCATCCCGCACATCTGGAAGCGCGCGGCCCACGATTACGCTCATGGCGTAAGCGAGATACGAGCTGCGCATTTCTTCTTCGAGCGATACCGGGAGTGTCTCTTTGGCGAATTGATCCATTGGGCGAACGGTGGGAGGTCCCTAGTGAGCACAGCAATGCGAACTGCAGGACGCTGCGGTTGCGCGAATAACAGAACATTTTACCATGCCGCAAGCCCCCTTCCCTCATACGCGCGAGCGACGCATCGTCAACCCCGGGCACGTTCCCTGCGAGCGGGGGCAAAACCGGGGAACCAGTCCCCATAAGGGTTTGCGAGGCATTTCCTGCCTTGTTGCGTACACACCACAAGGCCATGGCGCCCCGTTCGAATCGCTTATATTTGCTTTTTAGGAGTGCGTGCTTGTGGCACAATCCCCCAGCGAAGAGGCAGACATTGTTCGAAGTGGAGCCTTCACCACACCGAGAATGTTATACTCCGAAGAATGTATGACTTGTTTTCGTCCCATCTGCTCGCAGTCTTCTGCGGTGATCTCATCCTGAGAGGAGAAATATGAAAAAATTTGCCAAGCTCGCGTTCGCTGCAGCTGCGGTAGCCATGGCTGCGTCCGCTTACGCTCAGTCGGTGCCCTACGAAAAGAAGGCCGTCAACGACAACTGGGGTAACGGCACGAGCGAGTGGGTCTGGAAGAACGGCACGAACGAACTGTGCTGGCGCAATGGCTTCTGGACGCCGGCAACCGCCAACGCTCAGTGCGACGGCGCTCTGGCTCCGGCTGCTGCTCCGACCGCTGCTCCGGCTGCTCCGGCTGCTCCGGTTGTGTCGAGCGAAAAGGTTACGTTCGCTGCTGACACCCTGTTCGATTTCGACAAGGCTGTGCTGAAGCCGGAAGGCAAGGCCAAGCTGGACGACCTGGTCTCGAAGCTGAATGGCATCAACCTGGAAGTCGTGATCGCCGTTGGCCACACCGACTCGTTCGGTTCGGACAAGTACAACGACCGCCTGTCGGTCCGTCGTGCTGAAGCCGTCAAGGGCTACCTGGTCAGCAAGGGCATCGAAGCCAACCGTGTCTACACGGAAGGCAAGGGCAAGCGCCAGCTGAAGGTTGATCCGAAGTCGTGCAAGGGCGCTCGCAAGGCACAAATCGCCTGCCAGCAACCGAACCGCCGCGTGGACGTCGAAGTGGTCGGCACCCGCAAGGCTCAGTAATTCGGTTCACACCGGAAAAAAGCCCAGCTTTCGCTGGGCTTTTTTTCGCCTGTACATCTGCGTCGGCGGACGCCTTCCCCGAGGCCGCTGCGGAAATAGGCGCCAAAAAAAACGATGACGCAAAATGCGCCATCGCTTTTTCTGTTTGGGGCACCCGATGCCCCTTTTTCATGACCGCCCTTCTTATTGATAGGAAGGTGTCGCCTGGTCGTTAGCCACCATGGCGCGATCGCCCACGCGCAGATTGTTCGGGTTTCGCTGCGTGACCGTCGCGACGCGGCCATCATCGAGGCGGACAGTGATGCGGTACACGGTTTGGCCGCCCGCTCCTGCGCGCTGTTCGACTTGGTTGCCAGCATAGGCACCCAGTGCTGCGCCGCCAATGGTTGCGACTGTGTTGCCCGTACCGCCGCCAACTTGGTGACCCAGAATACCGCCGGCCACACCGCCGATGATCGTGCCTAAAATGCCCGGGCTATTTGCCGGGGCCTGCATCGGCTGGATCGATTCCACGCGGCCATAGAGGGCGCCCGTTTGCTGCGGTTGGCCGCCATAGGCCGGGGGCTGTTGAGCATACCCACCGTTATAGCCACTGCCGTAGCCCGGCGCGGCGCAGCCTGCCAGCACCGTCAGGCCCGCAACACCCAGCCCAATCAGAATTTGTTTGGATTTCATTGATCTCTCCTTGAACGAAGGTGACAGTTGGAGGAAATGCATGCGCGTTTGTTCACCTCTGTTTCAATGTGAAACCTTTTCGCAGCCCCCTTGATTTGGTTGGGGCGACGCTTTTTGGTACATTTCCTCACCTAGCCGATATGCCCTGGCGCAGCGCAACATGACGACCACTCACGCGAACGCCGATCCCGGCGAACTCGAAAAATTCAGCGAACTCGCCCACCGTTGGTGGGATCCGAACAGCGAGTTCAAACCCCTACACGAGATCAATCCACTGCGCCTCGGCTGGATTCAGTCGATCGCCCCGCTGGCCGGTAAACGCGTCGTCGACGTGGGCTGCGGCGGCGGCATCCTTTCAGAGAGCATGGCGCGTGCCGGCGCCGACGTCAAAGGCATCGACCTGTCCCGCAAAGCATTGCGTGTCGCCGACCTGCATAGTCTCGAGGCGGGCGTTACCGTCGATTACGAGGAGATTGCCGCAGAAGCCTTGGCCGCACGCGAGCCGGCCAGCTTCGATGTCGTCACTTGCATGGAGATGCTCGAACATGTGCCCGATCCGGCGTCTGTTGTGCGTGCGTGCGCGACGCTGGTAAAACCGGGCGGATACGTGTTTTTCTCGACCATCCACCGGAACGCCAAGGCCTATCTGCTGGCGGTCATTGGCGCGGAATACGTGCTCAACATGCTGCCGCGCGGCACGCACGACTACGCCAAGTTCATTCGCCCGTCGGAGCTGAGCGCGTTCGTACGGGGGGCCGGGCTCCAGGCTCAAGAGATGTGCGGGCTCGAATACAACCCGATCACCGGCCGCTATGCCCTCACGCAGGACACCAGCGTCAACTATCTGATGGCAACGCGCCGTCCGGCCGAGGCATGACGGTGCGCCAGTTTCCCGATCCGCTGGGCGCGGTGCTGTTCGACCTGGACGGCACACTTGCGGACACGGCCCCCGATCTGGCCGCCGCGGCCAACAAGGTGCGCACTGATCGTGGCCTCGAACCGGTGGACTACGAAGCGCTGCGCCCGGTCGCCTCGCATGGTGCCCGCGGACTGATCGGCGTGGCCTTCGGTGTTGGGCCAGGGGATGCGGAGTTCGAGTCGCTACGGCTGGCGTTTCTCGCCAACTACGAGGCGGAAATCTGCGTGCGTACGCAGCTGTTTCCGGGCATGGCCGACGTGCTGGTCGAACTGGGGAGGGCGGGCGTCCCCTGGGGGATCGTCACCAACAAGTCGGGCCGCCTGACGGTACCGCTGGTTGCACAGTTACCGTTTCCGGTGCCGCCGGCCTGCGTTGTTGCGGGCGATACCACGCCGCACGCCAAGCCCCACCCCGCCCCACTGCTGTATGCGGCCGAATCCATCGGCATCGACGCACGACAGATCGTCTACGTGGGCGATGACCTGCGCGATATCGAAGCCGGCCGCGCTGCCGGCATGCCTACCATTGCGGCCAGTTACGGCTATTGTGGTAATGGGCCATCGCCAGCGGAATGGCGCGCCGATGCGCTGATCGCCAGCGCAGCCGAGCTGATTCCGCTGCTGCTCGAGTCGCAACGCGCTTGACCACAATGCCCAGGTGAATGCCCGGGCGCCACACCTTTCAGGACCGCTGCCTCCCGTCGGGACGTGGCGGTCAATCGACTGACGAAGTAGGCCACGCCGTGGCCGGACCGACACCAGCATGAGCTCCTCCCCCGATTCGCGCCCCGATCTGCAATCGAATACCGCCGGCTGGCGCGCACGGCTTGATCGCCTGCGCGGTACGGCCGGCTGGCAACGCGCGGCGCAGGTCGGCACGTCGCGTCGCACCAAGCGCATCGGGATCGGCGTGCTGATCTTTCTGGTGATGTTCGGGCTACTGGGTGCATTCGGCGGCCCGCCGTTGCTGCACCACCTGGCGCAAACGCAGCTCAGCCAGCTCCTGGAACGGCCGGTTTCGGTCGGCAAGATCAGCATCAACCCGTACACGCTGCGGCTTGATGTCGACCAGCTCCACATTGCCGAGCGCGACGGCAAGACGCCGTTCGTCGATGTCGGCCATCTGCATGTGAACGCGTCGTGGAGTTCGATCTTCCGCCGCGCGCCCGTGATTGAAGAACTCAGCATCGATGCGCCGCACGTGCGTATCGTGCGCACCGCCGAACAGCGTTTCAACTTCTCCGACATCGTCGACAAGCTAAGCCAGCCGGAAACCGCGCCCAAGCCCAAGTCGAACGAGCCGGCACGTTTCGTCTTTGCCAATCTGCAGTTGACCAACGGCGCCATCGACTTTGTCGACCAGCCGCTCGGCGGGCAACACAAGGTGGAGGGCTTGCAGATCGGCGTGCCTTTCGTGGCGAGCCTGCCGGCAGACGTGGACATCTTCGTGCAGCCTTTGCTGGTTGCCCGCATCGACGGCGCGCCGCTGCATTTCGCGGGCAAGACAAAGCCGTTTGCCGATTCGCTCGAATCGAACCTCAACGTCAAGATCGACGGACTGGATCTGCCCCGCTATCTCGGCTACGTACCCGGCCCGCTGCCGGTGGCGGTTCCACAAGGCAAGCTGACGACCGACCTGACGATCGACTTCCAGAAGCCCAAGAGCGGCACACCAGTGCTGCGCGTGCATGGCACGACCGGCCTCGACCACCTGGAAGTTGTCGACGCCAGGAAAGCGCCACTGGTGGCCGCCAAGCAGGTGCGCGCAACGCTTGCCGACGTGCGCCCGCTCGACAACGTGTTCCACCTCGATGCGCTGACGCTGGATGGCGTGCGCGTTAATGCCACGCGCGGTGGGGATGGAGCGATCAATTTCGCGCAACTCGCCGGCAAGCCGGCACCTGCCAAAGCGAAAGCTGCCACGGCCGAGGCCGCGACCACCGCCAAGCCGAAACCGTTGGATGTGGCGGTCAACAAGCTGCAACTGACCAACAGCACCGTCCACTGGCGTGACGCGACCACGCAGCCGGCTGCCGACCTGATACTGGAAGACCTCCACGGCGACATTCGCGTGCGTACGTTGGGCGGTCCGACCTCGCTCGATGTGGGCGCCAAGCTGGCGCAAGGCGGCACGCTCAATGTCAAAGGCAACACATCGCTGGAGAAGAACACCGGCGAGCTGGAACTGAAGCTGGACGGCATGAAGCTGGTCGGCATCAGCCCGTATCTGCGCCAGGCGGGCGCACCGCAATTGCAGAGCGGTGCGCTATCGGCCGACGGCAAGGTGGCGCTCGAATTCGGGCCGGACAAATTCAACGTGCGCGCGGAACCGCTGACCGCAAGCCTGGCCGACCTGTCACTGGCGCCGGCCACGGGCAAGGACACCGCGCTGCGAGCCAAGCTGCTGCGCGCAGAGGTGAAGCGCTTTGACCTGAGCGCCCGCACCATCGCCCTGAACGAAGTGCGCGCCGATGGCCTGCAGATCGATGCGTTGCGCAAGAAGGACGGCACAACCACGTTGACGCTGCTCGATGGTCCGCAATCGGTGGCGGGCAAGTCGACAGCGCCGGCCAAGTCCAGCGCAAAGTCGAACGCGCCGGCCGAAAAACCCTGGGCAGTGACCGTACAAACGCTGAAGCTGGACAACAGCGCTGTCGGCTTTGAAGACCAATCGAACTCGCGCCCGGTCAAGGTGCGTGTCGAGCCGCTGAACGTGGTCGTGCAGAACGCCTCCTCCGATCTCGGCAAACCGGTCAGCGTGCAGATTGGCGCAGGGCTGGGTGCCAAGGGCAAGCTCGATGTGCGCGGCGAGGTCGTGCCGCAGCCGCTCAAGGCCGACCTGCGCGTGAACTCGCAGAACCTGTCGCTGGCAGGCTTCGATCCGTATCTGGACAAGTCGTTGAACGCGGCCATCACCAGCGCGCTGCTATCGATGGACGGGCGCCTCGTGCTCAACCAGGGCAAGGCGCTGACGGTGAACTACCAGGGCAACGCGACACTGGGCAACGTCCGCCTGCAAGACCGCGTGAGTTCGGATGACTTCCTGCGCTGGCGCTCGCTCGCGCTCAACCGCATCCAGGCCAACTACGACGGCACTACGCCGCGCGTGCGGGTGGGAGCGATGGCGCTGTCGACGTTCTACGCGCGGATCATCATCAACCCGAATGGGCGCCTGAACCTGCAGGACATCCGCGTGCAGCCGACCGAGGAGCGACGCTCGCTGACGCAAAGCGAACCTGCATCGGCATCGGCCGCAGCGGCTTCCGCCCCGGCAGCCGCGCCCGTGACGGCTTCGGCTCCGGTTGCAGCCCCTGCATCGGCCGTCACCGTAACGGCTACCGCACCTGCGCCCAAGGCCGGCGGCGCAGACCTGCGCGTTGACGCCATCACGCTGCAGGACGGCAACATCCGCTTCACCGACAACTTCGTCAAACCGAACTACACCGCCAACCTGACCGCCATCGGCGGCTCGATCGGCACGATCAGCACGGCCGCCGGCCAGACACCCGCCGACGTGACGCTGCGCGGCAGTGTCGACGGCACAGCACCGGTGGACATCCACGGCAAGGTGAACCCGCTCGCTCCCATGGCCTTTGTCGACCTGACGGCCAAGGCCGACGGCGTGGAACTGACCAACCTCACGCCCTACTCCGCCAAGTACGCCGGCTACCCGATCACCAAGGGCAAGCTGACGATGGATCTGCACTACCTGCTCGACCAGGGCAAGTTGACCGCCGACAACCACATCTTCATCGACCAGCTCACCTTCGGCGACCGCGTAGAAAGTAAGGACGCGACCAATCTGCCGGTGCGGCTGGCAGTGGCGCTGCTGAAGAATTCGCGCGGCGAGATCGACGTGCGCGTGCCGGTATCGGGCTCGCTCGATGACCCACAGTTCAGCATCGGCGGCGTCATCCTGCGTGCATTCGTCAACCTCATCGCGCGCGCCGTGACGGCGCCGTTCTCGCTGCTGGCCAGCGCGTTTGGCGGCAGCGGCGGCGAAGAACTCGGCTACATCGAGTTCGACCCCGGCACGTCGAACATCGGCCAGGCGTCCTTGGCCAAGCTCGACAAGCTCGGCACTGCGCTGAAGGACCGCCCGGCGCTGAAGGTCGACATCATCGGCCGCGTCGATCCGGAATTCGACCGCGACGGCCTGCGCCGGGAAGCCGTGAACCGTCAGATTCGCGAGCAGAAACTCAAGGACGCCGGCGACGCTGCTGAGGCAGACACCACCGTCAAGCCGGAAGAGGAGAACAAGTACCTTGAACGCGCGTACAAAGCCGCCAAATTCCCGAAACCGCGCAACGTGATCGGGCTGGCCAAATCCTTGCCGCCCGACGAGATGCGCAAGCTAATGGAAACCAGCGTGCAAGTGACGGATGCGGATTTGCGTGAGCTCGCGCAGCGTCGGGCGAATGCGGTGCATGTTGCACTTGCTGAACGCGTGGATCCGGAGCGCCTCTTTGTTGTCGCCCCAAAACTGAGCGCAGAGGGCATCAAGGACAAGGGCAAGACGACGCGGGTTGATTTCTCGCTGAAGTAGCCCATCTATGGGATAATCGACACTTCCTTACTGGGGCCGACCTGGTTTCGACGTGGGTTGCGAAGCAGCGGAGGGCATACCGAGGACCCGTCACCTCGTTAATCAATGGGAATGCAATAACTGCTAACGACGAACGTTACGCACTGGCAGCCTAAGGGCCGCCGTCCTCGCACTGGCTCGCTGACGGGCTAGGGTCGAAAGACTAGCGAGGTCATTTACGTCAGATAAGCTTTAGGTGAGTCACGGGCCTAGAGACGAAAACTTAGTGAATCGCCGTCGTAGAGCGTGTTCGTCCGCGATGCGGCGGTTAAATCAAATGACAGAACTAAGTATGTAGAACTCTCTGTGGAGGGCTTGCGGACGCGGGTTCGATTCCCGCCGGCTCCACCACTATTTGAAAAACCAACCGTTCTCGGTTGGTTTTTTTTCGTCTGTTCCCCCCAGTGTTGGCGTGGTTTCCAGGCCTGGTCTCACGAGCGCCACCTCTGCAAAGGCGGCCTTTCCGCCCCCGCCGACGCATCTCTGTTCTCCGTTTTCTCTGGTGGCCACGCGAGCGTTCTCGAGGTCATTTCCTTTGCTGGCGCGGGTTTAGATGCGGTCGGTTGTAGTCGGCAACTCCTGTAGGGGTGGCGACTGAGGGTGACGATATGCACCGCTACGCGGTAGGCTACTCCCGGCCAGAAGCAGGCATTCGTTTTGCTATTTATATTCTATTGAGCCTAAATCCGGAGAATGGAGAATCAAATCTGCAAGGCTTGCCACCGGACCGCTTAACGAAGTTTCTGAGCGATGTACGAGATAAAGATCTTTGTAAACATCTTCTTCAATCGGAATTGCATGTAACCATCCGCTTGCCTGTTCATGCTTGACCGCGCTTTCCATCACAAGCGAGATTCCTAGCCCTGCGTGGACCGCGTGTTTGACCGCCTCGGTGCTACCTAACTGCATACCCACTGTGAACTCTGCCGAGTCGGCACCGGCATATTGTTGTAGTAGGCGCCCAGTTCCGGTAGCCGCTTCGCCTCCAAGCAAGTTCTGGGATTTTAACCACTTAAGTGGAATGGTCGACTCGGCAGCCCAAGGATGGCCGGGGCGAACAATGACAACCATCCTCTCGCGCCGCCATACTGTTGAGACGAACCCAGGACGTGAGTCCCACCACTCCATTACCGCTACATCCACTTCAAGCGTTTCCAGCAAAGCGGCAATCTCGATATTTTTGCCGATCCTCACATCGATCTTGTTTGCTAATTTATCTTGGAGCGCCTTGATATAGGGTTGTAAAAGATAAATGCCGATATTGGAGCTTGCACCAACGACCAGGCTTTTATTGTGGAGGGCTGCCGTAGCCTTATGGCTAGTACGGAGCAATTGTTCCGCATAGGGGAAAAAAATCTTTCCCTCCAATGTCAGGCTTTGCGGCATTGTTGCGCGGTCAATCAGCCGGGCCTGCAAAGACTGCTCCAGCCGCTTGATATGCTGCGTTACTGTTGGCTGGGACAATCCAGTTTGCTTCGCCGCTTCGCGAAAGCCCCCGCATTTGACGACGGCAATGAACGTCGCCACACGCTCCAGATCTATCACGCCGCCTTTACTCCCGGATACGGCTGATTAATCGCGCCCATCGGTTTTTCACCAGCGAGTGCCTGGATGATGTTCATCGCTGCCTGCCGCTCGATTTCAAGCCGAACTTCCTTGACCGCCGATCCCAAATGCGGCGTAAAAAACGTTTGTGCCGTATTGTCGAGCAGCGCCTTGGGGATAGCCTGCGGGCGATCAGCGCGTATCCATTCTTCCATCTCGAAGACATCGGCTGCATATCCAGCTAGTTTTCCAGACGCCAGTGCTGCTATCACCGCATTCTCATCCACGACCGAGCCGCGACATGCATTGATCAGGTAGCTACCGGTTTTCATCTTGGCCAACGCGGTGGCATCGATCAGATGCAGTGTCTCTGCGGCCATCGGAACCATCGGCACGACATAATCACATTTTTCGAGCAGTTCATCGAGCGTGACGCGCTGTACGTGCCAAGCCTTTTCTTGTTCGGCATTGAGCGGAATCGGATCGCAATACAAGAGATTCATTTCAAAGCCAGCCAAGCGCTGGGCGATTGCACGGCCGACCGCCCCCATACCAATGATGCCAAGCGTTTTTCCTGTCAAACCAGAGCCATATAGTGTCGGCCGCCAGCCTTGGAAGTGTCCGCTACGGATTTGCCTATCGCCTTCCAGCATATGCCTTGTCAAACCGAGAAGAAGGCCGATAGTCAGTTCAGCGGTCGGGATCGTAAGCAAATCCGGCACAATCGTAAGCCATACACCGTGGCGTGTGCAGGCGTTGACATCGAAGTTATCATAGCCTTTAAGCGCGGCGCCGATGACACGCAGCCTTGGACATTCCTCGAGAAACGCGCTGTCGATGCTGTCCGGCATGAAAGCCATGAGTGCATCCGCATCTTTGGCTCGCGCAATTACCTCAGAACGCGGCAAGGTTTCCCGTGTGGTGTTGGGGATAACATCGGCGCTAGCGGACAACAATTCGATGATTTCCGGGTGCACCCAGTGGGTGAGGACGACTTTGGGCTTCATAAAAACCTTTGTAAGCTTTGGGAGTTATTTGAACTTGCGACGCAGGAAGGAGCTGAAGGCGTCGACGAGGGTAACCATGCCTAAAATAACCAGCAAAATAGCCGAGACATCCTGGTATTGCATGATGCGCAGAGAGCCCATCAGCTCGAACCCGATTCCACCGGCGCCGACCATGCCCATCACGGTCGAAGCACGGAAGTTGTATTCCCATCGATAGATCGCGGTATCGGCCATTTGCGGAAGCACTTGGGGAAAGATCCCATGAAAAATCACCTGCAATGGCGTGCAGCCCGCTGCATGCGCGGCTTCTACCGGTGCCGGATCGGCATGTTCGATCGATTCCGAAAAAAATTTGGCGATCATGCCAACCGAATGTAAGCCTAGGGCTAAAACACCCGGCAATGCGCCGAAGCCAACGGCTGCCACGAACAGGATGCCCATGATCAGTTCGGGTATCGATCGCAAAGCGTTTAACAGGCCGCGTGTGGCGTGATACACGAGTGGATGAGGGCTAGTATTCCGCGCGGCGAGCACTCCTAAGGGAATGGATAGCAATACCGCGATTGCCGTGCCGGCGATACTCATGGCCAAGGTATCCAGTACCGGTTTGACCCAGGTGCCAGCCTGCGAGAAGTTCGGTGGGAACATCTCGCCGGCAATTTTTACCAGGCTTGGCATGCCATCCTTCAATCGCTCGGCATCAAATAGGCCGACGTAATACCAGCAACCGATCACAATCGCCAGCACAACGGCAAACTGCAGTATCGTGCGGTTCCATACGCGCTGGCGCTCGGCCAGAATCAAACCAAAATCAGCTTGCATGCTGTCGCTCACTTAGAACTTCGACAGATCGAGCTTGAGCAGTGTGCCAAGGCTGCGCACCACGTCATAGTCTTTGTCGCTGATCGGGCCGAAACCATCGGCTTTGAAAGGTTTCAGGACTTCCGGATCTTTGAGATTCAAGAAGGCTGCACGGATCTTTTCCTTCAGTTCCGGCTTCAGATTGCTGCGCATGGTCCACGGGTATTGCGGATATGGCTTCGATTCGGCAAGAACTTTTACTTTGTTGGGATCGACCAGTCCGCGCTGAACCAGGGATTCAAAAATCGGCTTACTCAAGCCGCCAGCCTGCGCGTGACCGTTTTGCACGGCCATGGCCACCGCGTCATGCGCACCGGCAAAGTGTTCGCGATAGTTTTCGCCGGCTTTCAAACCGTTTTCCGCCAATATCGACTTCGGAATCAAATGGCTGGAGGTGGATGCCTTATCACCGTAAGCGACATTCTTGTTGACGATATCACTGATTTTGGCGATGCCGGCGCCAGTATTGGCGATCAATACGGACTGGTAGGTAGTGCTACCCTTTTGCTTCATCGCTGCGAATGGCTCGATGTCGCTCTTTTGCTTAGCCAGCACATACGACAAGGGGCCAAAATATGCCATGTCGATACGGCCGTGACGCATGGCTTCGATCATTGACGAGTAATCAGTGGTAACCACCAGCTCAATTTTCTTTCCCAGCTCTTTTTCCAGATAGATTTCGAGCGGCTTGTTGTTTTTAATTACGGTCGATGCGTTTTCGTCCGGCAGTAGCGCAACTTTGAGCGTTTCTGGATCGGGATTGGATGATGCATGGCCAATGCTGCAGACGGCGGCAAGCAAGACAGACATTAATGCGGATGCGAGTTTTTTCATAATCAATCCTTTACGGTAGCAAGTTGCATGGGAAATGAAGTATCGATAAGCCGTTCCTCTCGAGCGTCTTGTGGAACGCTCAAAGAAGAACGGGGTACTTGTTCATACAGCGTGTCGTAACTGGCTTGATCCAAAGTCTGCGGGGCGGCATCAAAAATGACTCGGCCATGGGACAGGCCAATAATACGGTCGGCATAACGTTGAGCGAGGTCTACCTGATGCAGGCTGACGACCGCCGAAATCCCGTCCTCTTTACAAATGCGGTGCAGCAGACTTAGCACTCGCTCTGCAGTAGCAGGATCGAGGCTGGCTACCGGTTCATCAGCCAACACCAGTTTAGGTTGCTGAGCCAGAGCCCGGGCAATACCGATGCGTTGCTGCTGGCCGCCGCTCAATGCGTCGACACGGCTTAAGGCTTTGTGCAATAAGCCGACTCGGTCCAGACTTTGCAGGCATATGGATTGATCCTTCGCCGGGAGGGGGAATAGACTGCGTAATGCCGTGTGGTAGCCCATTCGGCCCATCGAAACGTTTTGCAAAGCCGTCAGTCGGCCAATCAATTGATGCTGTTGAAACACCATGCCAGTCTGTCGGCGATGCATGCGCAATGCACGCGAGTTCGCCAAATTTCCTAAGCCGGCGACAATGGTGGTGCCGCGCTGCGACGCATGCAGCGAATTAATACAGCGAAGTAGCGTGGATTTTCCAGCGCCGGAAGATCCGAGCAATACGGTGAACTGTCCCTGATGGAGTTTGAGATTGGTGGGATACAGTGCAATCGCATCACCATAACTGACTGAGACATTCTGTAGTTCGATCATGACACCTCCGGCAGATTTGAATTCGTAATCAAAAATGATGACCTGATTACGAATCTGAATTGCAGCGATGGTAATGTCGTGATATGACACCCTGATGACTCGTTGATGTCATTTTTGTGGCATGGTCGCGGGTGCCTGTGAGGGAAATAAGTTGTGCTATCTATGCCAAATATAGACGTCTGCTATGGGTCGAAAGTGTTAGTTCAACTTTGGACAGTATCGTGCAGTACTAGTTTCTGGGCAGCCCAGCCGTTGGGCAAGGGGCGGCGCATCACCTTCTCCAGCACGGCATCGGGCGAGCCCACCAGCCGTTCCACGACCTCCGGGGCCAGGAGCGTCAGCCGCATGACCCGGCGCACCTGCGTCACGTCCATGCCTTCGGCCTCGGCGATCTCGGCTACTGATGCCGCCCGCTGCTCATCCAGAAGGCGTTGCCAGTGGTGCGCCAGTCCGAGCGCCCGCATCAACGCGGTGTCCTGCGCGGCCGACCGGGCTTCCCGCTCCCGGGTGGCCTCGGACAGGAATTCCTGTGGAGCGTCCAGGGGCGTGATGACCTGCTTCTTCAGCCCCCGCTTCACCAGCGTCCAGGGCACGAAGGTTTCCAGTTGCACGCCGCCTGCTGGACTCGGCAGTTGATAGGTGACCGGATCACCCTTGAACCGGCCCCGGTGCTTCTTGCTCATGCGTCCTCCTCAAAGCGCTTCACGATCTGGCGTTGCGCCTCCCAATCCACCGGCAGCGGGTTGCGCTGGAACCAGATCAGGTTCATCCGGCGAGGCTGCCGCCCGGCCATCAGCAGTTCGAGGATGTCGGGCGCGAGCAGGCTCAGGCGCATCAGTTCGTTGGTGACCGATGGGTGTAAGCCTTCGGCCCGGGCGATCTCCGAGCCACTCTTCATCTCGCCGGTGTCCACGAGGTGCTGCCAGTAGAAACCGCGTGCCACCCCCTCCAGCAACGTCACATCGTGAACATGGCGGTCGTCGGCGGCCACGCGCCGCGCGCCCCGGCGGCGGAATGTCAGTGGCACGAAGGTTTCCAGTGTGTCGTTCATCAGGCCTCCACCTCCACCAGTTCCGCGCCGATGCCTCTCCGGGCGAACTCGCCGATCAGGGCGTCCCAGCCCAGTTCCCGCCACTTCACCTTGATGCCCTGAACCTCGCCGATGTGGACGAGGTCGATGCGCTCGATCATCAGGTTGGCGATGCGGTGGCGCTCGAGCGGGAACAGTTGATCCCACACGTCGTTGAGCCGTCCCATCGCCATCACCGTGGTGGCTTCATCGACTTGTCCGCCATTGCGCTGGATATGACGCACCACCGATGCGATGGATTCCGGGCTGGTCAGCACGGTGCGGATCTGGGCCACCACTGCCGCCTCGATCTCCGGCGCAGGTAATCGCTCGTAGCTCTTGCCGGGTGCTCCGAACCTGCTTTCCGACTTGGACACGTAGTAGTGGTATTTGCGCCCGTTCTTGCGCGAGTAGGTCGGGTACATCCGTTCGCCCGAGGGGGCGTACAGCAGGCCGCGCAGCAAAGCGTCGGTGCGCGACCGGATCTTGGTTTCCACCGACCGGGCGTGCCCATCCCTGGCCAGCACCGTGTGAACCTTGTCCCAAAGCTCCTGGTCGATGATTGGCGGGTGAGCGCCGGGGTACCAGTTCCCCTTGTGCGACAGCTCCCCCAGGTAGATGCGGTTGCGCAACAACTTGTGCAGGTACTTCTTATCGATGCGCGTGCCGCTGCGGGTCTGGCCCTCCTGCGTCGTCCAGTCCTTGGTCGTGATGCCGTCGGCAGTCAGATTGACGGCGATCTGGGTTGGAGAACCAATGGTCAGCATCTCCTCGAAGATGCGACGCACCACCGCCGCCTCGGCCTCGTTGATGACCAACAGGCGGTTGTCGACGTCGTAACCCAGGGGCGGGACGCCGCCCATCCACATCCCCTTGCGCTTGGCGGCGGCGATCTTGTCGCGGATGCGCTCGCCGGTGACCTCGCGCTCAAACTGGGCGAAGGACAGCAGGACGTTGAGCATCAGCCGACCCATCGAGGTGGTGGTGTTGAACTGCTGGGTGACCGACACAAAGGACACCCCGTGGCGTTCGAATACTTCAACCATCTTGGAGAAGTCGGCCAAGCTGCGCGTCAGGCGGTCGATCTTGTAGACCACCACGATGTCGATCTGGCCGCGCTCGATGTCCGCCATCAGGCGTTTCAGCCCCGGCCGATCCGTGTTGCCGCCAGAGAAGCCGGGGTCGTCGTAGTCGTCGGCCACCGGAATCCAGCCCTCGGATCGCTGACTGGCGACGTAGGCGTGGCCCGCCTCCTTCTGCGCGTCGATGGAGTTGAACTCCTGGTCAAGTCGTTCATCCGAGGACACCCGGCAGTAGACGGCGCAGCGCTTGCGGGCCTTGGTGCTGGCAATCTCGCTCATCGCGCACCTCCCTTGCTCAGGCCAAAGAACAGCGGCCCCGACCAGTGCGCGCCCGTGATGTGGCGGGCCACCGCCGTCAGGCTCCTGAAGTTGCGCCCCTGGTACTCAAACAGCCCCTCGGCGGTGACTGTCACCCGATGTTCGCGCTCGCCCCATTCGCGCAGCAGGATCGTGCCCGGCGCGAAATCGAACTCGCGCGGCTTGGCCCGCAGCTTGATCTTGGAGTGTTTTGCGCCGATGGCTTCCAGGCGCTGCTTGGTCTCGGGCGCAAGGCCACCGAAGGCTTCCTCCTGCAGCTTGTAGGCGAGACGGGACTCGACGTGCGTGCGGTTGGGGTAGTCCGGGCGACGCGGGAAATACCGATCCCACACCGTCCAGAGCTCGGACATCGGCAGGCAAGCCAGCTCCGCAATCCGCGCGGCGACGGATGCTTGTTTTTCGTTCATCACAACTTCTCCTCTTGATAGGGGGTTGTATGAACGCGCTGGTCGGGCAGGAAGCCAAGGCCAACTTCTCTCTGTTTTGGTTCATCCGCAGCAAGGGTGCGGACGATGGCAGCCGCAAGGATGGCGGCGATTTCGCCAGCACGGGCGCTGGCGCTCATCTCTGGGGGAGATGCGAGTTCGAGGTTCTTCATGACGGCTCCGAGGAATTGCAACCGTCAGGGATAGTGAGCCCGATTTTCCGAAGTAAATCTCAACGCTGATTAATCGGCGCGGCTCGATGGCCGGGCGCTGGTCGCTACGCTTTGACGAATGGCGACAGCACCTGATGCAGAAGATGGCGTGGCGGCGCCTCAGCCAAAATCGGTGCAAGCAAGGCTGACAGTGGCTGCTGATCGACACCCGCCTGCGTGCTCGCCTGCTGCAAGGCATGGGCTGTGTCCAGGATGTCTGCGCCGGTGATCTCATAACCGTGGCCACGCGCAATCCAGCGCAGCGCTGACAGAGCGGCATGGATGGCGAACTGCGGTTGGTCGACTGCGAAGTCTCTGGCGGCGCGGGTCAAGGTCCGGGGATCAGTAGGACTTTGATTGGCGAGTTCAGCGGCGAGCGCAAACAGGCCCGCATCCTTGGCCGCAGCGAACCATTTGCCTTCTGTGCCGGGCGTGCTGGCGACCAGATCCCGCAGTATGAGCTCCGGTGGAACGTGGCTGTACTTCTTGGCGATGGCACGAAAGGTGGCCAGGGTCGTGGTGCCTTGGTTGGCCTCGATGGCATACCGCAGGTAGGCTTCATCGGCCAAGCCTGACGACAGCAGGATGGCCTCGCAGGCCTCAGCGATCTGCCAGCCCGGATCGTTGAGTCCGCGTGAGTCCTCGGCATAACGGATCGCCTCGGCTTTCTTGCCCATCGCGGCCAAGGCCTTCACCCCCCAGCGTCGGTCGTGCCACCACTTGAACCGCGCCTTGTCGATCAGGGCCAGCAACTCGTGATGACGACCTGCCGCGAACAGCGCGGACAGACAGGCGCTGGTGCCCTTGAAGTAGCCATGCCCAGATGCGCTCGGACTCCACACGCTTTCAACGACAGGGATGAACTCATCGGCCCAGCGCGAGGCCATGTCCGGCGTCACACACAGTTCACCCCAGTGGTCGCCCAGCAGTTCGATGTAGGGTATTTCATCGTCCTGCAACGCCTGCCACAACCGATCCAGCCAGCGTTGCCGCTGTTTGGGCTCGACGTTGGCCTTGACGATGAGGGGCACCAGGATCTCGATGGCTTTGTTCACGGCGGAGCCCAGCGCCCCGGAGGAGCTGTCTACCTGCTCCAGTGCGGGCGAGATCTTCTCCAGCAAGGTAACGGCACCCTCGGCGGCCAGCACCGGCTCCTTGCGGGCCACCTGCTTGATCTCGGCCAAGGCCTCCTTGATGCGCTGGATGGGCGTGTCCGAACGCCAGCCGAAGGCATGCCGCCGAAACCGTGATGCGAACTGCCATTTGTACGCGACGCCGGTCATGCATCCTCCATGACTTCGGAGGCGGCTTCTGGCTGGTCATCGTCCTCGACAGGGGCGTCAACGGTCGGCAGATTCAATTGCCAGGCATGCGAGCCTTTGACCCGAACGAGGTAGTTGCGCCACGGTGAGTTTTTACTGGTGAACAGGTTGGATGGCGAAGCGCAGCCCGTGTCCTCCATCAGCTTCTTGGTGTTCACGTGCGGCGAGCCCGCTGCATGGGCATCGACCAAACGCTGCAGCACCATGATCTTGGCTTTGTTCGTCACCTTCCACGGTGCTTGTCCAGGGAGGTATAGCGTGGCGGCATACCCATCCGGAGAGAGCTTCAGCGCAACCGAGGTGCCGCCCATGGCAGCCAGTTGCCCGTGGCGATAGGCCAGCTTCAACTGCGCCAAGTCGATGGCCGTCGTTGCACCAGCAGCAGACAGCACGTCCTCGATGGGTATCACCACGTTAGTTCCGGCAAACGGAAAGGGTTCCGATGCCGTGGTCAGCAGGATGCCGGGGACGCTGCGTGGACGCAGGCGCAAGGCGGTATCGACCTTGGCGTACTGGCGCTCGCTGGACATCTTGGCCGCGAAGTACAGCGCAATGTCATGGCCATCGATATCAAGCTCCCCCAGAAAAATCGGCTCTTCGTCCTGGTGCTTGCCACGCACACTCTGCAGTGCAGTGCCCAGCGCCGTGATGATCTCCTCGCGCAGCCAGTTCAGGTGCACCTTCCAGCGCCGGGCGTGCTTGGCGGGCAGCACCACATCCGCCCCCGTCAGTGGATCGCGGTAACGTACCTGATTGCCATCGGCACAGCGCTCCAGTTTGACGCTGGTGTGCTCACCGTTTGCCAGTTCGACGACCTTCTCGATGATCCGGTCACCCTCCGTGATGATGCCCTCGTCCTCGAAGCGGTCGATGTCGATACCAAGTTGCGCCAGGGCGAAGCCGTCCATCGTGTTGGTGGCGTACTCCAGCAGGCGTGCGACCTGCACCACCAGTTTCGGGTCATCGATTCCTGACCCCGGGTGCAGGGGCTTGAGCACGCCCAAGGCTTCGAGCAACTGCGTCCCAGCCTGCCGCAAGCGTGCGTCTTTCTCGCCTTGCAGACTGCATCGGCCGGGCTCGGCCAGCACGATGGACAGCGGCGTTTCAGCCGTTTCGCCATCGAACACCAAGTCGGCCACCAGGGTCACGCCAAGGATGGCACCGGGTTGCGAGAACGGGTGGTTGCTCCAATGTTCATGGATGACTTCGTGCAGTTCCGCGCAGCTGTCGATGTGCAGCGAGACGGTATCGGTCGCGTGCCCGAGCAAGGCCTTCGCTTCAGTGAGATAAAGGCGCTCGACGCGCACGCCATCGAGTTTGGGTTTCGTGTCTTTCAGTGGCAGCGCGAAGCGGGACAGGTCATACCGTGAGCGATTGAGCGGTCGGCTCGACAGCGGAGCCTTGAAACCGTGTTTGGACAGCACATTGGCCAGTGGGGCCCGTGTCGACAGGGTGTGCGCATAGACCTCCACCACCTTGCGGTCAGGGGCGTAGACAAGGGTCGCGTCCCGCGCAGGGAAGTAGCAGAAGCTCTTGCGGCTGCGGTTGAGCATCTGCACAGCCGTGACCTGGTCACCCGCAAAACGCACCACCAGGTAATGCGTCAGCTGGGTGTCGCCGTTTTTCTTTTCTTCGGCCATCTGCACATGGATGACCTCGCAGGGCTCGGCCAGCCGCATGGTGCTGGTGAGCTGCGACTCCAGATCCTTCTTGATGGCGTCGTTCCAGATGAACGGTGGTGCGTCATCGCAGGGGATGTCAAAGGCATCAAAAAGGCGCTTGTTGCCCCGGATGTCGCCGGTGTTCAGGATCGATTCGGCAACATCAAACAGTCGCGCCGCGTCATCGGAGTGGGTGCGCATCCAGACCGAACGACCGATTTCGCCGCCGTCTTCGGCCAGAAAGGCAGCGATCAGCTCGTTGTCGTGCAATTGGTCTGCGACGGTGGTGAGAATCTGCGCACCTCTGGGCGAAGCCAGGCGCAGGATGCGCAGTGCCTCGCGTTCGGCGGGGTCACGTTGCTCTTTGCGAAGGTGCCGGACGTGCTCGATCAGTGCGGTGGGGAGTGTCTCCGCGTCTTGCGACCAGTCAAATCCTCGGGCCAGTGCCTGACACTCCTGCAGACCGCTGAAGCGCTTGAGGTTGGTCACATGCGCCTTCTCGATCAGTTCGAGCAGGCAGTGCGCGTTGGTCAGGGTCTTCTTGCCCATTGATTCTCCCTTCGGCCGTTTACATGGCCACAGTCCATTGGCGCATGACCGCCACCGATTGAGTCAGGCCCTGCGCCTGCAGGGTGTCCAGGTATTCATCTGCTGTCTTGGGCGGGTTCTTGAGTGAGCGCCGATGGTGAGCTACGGTCTCCAACACACCCGCCGGGAACAGATCCAGCAAGTCGACGATGAAGTCGTCGGGGTGTTGGGCCACGAGGTTGTAGGGTTTGAGCGCCTCAGGCGGGAAGTCCTTGAGGTTGAAGGTCACGATCAGGCTCGCGCCCGAGTGAATCGCGGCGGCCACCACATGACGGTCGTCCGCGTCGGGCAGTTGGATCGACGGGATCAGGTACTCAAACCCGGTGACCAGGCTGTCGCGGACATGGCCGTTCATCAGCTGGCGTGTTCGGTTCAACTGCTCGGCTGTGAGATCGGGCCGACTGGCCAGCACGTTGCGCGTCCACTCGTCGTGGATCGTGTCACTCCAGCGCGCCCGGTACAGATCCGACAGCGCCAGATGCATCAACAGATCGCGCAACGGTGCCGGGTAGAGCACGCAGGCGTCATAGACGACGGTGAAGTGCGAACTCATCCAGTCAGTACCCCATGCCGAGTTCCTGAGCCTGGGCCGCCAACTCATCCAGCGCCTTGCGGCGTTCCGCATCGATGCGGTTCTTGTAGGCGATCACATCCTGGTAACGCACGCGGCGATGGGTGCCGATCTTGTGGAACGGGATGTCACCTTTCTCCAGCAACTGGACAAGGAAAGGCCGGGAGACGTTGAGCACGTCGGCGGCTTCCTGCGTCGTCAGCTCCGCATGGATCGGAATGATGGATACGGCGTTGCCCTGGCCGATCTCGGTCAGCACATCAAGCAGCAGGCGCAGGGCCGACGTCGGGATCGACACGGTGTGCACTGCGCCCTGGTCGTCATGGAAGTCGATCTGCTGGGTATCAGCACGGGTCTTGAGGACGGTCGACAGCGCCCGGCCGGACTCTCGGGCCAGGGCAATGTCTTCGGCAGAAGGCAGGGTTTTGGGGATGGCGGGAGCGTTCATAAGGGGTCTCCTCGTCGGGTCAAGGTACGCATTGAAGCCATTATAAACGAAATAATCGAAATCGCAACATCCGAAACAGAGGCGAAGATTCAATATAGATCAACAACTTACAAGAATTGCCGCACGGATCATGCGACGGCTGCTTGCCAGTCAAAGCCAAAAACGGACATGCGCAAGCCCAAGACATGGAGGAATTGAATAGGAACTCCCAAACAAAAGGAGTTCCACCATGCAAAAACACCCTGCACCTGTTCAATCCGCGCGGACCTTCTTTCCGCCGCTGCCAGAGGGTGAGCCACTGCTCGCGCTCAACGAGTTCGAACTCGCCGCCCGCTGGCGTCTGTCCGTCCACACCTTGCGTCGGTGGCGTCAAGACCAGCTGGGCCCGATCTTCTGCAAGGTCGGCTCGCGCGTCACCTACCTGATCTCCGAGATCGAGGCCTTCGAGCGGCGTGTTGCGCGCTACTCGACCTTCGCCCGTGCGTATCAGTGAGGAGGACGGCCATGAGCGATCTGACTATCTTCCCCGCCGACATCGCCGAGATGTCCGTCAGCCAACTGGCCGCACTGCCGCCCGAGCAGAAGCGCGAGATCGACAAGAACCTCGACGCGGCTATCGACTGGCTCAAGAAGGCGCGCACCAAGTTCGATGCGGCGCTCGACGCCGCCTACGGGGAGCAGGCCCGCGCCGCGCTGCGTGAATCCGGCCGCGATTTCGGCACCGCCCACATCAGCGATGGCCCGCTGCGGCTCAAGTTCGAGTTGCCCAAGAAGGTCAGCTGGAACCAGCAGCAATTGACCGAAATCGCCGAACGCATCGTGGCGTCAGGCGAGAAGGTCGAGGGCTACCTCGACATCAAGTTGTCCGTCTCCGAATCCCGCTTCACGAACTGGCCGCCTGCCTTGCAGCAGCAGTTCGCTGCCGCTCGCACCGTGGATTCCGGCAAGCCGTCTTTCACTCTTTCCCTTGATTCGGAGTAATGGCCATGAGTGCAATCATTCCCTTCCAGTTTGAAGCGCACGCTGTGCGCGTTCAGGTCGACGACGCGGGCCAGCCGTGGTTCAACGCCGCCGACGTCTGCGCAGCTTTGGAACTGTCGAATCCGCGCGATGCTCTCGCCAAACACGTCGATTCGGATGATGTCGCAAAACGCGACGTCATCGACAACCTTGGACGCACCCAGCGCGCCAACCACGTCAACGAGTCGGGCCTCTACGCCCTGATCCTCGGCAGCACCAAGGATGCCGCCAAGCGCTTCAAGCGCTGGGTCACCCACGAGGTATTGCCCGCGATCCGCAAGACCGGCAGCTATACCGCTCCCGCTGCGCTGGGGGCCTTGCCTGCACCGACCCATGACCGTGTATCCGCGATTCTGCTGATCGGCGAGGCTGTGGCGAAGGTGCCGGGCGTCAAGCCGGGCATCGCAGCGGCGGCAACGCTCACCTGCATTCAGGAGAACACGGGCATCACCATCGAGGTGCTGCGCCGCGCGCTGCCGTCGGCCAACGAACCGATCTGCGCGCTCAACGCCACCCAGCTCGGCAAGCTGCTCAACCGCTCGGCCAAAGCCACGAACCAGATGCTGGCAGCGGCTGGCCTGCAGTTCCGGAACGACCGTGACGAATGGGAACTGACCGAGGCGGGTGAAGCATGGGGCGAGGCCATGCCGTACTCGCGCAATGGCCACAGTGGCTACCAGATCCTCTGGAATCCCGCCGTCGCCGATGAGCTGAAGGAGGCCGCGTGATGAGTCTTCCCATCATCTCCGCGCAGCAGCGCATGGCCGAACGCAAGGGCGTGAAGCTGCTGATGCTCGGTAAATCCGGCATTGGCAAGACCACCCGGCTCAAGGATCTTGACCCGGCCACCACGCTGTTCCTCGACATAGAGGCTGGTGACTTGGCGGTGGCCGACTGGCCCGGCGACACCATCCGTCCGGCATCCTGGCCGGAGAGCCGCGACTTCTTCGTGTTTCTCGCGGGCCCGGACAAGTCGCTGCCGCCGGAGTCGGCGTTTTCGCAGGCGCACTTCGATCACGTCGTCGAGAAGTACGGTGACCCGGCGCAACTGGACCGCTACCAGACCTTCTTCCTCGACTCGATCACGCAGCTGTCGCGCCAGTGCTTCGCGTGGTGCAAGACGCAACCCGGCGCGGTCAGCGACCGTACCGGCAAGCCGGACATGCGCGGCGCCTACGGCCTGCTCGGGCAGGAAATGATCAGCGCCTTGACCCATCTGCAGCACGCACGCGGCAAGAACGTGGTGTTCGTGGCCATCCTCGACGAGCGGCTCGATGACTACAACCGCAAGGTGTTCGTGCCGCAGATCGAAGGCAGCAAGACCGCACTGGAACTGCCCGGCATCGTCGACGAGGTTGTGACGCTGGCCGAGATCAAGGCCCAGGAAGCAGACGGTAGTGGCAGCACCTACCGCGCCTTCGTCACGCACACCGTCAATCCCTACGGCTTCCCCGCCAAAGACCGCAGCGGTCGCCTCGATCCGCTCGAGCCGCCCAACTTGCGCGCACTGATCGACAAGTGCGCGGGTGAGTCCGCCACGCCCGTTCGCACTGCCACCACCCAATCCCACGAATCTCAGGAGTAATCGCCATGACCCAGCAATCCACCACCAGCAACAACTGGAACGACTTCAACGACGCCGAATCGCAGCAATCTGGCTTTGACCTGATCCCCAAGGGCACCGTTGTCCCTGTGCGCATGACCCTCAAGCCCGGTGGTTATGACGATCCCAGCCAAGGCTGGGGCGGCGGTTACGCCACCGAGTCCTTCGACACCGGTTCGATCTATCTGGCCGCCGAGTTCGTGGTCACCGCTGGCGACCACGCCAAACGCAAGATGTGGTCGAACATCGGCCTGCATTCGCAGAAGGGGCCGACCTGGGGTCAGATGGGGCGCAGCTTCATTCGCGCCGCGCTCAACAGCGCCCGCAACGTCCACCCGCAGGACAACAGTCCGCAGGCCGCCGCCGCGCGCCGCATTCAGGGCTTCCACGAACTGGATGGCCTGGAGTTCCTCGCCCGTGTCGACATCGAGAAGGACGGCAAGGGCCAGGACCGCAACGTGGTCAAGGTCGCGGTCGAACCCGATCACCCCGACTACGCCAAGTTGATGGGCGTGCCGCCCAAGACCACGGGTGGTGGCACCTCCGGTGCTCCGGCACAGCCAGCGGCACCCGCGTATCAGGCAGCGCCTACCCAACGCGCACCCGTGACGGGAAAACCGTCGTGGGCGCAGTGAGGGAGGCCGATGAAATGCTGGGTCTGCAAACGACAAGCACGCGGCTACGGCCACACGGACGGTCGATTCAAGACCGGCGATGCGCGCCGCTACGTGCTCGACTGGGTGTTCTGTTCCCGTCGCTGCCAGGACGCGTTCCACGCGCTGTACGGCAACTGGCAGCGGGCCAAGGAAGGTCGCATCGACAAGACGGAGGTCGCCATGATCGATCCGTCTGAAGTCGAACTGGCCGCCATGCGCCAATGCCTCAAGTCCTTCGGCGAGGCGGCAGGCGAGATCGGTTTCACCAAGCCTCTGGGCGACTACTCCGAGGCCGAAGCGCTGCGGGTGATCGATGCCATCGTCACTTGCTGGTCGGAGGCGATGGTCGCGCACCACGAGTCCAGCAAGTTTCCGCCCGTTCGGGGCTTGCCGCCCACGCCCGATCCGCTGGCACCCGATGCCGCCAATCCGTTCGCGGATCTGGAGGACGACCTGCCCTGGGAAGAACCGAAGGGGAAGAAGCCATGATGGACTTCAATTCCTCATCGAGCATCGCGGGCCGGGTCACCGCCCTGGTCGACGCCGGGTTGCAACAGGCCCGCGCCCGTCAATCCGAGCGCCAGTACCTCGGGGCCTCGCGCCTCGGGGTGGCTTGCGAGCGCGCGCTGCAATTCGAGTACGCCAAGGCTCCCATCGACCACGGGCGGGACACCCCGGGCCGGATGCTGCGCATCTTCGAGCGTGGCCATGTCATGGAGGACTGCATGGTCGCGTGGCTACGGGACGCAGGTTTTGACTTGCGCACCCGAAAGGCCGATGGCGAGCAGTTCGGCTTCTCGGTGGCCGATGGTCGCCTGCAGGGACACGTCGATGGCGTCATCGTCGGTGGCCCGGAGGGCTTTGCCTATCCCGCGCTGTGGGAATGCAAATGCCTGGGCAACAAGTCCTGGAGCGATCTGGAGAAGAAGGGCCTGGCCATCTCCAAGCCCGTCTACGCCGCGCAAGTGGCGATCTACCAAGCCTATCTCGAACTGCACGAGCACCCGGCGATCTTCACGGCGCTCAACGCCGACACGATGGAGATCTACACCGAGCTCGTGCCCTTTGAAGCAGCCCTTGCCCAGCGCATGTCAGATCGTGCGGTGAAGGTCATCTCGGCCACGGAAGCAGGCGAACTGCTGCCGCGTGGCTTCCATGAACCGACCCACTTCGAATGTCGGATGTGTGCATGGCAAGACCGCTGCTGGAGGACACAAGCATGACCGACAACACCCATTCAGCTACTGGCATTGAACCGATGATCGACGCCAAACAGGCGGCTGCCGCGCTGCGTCTGCCGTATTACTGGTTCGCTGATCACGCGATGCGCAGCAAATACCGGATTCCCCACTACCTGATGGGCGGACTGGTGCGCTATCGCCTGTCAGAGCTTTCTGCGTGGGCGGCACGCAATGCGGCAGCGCAAAGCCGCTTCGCGGGCGATACGGATACCGCTGTCGAGGAGGCCGAATGATCGACTTCAACGACACCGTCGCCCCCACCGAAAGCCAAGCACGCATCGTCAACGATGCCGAGAGGGAGGAACTGCGCGCAGAACTTCTCGCCCGGCTGGAATCGGTGCTGTTCACTCTGTGCCCGGCAGGCAAGAAGCGCCGGGGCAAGTTCCTGATCGGTGATGTGCTGGGTAGCCCTGGCGACAGCCTTGAGGTGGTGCTTGAGGGCGAAAAGGCAGGTCTATGGACGGATCGTGCCGACAACTCCGGCGGCGATGTGTACGCGCTGATCGGCAATCACTTCGGCATCGATGTGACCCGCGACTTTCCGCGCGTGCTCGATGCCGCCGCCGATCTGCTCGGTCGTGCGCGTTCCGCACCGGTGCGCAAAGGCAAAAAGCAAACCGCGCCGGTTGACGAACTCGGCCCCGCCACCGCCAAGTGGGACTATCTCGACGCCACCGGCAAGCTGATCGCAGTCGTCTACCGCTATGACCCGCCCGGTGAAAGGAAGCAGTTCCGCCCTTGGGATGCCAAGCGGCACAAGATGGCACCGCCCGATCCACGGCCGTTGTACAACCAGCCAGGAATGATCAGTGCCGCGCAGGTGGTGCTGGTCGAGGGCGAGAAATGCGCGCAGGCCTTGATCGACGCGGGCATCGTGGCCACCACAGCGATGCACGGCGCGAACGCTCCGGTCGATAAGACCGACTGGTCGCCGCTGTCCGGCAAGGCTGTTCTGATTTGGCCCGACCGCGACAAGCCGGGCTGGGAGTACGCCTCGCAGGCGGCACAGGCAATCCTGTCGGCGGGAGCCAAATCCTGCCACGTTCTTTATCCGCCCGAAGAGGCCGCAGAGGGCTGGGACGTGGCCGATGCCATCGCCGAGGGCTTTGATGTCGCCACCTTCCTCACCCACGGGCCGCGCCTTCAGATGCACGACGTGGCCGATGATGTTGATCCAGTCGTCAGCAGCGACGAATCTGTCTGGGGTACGGAGGACGCGCTGGCGCTGTCCTTCACGCGCCGCTACCACCGCGACTGGCGCTACGTGGCTGGCTGGGGCAAGTGGCTGGTCTGGGACGGGCAACGCTGGCGCACCGAGGACACGCTGGCGGCCACGGACTTGATCCGCAGCGTCTGCCGCCAGACGGCTGTGCGCGCCGACAACCCCAAGGTCGCCGCCAAATTGGCCAGCGCAGGAACGGTCGGCGGTGTGGAGCGCCTAGCGCGTGCTGATCGCAGGCACGCGGCCACCACCGACGAATGGGATGCAGATCCGTGGTTGCTCAACACGCCGGGCGGTGTGGTCGATCTCAAGACAGGCCGGATGCGCACGCACGAGCGCGCCGACCGGATGACCAAGATCACCACAGCCACGCCCAGTGGCGACTGCCCGACCTGGAGGCAGTTCATCGACGAGGTCACGGGTGGCGACCAGGAACTTCAGTCCTACCTGCAACGGATGGTCGGTTACGCGCTGACCGGGTCGACGCAAGAGCACGCGCTGTTTTTCCTGTACGGCACAGGCGCGAACGGCAAGTCGGTGTTCGTCAACACGCTGGCCACCATCCTGGGTGATTACGCGACCAACGCGCCGATGGACACCTTCATGGAAACGCGCACCGACCGGCACCCGACCGATATGGCGGGACTGCGCGGCGCGCGTTTCGTGGCGGCCATCGAAACTGAACAGGGCAAACGTTGGGCTGAGTCCAAGCTCAAGAACCTCACCGGTGGCGACAAGATCTCGGCGCGCTTCATGCGCCAGGACTTCTTCGAGTTCTTCCCACAGTTCAAGTTGTTCGTGGCGGGCAACCACAAGCCCGCCATTCGCAACATCGACGAGGCGATGAAACGCAGGCTACACCTGATCCCTTTCACGATCACCGTGCCGCCCGAGCGCCGCGACAAGATCCTGCAACAGAAGCTCCTGGCCGAACGTGACGGCATCCTCGCGTGGGCCGTGCAGGGCTGTCTCGACTGGCAGCGCCACGGACGACTCAGCCCGCCACAACGCGTGGTGGACGCCACCGAGGAGTATTTCGAAGCCGAGGACGCCCTGGGCCGCTGGCTCGATGAGCGCTGCGTGCGCGAGCCCAACGCCAAGTCATTGACCGCCGAGCTGTTCAACGACTGGAAGCTGTGGGCTGAGGCTGCCGGGGAATTCACGGGCTCCCAAAAGCGCTTTGCCGATCTGCTGCTCACCCGTGGCATAGACAAATGGCGCAACGGTATGGGACTGCGCGGGTTTCAGGGCGTGGGCCTCAAGTACCCGCCCGCACCGTCCTACACCCCTTACGCCGATGACTGAAACAACCGCGTCTGACGGATCGGACGGACTACGTCGTAACTCCTACACGTGCGCGTGCGTGCGCGCCTCATGGGATGTTTCGATAAGACCCGTCCGATCCGTCAGGCCAGAGAGAAAAGGACTGAAACCATGACCACGACCATCCTCGCCCTCGATCTGGGCACTACCACCGGCTGGGCGCTGCGCGGCAGCGACGGCCACATCACCAGCGGTTCCGAAAGCTTTCGTCCGCAGCGCTTCGAAGGCGGCGGAATGCGTTTCCTGCGCTTCAAGCGCTGGCTCACCGAGCTGAAGGCCATCACCAGTGGCATCGACTGCCTGCACTTCGAAGAGGTGCGTCGCCACGTCTCGACCGATGCTGCCCACGCCTACGGCGGTTTCCTTGCCACGCTCACCGCCTGGTGCGAACACCACCAGATCCCGTACCAAGGCGTGCCCGTCGGCACGATCAAGAAGCACGCCACGGGCAAGGGCAACGCTGGCAAGGACGATGTGATCGCTTCCATCACAGCGCGCGGGCACGCCCCGGTCGACGACAACGAGGCCGATGCCCTGGCGCTGCTCCACTGGGCGATCCAGCATCACGACGACGGCCAGGAGGTGTGACGTGAAAGTTCCCACACCGCAGTACCGCTGCCCCCTCGGGCGGCTGCAACCCCAGGCCACCGATCTGGACGCCATCAAGGAACGTGGCTGGCGTGATCAGCACATCCTGGTGGTCAACGCGTCCGACGAACGTCTGGACTTCATTGAGCGAGAGATCGTGCGTCGCATTGGCGAGCGCTTGTACGGGGGGGCGCGTCATGACTGAGTGGACGATTGAGGATGTGGCGGCCCGCTTCGAGGAAGCCGCCAGCACCGGACGACGCCTGCCCCCTGTGCGTGTGCAGGGCTACTTCAACACGTGGCCTGTCATCGTGCGCAAGGAGTGGGAAACGTTCGCAGCCGACGAGCACGTCTATCGACCGTTCCCACCCACACCCGAAGCCATCGACCGGATGCTGGAGACGATGAAGTGGGTGCAATGGCTGGAGATCGAGCAGCGCCACCTTGTGTGGATGCGTGCCAAGCGCTACGGCTGGCGAGACATCACGATCCGCTTTGCCTGCGACCGAACGACGGCGTGGCGTCGCTGGCAGTCGGCGCTGAGGACGGTGGCGGATCGGCTGAACGTCTCGTGCGATCAGTGAGCAGTCCAAAGCATTTCACAACGCTGATTAATGCTTGCCGCATTTGCTCGCGCTTTCGGGTCAGATACAAAATGGAGCTCGCTGCGAGGTGCAACAAAGCAGGCCGATCAGAGGTAGTATTTCGGCTATCTTCTGGACAGCGGTGACGATTCGGCGAGCGGCCCGAGGCAAAAGGGGTCCTTCCTCGCCAGAATCCAATGCGGGGGGCGCGAGCGCGACGCTTTTTTAGCGTCAGGGTACGGGCAAGGTTACCAGTCGGCCAGGTTACCGGCTCCGGTTACCACCCCCAGGCGCAGTTACCACCCCACCAGAATCTTCATTCAACCAACCCGCCCTGCGGTAACGCTCGGCGGGTTTTGCTTTTGGGATTCCCACTTTGAACACGCTCAACGTCGAGTACCGCAAGGTCGAGGCGCTGATTCCCTACGCCCGCAATCCGCGCACGCACGCCGAAAGCCAGATCGCCAAGATCGCGGCCAGCATCGTCGAGTACGGCTGGACGAATCCGATCCTGGTCGACGGCGACAACGGCATCATCGCCGGGCACGGGCGTTTGGCCGCTGCGCGCAAGCTCGGCCTGGATCAGGTGCCGGTGATCGAACTGGCCCACCTGACCGTCGCGCAAAAGCGGGCACTGGTGATTGCCGATAACCGGCTGGCACTGGATGCAGGCTGGGACGAAGAGATGCTGGCCTTGGAGCTGGCCGAGTTGTCCGACGCGGGATACGACCTCGCTCTGACCGGCTTCGACGAAGCCGAGATCGAGGCACTGCTCACCAGTGCGGTGGCGGTCGCAGATGATGAATCAGAGTCCGACGCCGACGAGCCTGACGCGGCTGACGACGTGCCAGAAGCACCCGTCGTGGCGGTGTCCCGGCCGGGCGATGTCTGGGCAATTGGCCTGCACCGCCTGATCTGTGGCGACGCCACCGACCGGAACGTGGTCGCTGCGCTGATGCAGGGTGAAGTCTCTCGCCTGTGCTTCACCTCGCCGCCCTACGGCAACCAGCGCGACTACACCTCGGGTGGCATCTCCGATTGGGATGGCCTGATGCGTGGGGTGTTCGCACACCTGCCGATGGCAGGCGACGGTCAGGTGCTGGTCAACCTGGGCCTGATCCACCGCGACAACGAGGTGATCCAGTATTGGGACGATTGGCTATCTTGGATGCGCCAGCAGGGCTGGCGGCGCTTTGCGTGGTACGTCTGGGATCAGGGGCCGGGGATGCCCGGCGACTGGGCAGGCCGCTTCGCGCCGAGCTTCGAGTTCGTCTTCCACTTCAACCGGGAGAGCCGCAAGCCGAACAAGATCGTCCCCTGCAAGCACGCAGGCCAGGAATCCCACCTGCGCGCCGACGGGTCGTCCACCGCGATGCGCGGCAAGGATGGCGAGGTGGGCGGCTGGACGCACAAGGGGCTGCCCACGCAAGACACCCGCATCCCCGACTCTGTGATCCGCGTGATGCGCCACAAGGGCAAGATCGGTCAGGACATCGATCACCCGGCTGTGTTCCCGGTGGCGCTGCCGGAATTCGTGATCGAGGCTTACACGGACGCGGGCGACATCGTGTTTGAGCCGTTCGGCGGCAGCGGCACGACGATGCTGGCGGCCGAGCGCACCGGTCGGATCTGCCGAAGCGTGGAGATCGCGCCGGAGTACGTGGACGTGGCCATCAAGCGCTTCCAGCAGAACCACCCCGGCGTGCCGGTCACCTTGATCGCCACCGGTCAGTCCTTCGAGCAGGTCGTCGCTGAGCGCGCCACCACCCCGGATGCCGAGGTGGTGGCATGAACTGGCTGGCCGACAAGATCGAACAGTGGCCGACCGCCAAGCTGCTGCCCTACGCCCGCAACGCGCGCACTCATTCCGAAGATCAGGTGGCGCAGATTGCTGCCAGCATTGCGGAGTTTGGATTCACCAATCCGATCCTGGCGGGCAGTGACGGGATCATCGTCGCAGGTCACGGTCGTCTTGCCGCTGCTCAGAAGCTGGGTCTGGAACAGGTACCGGTCGTGGTGCTCGACCATCTGAGTGCGACCCAGCGCCGCGCCCTGGTCATCGCGGACAACCGCATCGCAGAGAACGCAGGCTGGGACGACGCGATGCTGCGGATCGAACTGGAAGCCTTGCAGCTCGATGGTTTCGATCTGGACATCACCGGGTTCGACGCCGACGCACTGGCCGAACTGATCGCGGGCGACGAGCCGGACAACGAGGGTCAGACAGATGAGGATGCGGTGCCAGAGGTCAGCGAGACACCCATCTCGCGTCCGGGCGACGTCTGGATCATGGGCCAGCACCGACTGCTGTGCGGCGACTCGACCTTGGCCGAGAGCTACGAGCGGTTGATGCAGGGCGACCTGGCGGACATGGTCTTCACCGACCCGCCGTACAACGTGAACTACGCCAACAGCGCCAAGGACAAGATGCGCGGCAAGGATCGCGCGATCCTGAACGACAACCTGGGGGATGGCTTCTACGACTTCCTGCTGGAAGCGCTGACGCCCACGGTGGCGCATTGCCGGGGCGGGATTTACGTGGCGATGTCCTCCAGCGAACTGGATGTGCTGCAGGCTGCCTTCCGCGCCGCCGGTGGCAAATGGTCGACTTTCATTATCTGGGCCAAGAACACTTTCACCCTGGGGCGCGCCGACTACCAGCGCCAGTACGAGCCGATCCTCTACGGATGGCCCGAGGGGTCGACACGCCACTGGTGTGGTGACCGCGACCAGGGGGATGTCTGGAACATCAAGAAGCCGCAGAAGAACGACTTGCACCCGACGATGAAGCCGGTGGAGTTGGTCGAGCGCGCGATCCGCAATTCGAGCCGCCCTGGCAACGTGGTGCTCGATCCCTTCGGTGGCTCTGGCACGACGCTAATCGCAGCGGAAAAGTCAGGGCGCGTTGCGCGGCTGATCGAACTCGATCCGAAGTACGTGGATGTGATCGTGCGTCGGTGGGAAGAGTTCACCGGGAAGCAGGCCACCCGCGAGGCGGATGGCGCGTTGCTTGATCAAGCGACCAGCGATTCCTCGACGATCTCGCAGTGAATCACAAAGCCCGTCAGGTATGGCAGGCCGCGCGGGATGCCGTATTGCTTGCTGGTTTGGCGGCCAATCGGCCAGCCCATCCAACGCTGGGTAGCTGCGTTGATCGCGTCCGCCAGGGCCTTGCCCTCGTAAAGCCCGTTCTGGACGTCGTCGGCAAAGTGGCGACCGTGGCGACTGTCGAGGAAGGCCCGCACCGATTCGAGCGGCTGGCTGGTGGCGCCCGAGATGGCGGTCATCGCCAGGGGCCATGCGGCGCTGGCGTGTTCGTTCATCGTGCCCCAAAAGCCCCAGGCTTCGTTCTGGGTGGCGGGGATCTGCGTGGTGGTGTTCATCTCTGGCTCCTTCGGGATGATCGTTGCGACACCCGTAGTAACGCGCTGTTCGATTGAGAAGCCAAGCGCCGCTTGGCCTCTTTCTCGATCTTTCTGATCAGGCGATGCGGTACACCCGCTCGCCGCCCTGCGGTTTGTCCGACACGATGGTCAGGCCCAGCTTCTTCTTGAAAGTCCCGGCGAAGGTGCCGCGCACCGTGTGCGCCTGCCAGCCGGTGGCGGTGCAGATCTGGCCGATGGTTGCGCCTTCGGGGCGTTGCAGCATCCGGATCACTTCGGCTTGCTTGCTGTTGTCGCGGGTGCGCGGCTTGGCCTGCGCCGGTGCTGGCGTCCACGTCGCTTCGGCGGTGGCCACAGCGTGCTCCAGTTCGGCATCGACTTCCGGTATCGGCGGGGTGACGTCCGGGCGTTTCATGCCCAGTGCGTCGTAGCCCTCGGCGGCGACGAACCAGTCGGTGCCGTCGTTGGTGATCAGGGCACGGTTGAACATCCCGTCGAGGACCTTCTTGCGCGCGCCGCCTTTGATGTTGTCGGGGAACCAGTCGATCTTGCCGCTGCTGGTGTTGATGGCCTTGGCCAGGATGGCGTGCTGGGCCGGGGTCAGGTTGGTGGTGGTCATGGGCTGCTCCTTCGGGGGTGGTGGATGACGATGTGATGAACGCGCTGTCCGGGACTGAAGCCAAGCGCTTTCTGCTTGGCTTGGCGGCTTTCCCGTCAGTCCTTGGCGATTTCCCCTTCCGTGGCCTTCGGGCTCGATGCGCCAAATTCGACGCCCGCCTTGAAGGCCGCTTCCAACGCGTCCTTGAGGCACCACACCGCCGTGTCGTGGAAGTCGAGGCTGTCGGCGTTGCGGGTTTGCAGGGTTTCGATGCCGAGATGCTTCTGGGCGATGAGTGTGAGGATGGTGTCGATCTGGCTCATGGCGTTTTCCTTTCGGGGTTGGTTGGCGTGACGTGATGAACGCGCTGTTCTCGATGGAAGCCAAGCTCAATCTGCGGACATTACGAACAAATGATTGAAGGTGACGATGGGACTTTCCATTCGCGCCTACGCGCGCCACCGTGGCGTGTCGCACGTGGCCGTGAAGAAGGCCATCGACACCGGGCGGATCACACCGCTGCCAGACGGCACGATTGATCCGGATACCGCCGACGCGCAGTGGGCACAAAACACATTGCAACCCCGCAAGGCGGCAGCGCCGGAGAAGGTCAGTCCCTCGAAGGCGCGCGTACTGCCCGAGCGTGAGGTGCCCGAACCCGGCACCCCACCGTTGTCGACGGGCGGGACATCGCTGCTACAGGCACGCACCGTCAACGAAGTGCTCAAAGCCCAGCTCAATAAGGTGGAGCTGGCGCACCGCAAGAAGGAACTGGTGGATCGGGCGCAGGCCGTGGCCCACGTGTTCAAACTTGCGCGCATCGAGCGCGACGCGTGGTTGAACTGGCCCGCGCGTATCTCGGGGCAGATGGCATCCACGCTCGGTGTCGATGCGCACCAGATGCACGTGGCCCTGGAGGCTGCCGTGCGCGAGCACCTGATTGAGCTGGGCGAGCTGCGCCCGCGCGTGGATTGATGACGATGGACTACGAAGGCGCGCAGGAGATCGAACGGGCGTGGCGCGACGGGCTTACTCCCGACCCGCTGCTCACGGTATCGGAATGGTCAGATCGCCACCGGATGCTCTCCAGCAAGGCGTCTGCCGAGCCGGGGCGCTGGCGTACCAGCCGCACGCCGTACCTCAAGGCCATCATGGATTGCCTGTCGCCGACCTCGCCGGTCGAGCGTGTGGTGTTCATGAAGGCAGCGCAGCTCGGTGCGACCGAGATGGGGTCGAACTGGATCGGCTATGTCATCCACCACGCGCCGGGGCCGATGATGGCGGTCTGGCCGACGGTGGAGATGGCCAAGCGCAACTCCAAGCAGCGGATCGATCCGCTGATCGAGGAGTCAGCCGCGTTGGCCGAACTGATCGCACCGGCGCGCAGCCGCGACTCGGGCAACACGATCCTGGCCAAGGAGTTCCGGGGCGGCGTGCTGGTGATGACCGGTGCTAACAGTGCGGTGGGCTTGCGCTCGATGCCGGTGCGCTACCTGTTCCTCGACGAGGTGGACGGATACCCCCTGGACGTCGAGGGCGAAGGCGACGCGATCTCGCTGGCCGAGGCGCGCACGCGCACCTTTGCCCGGCGCAAGATCTTTATCGTGTCGACGCCGACGATCTCGGGGGCCTCGGCCATCGAACGCGAATACGAGGCCAGCGACCAGCGCCGCTACTTCGTGCCGTGCCCACACTGCAACCACCCGCAATGGTTGCGCTTCGAGCAACTGCGCTGGGACAGGGGGCAACCGGAAACCGCCGCATACATCTGCGAGTCCTGCGACACCGCGATTTCCGAGCATCACAAGACGTGGATGCTGGAGCGTGGCGAATGGCGTTCGATGGCACAGGGCAAGACGGCTGGCTTTCACCTGTCGTCGCTCTACAGCCCCGTTGGCTGGCGATCCTGGCGTGACATCGCTGCGGCGTGGGAAGCCGCCGTCAACAAGGAGTCGGGATCGGCCGCCGCGATCAAGACTTTCAAGAACACCGAGCTGGGCGAGACCTGGGTCGAGGAAGGCGAAGCGCCCGACTGGCAACGGCTGGTCGAGCGCCGCGAGGACTATTCCGTGGGCACCGTGCCACTGGGCGGCCTGCTGTTGGTGGGTGCGGCCGACGTCCAGAAGGATCGCATCGAGGCCTCGATCTGGGCCTTTGGGCGCGGGAAGGAGTCCTGGCTCATCGAGCACCGAGTCCTGATGGGCGATACCGCACGGGACGCGGTGTGGAAGGCGCTGGCCGCGATGCTGGCCGAGAACTGGACGCACGCCTCGGGGGTGGCGATGCCACTGGCGCGCTTCGCGCTGGACACCGGCTTTGCCACGCAGGAGGCTTACGCCTTCGTGCGAGCCTGCCACGATCCGCGCGTGATGGCGGTCAAGGGCGTGCCGCGCGGTGCCGCACTGATCGGCACACCGACAGCCATCGATGTGTCGCAGGGTGGCAAGAAACTGCGCCGAGGCATCAAGGTGTTTACGGTGGCGGTTGGGATCGCCAAGCTGGAGTTCTACAACAACCTGCGCAAGAGCGCGGATGTGGGCGAGGACGGCTCGACCCCGGTGTTTCCAGCCGGGTTCGTCCATTTGCCCAAGATCGACGCCGAGTTCATCCAGCAGCTCTGCGCCGAGCAACTGATCACGCGCCGCGACCGCAACGGATTCCCGGTGCGCGAATGGCAAAAGATGCGAGAGCGCAACGAAGCGCTCGACTGCTACGTCTACGCCCGCGCCGCCGCATCGGCGGCGGGACTGGACCGCTTCGAGGATCGCCACTGGCGGGAGTTGGAGCGTCAACTTGGGGTAGCGCCCCCACCGGATGCGCCACCGCCCATTCACAACATCGAATTGAACGAGGCCACCCCCAGCGGTGGCCTCGCTGCTTCTGGAACCCGCAATTC
This sequence comes from Ralstonia sp. PBBBR1, assembly GCF_002256165.1. Classification (NCBI taxonomy): domain Bacteria; kingdom Pseudomonadati; phylum Pseudomonadota; class Betaproteobacteria; order Burkholderiales; family Burkholderiaceae; genus Ralstonia; species Ralstonia sp. PBBBR1. The sequence goes on along the minus strand of NZ_NKIL01000006.1, from coordinate 339,232 downwards.
CGGTCGGCGCGTCATCCGAAGCCGTTGGCTTCGTTGACGGCGGCCGCTTCAAACCAAGGAGAACACATGAGTCTTGCCACCCGTATCGAGAGCCTGGTCATCCGGGTCGCCCAGGAGTTCAACGACGTCCGGGCGACGGCGGGAAACCTAGCCAGCCTGTCCACCACCGACAAGTCGAGTCTGGTCGCGGCGATAAACGAACTGAAGGCGGCGGTGCTCTCCGCAACCGCCATCGACGACAACCAGATCGCCACCTCAACCACCTACTCGTCGAACAAGATCGTGTCGCTGCTCGACGCGCTCAAGGCCGACATCCTCGGTGGAGCAGACGCCGCCTACGACACCCTGGTGGAGATCCAGCAGTTGCTGCAGAACGGCACTACGGGCCTGGACGCGCTCCTCGCTGCCGTCAATCTGCGGGTGCGGTACGACGCGGCGCAAACCCTGACCGTTGCCGAGCAACTTCAGGCGCGCACCAACATTGGCGCGGTTGCGGCCGTCGATGTTGGCAACACCGACACGGACTTCGTCGTGATCTTCGACGGGGCGCTGGCCTGATGAGCCTCGCGTCCAGCATCGCCGCCCTGGCTGCGCGCATCGGCTTCGAGGTCAAGACCAAGATCGACGCCACGCACCCTGGACTTGCTCGGGTGTGGGTGAGCTTTGGCTACGTGGGCGGTCAGATCGTGATCGGCAGCGCGCACAACGTGGCCAGCGTCGTGCGTACAGCGGCGGGCCGCTACCGCGTGCATTTTGCGCTGGCGATGCCGGATGCGAACTACTGCTGGACGGCGCTCGCACGCAGCAGCAGCAACAGCGGCCAGCAGCGTGTGGCTGTCGTTCGCGCCAGCTCCGACCTGAAAACGGCCCAGTACGTCGACATCTCCTGCGCGACGACAGCAACGTCGTTCGACGACTCGTCCGAAATCAACCTCGTGGTGTACCGCTGATGGCCTACACAGAAATCCAACTCCAGGCCTTGGAGAGCGCGCTCGCCAAGGGCGAACGGCGCGTGACCTTTGCCGACAAGACGGTCGAGTACCGCTCGGTCGACGAACTGATGGCCGCGATCCGCGAGGTTAGGCGCGGAATGCTGCAGCAGGCGGCTGAAACCGGGCTGCTGCCCGGTGCGCCGCGCCAGATCCGCGTCACCACGCGCAAGGGGTTCTGAGATGGCGTGGTTCTCCCAAACGGTGCGCCGGTTGTTCGGTGCCTCGCCAGTACACGAAGCCGCAGGTCGTGGCCGTCGCTCGCTGGCTTGGATGCCCGGCAACCCGGGCGCGGTCGCGGCGATGTTGACAACCAACGCCGAGTTGCGCGGCAAGAGCCGTGACCTCGTCCGCCGCAATGCTTGGGCGCAGGCCGGTATCGAAGCCTTCGTGGCCAACGCGGTCGGCACCGGCATCAAGCCGCAGAGCCTGTCTGGCGACGAACGGTTCAAGGCCGAGGTGCAAGCACTGTGGCGCGATTGGGTTGAGGAAGCAGACGCGGCGGGACAGACCGACTTCTATGGCCTGCAGGCCCTGGCGTGTCGGGCGATGCTCGAAGGTGGCGAATGCCTGATTCGCCTGCGGCCACGCCGTCCGGAGGATGGCCTGTCGGTGCCCCTGCAACTCCAGTTGCTGGAGCCCGAGCACCTGCCCATCAACCTGAACACCGATCTGCCGTCCGGCAACGTCGTGCGCTCCGGCATCGAGTTCGACAACCTTGGGCGGCGCGTGGCCTACCACCTGTACCGCTCGCACCCGGAGGACGGGCGACTGGCTCCGATGTCGGGCCAGGGCGGGATGGACACGGTGCGCATCGACGCCAAGGAGATCATTCACCTGTTCCGCGTGCTGCGCCCGGGGCAGATCCGGGGCGAGCCATGGTTGTCGCGGGCCCTGGTCAAGCTCAACGAGCTCGACCAGTACGACGACGCCGAGCTGGTGCGCAAGAAGACCGCCGCGATGTTCGCGGGTTTCGTCACGCGCGCCAACCCTGAGGACAACCTGTTGGGCGAAGGTGCAGCGGACGCCGACGGGATTGCGCTTGCCGGACTGGAGCCGGGCACGCTGCAGATCCTGGAGCCGGGCGAGGACATCAAGTTCTCCGATCCGGCTGATGTTGGTGGTTCGTACTCCGAATTCCTGCGCACCCAGTTCCGCGCGGTCGCCGCCGCCATTGGTATCACCTACGAGCAGTTGACCGGCGATCTGACCGGCGTGAACTACTCGTCTATCCGTGCCGGGCTGCTGGAGTTCCGGCGTCGCTGCGAGATGGTGCAGCACGGCGTGCTGGTGCATCAGATGTGCCGCCCGGTCTGGGCGGCCTGGATGAAGCAGGCGGTGCTCGCCGGGGCCCTGGATGCCCCGGGCTTCACTCGAGGCGGGCCAGCCCGTCGCCGCCAGTACCTCGCGGTGAAGTGGATTCCCCAGGGCTGGCAGTGGGTTGACCCGGAGAAGGAATTCAAAGCGATGTTGCTGGCTATCCGCGCCGGCCTGATGAGCCGCTCGGAAGCCATCTCGGCCAACGGCTACGACGCCGAAGACGTCGACCGTGAGATCGCCGCCGACAACCAGCGCGCCGACGACCTCGGCCTGATCTTCGACTCAGATCCTCGCTACACGTCGAAGGACGGCGGCGGCTCGGAACCCAACCGCAGCGCCAACGCGCCGGACATCACCGGTAGCCAATCGCTTCCCTGATTCGCTGCCTGACCGCTTTCCCGAAGGATTCCCATGACTTTGCTACCTCATCTGGCTGCGCGCCTGTTCGGCGTGCCGCTGGCGATTCATCGGCCGAAACTCGACATCATCCTCTCCGTGCTCGGTGCGCGCATCGGCCTCGCCGACCTCGCCGCGTCCGTGGGTTACACGCCTGCGGCCCGCGCGCCTGGGCCTCCGAGCGGCAAGGTTGCCGTCATCCCGATCCACGGCACGCTGGTGCGCCGAACCTCGGGCCTCGAGGCCGAATCGGGTCTCGCCAGCTACACCGGTATCGCCGCGCAACTGGACGCCGCGCTCACCAGCCCCGAGGTCGCTGCGATCCTGCTCGACATCGACTCGCCGGGTGGCGAGTCGGGCGGCGTGTTCGATCTGGCCGACCGTATCCGCGTGGCGTCGCAAGTGAAGCCCGTCTGGGCCGTGGCCAACGACATGGCGTTCTCGGCGGCCTATGCGCTGGCGTCCGCCGCCACCCGCGTGTTCGTCGCGCGCACCGGCGGTGTCGGCTCGATTGGCGTCATCGCCATGCACATCGATCAATCCGTCAAGGACGCCAAAGACGGTGTTCGTTACACCGCCGTGTTCGCGGGCGAGCGCAAGAACGACCTCAACCCGCACGAGCCGCTCTCCGACGCCGCGCACGCGGTTCTCAAGGCCGAGGTGGATCGCGTCTACGAGCTGTTCGTCGAGACGGTCGCTCGACATCGCGGCCTCGATGCGGACGCCGTGCGCGCCACCGAAGCGGGCCTGTTCTTCGGACCGGACGCCGTTGCCACCGGTCTTGCCGATGCCGTCGGCAGCCTCGACGACGCGCTCACGCAACTCACGCAATCGCTTTCCCCACTCCCGACTCAGGTGGCTCCGGCCAGCCAAGCGGGCTTTCTTCGCAACCACCAGATGGAGTCTTCCATGAATGATCGAACCGACCCCGCTGCTCCTGATCGGCCTCTTGCTGATCCTGCTGGCAGTCCTCCTCAACCGTCCGCCGCCTCCACCGCCACCGCGCTGAGCGTGGCCGACGCCGTCGAAATCGCCCAGACCTGCACGTTGGCCGGGCGAACCGACCTGATTGCGGGCTTCCTCGACGCCCAGTCCTCGCCCGCCAAGGTGCGCAGCCAACTGCTTGCGGCGCAGGCCGAAGCCAGTCCCGAAATCACCAGCCGCATCGCCCCCGATGCCGCGCGCCCTGTGGCCAGCAATCCGCTGATCGACGCCGCCAAGCAGATCGCAGCGCAATCCACCAAGAAGGAGATCTGAGATGCCCGCTCTCGCCGAACCTCTGAACCTGGGCGACCTGCTCAAGTACGAAGCCCCCAACCTTTACTCGCGCGACCGCGTCACGGTCGCTTCGGGCCAGAACCTGCCGCTGGGCACGGTGGTCGGCATCGTCACCGCAACGGCCAAGTTCAAACAGCTCGATCCGTCCGCAGAAGACGGCACGCAGGTCGCCGCTGGCGTGCTGCTACAGGCCTGCGACGCCACCTTGATCGACCGTGACGACGGTCTCGTCGTCGCGCGCCACGCCATCGTCGCCCACCATGCGCTCGCGTGGCCCGACGCCATCACCACCGCCGAAAAACTCACCGCCATTGCGCAGCTTAAGGCGCTGGGCGTGCTCGTTCGCCAAGGAGCCTGACCATGAACAACCCCTTCAGCAACCCCGCCTTCTCGATGACGGCGCTGACCGCCGCCATCAACATCCTGCCCAACCGCTACGGGCGTCTGGAAGAACTGAACCTGATGCCGTCCAAGCCGGTACGGCAGCGCCAGATCGTCGTCGAGGAAATGAACGGCGTGCTCAACTTGCTGCCTACGCTGCCACCGGGTTCACCCGGCACGGTTGGCGTGCGTGGAAAACGCAAGCTGCGCTCCTTCGTGGTGCCGCACATCCCGCACGACGACGTGGTGCTGCCGGAGGAAGTCCAAGGCATCCGTGCCTTCGGCTCGGAAACCGAAACCGAGACGGTGGCAGGCGTGATCGCGCGCCATCTGGAGACGATGCGCAACAAGCATGCGATCACGCTGGAGCACCTGCGCATGGGTGCGCTCAAGGGCGTGATCCTCGACGCGGACGGCTCGGTTCTCTACGACCTGTTCGATGCCTTCGATATCACCCAGCAGGCGGTGGCCTTCGAGCTGGGCACGGCGGGCACCAATGTGAAAGCCAAGTGCACCACGGTGCTGGCAACCATCGAGGAGAACCTCAAAGGCGAGTTCATGAATGGTGTCCATTGCCTGTGCTCGCCGGAGTTCTTCGCCGCGCTCACCGGCCACGCCAAGGTCGAGAAGGCCTTCGAGAACTGGCAGAACGGGGCAATCCTCATCAACGACGTGCGTCGCGGCTTCACCTACGGCGGTATCACCTTCGAGGAGTACCGGGGTCAGGCCACCGATGCCAGCGGAACCGCACGCCGTTTCATCGCCGCTGGCGAGGCTCATGCCTTCCCGCTGGGCACCATCGACACCTTCAGCACCTACTTCGCACCGGCGGATTTCAACGAAACCGTCAACACGGTCGGCCAGCCGCTGTACGCCAAGCAGGAGCCGCGCAAGTTCGACCGGGGCACCGATCTGCACACGCAGTCCAACCCGCTGCCGATGTGCCATCGTCCGGGTGTGCTGGTGAAGTTGACGGTGGCGTGATGAGTCTCGTCGAGCAGATCTACGAATCGGCCGCCAATGCCGGGCTCTTGAAGGACTGCCTCTGGTGTCCTTCGGACGGCACGACAGCGCAGCGCCACCCGGTTGGCTTCGCCGCTCCGGACGACACCGTGTTCGACGGCCTGGCCTCGACCACCGACTATCAGATGTCGTATCCGGCCTCGGTGTTCCTGGGGCTGGCTCCGCGCGACACGGTCGAGATCGATGGCGTGATCTATCAGGTGCGTAGCACCCGGGCCGTGGGCGACGGCTCGGAGATGCGCGCACAGCTCACCAGGGTGTAGCGCCGTGTCCGGCAACTCGATCCGCGAACAGATCCTGCTCGCGGTGATGGCGGCTGTCCGAACGCCGGTGGAATCGCTCGGTGCGACGCTACACCGCTCGCCCACGGTGGCCATCAGCCGGGAGCAATGCCCGGCACTGGTGGTGTTCCCCGAGTCCGAATCGATCACCGAGCGCGCCAACGACCGCGTCACACGCGAGCTCACGGTGCGCATCGTCGCGCTGGCCCGCGCGGTACCTCCCGCCATTCCGGAAACCGAGGCTGACCGGCTGCTCACTGCCGCCCATGCTGCGCTGCTGGTCGACCGGAATCTGGGTGGCCTTGCCTTGGGTATCCGCGAGCAGGAATGCGAGTGGGACGTCGAGGACGCCGATGCGGTGGCCGCCACGATTCCGGCGCGCTATGCGATCACTTACCGGACGCTCGACACCGATCTTTCAGCCAAAGGATGACCCCCATGACTTCCATCGTTCTGACTCAGCCGCACACCCACGCGGGCCAAGCCCACAAGGCGGGCGAACGGCTCGATGTGGATGGCAGCACCGCCGACTGGCTCATCGCCAACGGCACCGCCCGCCACGACCGCCAGCCCGTACCCGAGCCCCAGCCGCAAGGCGACGGCACACCCATTGAGCCCATCCGACCCATCACCACCCAACGCAAGGAATCCAAATCATGAGCACCTACGCCAGTTTTCAGGGCCGCGTATTCCTCGGCAAGCGCGACGAATCCGGCCTACCCATCGAAGTGCGCTCGCCCGGCAACGTCGCCGAGCTCAAGCTCTCGCTCAAGACCGACGTGCTGGAGCATTACGAGAGCCAGACCGGCCAGCGCTCGCTCGACCACCGGATGGTCAAGCAAAAGTCGGCCACCGTGAATCTCACCATTGAGGAATTCACCAAGGAAAACCTCGCCCTGGCGCTGTACGGCAACCACGTCACCGGCAGCACGGGCTCGGTGACCGCCGAAACCATCGGCGGCGCGGCTCCGGTGGTCGGCGACCGCTACTTCTTCGCCCATCCCAAGGTCTCGGCGCTGGTGGTGACCGACTCGGCGGGCACGCCCGCGACGCTGACCGCAGGCACGCACTTCACAGCAGACACCGACTTCGGTGCCCTCCAGTTTCTGGATACCACCGGCTTCACCGCGCCGTTCAAGGCGGCCTACAGCTACGGCGTCGCCACCGAGATCGGCATCTTCACGCAGGCACTGCCCGAGCGGTTCCTGCGCCTGGAAGGCGTCAACACCGCGCAGGGCAACGCCAAGGTGCTGGTGGAGCTGTACCGCGTGGCCTTCGACCCCTTGAAGGAGATCTCCTTCATCTCGGACGAATACAACAAGTTCGAGCTGGAAGGCTCGCTCCTGGCCGACACCACCAAGCCCTACGACGCGGTGCTCGGCCAGTTTGGCCGCATCGTGCAACTGTGATGGGGACTGCCATGAGCGATCTGGAAACCCTCATCCCGCAGGCGGCGGAGCTGGTCATCGATGGCGAGCCGCTGGCGATCAAGCCACTCAAGGTCGGCCAGATGCCCGCCTTCCTGCGCGCCATCACCCCGGTGATGCAGCAGATCGGCGGCGATGGCATTGACTGGCTGGCGCTGTTCGGCGAGCGCGGCGACGACTTGCTGACGGCGGTGTCGATTGCCGTCGGCAAGCCGCGCGCGTGGGTCGATGAGCTGGCCGCCGACGAGGCCATCCTGCTGGCGGCCAAGGTGATCGAGGTCAACGCCGATTTTTTTACCCGGACGGTGATGCCTCGGCTCGACGGGCTGATCGCGCGGACGGGCGCGACGGCAGCAATCGCCACGGGTGGTTCGACACCGTCCAGCACCTGATCGCCCACGGCCACCGGTTGCCGGACATCCTCGACTACACCCTGGCGCAGGTGCGCGGCTTCGCCGCCGCAACCGCGCGGGAGGACGTCGCACGCGATGCACGGCTTCTGTCGTTGATCGCCATCGGCGCACGCGGTGACGCCCGCCACATCGACCAGACCCTCGACAGGCTCCAAGACCATGCGCATCTCGGTTCGCATCGATAGCAAGGCCGCGCAGGCGCAGTTGCGCCGCTGGGGCGGCGAGTTCCGCGAGAAGGTGCAGAAGGCGGTCGCGCGCGGCATCGCCGGTGAGGCCGCCGAACTCAAAGAGGACGTGCGCAGCCACGTCGCAGGCCAGATGGCGGTGGTCAAGAAATCCTTCGTTAAGGGTTTCACCGCCAAGGTGCTCGACAAGGATCGGAGTCGGCTGCCCGCGCTCTACGTCGGCTCGCGCATCCCGTGGTCGGGCATCCACGAGCGTGGCGGCGTCATTGGTGGCCGGATGCTGATCCCGCTGCACGGGCGCGTGGGCCGCAAACGCTTCAAGGCGCAGATCGCTGAGCTGATGCGCGGTGGCAATGCCTATTTCATCAAGAACGCCAAGGGGAACATCGTGCTGATGGCCGAAAACATCAAGGAACACGACCGGCCACTGTCGGGCTTCAAGCGCCGCTATCGCAAGGCCGAGGGCGTCAAGCGCCTCAAGCGCGGCGCGGACGTGCCCATCGCCGTGTTGGTGCCCCGGGTGCAGCTCAAGAAGCGCCTAAACGTCGAACGCATCGTCGCCGCTCGCATCCCGCGCCTCTCCGCGCGCATCGAGAAGCAGTTGCGGCTGGTGGACTGAGATGGCGAACCGCATTTCCATCCTCGTCGCGCTCGAAGGAGCCGACGAGGGGCTCAAACGCGCCATCAACAATGCCGAGCGCAGCCTCGGCGGCTTCGGCATCAGTGCCAAGAGCGCCAGCGACAAGGCCGCCGCCGGGGTGGCCGAAGTCAAGGCGGGGATGAACGCCTTCGGCGATCAGGTCGCCAAGGCCAAGACGCAGTTGCTGGCCTTCCTCACCCTCAACTGGGCGGCGGGCAAGGTGCAGGAGATCGTCCAGATCGCCGACGCCTGGAACATGATGTCCGCGCGCCTGAAGCTCGCCACCGCCGGCCAGCGCGAATACACGGTCGCGCAGAAGGAGTTGTTCGCCATCGCGCAGCGCATCGGCGTGCCGATCCAGGAAACCGCCACGCTCTACGGCAAGCTCCAGCAGGCCGTGCGGATGCTGGGTGGCGAGCAGAAGGACGCGCTTTCGCTCACCGAGAGCATCTCGCAGGCGCTGCGCATCTCGGGCGCATCGGCCACCGAGGCGCAGTCCTCCCTGCTGCAGTTCGGGCAGGCGCTGGCCTCGGGCGTGCTGCGCGGCGAGGAATTCAACTCCGTCGTCGAGAACAGCCCGCGTCTGGCCAAGGCGCTCGCCGATGGTCTGAACGTGCCCATCGGACGGCTGAGGAAGCTCGCCGAAGAAGGGCGGCTCACCGCCGACGTTGTGGTCAACGCGCTGATGAGTCAGAAGGACAAGCTGGCCGCCGAGTACGCGCAGTTGCCGGTGACCGTCAGTCAGGCGTTCACGCGCCTGTCGAACGCCTTCGGCCAGTGGATCAGCAAACTTGACGAATCGACCGGCTTCACCAAGAAGCTCGCCGAGGCGCTGACGTGGCTGTCGGAGAACCTGGACACGGTGATGAAGTGGCTGGGGCGCATCGCCGAGGTCGGCCTCGCGGTGCTGGTCTACCGCCTGATCCCGGCGCTGATCATCGCGTGGCAGACGGCGGGGGCGGCAGCGGTGACATCCGCCAGCACCACGGCGGCGGCGTGGGCAACGGCCAACCTGTCGTTGTCGAACGCCATCGCCACGGTCGGCAAGCTGCGCGTGGCCTTCGGCGTGCTGGGCGCGGCCATCATCGGCTGGGAGATTGGGACGTGGCTGTCAGAGAAGTTCGAGATCGTCCGCAAGGCGGGCATCTTCATGGTCGAGGTGCTGATGAAGGGCATCGAGCACCTGCGCTTCCAGTGGGAGGTGTTCGCCGCCATCTTCACATCCGACACCATCGCCGAAGCCACCAAGCGCCACGAGCAGCGGCTCGCGGAGATGAATCGCATCTTCGCCGAGATGTACGCGGACGCCACCGAAGGCGCGAACGCCGCCAAGGGGGCGATGAACACCGCCGCGACCGCTGCCGAGGAGATCGCCAAGCGGCTCGAAGCCGTGCGCCAGGGCACGCAGGAAGCGGTCGGACGCGGCATTGAGGCCGTGCACGCCGCGCTGGAGAAGCTCAAGTCCCGGCTGGGCGAGGTCGAACAGGCCGTCGGCAAGGCCCAAGGCGTGGTCAACGATGCCACCGCCAAGATGGCCGAGGCCTACAAGGGGCTGACGTCCATCGTCGAGGCCAGCCTCGCCCAGCAGGTGCAGGCGGTGAAGAACCGCTACGACCAGGAGAAGGCGGAACTGGATCGCACCCAGCAATCCGAAACCGCCAGGATCACCAAGTCCACGCAGCTGCTCACCGAGGCGCTGACGCAACAGGCGACCCTGCGCCGTCAGGCCACGACCGAGACGCTCGGCCTGATCGATCAGGAAACGCAGGCGCGCAAGGACGCCGCCGCCCGGCAAGGCCAGACCGAGGAGGAGCGCCGCGCCAACGTGCAGCGGGTCGAGAACGACACCTACGTCGGTGTCGTGCCGCTGACGCAGACTGCCAATGTGGGCGACTTCACCATCAAGGGCGCGTCCATCTACACGCAGCTCGTGCCCAGCGCCCAGACCGAGACGCCAATCTCCTTCGTGCCCCCCTACGCCGCAGCAGGTTTGCCGGTGCCGGGCGCGGCATCCGTGAGCTACACGGCCAGCCACGCCTGGAACACCACCCTCAAGTTCAATCTGCCCGGCGGCTGCCTGCCCGGATCGCTGTCCATCGTCACCGACGGCGTCACGATTTTCGACGACGCGGGCCTGCTCAAGACCGCCAGCGGCACGCTGGGCACCATCGACTACGCCAACGGCATCCTGAGCCTGAACTCCGGCTCGATGTCGAACAGCAAGTCCATCACCTACACGCCCGCCGCGTCTTTGCAGCGCGCGCCGCAGAGCTCGGAGATCGCGGTCACGCCGGAGTCGCGCAGCCAGTCTTACGTCGGCACCGTAAACCCGGTGCCGCAGCCCGGCACGCTCTCCATCAGCTACATGGCGCAGGGCCGGTGGTACGTGCTGTCGGATGGCGGCAATGGCTCGCTCAAGGGGCTGGACGCCAGCTACGGCGCGGGCACTTTCAACAAGAACACCGGGGCCTTCGTGGTGACGCTGGGCGCGCTGCCCGACGTCGGCTCGTCCCTGATCCTGACGTGGAATGTGCCGACGCAGGAAACGCAGCAGCCGACCGCCGCCCTGAAGGCGTCGCAGGCCTTGCAGCTCGCCCCGCCCGAAGGCAAGAGCGTGCAGCCGGGAACGCTCACCATCACCTGGCCGCACGAGAGCGGCACCGGCACGCGCACGGCGTACGCCGCCACCTCCGGCACGCTCAGTGGGGCCGCCACCGGCAACCTGAACGTCGCGCAGAACCTCTTGAGCTTCGCACCGAACGTCTTGCCGCCGGTCGGCGCGCTGCTGACGGTGGACTACGTTGCGGGCCCCAAGCAGGAAGACAGCTTCGCGCACCCCTCGCGCGATGGCCAGGGCCACGTGCCGGTGACCGCGACTCTGGGCTCCATCGAGCCGGGTTCGCTGGAGATCGAGTGGAACACCCTGACCGACACGACGGTGCTGGGTGTCTACACGCAACAGCAGATCCAGGCGATGGGACTGGGTTTGTGGAATCTCGTCGATCCCTCGCAGTACGCCCGCGACGATGGCGCAGGCAATGTCCTTCGCTCCGGCGTCGTCATCGGCAGCGTCGACTACGCCACCGGCGCGGTGCAGTTTCAACCCGATGTCACTCTCAAGATTCCACGCCCCGTCTATGGCGCTCAACGCCTCGGCTGGGCTTCGGGCGTGGGCCAGATGTTCCGCCTCAACTACGGCGGCATTAGCTACGTGGACGCGCCGTCGATGTACCCGAACGACGAGTCCGGCTACGTCAAGCTGCGCTACAACAGCGCGGGCTCGACCAGCAACCACAGCGAGACGTTCGCGTTCAGCCCGTCGTTTCGGCTGGTGCCCGGCGTCAACGCGCAGGTGGTGACCGGAACGCTATTGCTGGCCATTGCGGGCAGCCAGCCCTGGGGCGACAACGGTCAGGGAACGCTCCGTGAATTCACGCCCAGCGGCTGGGTCACGCGCGGCAGCATCAACTACCTCTCGGGCGCGGTGACCCTCACCTCGTGGTCGGCGGGCGCGACCAACAGCATCACGCGCGCCAGTTGCGTGACCACTGTGGGCGAGAACATCTCCAGCGAGTACGTGTTCCGCACCGGTGCCGCGCCACTGCGCCCAGGATCGCTCTCCATCCAGTTCGCCCGCGCGGTGGGTGGAACCCAGACCGTGACGGCAGGCATCGACGGCACGATCAGCGCGTCCGGCGTCAGCGGCAATGTCGACTACGACACCGGCCTCGTGCGCGTGCGCTTTGGCACCGTGGTCACGGCGGCGGGCAACGAGACGGAGCCGTGGTTCGACGCCGAGAACGTCCGTCCGGACGGCAAGATCTTCCGGCCCGAGCCGGTGGCGGCATCCAGCCTGCGCTACAGCGCCGTGGCCTACAGCTATTTGCCCCTGGATGCGGCGCTGCTGGGAATCGATCCGGTGCGCCTGCCCAGCGACGGGCGTGTGCCGATCTTCCGGCCCGGCGGCTTTGCGGTGGTCGGCCACACCGGACGCATCACCGCGTCGGTCAGCAACGGCCAGACCATCGATACGGGCCGCGTGCGTCTGTCGCGCGTGCGCGTGGTCGGCCACGACGGCGTGGTGATCCACACCGGCTACATCACCGATCTGGAAGCAGGCACCGTCACCTTCACGAACGTGACCGGCTACAGCCAGCCCGTGACCATCGAGCACCGCATCGAGGACATGGCCGTGGTGCGCGACGTGCAGATCAACGGCGAGATCAGCTTCACGCGCCCGCTGACCCACGCCTATCCGCTGGCCAGCCCCGGCGATCCCGTCTCCGGTAGTTTCGTCTCGAGTGCGCTGGTGGCCGGTGATCTGTTCGCCCGCGTGAACCTCGTGTTCGATCAGAGCACCTGGAACGGCAGCTGGTCGGATGAACTGACCGGCAGCGCCGCGACCGCCACCTTCAACCACACGCAGTACCCGATCACGGTCACCAATCGCGGGGCGCTCACCGAGCGCTGGGTGGTGCGCATGACCAACAGCACCTCGTTCGAGGTCATCGGCGAGAACGTCGGCGTGATCGCCACCGGCAATACCAGCGCCGACTGCGCCCCCAACAACCCCGCGGCCGGCGTGCCGTACTTCCGTCTGCCCGCGCTCGGCTGGGGCAACGGCTGGGCCACCGGCAACGTGCTGCGCTTCAACACCATCGGCAGCCAGTTCCCGGTCTGGGTGGTGCGCACCGTCCAGCAGGGGCCGGAGTCCGTGCCCGACGACCACTTCACGTTGCTGATTCGCGGGGATGTCGACACACCCTGATGGCGTTGGGTGCCCCCTGATCTTTGAACCCTTCTCGCAGGAATTCCTATGACCGACCTGAGCGTCAAATACTTCAGCAGCGGCATGACCGGCGCGCCGCAGATCGCCAACAACTGGGGCGATCTGGTGACGATGCTCGATGCGTGCCTGATCAATGGCTTCGCCCTGAAGGCCATCGACACGTTGACCTTCGCCGACGGCATCGCCACGGCGACCATTTCCTCGGGCCATGCCTATCGGCCCTTTCAGGTGGTCGAAATCGCTGGCGCTGAGCAACCCGAGTACAACGGGCAGTTCCGCGTGCTGACGACGACGATGACCACGTTCACCTACGCGGTAACCGGCACGCCCGTATCGCCCGCCACGACGGCGACGAGTCTCTCGGCCAAGGTCGCCCCGCTGGGATGGGAGAAGCCGTTCTCGTCGACTCACAAGGCCGCCTACCGCAGCAAGAACCCACAGTCACCGCAAAACCTGCTGCTGATCGACAACAGCCTCAAGACACCCAACTACACGACAGGCTGGGCCAAGTGGGCCAACGTCGGCATCGTCGAAGACCTGTCGGACATCGACACCATCGTCGGCGCGCAGGCTCCCTATGATCCGAACAACCCGACGCAGAACTGGAAACAGGTCACCGCCAGCCAGTGGGGTTGGTACAAGTGGTTCCACGCGCGTGGCCCCCAGTACGAGAGCAATGGCGACAGCGGCGGCGGTGGGCGCAACTGGGTGTTAATCGGTGACGACCGCCTGTTCTTCCTCTTCTGCACCAACGCAGCGGGCTACGGCTGGTATGGCCGCAACAGCTACTGCTTTGGCGACCTCATCAGCTTCAAGCCGGGTGACAACTACGCCACGGTGCTGGCTGCCGATGACAACTACTCGGGGATGAGCAACTATTGGAGCTATCCCGGCCAGTTCAGCGGCTACGGGCTGGTCTCGTCCCTGGACTTCACGGGCAAGGTGCTGCTGCGCAACCACACCCAACTCGGCAACCCGGTGCGCTTTGGGCTCACGTCCCTGAACACGAACAACGGCCAGCAGATCTGCGGCCGGGGCCCAACGCCGTTCCCGAATGGGGCCGACTACAGCCTGTGGCTGCTGCCCACTTACGTGCGGCAGGAGGACGGCCATATGCGCGGCATCCTGCCAGGGATGCTGTGGATGCCGCAAGACCGGCCCTACAGCGACCAGACCATCGTGGACAACGTGGTCGGTCAGGCGGGCAAGCGCTTCCTGCTGGTCAGGACGCAGTACAGCTCGGAAGCCGAAGGCGCGCAGATCGCGTTCGACATCACTGGCCCGTGGAGGTAAGCCGTGAGCTATCCGCTGAGCGAAACCTTCGCCACGGCCCCTGCCACCGGATACACCGCAGTCCTGGGCGGGATGTCTGCGACGCATAACAGCACGCAGCAGTCCATCGACATATCGGCCCCGAACAGCCAATCCATCCTGCGCTTCAACGAAACCGCCCACGGCGATTTCTGGTTCGAGGCCGATGTCGAGTTGCTGACCGACCCGAGCGCCCGCAAACACATCGGCCTGTGGATGACCACCGGCAATGGCTCCGAAGGCTACCGGTTCGCCCATCTGGACGGTTCGTGGAGCGTGTCGCGCTGGAACAGCGGCTTCGGTGACGGCGCGGCGGTATCGGGCGGCATCAACGAGGGAGCCAAGCCCGTCGCTGGTGTTGCCGACGTGGCTCCGACCTTCAATGTCGGCCAGCGACTGATCTTGCGCTGCGAGGTGATCGTTGGAGCCTTCGACGCCAATGGTGTGCCGTGGGCGCGGCTGATTCAGTTCAAGGCTGGTGGGGTGCTGATGTTTCAGATTGGCGATGCCGCCTACCGGGGCAAGCTGATCCCGGGCGTGTTTCTCTACGGAGCGACAGCCCGCGTCCACGCCATTGCGGGTGACACGCCGTCTGGTCTGCCCGCGTATCCCGCGACGGTGGCCGTGAACGCCGCCGATGACCTGTTGCCGTTGGCCGGTGGATCGACCTCGGTGCTGCCTGATCCTGCCGCCAACATCGGCGTCAACGCCGACTGCGACCTGATGCGCTTGAACAGTCCCAACTCTGAGCTGTGGAACCGGGGCGGCGGATATGACTGGCACTTCCATTCGATTCCGAACGGTCGCAAGGACATCCACTTCAGTGGCCACGGCTTCATCGCCGGAACTGTCAAGGAGAAGGGCCAGCCCGACCAGCCCCTGGTGCGGCGGGTGCAACTGGTCAGCGAGAACACCCGCGTCCTGGTGGCCGAGACCTGGAGCGACACCACGGGCGCGTACCGGTTCGAGCTGATCGACCTGTCCCAGCGATACACCGTGGTCAGCTACGACTACAAGCAGATGTACCGCGCCGTGATCGCGGACAACCTACGCCCGGAGATGATGCCGTGACCGTTGCCATCACTGTCGAACACAACGAGGCGCGGCTGGCGGGCACCCTGGCATTCCTGGATGCCGGTAGCAACCCGGCGCGTCTGCGCATCTACGGCGGGACGCGACCCGCCACCCCGGCTTCGACGCCAGCGAGCACGATGCTGGTCGAGATCAGGTTGACCAAACCCGCAGGCACGATTGCAGGCGGACTGTTAACGCTGACGCAGCAAGAAGACGGGCTGATCACGGCGACCGGCATCGCCACCTGGGCGCGGCTGGTCAACGGCAACGAGGTGACTGCCCTGGATCTGGACTGCAGCGGCACCGACGGCAGCGGTGACGTGAAGCTGGCCAGCACCAATCTCTATCTGGGTGGCGATGCCCGGATGGTGTCTGCGATCCTGGGGTAGGCCGTGCCTGCCGTTCTCAACGAGGTGACCTTGGTCGCCGCGTTGCCTGCGCCTACCGCCAGCGTGGCGGTCGGCCCACCGCTGGTCGATCTGCTGTTTGACCAACCGGTTGCCACTGATGCCAATTTGGTGTTCGGGGCCAACTACATCGCGCCGCGCGACGATGTGACTGTGCGGGCCACGCTGCCGCTGCCTGTCATCGCGATCAAGTTCATTCCTCCGGCGCGGGCTGAACTGCTGGCCGAGTTGCCGGGGCTCACGGTGCGCTCGCTGGTCTTGCGGCCCAGCGTGCCGTTGAACGTGGGAGCTGGCTCTGGGGCGAGCCTGCCCGGCGTCGTGTTCTCAGGGGACGTCAGGTACTACTCACGCACCCAGCGTCCGACAGTCGGTCAGACCGCACACTCTTGGCAGGTGGCAGCGCAGACGGAAGGTGGTTCGACGCAGGGCCAGCAGGACGCCGCTGCCACGCCCGCAGGCTGGAACAGCTTTTGGCGGCGCACCTTGGCGCAGCCGCAAGGCATCCTGCACAGGTTGCCGCCGGTGCTGTCGACCGCACCAGAGCAGCGCCGCACGGGCCAGCAGCAGGCAACGCGACTGCACGATGTGACGTGGCTCGCCCATCAGGACGGCACGCACCTCGAACTGGCCCGACAAGGTCTGTTCCAGAACGCAGGCCCGATACGGGATGCCACGCGGTTCCGGCATCAGGACGGTGACCGCACTAAGCGCGCGGGGCGGGTGAGCTTCTGGCAGATTGCACGGCTGCTCACCCAGCTCCAGGGAAGTGATTTTCAGAGTGCCAGCCCGTCACTCAAGGGGTGGCGTGGCCGGTATCAGGACGCCGTGCCGCCACCGCCGGGGATCAGCGTCTGGGTGGTTCCACAACCGCCAGCGCCGACACCTTGCTACACGCCGAGCGCGCATCTGCTGTTCGCCGCTTTGGCCCCAGCGGACAGCCACTTGCTGTTCGTTTGTGAAAACCACATCAACCCACCGCCTCCCGATGGGGAGCCGGTGGTCGTTCCTGTTCGGAGGGTGTATTTCGTGATCAACAACGTGACCCTGTACCGCGTGTCCGATGGCGCGCCGGTGCCGGTGTTCAATCTCTCGCTGTCGCTCGATGCCGCATCGTGGGCGTGGGGCTTCGACGCGGTGCTGCCTGCGAAGGCCGAGGCGCTGGTCGCACCGGGCAATGCCTCCGGGCCGGTCGAACTCTTGGCCAGCGTCAACGGCACCACTTTCCGCGTGCTGGCAGAGAGCATCAGCCGCGAGCGCATTTTTGGCAACGCGAGCATCCGCATTTCTGGCCGGGGCCACAACGCCGTGCTGGCTGCACCCTACGCGCCGGTGATGACGTTCTCGAACACCGAGGGTAGAACCGCACGGCAGTTGATGGACGACGTGCTCACGGTCAATGGCATCCCGCTGGGCTGGACGGTCGATTGGGGCTTGACGGACTGGAACGTGCCAGCCGGTGCGTTTGCGCAGCAGGGGACGTGGATCGAGGCGTTGACCGCCATTGCCGGTGCTGCAGGTGGATACCTGATCCCGCACCCATCGGCACAGGCCATTCGCGTGCGTCACCGGTATCCGGCAGCGCCGTGGGACTGGGCTACCGTCACGCCCGACTTCGTGTTGCCCGTCGATGCCGTCGCCCGCGAGTCATTGCGCTGGCTGGAAAAGCCTGCGTACAACCGCGTGTTCGTTTCCGGGCAGGACGTCGGCGTGCTTGGGCAGGTGACCCGAGCCGGGACTGCCGGAGAGGTGCTTGCACCGATGGTCGTCGATCCGCTGATCACCGAGGCTGCGGCCGCACGGCAGCGTGGCATCGCCGTGCTGGCCGACACTGCTCAGCAGATCGAGGTCAGCCTGCGTCTGCCGGTGCTCGCCGAGACCGGGATCATCGAGCCCGGCGCGTTCGTGGAGTACCAGGATGGCAGCGTCACCCGGCTCGGCATCGTCCGCGCGACCCAAGTGGAAGCCGGGATGCCCGAGGTCTGGCAAACGCTGGGGGTGCAGGCCTATGCATAACCTCTACGAGCAGTTTCGCCAACTGATCCCCGACCCGCCGCTGCAGGCGGGCACCGTGATCGACGTCGGCTCCGGGGTGGTGACGGTCGCATTGCCCGGTGGTGGCCGAATCAAGGCGCGGGGCTCTGCGGCCATTGGTCAGAAGGTGTTCGTGCGCGACGACGCCATCGAAGGCATAGCTCCCAGCCTGACGCTGGAAATCATCGAGATCTGAAACCCAACTGATTCAACCCTGAAACCCGCTCTGATGCTCACGCATCGGGCGGGTTTCGCATTTCTGGAGAAAGCCAATGACCGAACCCGAACAACAACAGCCTGCGCTCGTCGAGAACATGCTGCTCTTGCGCCGCGAAGACTTCGACGATCTGCTCGACCGTGCCGCCGAACGTGGTGCCGAGCGTTGTCTCGCCCATCTTGGATTGGAGAACGGCCACGCTGCCCGCGACATCCGGGAGTTGCGCGATCTGCTGGAGGCTTGGCGCGATGCCCGCCGCACGGCTTGGCAGACGACCATCAAGGTGGCCACCACAGGCATCCTGGCCGCGTTGCTGGTCGGTGCCGCCATCAAGCTCAAGCTGATGGGAGGCCCCCAATGATCGAAACACTCCTCGGTGGCCTCCTGGGCGGGGCCTTCCGTCTTGCGCCCGAAATCCTCAAGTGGCTGGACCGCAAGGGCGAACGCGGCCACGAGTTGGCGATGCAGGACAAGGCGCTGGAGTTCGAGAAGTTGCGTGGCGCACAGCGGATGGCAGAGATCGGCGCGAGTGCTGAAGCCGCCTGGAATGTCGGTGCCGTCGATGCGCTGCGCGAGGCCGTCCGCACCCAAGGTGAAAGGACCGGTGTGCGCTGGGCTGACGCGTTGTCGATCAGCGTGCGCCCGGTAATCACCTACTGGTTCATGGCGCTGTACTGTGCGGCCAAGACTGCTGCTTTCGCGGCTGCCGTCACCGCTGGCGCTGGCTGGGGCACCGCGATCCTGCATGCCTGGACGGAAGCCGATCAGGCGCTGTGGGCCGGGGTGCTGAACTTCTGGTTCCTCGGGCGCGTGTTCGACCGGGTGCGCTCGTGACCGGGGTGCCGAAAACGGCCATCGAGCTGGCCAAGCGCTTCGAGGGGTTCCACCGGGTGCCGAGGACCGATCCGGGCCGCGCGCATCCGTACATCTGCCCAGCGGGCTTCTGGACGATTGGCTACGGCCACCTATGCGACGCCCAGCACCCGCCGATCACCGAGGCCGAGGCGGAAGCCTATCTGGCCCAAGACCTGAACACGGCGCTGGCCGCCACGCTACGCCACTGCCCTGTGCTGGCCACCGAAACCGAAGGGCGGCTGGCGGCCATAGTGGACTTCACCTTCAACCTCGGCGCGGGGCGCTTGCAGACCTCGACCCTGCGACGTCGGGTGAACCAGAGGGACTGGGCCGCCGTCAGCATGGAGCTGCGGCGCTGGGTATACGGGGGAGGCCGAGTCCTGCCAGGGCTGGTTGCTCGCAGGGAAGCGGAATGCTTGATCTTGAATGGGAGACTTGATCTATGAGTCCGAACCGTTCCCTACACGCCCATAGCCGTGTAAACTGCCCCTTATATCCAAAATCGACGCTAAGCACAAGTACCAAGAACGTGGCCCTTGCCTACAACAAAGAAAATGCGCTGAACGCAATTTGCCCTTACTTTACGATGTTTCCGCTCGAGTATCCGAACAGGGTCCTCAAGAAGCATCTAAAGGAAAAGCCAGTTGTTCTCGATCCATTTTGCGGTCGGGGAACAACCTTATTCTCTGCCCGACAATTTGGGTTCTCTTCCTGGGGTATTGACTCGTCGCCCGTCGCCGTTGCCATTGCGAAAGCCAAGTTAGCGAGCTGTGACATTGAGGCGCCTCTCGCGCTTGCTGCAAAGTTGATCTCAGAGGTTGTCCCAACCGAAATTCCAGATACGCCATTTTTTCGTTCGGCATATCACCAATCGACGCTCCGCGATATTTGCGCCTTGCGCGAAGGATTGCTTGGTCTCGATGAAGAAACAGATGCATCGTCCATTTTGCGCGCTGCGGCGCTTGGGTGTTTGCACGGCCCACTTCCCAAACACGTCGAGAATGCGGGCTACTTTTCCAATCAAATGCCGAGGACTTACGCGTCAAAGCCCGACTACGCCGTGAAGTTTTGGAAAGAGCGGGATCTTAAAGCGCCAAAGACCGATGTGCTCCGGGTGCTACGTCGGAAAATCGAACGCTTGGCGGGGCTTGAGCAAGCGTCGCCGTGTCCGACATCTCAGGTGTTACATGGCGATGCTCAGTCGGAAGGGCTGTTCAAGTCGATCAGCGTTGCGCCGTCGATTGTGATCACGTCCCCCCCTTATTACGGAATGCGGACGTATGTTCAGGATCAATGGCTAAGAAACTGGTTCCTGGGGGGGCCTGACTCCATAGACTACTCGGCTGGACCTCAACTCGATCATGGCGGACAGCCGGTCTTTGCCGCGTCGCTTGGCAAGGTCTGGAAAAATATCGCCAGCAGTGCAGAGTCGTCCGAGTCGCTTCACATGTACGTCCGATTCGGAATCATTCCATCCGCGCTGGTTGACGCAAAGAAACTCTTTAGAGCCTCGCTGGAGGAGTCCGGGGTCGATTGGCGCTTGGTGTCTACCCGTTCGGCGAAGTCAGCAGATGTCGGCAAGCGGCAAGCAGATCAGATGAAGGCTGAGTCTGCTGCCGCCGTCGAGTTTGATTTTCACGTCGAAAGAGTTTGATTGCGCTAGTTGCTATCGGTGGTAGCGCAGTTTCGCTTGCCGCGACGTTGATCCTAGCGAGATCTGGTTGCTGATTTCTTGGTTGCAGAATTCATCGACGTAGTCTTTGATCGCATGCGCAGTCTCGAGCGCCTTCTTGTCTTGTGGGACGTGCCCTGCGAGGGTCATCGGCATGACCACCAGACACTTGGCCATTGCGCGAGAGATGGCGACGTTGGTTCGCTCTAGTTGCATGAGGAACGCTTCCTCGCCCATGATCACATCGGCGTCCCCGACCCCGAAAGTCACGATGATCGTGTGACGCTGTCCCCCTTGGAATTTTTCAACAGTATCAACTGCTGAGTCGATCAAATCTGGTGGGTCAGATGGAAATATCGCTCTCAGTTCGCGGATCACCAACGCTCGCTGTGCACGGTGCGGCGTAACGATACCAATGCACCGTCCCCAAAACTGATCTGGTTGTGGCACCGCATGCGTAACCAGGCCGCGTCCATCTAGCTCAGCACTCACTGTTTGCCTGAGGCACCAAGTCAAGGCAGCGACGATCTTTGCCTCAACGGAATTGCTTTGTGACGAGAGGTCATCGTCATGGAGCAAAGTCAGCACCTTATTCTCGGGAGCCAGAATATGCGGCCAAAGGGGAGACCAAGGCATGCCTCCAGGAAATCCGGACGCGGGAGTTGGTGGCGCCGCCAATAAATGAAGCGCCGTAGCTGCGTTTGCGGCCTGTAGGGTTGCTCGATAGCCGATGGTGCGGGCGTAGGCAACGATGTCCTCAGCAGAACGGTAGTTCTCTTCCAACGGACATGGGGTGATCTGATTGCCAAACGGTCGTTCGAGCAGGTACTTCTGGATGCTGCCCACCAAGTATTCGGCACCCTTGGGTGGTTCCAGAGCCATGATGGGTGGCATCTGAAGATGGTCGCCTGCAATGATCAGTCGCGCATCTTCTTTCAGAGTAGCAAGCGGAGATATTGCCGTGGTGACCTGAACCTGTGAGCTTTCGTCAACGATCACAACGTCGAAAACAGGGCCAACGCAGCTACCGAACCCCCAGTCTGCGAGCTTGTAAGCCTGCATTGTCGAAGTGGCGACAATGGTGACTGATTCGGTATTCGCCACACTAGCGAGGCAGTCCTGCGTTTCCTGGTTGGCTAGGCTGAGATTGAATGATTCAACACGCAAATGAGGGTTGGACGCAGCGAAGGGCTTAGGAGTCTGCGACGAGGAATAGCCTACGAAGACATCTGCTGGGCAAGTTGAGTCGGCATCTAGCGCCTCAACTACGCGACCGATAATCTCTTCTACCGCTTTATAGGTCGGCCCAGCGACCAGCACTTTCAATGGCTGACTCCTCTGCACAGCGTCATGAACGAGCCCATGAATGCATCCGGCAAGCGTCTGGGTCTTTCCGGTTCCCGGCGGCCCCCAAATGATGGTCAAGCCTTTTTCTGCAGCGTGGGCAACGGCATCAGTCTGGCTGGTATTCAGGTTGTGCTTGGCTTTGGCGTAGGCGGCTACTGATGCAGCCTGAGGCGAGGCAACAGCATGGAGCTGCGGGAAAGGTGCCAAGCTTGCGAGCACCGCCGAATTGTCCACCGTTGTCGTCGCGGAAATGAGTGCATTCGCACGCGCTGGGATGCGACTGCGCTCCTTCTTGAGATGGCTGTGTTCCTGAAAAGCAGGATGCGCAGAAGGAGCCGCCGCAGCCCCTGCAGTGTCCTGAATAGCATTGATCTGGAGCGTTTTCCTCGCACCACGAGTCATGCCTGCAATTTGACTCAGATGACCAGTGAGCTTCGCCGCTGGATAGCAGTAATGGGTCGGCTGCGCCGCAATTCGCGCCTTATCCTTCGCATTCGCCCACTTCTCATGTCCCAGCCAGTCGCATGCACTGCAGCGACCATCCACGTGCCACTCGAGGTTCACCCAACCGTTGGGCAAGGCATCGCCGACGGTAATGACCCGGAGCAGGTCCTCCCGGAAGAAATGCAGCACGGTTGGCAGATAAAAGCGGAGATTGGCATCTTCGCTGTCGGCAATCAGTGCGTCCAGATACTGATTCGGTGTTGCCGTAGCAGCACCAGACATCAATCCATCGAGTGCCGATTGCCCCTGCTTGAAACGTGTCCACAAATAGCTGTGAGTTGTGACGAAGTAACTATTCTGCAGTCCCTGATCGGCAATCCAGTTCGAAAGAAAAAGCGCATAAAGTGCCACCTCAGCCGAGTAGCTTGGATTCGCTTCACTGGTGTGCTTCACATCAATGATGCTCAATGCGCATCGTGTCTCCGACACCAGATCAATCGGCTTTCTAGATCCGTTTGGACATACTTCTTCGTCATCGGCTCTTGCTTGGCGCGCAACGATGATGTCAGGTATGAGCCCGGCAATTGGCGGAACTTGGGCAACCTGCGCCGGTTGCAGTCCGATGTTTGCCATTACGCCGTTCTGGAAAGATGAGGGTTCGAACTTGGCTTGCAGGATGATCGAGGGAAGTGCCGTCACCTTCCCGAGTAGTGATGCCAGCGGGGCTTTGACGGGCTTGTGCGTGCCAGCCCTGTCAGGTTGATAGATGACAAGGTTGCCGAATGCCTGGATCAGCTGATCATTTCGCTCATCCTCAAAATCTCGCCCTGCGGTCTGCAGCACCCCAATTCCCGGCCGCGCTTGAAGCGGCACGGGCATCCCATGTGCATCAAGCTCAGAATCTTCATGCAGGGACAAATAGAGCTCCCGGTCGCACTTCGTGCGAAGGAACATTGAAAGCGTGCTCTTTGAGATTCTTTTTTTGGTCACTTGGTTTTCCCTGCATCTACGATTATGAAATCCACGGCAACTGATAGCCCTTACAGCAGCACTCGGAAATGCCGCTTGTCAGCATCGGACGACTTGAGAATGCGGTACTCCATCCCACTGGCCACCGCGATCTGCTGGGCGAAGTCCTTCTTGGCTTGCACCACCGCATCCTCGATCTGGTTGTCGGCCTTCACCTCGACGATCACGTACTTCAAGCTGCCATCCGGCTCTTCGCGCTGAAAGATGAAGTCAGGGTAGTAGCTGCGCACGGTGCGCGAGTCTGGGTCGATGTACTGGATGAAGAAGTCGGACTGGCCATGGGTCAGCATCCCGGTGAAGTAGATCTTCTTTACCCGCTGCTCACGCAGCAGATCCCAGAACAACCAGTTCTCCGAGCCGGAGTCAAAGCAGTAGGTGTCGAGGTGGAAGCTCTTGGCCCGCTCCTCGTCGTTGATCTGCGTGTCGCTCATCCTGACGATCTTGTCCTTCGCCGCCGACACCTCGTAGTAGCCGTTCGGGGGCAACTTGATCAGATCGACCTCGTGCTCCTCGGTTTGCTGCGACTCGTCGAGGTCGTAGAGCTGGCGGAACAGGCGCGGGATGATCTCGTCGTAGAGCAATTCGTTGAACTCGTTGGTGACGGCCACCAGTTCGTCGGTGCCTTCCTTCGTCGCGTCGAGCAGTTCCTCGATCTCCAGCGGGTTTCGGTTGAGATAGCGGGACACCTCGGCGACCAGTGACAGCCGTGAGAAGGCTCTCTTTTCCCGACGCGAGGTCAAATCGAAGGTACGACTACCGGATGCGCGCGCTGCGTCGACAGCGGTCAGCCCGTCTTGCTGCGTTTCGATCAAGCGGTACTTTTCGACCAGCGTGTTCCAGACTTCCTTGTCGGCGCGGTCGATTCCCAGCGTCTGGCCAGGAACCAGTGCCTTCTCGCGCATCTGGTACTGCTTGCGCACGCGCACCAGCTTGATCTTGACCGGGGGCTCGACCACCCGGATCTCAACGCGCTCCTTGTCCTTGCCAGTCTTCTGCAGTTCGTCCGCGCTGATACGGAAGTTCTGCTGCAGCTCGTCGTTCAGCGTGTTGAGGTTATCGTCCGAGAGGAATACGTGGCCGGTGTGCTGAGCCTGCCCGATGGCGCGTAGGCAGCGCATCGTGGCCTGCAGCACGAACACCTTGGACTTGGGCTCGCGGAACAGGCCTACACCGAACAGCGAGCGGCAGTTCCAGCCTTCTCGGCCTTTGTTGACCAACAGGATGAACTGCTTTTCCGATCCTTCGGTGTCCAGTCGATTGAACTCACGGATGTCGTCGTTGGTGGTGAGTTTGTCGTCGCCCACGTTCACCAGGATGCGCGAGGTCGGGATACCGTGCTTGAGCAGCGCACGCTCCACCGCAGGTCGCAATTCGCTGGTCAGCTCGTCGATGGTGGCCGCGAAGAAGGCCAGCTTGGGCAGCAGTCCCTCCGGGCGCAACTCGCCAGATTCCTTCAGGAAGCTCTCGATGGCGATGTCAACAAACTCATCGGTACGGGTGTTGGCGTAGAACTTCTCGATGCGCAGCTCCCCCTTCTTGATGGCAACCTTGGCCTGCGAGTCGCGTTTGAACTCCAGATCAGCCTTGTCGCGCAGGATGTCCACCACCTCCACGTCGATCTTGAAGGGCTTGGCGGCCAGCTCCAGTTGCGCGGCCAAGTCCGGCTCGTGGCCCATGCAGACAAGGGTGATCTTTTCGACCGGGCGGTTCGGGCTTTCGTTCTGCTTGCGCTCCCAGGACTTGTAGTCGAAGCCCGCGATCAGCTCGTTCAGGTCGGCGCGGGTGGCAATGCGATTGACGGGCATGATCTTGACCATGCGCCCATCCTTCTCGCCGTCGAACACGGTGCTGAACTCCAGCTTCTGCACCTCCAGGGCCTCAAGCAGCAACTCCCTGGCCTGTACAGGATTGCGGAAGACGTCGTAGTGGTTGACGTTATGGATCTCAAATCCAGTGAAGCGTCTTTCCTCGCCGCCAAGCGATTGTTGTCGAAGGCCATCTCCGATGCCGACCAAACGTTTCGTAGTAGTCTGAATAGCCCCTTGATTAATATCGGCGCCAATAAACCGACGACCAAGCTTCATCGCTACCGCTTGGGCTGTTCCCGAGCCCATGAAGCAGTCAAATACGATGTCACCCGGGTTGCTAGATGCCTTGATGATTCGTTCCACCAAGGCTTCTGGTTTTTGAGTGGGATAGTCCTGCTGTTCGATGCGCGCCACGATGTCGTCGAAGCGCGCGATGGTCTTGCCGATGGCGCGGTCGTCCTTGGTGAACGACACGTAGGGATTCCCGCCGTCCTCGCCGGTGTAGTACAGGTGCATTCGGCTGACCTTCTGGCCGGTGAGCTTGTCGCGCAGTTGCCCCAGCACCTCGGGGCGCTTTTCCAGTAGTTGCAGGGCCTCGTACTGGATGCCGGAGAAGTCCAGTGAGTTGTGCTCGTGCAGCAGCTCCTGGTACTTGGCAAAGCAGGTGGCCAGAGCTCGGATTTCCGGCTCAGGGGCTGCCGCCAGCGAGGTGGCATCAAGTGCCTCCTCGCCGACCTTGTTGAGCCACTTCAGCAGATTCTCCGACTGCGCCCAGCGGCCCGTCTGGTCATCGCCCATGACAAGCTCGGCGTCTGGTAGCTCGCGGAAGTCCTTGATGTGCTGGTAGAGGAAGTACTGCTGGTCGAACTGGTCGAACAGCGTGAAGCTGCGTTTGAGCCGTGTGAACTCGCGGTAGTCCTCCAGCAGCCGCAGGCAGATGGAGTGGAATGTGCCGAGGTACATCTCATTCAGGTTGAACTGGATGTCCAGCTCGGCGAGCCGGTTGGAGATGCGGGTGGTCAGCTCGCGCGCGGCCTTGTCGGTGAAGGTGACAACCAGCAGTGACTCGGGGGCGACTCCCTTGTGGGTGATGAGGTAAACGATGCGCTCAACCAGCGTGAAGGTCTTGCCCGATCCTGGACCGGCAATGATGAGCACCGGGCCATCGGTGGCCAGAATGGCTTCAAGCTGCTGAGGATTGGCCTTGGACTGAAGTGCGGTCGGGCTGGGGCTCATTCCGTCCCCTCGTCGTCATCCACCATCGCCTTGCCGACGCGGCTGGCGATCCATTGATCCAGATCCCTGCGTCTGAAGCGCCACGTGCCACCAAGCTTGAATGCGGGGAGCTTGCCGCTGGCGGCCAGACGATAGACCGTGCGTTTGCCTGCCTTCAGGTAAGCAGCAACCTCATCAATCGTGAGAATCTCGTCTGGCTGGTCGCTCATCGGCTTTCCCATGTCATTTGCACCGAGCTTGGTTTAGTGCCATATCTTGTCATAATATTTCGTAATTGGGCAAACTTGGGCAAACTTGGGCAAACTTGGCATCAGACAGATGCCTGACCGAGAGGGGAGCGGTGGTGGCATCGAACTACGAAGCGATCTGCGAAGAAAACCAGCGGCGCTATGGCACCGACATCGGCCGGATCGGTCCAATGTTGCTTGCTGACAGGTACGACGACCGGACGCATTTCATCTTTGAGTTGCTTCAGAACGCGGAGGACGCACTCGGTCGACGCGGCGACTCGTCCGGGCCGCGCAAGGTCACGTTCGAACTGGCCCCGTCCCGGCTGTCACTCTCACACTTCGGCAGGCCGTTCGACGAGGCAGATGTCCGGGGCGTGTGCGGCATCGCCGAAAGCACCAAGGACAAGTTCTCGATTGGCCGGTTCGGTATTGGCTTCAAGTCGGTCTACACCTTTACCGACCGCCCTGAGATTCATTCCGGCGACGAGGATTTCGCCATCAAGGACTACGTGCAGCCACAACGGGCGGGGCGCACGGAACGCGAGGCGGGTGAAACGCAGATCGTCCTCCCGCTAAAGGACGGCGACGACACCGCGCAGAAGGAGATCACCGCGGGGTTCCGGCATCTGGGCCCCGGCGCACTGCTGTTTTTGAGGCACATTGAAGAGATCAACTGGAGCGTCGAGGGTGGCGCGTCCGGGTTCTACTTGCGCAACAGCCCTGAAGCCTTCGGGAGCAATGTCCATCGCATCACGGTGATCGGTCAAGAGAGCGGAAAGGCGGAAGTCGATCAGAACTGGCTGGTGTTCCACCGTGAAATGTTCTCGGACACGCAGGATGCTGTCGGTCGCGTGGAGATCGCGTTCTCGCTGGTCGCGGTTAAGGACGCGCCGGGCCGCTGGTCGGTTCAGCCCGTGGCCTCATCGCCGCTGGTGGTGTTTTTCCCGACGGTGGTGCAGACCAATCTCGGCTTTCTGGTGCAGGGGCCGTATCGCACGACACCCAGCCGCGACAACATTCCGCGCGGAGAGCCGTGGAATCAGCATCTGGTCAAGGAGACGGCCAGCCTGCTGGTGGAAGCGATGCGCTGGATGCGGGACAATGCGATGCTGGACACGTCAGCCTTGCGTTGCTTGCCGCTCGACCGCGAGAAGTTTCCCTCTGGTGCGATGTTCGCACCCATCTTCGAGAGCGTTCGGCAGGCGCTGTGGAGTGAACCGCTGCTGCCTCGCTTCGACGGTGGTTTTGTCCCTGCCTCTCAAGCAAAGCTGGCGCGCACGCAGGAGTTGCGAGATCTGCTCAACCCGGAGCAGATCGAAGCAGTGTTTGGCTCCAAGGCCTCCGCGTGGCTGACGGGCGTTATCACCCCGGACAGGCAGCCAGAGATTCGCTCT
Source organism: Ralstonia sp. PBBBR1 (assembly GCF_002256165.1). Lineage (NCBI taxonomy): Bacteria > Pseudomonadati > Pseudomonadota > Betaproteobacteria > Burkholderiales > Burkholderiaceae > Ralstonia > Ralstonia sp. PBBBR1. Next base: position 311,055 of record NZ_NKIL01000006.1, on the reverse strand, counting down.
TACCTGATGCAGGAGCTGAACGTCGCCGAGGTGACGCCAGCCACGCTGGTTCCGCGTCTGACAAAGTCTTTCCTCGAAGCCCAATCCGACGATTGGGTGAGGCGACTCTACGAGTTCCTGAACGGCCAAGAAGCCGCCTTGCGCCGCAGCCTCGACAAGATTCCCTTGATCCGCCTCGAAGATGGCACCCACGTCGTTGGACGCGAGAACGGGGCGGCGAAGGCCTTCCTGCCGAGTGCTATCAAAACCGGCTTCCCGACGATACGCCCCGCAGTGTGCGCGTCGGTCGATGCGCGCAGTTTTCTCATCGCACTCGGCATCACCGAACCCGATCAAGTCGATGATGTGGTGTTGAACCTGCTGCCGAAGTACCAGCGGGAGGCGGTCGATGTTGACGAAGAGGGCTACGCCGCTGACATTGAGCGCATCCGCAAAGCGTTCAACACCGACTCGAAAACCCAACGGGAAAAGCTCCTCACGGCGCTACGCGATACGTCCTTCGTGATGGTTGTCGACACCGGTGACGCCAAAGGCTACGTCGCCAAGCCGGTCAGCATCTACATCGCCACTGACCGTCTGAAGCAGCTCTTCGCCGGTGTTTCGGGCGTCTTCATCGTTGACGACGGGTACGACTGCCTGCGCGGCGAGGAGATGCGCGAATTGCTGGAGGCGTGCGGTGCATTGAGGTATCCGCGTCCCCTAGAAGCGCCGACTGCGCTGTCTTTCGAAGAGAAGAAGGAGCTCCGTCGAAAGACCGGCTACGTCGAGTTGGGGGCAAAAGAACGAGTCGTTGACTGGGTGCTGAATGGCCTCGACGCCTTGATTGACTTGCTGCCCAAGCTCACACCCGAACAACGCATTGAGCGCGCCCGCCTGATCTGGGAGAGCTTGGGCGACCTTGAAGAACGTCGTGGGCGTGGCATCTTCGATGGTTCTTACAGTTGGTCGCACTACGGGGAGCGCAGGACGCCGCCATTCCCGGCTGCCTTCGTTCGCCGCCTCAACACGGTAGCGTGGGTGCCTGACGGCAACGGCGACCTTTTGCCGCCAAACCTTGTGTTGTTCGATCCGCTCGGCTGGAAGACCAACCCCTTTTTGCTGACCAAGATCGCCTTCAAGCCGCCGATCATCGACCAACTGGCCAAAGAAGCTGGTATCGATCCTGCTGCCCTCGACTTGCTGCGAAAGCTCGGCATTACCAGCGTGGCAGATCTAACTTCCCGGCTTGGGATCACTGGCACCCCTCCAGAGGGCGGGGCTCCAGCCGAGGATGCGCCGTCTGACGAGGTTCCGGCCGAAGAAGGGGCGGACGACACCAAGCCATCTGGCGACGATGTTTACGACGACGCGAAAGACCTGTATGGCGACGGGATGCCGGACATTCCACCAGGAACGCCCGATCCGGACGGCGGCGACGGCGCAACGAGTGGCACAGGGCGCGGCGGTCACGGAGGAACTGGCACTGGGACGCCACGTGGCGGCGGTCAAGGCAACAGCGGGCCACACGGTGGCTCCGGTGGCCACACCGGTGGCGGCGGAAAGACGGGTGGAGCCAGCAGCGGTGGACCGGGAAAACGGGCCCCTGGTTCGGCTGGCGGAAGGCCGTTCATTTCCTACCTCGGCACCCACCCTGACGACGAGGAGGCCGATCCAGACGGCCTCGATCAGGCAACACGGATGAAGATCGAGGATCACGCCATCACGCTGATCATTTCGCTCGAACCCGGGTTGCAGCGCACACCGGAGGGCAATCCTGGTTTCGATCTATTCGAAGCCAACGGTGGTGGCCAGCCAGTTCGCTGGGTCGAGGTCAAGTCGATGACGGGCAGTCTGGAAAACCGACCCGTGGGTCTTTCCCGCACGCAGTTCGACCATGCCCACGCGAAGGGCGATGCGTACTGGCTGTACGTGGTCGAGCATGCGACCGACGCAGAGAAGGCACGGGTTCTCAGGATTCAGAACCCTGTTGGCCACGCGCGGACGTTCACGTTCGATAAAGGCTGGAGCCAGGTCGCGCGCACGGAACCACCGAAATCGTCTCAACCGAAAGCCTGATCCATGTCCACGCTCAAACCCATGACCGGAAGTTCGCTGGAGCACTCTGCACTCAAGCAGCGTCACCGGCTGGTGCGCGACGGCCATCCGACCAACCTGACGCTGCGCATCCACAGGGCCTTGAGCTGGCTGCATCGCTCCGAGCAGTCGGAGGACATGGACGGCAAATTCATCTTTCTGTGGATCGCCTTCAATGCTGCTTACGCGCAGGAACTTGACGACAGTGACCGCACGTCCGACAAGGTCACGTTCACAGCTTTTCTCCAAAAACTCTGCGACCTCGACGCCAGCAAACGCATCGACGACCTGATCTGGAAGGAGTTCTCCGGCAGCATCCGCACGCTGCTCGACAACCCCTACGTTTTCCACCTGTTTTGGGAGTTCCAGCGTGGCCGGATCGGTGAGGACGAATGGAGGGATCGGTTCTCCAGCGCGAAAAAGTCGGCGCAGTCCGCACTCGCCAGCGGCAATACGCCTGCGCTGCTCTCGGTCATGTTCAATCGCCTCTACACGTTGCGCAATCAACTGATCCACGGTGGTGCGACGTGGGGTGGCAAGGTCAACCGCGACCAGTTGCGTGATTGCACTCGTCTGCTGGGAAAACTCGTTCCCGTGATCATCGCGCTGATGATGGACAACCCGAACGCGCTGTGGGGCGACGCCGTCTATCCCGTCGTCGATCAGAACGCCTGACCCGGTTGCCAGGAAAACCGTCGATGCCACGCATGAGTCTGTGCATAGGGTTCTGGCGAAATTAGCGAAATCAGCGAAATTAGTGCTGTGGCAAGCACTTGCGGCTGATCCGTCGCGGCGAAATCAGCGAAAAAATCCCCGCGTTACGCCACTGCCAGTCGGTACACCCGCACCGGCGCGCCCGGAGCGCCGTCGGCGCGTTCGCCCCACTGCACCGTGATCTTGGGCGGCGTGCTGGCCAACAGGTGTTCCAGGCTTGCGTCGAGCCGCGCCTTCGGCACCTTGCCCCGAAAGCATTCGGCGCTGATCTGGCTGCGTGTGGCCTGACCGCGTTCGTGCAGGAAGGCCAACACGCGGTTTGAGAGTTCCTGCACCTGTACCAGCTTTGCCTCCTCGGCGGAACTGACAAACACGAATCGCACGGATGCTGTGGCGTGTCGAATCCACGCCATCGCGGCGTCGATATGTGGGACATCAATGCGGGTTTGCAGATCGGTCAGTGCCATCAGCATGGCCAGCCGGAGCAGCATCGGCGCACGACGCTCCAGCAACGACCCAATCGCACCATCGTCGATGCCATCATGCAGTTCACCCCGGTAGAGCTGGGCGTAGCGCCACTGTGCCTGCGGTGATAGTTCCATTCGCAGGTGTTCGCGCCCGTCGTGCTGGTCGGCGTGGACGAAGGTCAGAACCTCCAGCGTTCGGCGCGCCAGATGCTCGATCACCGCCTGCGGCGTTTCCTTCGGAAACGGCAGCATCCGGGACCGCTCGGCCCAGATCATCAGGAAACGGTTGGCGAAGCCGTTGGTGAGTTCGCGCGTGCTCATCAGGCCGGTCAGCTCACCGGGTGAGATCGCGCCGCTCAGGCAGACGTGCGGATCACTGGCGTAGAGCCGGTTCGACTTGGTGGCGGGCTTGAGATCGACGCCATCCCAACAGTCACGCAGTGCCGCCGACAGCGTGTTGCCGTCGCGTCGCCCCTGATGCAGCACATTGGCGAACTCGGATTCGACCACCCACAGCCGCTTGTCCTCGATGGCGGGCACGTCCTGTCGGCCTTGCCGATAGCCGTCGTGGATCAGCGCCGCCAGACCTTCGCGCGTGGACAGCCCGCCTCGGTGAACCTGAGGTGCGACGGCATCATCGATTGTCCGCAAAGCCGCGTCGATGCGCAGCACCAGTGACACCGCGTCGCCCTTGCGGCCACGACCCGAACGCCCGATGTGCAGGCAGAACAACCGCGCGTGGTGCCGCGTGTTACCAATGGGCAGGTACACCCCACGCCCGACCGCGCAGGACAAATACGCCATGAAATTCGCCGCTATGGCATGGGCGTTGGTCTCCGTGCCATCGCTGCCTGCGCGGGCGACGTCGCCGATCAAGCCATAGAGGCAGACGGCGTCAGGTTGTGGCGCGTTGCGGTGGGGAGTTGCTACGTCATCTTGGTGGTTATCTCCATCGAGGCCGGTCGCCGCGTCGGCCACTGGACGTGCCGCATGACCGCCGTCGGTGGATGTGGGTTGTCCATTCACTTGTCCAGCGTCACCATGCGGACGATGCTGTCGAACTCGTTCAGCACATCGGGATGCTTCTTCGTCAGGTGGCGCAGGATGGCTTCGTTGGCCATGAGTTTGGCCAGGTAGCCCTTGGCCAGCACCAGATTGAGGATGTCCTGGCCGTAGGACTGTTCGGCCAGCTTGAACTGTTCCTGGAGATTTCCCATTTCTCGCTCCATCTTGGCCATCTGATCCGCGCTGACACCAGTCATCTTCTTGGGCTTCACCTCGCCGACGAGCATGTTGCTGGGCGTGGCGGCCACCAGAGCCTGGGCGTAGGCGACCGTGATGTTGTTGGCGCTGACCATCAGTTCCACGCATTCGACCTGTCGAGTCGGTTTCATCTTGCGCAGAACCGCACCGAGGTTCGCCGAAAAGGTCTGGTCGCGCAGAAGCTCGGCGGCTTCCGGACAGATCCCGTCGAGCAGGTTCAGTTTTTTGATGATGTGGCTGATGTCCACGTCCAGGGCCTTGGCGAGCCGTTCTGGAGTGACTCCACGCTCGACGGCGCGCCGGATCATCAAGTGTTCTTGGATGCTGGAAAGTCGATTGACCCGGTTGTTGTAGGTGTAGCTCTCGTCATCCGTGGCAACGAGGCATGGAACCTGTTCGAAGCCCAGTTGCTTCAGAGCGACCAAACGTGTGTGGCCATCGAGCAGGATGTACTGGCCAGTTCGGTCGGGTTTGCCCACCGACAGGGGTTCGATCAAGCCGACAGCCTCGATGGACGCGATGATCTGCTTGAACTTGCGGGAGGTTGCCAGCCCTTCGGGCGTCTTGCGCGACGGCAGGACGGCCGACAGTGGCAGGAGCAGTGGCTCTGGGACGAAGCCCAGTGGTGGCTTGGTCACGCTCCGCTCCCGCGTGCCCAGACCCGATCCGCCAGGTACTGTGGCAGGGTGTCCAGGCCTTCGGCACGCAGCAGATTGGTGAAATTCTCATCGGCCAGCAGTTGCCGCAGCGCGCCGACGATGAACAGCAGATTGCGCTGGGCGGTTTCGGCCTTTCTGACCAGCAGCTTCTGGCGCTCGACCTCACGCTGGTAGTTGCGAACCAGGCTGGACGTGGTGACATCCTCGTTCGGCTTGCGGGACGGCATCCTGCCGCCGACTGACCGGCCTTGGGTCCGACGGCGTTCGATCACGCGACGGGCCTGGATCAGTTGGCTGCCGCGCAACTTACCGGATTCATAGGCTTCCTGCAGGGCGGCCTGGACCGATTTGTCATCGGTACCAGCGCCCGCAATGGTGATCGCCGCGTTGAGTGGGATGCGTCCGCTGCCGACGGCCATCAGGAGCCGTTCCTCCCCGTTCTTCAGCAGGTACAGAATGCCTTGGACATACTCGGGGCTCAGGCCGGTCTTCTGCGCGATGGCCTTCTTGTCGTAGCCCTGATCCCGCAGTTGCTCGATCCCGGCCAGCAGTTCCAGCGGGCTGAACTTGCGCCGTGCGATGTTCTCCGTCAGGCTCATGATGAAGGCTGACTCGTCATCGACGTTCATCACCATCGCCGGAATTTCCTGCTGGCCGATGGTCTTGAAGGCCTTGAACCGCCCCTCGCCACAAATGAGCAAGTAGTGCTCGCCATCGCTGCCGGGGCGCGGGGTCACGATGATGGGCTTTTTCAGGCCGATGCTCTGGATGTTGCCGACGATCTGCTCGAACACACGGCTGTTGCGTTCGCGCGGGTTGAGCACTTCGATGCGGTCGAGCGGGATCATCCGCAATTCCGAAGGGCGATGCTCTTTTTCGTTGCTCATGCGGCCCTCCTGATGCGGATGCGCCGGGCCATGCCGTACAAGTAGTCCAGGCTGTCGAAGTGGTAGCACTCGAACTCGATGCCGTTGTGATCGGCCAGATGGATGCGCGGCTGACCGAAATCCAGCCGAGGCAGGAGGTAGTAGTCCAGTGCGGCTTGGTTGCCATCGTCCAGACGCACGGCCACGGTGATGTCCGGGGCCAGGCTGGTGTCGAAGCGTACTTTCCAGCGCCGTCGCCCGTTGTCGAGCTGCTGGCAGCGGGCCAGCACCAGCGAGACGGTGAACTCACGGTTGACGGTGAGCAGATCGGTCGCCGGATCGCGCTCGACCACACCGCCGACCTCGGCGATCATTCTTTCGGTCTGGCCGACGATTTCCGGGTGCAATCTGCGCAGGAACTGGTTCACCTCCAGATACTGGTAGTCCCGATCCGGGGTGAAGCCGACTGTCTGGTACGCGCGGATCAGGCTGCCGAAACGGTGCGCGTAGGCCGCTGCCGAGGGCATCCCTTCGGTTTCGTCGATGATCAGGCCGGAGAGGTAGCCGTGCCGCTGGTACAGGCTGCGCAGCTTCTCGATCAGTTCGTCGTCGGTGTACCGGTGTGCCCGTGCGCGCAGGATGCCTTGTGCGGTGTAGAACAGTTCAGGTGGGACGATGCCCTCGAATGCGCCTTCCTTCTTGATCCACATGTCGGGGCCGTTGACCACCCGGTGCTTCTTGAGCTTGAAGGATCGGCGGTTGTAGACGTTGTTGCCGATGTACTTTTCGTTGGACAACACCTCTCGCACGGTGGCGCGCGTCCAGTCACGACCGAGGTCGGTGCGAATGCCCTGGGTGTTGAGCCGTTCGGCGATCTCCGATTCGGTCAGGTTGTCATCGACGAACCAACGATAGATCCGGTTGACGACGGCGACCTCCGCATCCGGTCCAGGCTGCAGGATGACGCGGTCGGTTTGCAAGCTCTTGTGCTCGCCGCGCGAGAGTTCACTCTTGACCGATCCGGACTGGTCGATCAGCACGCGACGAAGGCCATAGCCTGCGGGCCCGCCTTGCCGAAATCCCAGCTCGATCAGTCGGCATTGTCCGGCGAACACCTTGGCCGACAATTCCCGACTGTATTCACCGGCCATCGCGCGTTTGACGCCCTTGACGATGGTGGACACGGGCGAACCGTCGTTCTCGAACTGCTCGGCCACGTAGGTGACGTGGATGCCAGCGCGGCGGCAGATGTACTCGTAATAGGCGCTTTCGTCGGCATCCTGGAACCTGCCCCAGCGACTGACGTCGTACACCAGCACCAGCTTGAAATCGACGGCACCGGACTCCACGTCCTTGATCAATTGCTGGAGTGCCAGCCGCCCGCCGATGTTCAGACCGCTTTTGCCCTCGTCGGCGTAGGTGCGGACGATCTCGATGTTGCGCCGGTCGGCGTACTCGCGGATTTTGTCGCCCTGGTTCTCCGTCGAATACTGCTGGTGCTCGGTCGACATCCGCACGTATTGCGCGGCTCGAAGCACCGGGCCCGACCCCGGTGGGTGTTGAGGAGGTTCGATCTCTTGCATAGGCCCGGTCACTCTGTGATTGGTGCTCTCGGGTCCGCCACTCCTTTCAATGGACGCGATGCCGCACCAAGGCGGCAGCGCACACGGTCGGAATCGTTGCCATGCAGAACATTCGAGAGCCTGTTTGGGGTCGAAGTTACGGGCGTGTGGCCAGTATGTCGATCAAGTCCTCTCTTGACACGTCCATCTTGCACGGACACGTCATGCAGACCGGTGTGATCTCGACGATCCAGGAGTCGCCGTTTCCCCTCGGAAACGCTGGGTGTCGCGTGATGCGGTACAGGCCGGTCGGCAGGTCGCACACGTCCATCTTTGCAAGATCGACATCTGCCCCGTTGGCATCACGCAGTCGCTGCTGCTCGCGGTTGCGCTGCTCATACTCGGGCCGATCATCACGGTAGTTGCGCCAATAGTCCTGATGGCGCTGCGACCACGCCTGCTGGGCGGCGCGCTGGTTGATCCGGTAGTCTGGATCGGACTGGAGCTTGGACCGTTGCCACTGGCGCTTACGGGCGCGCTGGCAGTCAGGTGCAGAGCAGTAGGCTTGGTCGGGAACTTGAGGGCGGGGCACGAAGTGCAAGCCGCAGCAAGCGCAGTGCTTGGTCGTCATTGGCGGGCTCCATACAAAATTCGTATGGAAACCCGCGAGCAGATTGGCTATTTCTGATCGCCCACCTTATCCGGCAAATCTCCTGTCAGCCAGCCAGGCCACGAAGGTGGCCAGTTTCAGCGCACGCTGCAGGGGAGTCCTGGACATGTGCGTGGACGCGATCACGCGAAACGCAGGAATGCCGCGATCAGGCCCAGGAAAATGACGCCTTGCACTTGGGGACTCTGGGGCGTTTCACCCAACAGCCATGTAGCGTAGGTTTCGCAATTGCGGTCCAGCAGTCGGTAGGGGCCCCGGTGCTGCAGCGATAGGGTGAGCCGCTGCATGATTTGCGCCCGCTGCTCGGGTGCGGCGCGTCGGATTTCTTTGATGGGCCGACCTTGTGCGAACTCCGCGAAGGTCACGACGTGTTCGCCGTCCGGGGTCAGGTGCGCGACGTTACCGTCGGGCAGTTGAACGCCCCAGTGTTCCCCCAGGCCAGTCAGCTTGGGTCGAGAAACGATTCTGATCGGATGGATGTTGAAGAACAAGAGAGCCTCCTGATGTCGTCGTCTGCATTGACGCAGCGCCCCGGCCGACGCCCGCGCAGGGCGGGCATCGGGGGCAACAACGATTACTTGCCTTTTGACTTGCTGGGACTGGCCTTTTGGGTCAGTGCCGATGCCGCCACGGATTTGACGGATGCAGGTGTACGTGGATTGCTCAACAACTTGGCGGCTGTCGATGCCACGCGGGCGGAGGTCTGTTCGTTCGTAGGTTTCTTGGAGGACATGGGATTTTCCTTATCAGTTCGCGGAAAGAGGGAAAGACGGGAGTCAGGTCCTGCTGACTCCCGCCCGGGATGGATCAGGCAAACAATTGCATCTGACCCGGATGCGAGCGCCAGTGCTGGCACACAGCCTCCCGGCGTCCGAACCGGAACCGGGTGTATGCGCGCACGAAGACGCTCTTCCATCGGTGGTAGGCCATGGCCAACTCCTCATGAAAGTTGAGGGGGTTTGGGCTTGCCAGCACACCGCGAACTGGTAAAATCCGCTGTCCGTTCAAGACATGATGTGCATGGGTGGTTTGGTAGCCCCCTATTCACCTCACCAAAGGCTCTGGAGTGTTGGTAGCACTTCAGGGCCTTTTTCTTTGGTGTTGGCGGCTGGGCACTGGCCCAACTGCGGCAACACCGTGATGTCTGCCGGCACGGGCACTGACTCGATAGCGAGTTCGATTCCGTACTGGCAAGTGGATTCTATGATAATCCCGAAAAAGGATCAATGCAAATGGTCGATTCCCTTTTTGGGACTTTTGTTCATTGATCCAGTAGCTGACTGACCTGTCCCGTCTTGCCGATGAGGTGCGAGAGCAGGCGAAAGTTCTTCTCTTCGTGGCGCAGACGTCCTGCCACGATGGCCGGATGCACGCCGATCTCATCGGCGAAAGCAATGGCGTCTTCGGACAGAAGCGTTGTCCGCACTTTGGCCGTACGCCAGCTCTTTTCAGGGATCAATGCTTCCCCGGCCATGGCATCGGCTTCCGCTTCGACCTTTTGGGGATTGCTGCGATCCAAGTCGTCGATGAACACCGGTGCCTCGGCTGTCAGATGCTTGGCAACGTGCGCCAACTCGTGGAGCAAGGCAAACCAGAAGTTGTCGAATCGGTCATGTCGCAACGTCAGGGCGACGATCGGTCGATCGTTATCGAGCATTGCTGCGCCATCGAGGAACGTGCGTTTGAAGTGCTTTTCGATGACGAGCGTGATGCCGTGGCGCGCAAGGTACTCGCGCGCAAGTTTTGGCCCCTCATCGAATGTGGACAGCTTGGCCAGCTCACGCATCCAGGCCGGTGTGATGGTTCCGTGCTTGTACTCTCTGACGGCGTTGACGGCTCGCGCTTGTCGCAAGACGCACATACGCCAAGCCAAGAGGGCCATCTCATCGGCTTGGCGATCCCCGCGCTGATGCATCGGAGCGCGCAGAAAAGCCGGACTGACTTGCTTGGGCAGCAGGTCTTGCATGAATTTTCTGACCAGATCTTCGGCGTATTCTTTGAGACGCTGTGCATTCCCTTCGAAATCCCCGAAGCAGCCTCGCTCCAGCATTTCCTTGAGTGGGAACCGTGTGAAGTCCATCTCCGGCTCCTGATCGACGACCGAACTGTCCGTTTCGACGTCTTCGATCAGGATGTCTGCGGGGATGCCCAAGCCCTGGTTGAGTCGGCGGATCATGGGCAGGGACAGTGGTCGCTTGCGCGACAGCACCTCCGAGACCTTGGAGATCGAGCCGATGTAAGGGATCAGATCCTTGCGGGAGAGCTGCATCTGATCCATGCGGAAAAGAATCGACTCGATCGGGTCGGCCTTGACCGGGGGAACGGTTTGGCGTTCGAAGTCCTGGATGACCAAGGCCAGCAGCTCGAGCTCGTTTTCTTCTTTAGAGTTGGCCTTGGGGTCGAGCGACATGAGCGCAGACAAGCGCGCCATCGCTGCTTCGTAGTCTTCCGCACTCTTGATGATCTTCACATTCATCGCCATCTCCACCTGTCGTTTGCTTGCCTTACACACGTCTGCCTAGAACTTTTTCTTGTCGTACTCGGCATGTGTCCCGACCCACTCCACCACCACCAGTCCGTTCTGATATCGGACCTTGACCACAAGCCGATATGAGTTGCCCTTGATGTCAAAGATGACTCTGTTGTCGGCCAAGAAATCCGCGCTTCTGTATCTGCGCTTGATGTCATGCGACGTTTTCCAGTTCTCACGCTCGACATCCGTCTGCCACGCGTCCAGTGGCCCACGCGAGGCTGCATGATCTTTTTTGAACGCCTCGAGGATGGGCAAACCCAGAATTCGCATGTAGGGACGATGTGTTCATGGTCAGGCTTGCATTGTATTTCCCAAAAAGGGAAATGTCAATGAGGGACCTCGATGAAGCGAGGGAAGTCGGTGCAAACCATCGACCGGCGGACAGTCACCAGGGGCATGTTCGAGAGGCTGGCAGGAAGCTCGTGAGCCCGACACGGCGCTGCTCGACATCACGTAGTTGCTGGATGGCGGGGTAATTGGGCCAAATCGTCGAATCCACGCCCTCAAGACCCATGCAGTACTATCTGGTTCTGAAAGCGGACGCGGGTTCGGTTCCGTGTTCCACCACCAAACATCTTTCAAACGGCTTCAACGTTTGGCAAAAAACCCCGCTGGGCTTGGCTCTGCGGGGTTTTTTGCTGGTACACCAAGTACGCCGATCACTGAACTCGCACCGGCTGCCATGCTTGATGAAGCCGCCTGCACACCAAGCTACTCGTAGCTCATCACAAAAGTCAGCGAGCTATTCGCTGTGCCTGCTCCAACGACTGGAGCGGTTTGCCGATAGGCTGCTTTTAGCGGGATACTGAAATTTCCACCAGCCTTGTCGTACTCGCTGAAGGCGACCTTCTCGTTCAACACCGCCGGCTCTCCGTTCTGGTTAAGAACCTGCAGGCCGACGCCCTTGGCTACCGATTCAGCGTCGAGCGCGACGACCGACTGCGCGGCATCCAAGATTTGGGTGTTGGGCTTCAGTAGATAAGAAACCTTGCTGATGCCCGAGGGGCACCCGTTCAGATTGATCGAAAAATTGACAGGCGCCAACGAAGTGCCAACACCTTTGAATTGTCCGACACGATTCCGATCTCCCATCTGCACGATGACATCTGGCGTCTTGCAACTCTGGGCTGTAACGCTTGCCTTTGTGGACGTTCGAACGATAAAGGCGTTGAACTCGTTATTTATGTTGGCATACCCCAGGAGCCCCGCCTCAACGGCAGCGCCCGGCGCAACTGGGCCAATCTTTTTGATCCTTAACGAGAAGGACGTGCCCAAGAATGTGTAGGGGCCCGCTGCCTTTGAGGATGCCAGTGAAATTGCAGCTAGCTGTTCTGCAGTCATTCCAGGCTCCTCGCGCTTGTAGACCAGGCCCCACGCCAGTCCGGTATTTCCGATCGGCATATCGACTTTGGTAGCAGCAGGCGGAATCCCTCCGACCGAATTCACCAAACCCCAGCGGAAGGCGGCAGTACAGGTGAAGGACAGTGTGTCTTGTGCACTGTTCGTTATAGGTGCGCTTTCATAGATCACGGTACCGATGGGTGCATCGCGCGGTACGGTAAAGCTTGAAGGTATTTGAAACGCGAGTTGCTTGACGACGGCGCCTTGCCGAATTGTGCAGTTTGCGGCGTCAGCTGGCGAGGAGAGCAGAGCCGCCAAGAAAAACGCGGTCATACAGAAACCGCGGAGAAGATGATCCGACTCGAGGCGATATAGAGTTTTTTGCATCGACGATTCTTTCCAAGTTTTGCTTATATGCGATGGACCATGCATCCATGGCAGTTGCGCATTCGAGGGCCCGGTGGCTATCTACAACGCAGCGTCTGCCGCTGGTAGTTCCGGCCAGCTTCTGCTTTCGGCAACGCATAGGGTGCCTGGCATTGGCCTTCCTTCCATTTCACCGACAAGGTGCCTTGTTCCTGGCCAAGCAGCACAAAGGCACTGCCGTTCGGGTCTGCAATGCCCAACTGCCTGCCGGTTTGGGCGTCTTCCACGCTGGCGCCAAACGGTACGGGCTTGCCGTCTGCCTGCTGGAAGGTGAACTGCGCACGCTGGCCGCTGTAACCCTTGAAGGTCGCCTGCACAATGGCGCCACGACGCGGCACCACCTGTTTAACGGTGTCTGTCAGTTCAATGTCGGCGCCGAGGTTATGCGTGTCGGGGCGCAGTGCATTCAGGCGGTACGGCTGCGCATAGGACACGACGGCATATCCGTTACGACCGACTGAGGTACCTGCCTCGGTGCGAACATCCACACCCCGAAGGCCCTCCATCTTCATCAAAGCGAAGGTGTCGCCAACCGTGCGGCTCAGGTTGACACCGCCGCCATGGACCACGACCGCGCCCATGGCCCCGATGCTGGCCGATTGGTAGTCATTGGCGACGTTGACGTTGGCCGAGAGCTGGCCTGCATCGGCCTCGTGCGTAATGCTGGCACCGCCCGTTGCACCTCGCCCGCCGTTGGTATAACCGGCTTGCATGGCGTAAGACGTTTTTTCGCTGGCGAAACCGCTCAGGCCGCTCTGAATATTCGTGCCGCCGTTGCTGTCGTTGCTGACGTTGGTGTACGCGCGCTGGGAGTGCAGCTTGCCTCCAAGCGGGATCGACATCGTCAGCATGACCTGCGTATTGCTGCCGTTGTTGCCAAATCGGCTGTCTTTGGTCTGACTCAGGCTCAAGTTGTAGCTGAGCCGCTTCCAGGTGTTGCCGTAGCCGACGCTGATGCTGCGGCTGGAGCCCGGCTGATTCCAATACGTCTGCTGGCTGATGTTCAGATAGACGCTGCCATATTCACGTTGCGGCCCACCCAAGTCCTGACTGGTCGTCAAGTCGATGCGCGAGCGGCTACGGCCAGCTTGCACGCCCGCGTTGCCGAGATCGTTGACGTGATCGCTAAACGTGCGATAGCCCGACGTGGAATACCGATATGCCGCCAGCGTGAAGTTGGTGTTCGTCCGCGTGAAAGTCTTGGCATACAAAACACGCACACTTTGACCGGTATCGCGCTTGCCCTGCACACGGCTGCTCGATTGCGTGATGTCTACCGACAGCGCACCGATCGGTGTGTTGGTACCAACGCCCATGTTAAGGGCCTGGAAATCCCGCGACGCTTGGAAGCCGCCCGCCACGGTGCTGTTGTCCGTGACGCCATAAACAAGCGATCCGCTCACGAGCTTAGGTGAGGCCGTTTGGTCCCCATCGTACTTCCCGGCCGCAAATGCATACTTCAATCGCCCCTTGCGGAGCATCAGGGGCAAGCTGGAAAAGGCTTGGTGAGTAACGCGCTTGGTGCCATCGGCTTCGATGACGGTGATTTCAAGGTCGCCGTTTGAGCCGGTCGGGAAAATATCGGTCAGCTGGAATGGCCCCGGCGGCACGTTGGCGCGATATAGCACGTAGCCGCTCTGGCGAACCTCCACGACAGCATTCGTCGCAGCCTGCCCACGCACCACCGGTGCATAGCCGCGCTCGCTATCCGGCAGCATCGCGTCGTCCGAACTGACCTGCACACCGCGAAAGCGTACGCTGTCGAATAGCGTCGCGTCGGAGTATTGCTCGCCCAGCGTCAGTTGCCCCTTGATGGCGTCGACGTCGCGTTGCAACAACGTGCGATTGCTTTTGAAGCGGGTCTGGCCATCATTGCTTCCGCTCAACGCAGATTCGTTGCGCAGACGCCAACGGCCAATATTCACGCCATTCTGCAGGCCAAGATAATAGCTGCTGCTGTCATTGCCAACGCGGCCGTGGCCGTAGTTTCCGCTGAACTGGTAGTTGACGTAGCCAGCGGTGACGCCCTCGTCCCACAAGGCCGGATCCACATAGCCACGTGCAGCGCGCGACAGAAACGCCTGGGGAATGCTCAGGTTCAGTTGCAGCCGGCCAGCGTCGAAGTCGACGACCGCTTGGTCCATTAGCTGCGGCAAATCGAGACACGCTTGGCTGTTGAGATCAAGGGCCGGAGTAATGGCAGTCAGGTCGACGCCAAAGTCCTGGAGCATGTGCGCGGTGAGGCATGGACGCACCTTGCCCTTGCCACCCTCTTGATGGAAGTCGACGTCGCGCCGCCCCACCAAGTTTCCATTGACCTGCACCTCGACACGGTACGTGCCGGGCGGCACGCTGTTTCCGGAAGAAAGTACGGCGCTCAGATCTGCCGGACGGCCCTGGCCATGCAAAAAGTTCGTATTGAAAGCAAGCAGCGTCGGGGCAGCCTGTGCGACAAGGGTTTCCCCCTCCGCCGCGCGCGCACTATTGAAAACCGCCAGACACAAAGCCAAGTAAAGCGGGTTTGCTCGGGGACGAGCAGCGAAGGCTTTTCCATCAATCTTTCTGGGGACCGGTTTGGTGGTCGGGCGTTTAGACATCGCAATGCTCGCTTTGGGCCTTGAGAATCAGGGGTGTCACATGGGCAAGCTCCGCTTCGAAGGGGCGCGGGCTAATCCAACCACTGCAGGCTGGATAGAAGAACTCGACTAGGTCGATCAGTTACCGGCGGATACCGGCGCGCTCGGCTGATTGCCTTGCAGGGTGACGCGGTAGCTTTCGCGTCCGCCGAAGTCATTGATGACTTCGTAGCGCAGCTCCGGTGCGCCGGTGTGCCCGGCCGGCACATTGACGGGCAAGACCACCGTGGAACCTGGCGCGATCATCTTGGCGTCAACGACCGGTTCATCCTTGTTTCCGGTGTGGAGCTTGGCGTCCACTACGGTCACGTGATAGAGGCTCGGGTTGGTCAGCCGCAGCATTGCCTTACCGGCGTCTTGATTCAGTTGCCATTGCAGACTGGTGGCCGCTTTGAGAGGATCACCGCCCAAACCAACGGGCCGATAGAACACCTTGATGCGCTGGCGCACAGCGAGTTGCAGCACGTTGTCTTTGCTCGCTGCTTGTGGGATTTCCTGCACGTTCAGCCAGAAGGCGGACTCTCGGTCGGCGGGCATGCCCACGCCTTCATACAGTACGCGCAACAGTTGCTGCTGCTTGGCCCCGACCTTGGCCAACGGCGGTGTAATAGCAAATGGCAGTTGCGTATGGGCAACGTCATCGAGCGGATCCAGCCACGACTGGATCAGTGCATCGGCGCCATCGTTGATGACGACCACGGAGCTTTCCTTGTTCTTGCCATCAAAGATCACCCGCGTAGTACCTAAGGAAATACTGGCGTGACTCGCGGACGCAGCCAACGCGCACGCCAACGCCGCGCCAACGGCGAATCGTTTTGCTTTCATATCCGGAATTGCCTTGAAGAAAGAGGTGGCAGCGGACAAGCGCCGCTGCCGATTGAAGCCAGCCCTGGGTGGCTGGCGCTTGGCTTACTCGTAGCTCAGCGTGAACGGCAGACTTGCGTTCGCGATACCAGGCTTGACCTTGGCCGGGTCGGCAGCCACGTAAGCAGCGGCAAAGCGCACGTTCAGGGAACCGCCTGCTGCCGGCACCTCCGTCTGTGCCAGCAGATCGCCGTTGCTCAGGTCGAATGCGTTTGCGCTCGCGCCCGTGCCTTCGTACACAGCAATGCCGACACCTTGCGCGAAGCCGTCGGCGGTGTTGCCGTTGTTCACGCGCAGCGTCTTCTTGTCGGCGCTCAGTTCAGCAACCTTGCCTGCGAACTTCATGCTGACCTTGGCGCCCTTCTTGCACACCACGTCAAAGTTGGCCGAGCCGGCGCCGTTCGTCAGACGCTTGGGTGCAGCAACCGTGCCGATATCGTCGGCGGCGATGTTGCCCATGCTCACGTTGATGGTGCCTGCGTCACCCGTGGCCGAGGACACCTTGCACGTGTCGTTCAGAATCGCGCCCTGGAAGTTGATAACGCCATCTACCTTGTTGACGGTCTGGGCCATCGCGACGGAGGACAGAGCAGACATGGCGAAGCCCGCCAGGAACAGTTTTGCTTTCATTGACTTACCCTTAAATGAGACCGCAGCAGAAAGGTGCCGGGACTTGGTCGAGAAGAAATGCCTATCGAATGAGGCAGGCGCAAGTATTCCAAGCGAGGCGCCCGCGCCATATCAGACTGCTCTGAAAAGCACCCTGAATTGACGCATTTGGTCTGCGCGATTCAGATCGGCGCCCGCTACGTGAAGAGGCTTTCTCGTTGTAAATGCAGGGTTACGTCGATGAGGCTGCCGAGATGGAGGATTGGGACAACACGAGGCGCAGGCCGCCGCAGGTGGGGTCGACAGCGCGTATGCCGGGGGAGCGCGATCAGGTCGACACGGGGCCCTGAGCGAAAGAATCAGGCGTCGGGGGTCTCTGCTCCGTGCAAGGATTGGAGTGCAACGAGGAGCGCCTGAATCTCCGCATTGATGTGGCTGGACGGGGGCGAAAGACGTCTTTCCAGATCTCTGGCCAAGTGGCGCGTCTGCAGATCTTCCACAACGGCCGCAGCGCCAGAAATTCGATGAGCAGCTCGACGTGCCTGCTTGATATCCCGATGCGCGATGCCCTGGCTAAGCATTTCAAGATCGGTTTTCATGGTCTGTCGATAAATCGCAAGCACGTCCGCCGACGGCGTCACGTCGTGCTCCATAGGCTCCGCGTTGTGGGCGGAATCGCCATGGGCGCACCACAGTTCGATCAGCTCCCGCAATGCGGCAAGGCGCAGCGGTTTGCCGAGCACACCGTCCATGCCGCTGTCGAAGCACCGAATACGGTGCGCGTCGTCTGTCGCGGCGGAGATGGCGACAATCGGCGTACGCTCGCCTCCGCGCTGATGTTCGATGTCTCGCATGCGCTGCGCGACGGTATATCCGTCAATCCCGGGCAGATTGCAGTCGAGCAGCACCATGTCCAACGCTGCTGACGCAAACTGTTCGAGCGCGGCCTCGCCGGTGCCGGCAATGGCAGACCGACAGGCCAGTGCGTCCAGTTGATGCTGGATCGCGTGTTGCACCGCCTCGTGGTCATCGACCACCAGGACCAGCGGCCCCTCCTTCGATTCCGGCGACGGCGCCTTTGCCGCCCGAGGAGGCGATATTGCGTGAGGCGCAGACGCCCCCGCTGCTTCCGCAGCCTTTGGCAACGCCATCGCTGCGCGCGCCTCCCGTGCCGGCAACATGGCAGTGAACACTGTGCCGACCTCGGGGCTGCTGCTGACGGTGATCACGCCTCCCATCAACTCCACGAGTTCGTGGCAGATCGACAAGCCCAGCCCTGTTCCGCTGGCACCGCGATTGCCTGGACTTTCCACGCGTGCATACGGTTCGAAAATGTTCCGCTGGCGCTCCGGAGGAATGCCCATGCCCGTGTCTCTGACCTCGAGTACGAGCGTTCCGGTGCCACGCCGCTTTCCGGACAGATAGTCGACGCGGAGGACAACCTTGCCGACCGTCGTGAATTTGATCGCGTTCACCAACAGGTTCAAAACGATCTGCCGCACGCGCATGGCATCGATGTCCACGCTGAAATCCGGCGCGCAGGCAAGATCGAGCGACAACGCCAGCTTTTTCTCATCGGAGCGCCAACGGACCATGTCCAGAGCCTGCTCGGCCCACGGCCTGATCGCCGTAGGCTGAAGCACGAGTGTCACGCTGCGAGATTCGAGACGGGAGTATTCCAGGACATCGTCAAGCAGGGCCAAGAGCGTTTCCGACGCCGAGACAGCGGCATCCGCACGACTGGCTTGCTGGCCGGTCAATTGCGAGCGCTGCAACAGTTCCAGCGACGCAAGAATCGTGTGCATCGGCGTCCGGATTTCGTGGCTGATGAATGCGAGGAACATCGCCTTTTCACGCTCACTGCGAACGGCGGCCACACGCGCACGCCATAGCACATAGGCCAACACCGCAAACGCCAGAACAATGATCGCAACGAGAGCGACCTGGCGCCAGCGGTAATGCAGGATCGACGCCAGCGACGGCGCGCCGTAGTCGGTCGTTTCCTGCCACCGCTGCCGGATAGCGTCGGCCTCCGACGCCGAAATGGCGGTCAGCGATTTATCGAGAATCGACGCGAGCACGGGGTTGTCACCGCGCGTGACCATCGTCAACGCATAGGGCCGGTCCCAGAGGCTGCCCGAAAGGAAAAGTTGGCCCTTGAACTGCCGGTGCAGTTGCGGAACGATCGAAGCGTCTGTTCCGAGTGCGGCGTCGGCATCGCCGTCCACAACCGCCTGCAACGCGTCGGACTCGTTTTGAAACGTTACCAACTTCACGGGGACGGAGCTGCGGCGGATGGCCAGTTCAAGACCACCGCCGCCCTTGATCGCAAGCCGCTTGCCGGACAATTGCGAGAAACTGGCGAACAGGTTTTCCTGTTCCGCCGTAACGATTGCGATTGTCCCGACATAGTACGGCGTGCTCGCGATGTAACCGTCCCGGTAGGGTGCCACGGCTTCGTCCTTGCTCCAGTCGGGGAGCATGTCCACCTGCCCCAGCTTCAGTGCAGCCAGCGAGCCGTTCCAGCACGCACCGTCCACATATTCGAAACGCAGCCCACTCACATAGGCAACCGCGTCGAGGAACGATGGAACCATGCCGGCCACCTTGCCGGCTTTGACAAACTCGAACGGACGCCAATGCGCATCCACACAGGTGCGCACGATCGGATGCGCGGCGATCCAGGCATCCTCTTCGGGGGTGAACAGCGAAGTTGGGGCCGCATTGCTGCCGCCGGACATCAAGCCGAGCCAGAAGCCTAAGATCAGCGCGCGGACCGCCGCGGCTACATTGCTCACATCTCCCCCCGTCCCCATATCGGAATCGATTGCCTCGGCGCGTCGAGTTCGCGATGTTGCTGATCGCGCCAGTTCAGAAGCTTAATTCAGTCCCGAGCCGGATGGCCGGAAACGACCTTAAGGCTGTGTCGAACGGTCAGCGAACGCACGGATGCGATTCGACTGGTGATGGAGCTGCCGCGCGTCGCCCCAGGAAGAGCGCAGACGCTCAAGACCGACACGCACGACGCCGCGCCAAGGCTACCGCAGCGGCGGCCAGTGCGAGCCCGAGAATCGGGTCCACCGCACCGGCACCCCCCACCCCTGTGCTGCCCGTGGCCGCACCCGCCGCCGCATCGCCTTCCGGACTCGTGCCGCCACCTGCGGTCTGCGTATTGAGGGCGAGGTCGACCAGCACCGGGTCATGATCCGACGAGCGGTACGCGTCCGGTGCGTAGAACGTTTGTTGTTGCTCTGCGCTCTTGTGGCCGAACGCGTATTCGAGCGCGATCGGCTCGTCGGCATTGATATGCCACTCATGTACGGCACGCACCCGCTCTGCCAAGCCAGGGGTGGCGAGCGCGTGATCGATGTAGCCGGATTCGCCGCCGTAGACATAGCTGTACGCATCCCTGCCGACGAACTTCGCCACCATGTCGGCATACCCCTTCTGGGCGAACAGCACGACGGGGTCTTCCTTGGCATAGCTGTTGAGATCACCAATGAGGAGCTGGCCCACATCGGCCACGCCGGTCGGTGAGGTCGCCAGCCAGTCGGCGATCAGGCCGGCAGCACGCACGCGGGTTGGGTTCCAGCAGCTCTGGCCGTCGCCCTGGTCGGCGTCCTTGCCGGTCGCACCAGAACAGCCCTTGGACTTCAGGTGATTGACGACCACGGTGAAGTTCTGTGTGCCGCCGATGCGTCGGAAGCTGCGCGCGAGCGGCTGGCGGTTCTTGTCGTCAATGGCAAGCGTGGCCGGCGTGCCGACGGGCTCCACTGTGCGGCTGTTGTAGACGATCGCCACCGTAATCGCATCGCCGCCGAGCTTCGGCATGCCCGGGTCGACGTAGCGCCAGTCGGCGCCAAGCTGGGTCGTCAGGCGGCGGATGGCGCTAAGCTCGCCGTAGCCGTCGTTCTCGATTTCCATCAGGCCGACCACGTCGGCATTGAGGGCGCGGATGGAGGCGACGATCTTGGCTTCCTGGCGTTCGAACTCGGCCTGTGTCTTGGCACCTCGATTGGCCGGATCGTCAAAGCCGGCGCCTTTGCCGTCTCCGTTGAAGTAGTTCAGTACGTTGAACGAGGCGACGCGCACATCGGCCTGGGCGTGGCGCGCAGGGGCACCCGCACGCGGGTTCGCAGCAGCATTGAAAGCCGGCGCGGCCGCACCCGGCACGGGCTGCAGGCGCCAGGCGTTGTAGCGCAATTCAAGCACGCCCTGTACACCGCTCACGGTATAGCCGGCGCGCACCGGATTTGCCGCCGACAGGCCCGGTGCCGGGTAACGCACGCTGGCGGGATTCTGCTGATTGGAGCCATCGTCGAGCACGATGCGGTTCAGCGCATTGGCCGCGGCCTGCGCGGCTGCGCCATGCGCGGGCGGAGCCACGTTTGTCGGCAGTGGCAGGCGTCCGTTGCTGAGCAGGACGCTGCCGTAGCGCCCAAGCTCGTACGTTTCGCTCACCGTCAGCGTCTGCGGCAGGCGCACGAGCATCCCTTCATACGCCGACAACGCCTTGGCATCGGCCACGGGCAATGTCACGTCGACCGGCGTCACGCGGTTGCCGCTGGCACAGCTTGCGATGCCGCCGGTGGCCAGCGTCAGTTGCGTCTGGCCGTACTTCTCCTCGACCTTGCCGACCAGGTGGACGAGGTCACCAGCGCGGGCGCTGACGCCGGGTGCATAGACGAACAGGCCTTCCGACACGCCAGACAACCGGCGGCGCTGCGCGTCGGGTTGTTGCACGAAGAAGCCGTTAAAGCCGGTGGCGCCACTATAGTCGGCGGTCACGACGGCTTCGATCTCGACGTTCAGGCCGACCAGCGGCGAAGTGGCCCCGGCGCCCTGCACATCCGCAAGGTGCGTTGCCGGCGCGCCGCACATCGCAACGGCGGGTGGTGGCGTGACGGTGCCCTGCCCGTTGTACAGGCCAAGGTCGGAGAAGTCGTCGATATTGAAGGCATCCCACTGAAGGGATGGATTGAAGGCAGCTGTGCTGTCCGTGTCGCCCGCCTTCACCGTGCCTTGGCGGCGCAGCGTGTGGTCCTTGGTGCCAGCGCTGGCCGTACCCCAGAAGCCGGACGGCGGTTGATAGCCAACCTGGCCGATGCGGTCGACAACCACGCCGGAACGCGTGAGCGTCAGCGCATCGTCGCCATTGAAGGAGAACGCCGCAGTCTGGTTGACGCGGCTGCCGAGCACGCTGGCCAGTGTGCTGTGGGCCATCACATGGACGGCGCCTGGCGCCAGCTTGCCCGAGAGCGCAAACGACGCGGTGGGCGTGCTGGCGCCATTGTTGTACTGCTCGATCTTGTAGACCGACAGATCGGCTTCGGCGCCGTCCGGGTTGTAGATTTCGATGGCCTTGTTGTTCGAGCTGCCTTCTACGTACTCGCTGATGAGAAGCTCGGCTTGAGCAGGCAACGCCACGGACAGCACGGCGGCAAGGAGGAAATGCAGGCGCATGGGGACGGGGGGGTTGGGGAATAAAAGGATTTCGGCATACCCTCAGCAACGCCGATGACGCACGCATGGCGTGCCGTCACCGATCGTTCAGCATTCTGTAAGCCGTTCCTTCCTCGCAGCCCGCGCTCACCAAAAAATGAAACAAGCGTCGACGCTGCAGTCGGCGTGTTGTCTACGTGGGACCGATACAGAATCGCGAAAATTTATGGATTTCTGTACCTGTTGGCCGAATCGCGGCCAGTGCTAGCCTGCAAGCTCTTCGCCCTTTCCGCAGACAGCGATTTCGCCATGCCTACCCTCACCAATCTGCTCACCTTTGCCTTGGTTGCGCTCGGCATGGTGCTGACGCCGGGCCCGAACATGATCTACCTGATCTCGCGTTCGATCTGCCAGGGGCGCAACGCCGGGCTGGTGTCGCTGGCGGGCATCGCCACGGGCTTCGTTTTCTACATGCTGTGCGCCGCATTCGGCATCACCGCGTTGCTGATGGCCGTGCCGTTTGCCTACGATGCGCTGCGCTTTGGCGGCGCGATCTATCTTCTGTACCTCGCCTGGCAGGCAGTGCGGCCGGGCGGCCGGGCGCCGTTCCAGGTGCGCGAACTACCGGTGGACAGCCCGCGCAAGCTCTACACGATGGGCTTGCTGACCAGCCTGCTCAACCCGAAAGTGGCGGTGCTGTATCTGTCGCTGCTGCCGCAGTTCATCGAGCCGGCGCACGGCAGCGTGCTGGTGCAGTCGGTCTGCCTGGGCGTCACGCAGATCTGCGTCAGCGTGACCGTCAATTCGATGATCGCCGCGACGGCGGGCAGCATCGCCGCGTTTCTCTCGCGCAAGCCGAGCTGGCTGTCGGTTCAGCGCTACCTGATGGGCACCGTGCTGACGAGCCTGGCGCTGCGCATGGCGATGGAAGCGCGCAAGTAGCCGCACGCAGTCGATCAAAAGATCTGCCGCCAAATGAAAACGGGGCGATCCAGCCAAACCGGATCGCCCCGTTTTCATTGAACGCGCTGCCAGATCAGCGACGGCGCATATAGAACGTGAACACCTTGTCGTGCTCGCTGTGCTCGAGCAGCTCGTTGCCGGTCTGCTTGGCGAATGCCTGGAAGTCCCGCGTGGCGCCGGGGTCGGTGGCGAGAATCTTGAGCACGTCGCCGCTTTGCATGTCGGCAAGCGCCTTCTTCGTGCGCAGGATGGGCAGCGGGCAATTCAGGCCGCGCGCGTCGATTTCCTTCTGAAACTCCATGTCTTCCTCAGTGGTACGGGCAAGCGGCGCAGTGCCACTCGCGTCAGTCATTCCGGAATTGTAACGAGCCGCGTGGGTTGCCACTGGCGCGGCGGCGGCTCGGCCGGTTCGCCGGTACGGATGTCGATGTAGCTGACGGGCAGCCCGCGCGCGGTCAGGAAATCGGCGACGGCATAACCAGTGCCGGCCGTCCAGGGGCGGACTTTCTCGAACGGCTTCAGGCGGTATTCAACCAACTCTTCCGACAGCGCGATCTCGCCATCGGCCACCACGTGGTACGCGATGATCAGTTCGTTCTTGCGGATGAACTCATACACGCCGATCAGCGAGATCGATTGAGCGTCGAGGTTCGTCTCTTCCTTCAGCTCACGGGCGATGCCCTCTTCGGGCGTCTCGTCGCGTTCGAGAAAGCCCGTGACGAGCGCGAACATGCCCTCCGGCCACAGTGCATTGCGCGCCAGGAACATCTGCCCGCGATATTCGACAACCGCCGCCAGGACGGGCAACGGATTGTTCCAATGCACGAAGCCGCAGTCCTGCCCCGGGCACGCGATGCGCAGGCGGCCGGCATTGTGCTGCTCGACGAGCGGCGTGGCGCATTGCGGACAGAAACGGTAGTCGAAGCTCATGGCAGTCAGATGGATTAAACGGCCTGCGCGCAGGCTGCGCGAATATCGGCGGCAAAGGCTTCCACCGTCTCCGGTTGCACGTCCCACGAGCACATCAGGCGGCAGCCGCCCGCACCAATGAACGTGTAGAAGCGCCAGCCGCGTGCGCGCAACGCCTCGATGGCCGGCACCGGAAGCTCGGCGAACACGGCGTTCGATTCGGTCGGGAACATGATGCGCACGCCCGGCACATCGGCAATGCGCGCATGCAGCAGCTGCGCCATCGCATTGCCGTGACGCGCGTTGCGCAGCCACACATCGTTCTCGAGCAGACCCAGCCACGGCGCCGAGATGAAACGCATCTTCGACGCCAACTGCCCGGCCTGCTTGACGCGATATGCAAAGTCTTCCGCCAGGCGGCGATCGAAGAAGACCACGGCCTCGCCGACCGGCAGACCGTTCTTCGTGCCGCCAAAGCACAGCACATCCACGCCGGCGCGCCAGGTAATCTCCGACGGATGCACGCCGAGCGACGCCACCGCATTCGCAAAACGCGCGCCGTCCATATGCACGCGCAACTGGCGACGCTTGGCAATCGCGGCAATCGCGCGGACCTCGTCCACGGTATAGACGGTGCCGACTTCGGTCGATTGCGTCAGCGAAACCACTTTCGGTTTCGGGTAGTGGATATCGGAGCGCCGCGTGACGAGCGCTTCGACCGCATCCGGCGTGAGCTTGCCGTTCTCGCCCTTGGCGGTCAGCAGCTTGGAGCCGTTGGAGAAGAACTCCGGGCCGCCGCATTCGTCGGTTTCGATGTGCGCCAGCTCGTGGCAGATCACGGAGTGATACGACTGGCATAGCGACGAAAGCGCCAGCGAATTGGCGGCCGTGCCGTTGAAGACAAAGAAGACTTCGCAATCCGTCTCGAACAGGTCGCGAATGCGGTCGCACACGCGCTGCGTCCACGAATCATCGCCATAGGCCGGCTCATGGCCGCTGCCGTTGGCCTCCAGGAAATACTTCAGCGACTCCGGGCAGAAGCCCGCGTAGTTGTCTGAGGCGAAATGCTGCTTGGGCTGCATGGCGGGCCGGCAAATGTGTGTGGAAAAGAATGGGTTACTTCTGCTCGGACCACAGCACACCGCCGGTAGCCCAGTTCTCGCGCTTGATGTCGGTGATGATGATGTCGACGGCGCCCGGGGCGCAGCCCAGCGATTCGCAGGTGACGCGCGTCACCTCTTCGACGAGCTTGCGCTTCTGCTCAACGCTGCGGCCCTCGAACATCTCGATATGGAAAGTCGGCATGGTGTCTCCTGTTTAGTGCGTCGCTCTGATAGTCGCGGCGGTTATATCAGTCGCGTCAGTCGCGATACGAAGCGTCGATTTTATCCAGTTTGCGCAGCAGCGCCGGCCACTCGATCACGCCTTCGATGGCGCCGCCATCTTCGAGCTGTTCTGCCGCCCGATCTGCCACTTCCGGCGCGGGCGCGACGACCTCGCCGCCGGCAAGCGCGTGGATCTGGATCTCGCATGCCTTGATGAGCGTGGCCATCAGCACGTGCGCCTCGGCCACGGTACGGCCGATGGTCAGCGTTCCGTGATTGCGCAGCAACATGGCGAAACGGTTGCCCAACGATGCGGTAAGGCGGCTGCCCTCTTCCGGCGTGAACGCAAGGCCTTCGTAATCGTGATACGCGATGCGCCGGTGAAACCGCAGCGCATGCTGAGACAGCGGCAGCAGCCCGTGCTTCTGCGCCGACACGGCAATGCCCGCCGTGTTATGCAGATGGATCACGCACTGCGCGTCGGGCCGGGCGGCGTGCACGGCTGCGTGCAATGCGAAACCGGTCACGTTAACGGAGGGATGCGTGGCCGCATCGGGCCAGACGCCGACGAGCTGGCCGCGGCCATTGATCTTGACCAGGTTGGATGCGGTGATCTCGTCGAACGCGAGGCCGAAAGCGTTGATCAGGAAGTGATCGGGCTCGCCCGGCACGGACGCAGACAGATGGGTGTAGACCAGATCGTCCCAACCGTTGAGCGCGGCCAGTCGGTACGCGGCGGCAAGGTCGACCCGCACAGCGCGCTCGGCTTGGCTGATCTCGCCGCCGGGCACAACGGCATCGGGGCGCAAGGCAAAAGACATGAGGCTCCTCCAATGGAGGAGGCATTCTAGAACGGGCGCGTCGACCGCGTGGTGGGCGCCTTCACATGCCGCGCATCACGCACGCGCCGGGGCCACGCGCTTGACCACAAGAAAGATGACCACGCCGGCCACGAGCGACACGGCTGCCACGGCCAGCGATGCATTGAAGCCGCCCGTGGCCGCAAACAGCCGGTTCGCCAGCGGCGGCCCGGCGATCTGGCCGATGCCATACGCGGCCGTCATCAGCCCCATCAGACGCGGCGCGGCATGCGGCCAGAGCCGGCGGGCCTCGCGCATGGCGAACAGCGTGATCGCCGTGAATGGCAGGCCGAGCAGCGTGCTCGAAAGTGCAAGCCCCGCCACTGTCGGCCAGACGATGCTGATGGTCACGGCAACCGCTTGCATGCCGTAGGCCGTGGCCAGCAGCGAACGGTTGTCGCGCGCCAGGCTGATCCGCGTGGAAAGGAATGCACCGAGCGCCACGCCGGCACCGAACATCGGCCAGAACAGATCGGGCCAGAGCGAACCTGCAGGCAGCACCTTGCGGGCGATCACCGGCAGGAACGTGGCGGTGATGATGTAGCCGAACCCGGCCAGACCGTAGGCAATCGTGAGCGCGCTGGTGGGCGCATCCAGGCCGGGTGCCTTGCCGGACGCGGCTGGCGCCGGAGCGGCATGCGCAGGTGCCTCGGGCCGGATGGTCGACCACACCGCCGCCGAGAGCAGCGCCGACAGCACGCCAAACGCAATCCATGCCGACGTTGCATGCCAACCCAGCGCCACCATGCCGCTGGCCGCCAGCCCCGGAATGGCGATTCCAAGACCCGGCCCGCAGAAGATGATGCCGCCAAGCGCCGCATGCCCAAGTTCGGTCAGCCGATGCAGGCACCAGCCCGCCGTAAAGACGAACACCAGCGCGCTCGCCATGCCTGCCGCAAAGCGCAGCACAAGCCACGCCGGCTGCCCTTGCAGAACGCCCATTCCGGCGGTCAGCAGCACCGTCGCGACCAGACCGATTCGGATGAGCCGTGCCGCTTCGCCGCGCACCGCCATGCACGCCAGCGCGCCCACGAAATAGCCGAGGTAGTTGCCGGTGGCGAGCCAGCTACCCTGGGCCAGCGTCAAGCTGCCGTCGTGAAGCATCATCGGCAAGATCGGCGTAAAGGCGAAGCGGCCGATGCCCATCGCCACGGACAGCGCAACCATGCCCGCAACCGCCACGCGCCAGGCGGCGGCCCGCTGGGAATGCGCGGCGGACAAGGCTGGGGTGGACGACAGCGTGTGCTCCATGGAAGGGCCTGGATGGGGAAATCGGCACTTCATCGTACGCAAGGCCGTTCATCCTGAAAAATGAATTATATTGAACGAACCCATTAGCATTTGAGATACATCATGGATCTGTCCTCGCTAGAGATCTTCCGGACGGTCGTGCGGGAAGGCGGCGTCACGCGGGCGGCCCAGCAGTTGAATCGCGTGCAGTCGAATGTGACGACACGCATCCGCCAGCTCGAAGCGTCACTCGGCGTGCAGCTGTTCGTGCGCGAAAGCAAGCGCATGGTGCTGACGCCCGCCGGACAGACCCTGCTGACCTACGCCGACGACATCCTCCGTCTGGCCGCCGAGGCCCGCCAGGCCGTGCAGCCGCGCGAGCCGCACGGGCGCCTGCGCATCGCCTCGATGGAAAGCACGGCGGCCAGCCGCCTTCCTGCCCTGCTGGCCACGCTGCATCAACGCTGGCCGCGCGTACAGCTCGAACTGGTGACGATGACCACGCGCCACTCTCTTCAGGCGCTATCGAACTTTGAAGTCGATTGCGCGTTCGTTGCCGAAACGGCGTGCCTGAACAACACGCGCGCCGCCATGACGACGCTGCCGGCATTTGCCGAAGAGCTGGTGCTGATTGCCCACCGCGCCCATCCACCGATCCGCCGCGCGGCGGACGTGCAGACTGCCGGCATGCTCGCGTTCGAACCTGGCTGCGCCTATCGGCAATTGATCGAAGACTGGTTCGCCGCAGACGGCTTGGTGCCGTCCCGCGTGCTGGAGCTTGGCTCGTACCACGCCATCATCGCGTGCGCGGCGGCCGGCATTGGTGTGGCGCTGGTGCCCCGCTCGGTGCTCGAGCTGTATACGAACGCCCCGGAAATCAGCATCCACGCGCTCGGCAAGCCGGGCCGTGTCGACACGCTGCTTGCCTGGCACCGCGACATGGCTGGACCCGCCCTGCAGGCGCTCGTGCAGGTGCTGAGCGAGCCCCAAGCAGCGGCAAGCAAAACCGCGCGGGAAGCCATTGCCGCCTAAACTGAAACCGGATACTGGGACCGTGCCGCCGGTCTGATCGGGCAAAGCGCGGCAATCACGGACGGAGGCGCGAATGCGACCGTCGTTGCGGATGCGGCGTTGGATGGGATGGTTGGCAGCGGTCATCGCCGCGGTCTGGACCAGCCTTGCCGGGGCAGCCGCTCCGGTCGTGGTGTTGCCGGTCACCGGTGCCATTGGGCCGGCCAGCGCAGCCTACGTAATCCGCGGCCTGCAACAGGCACGCGATCAGGGAGCGCAGCTTGTTGTGCTGCAAATGGATACGCCCGGCGGCCTCGATGCGTCGATGCGCCAGATCATTCAGGCCATCCTTGCGTCGCCCGTGCCGGTGGCGGGCTACGTCGCCCCCGGTGGCGCGCGGGCAGCAAGCGCCGGCACCTACATCCTCTACGCCTGCCACGTTGCGGCGATGGCGCCCGCCACGAACCTGGGTGCGGCGTCTCCCGTGGCGATCGGCATGGGCGGCCATGCCCCGAGCCCCGGCGACGGCGCCAAGCCGGCAAGCGCACCAGCCGCCCCTTCCAGCAACGAAGACACCCTCGCCCGCAAGCAGATGCACGACGCGGCGGCGTACATCCGCGGGCTGGCGCAACTGCGCGGTCGCAACGCGGAATGGGCCGAGCGCGCCGTGCGTGAGGCCGTGAGCCTCGACGCGACCGAAGCCGCCAGCCAGCACGTGGTCGACCTTGTTGCCGCAAGCCTTCCTGATCTGCTCAAGCAAGTCGACGGCCGCGCGGTGCGCACGTCCGCCGGCGACGTCACGCTGCGTACAGCCGAGGCAACCATCGTCACGCTGGAGCCGGACTGGCGCAACCACTTCCTCGGCGTCATTACCGACCCGAGCCTGGCGCTGTTGCTGCTGACGGTGGGCGTGTATGCACTGATCTTCGAGTTCTCGACCCCTGGGATGGTCGTGCCCGGCATCCTCGGCGCCGTGTGCATCGTAGTGGCGCTCTACGGGCTGCAGATGCTGCCGATCAACTACGCGGGGCTTGCCCTCATTGCACTTGGCCTCGGCTGTATGGTGGCTGAAGCATTCCTGCCGACGTTCGGCGCGCTCGGCGTGGGCGGCATCGTTGCGTTCGTGCTGGGCGCGGTGATGCTGATCGATACGCAAACCCCGGGCTTTGGCGTGCCGCTTCCGCTCATCATCGGACTGGCCTTCGTAAGCCTGACCGTTGTTCTAGCGCTCTCCAGCCTGGCGGTGCGTGCGCGACGGCGGCCGATCGTGACCGGCGGCGATACGCTCATCGGCATGACAGGCGAAGTAGTGGACGTCGATACACCGGACGCCGATGCCGACAGCGACGGCTGGGCGCGCATCCATGGCGAGCGCTGGCGCGTGCGCTGCGATGGTGGCATCGCGCGTGGCGATCAGGTGCGTGTGATCGCCCGGCGTGGGCTGACACTGATGGTGGAACCCGTTGCCCCCCTCGCCGCGTCTTCATAAGGAGAAGAAAAATGCTTTACGGCTTCTTCAGCGCAGGCGGCCTGATCTTCCTGGCCGTGCTGCTGGTCATCTCGTCGTTCCGGGTGCTGCGCGAATACGAGCGCGGCGTGGTGTTTCTGCTGGGCCGCTTCTGGCGCGTGAAGGGGCCGGGGCTGGTGCTGATCGTGCCGGCGATCCAGCAAATGGTGCGCGTGGATCTGCGCACGGTGGTGATGGACGTGCCGCCGCAGGATGTGATCTCGCACGACAACGTGTCGGTCAAGGTCAATGCGGTGGTGTACTTCCGGGTGGTCGATCCGGAGCGCGCCATCATCCAGGTGGCCAACTATCTGGAAGCGACCAGCCAGCTCGCCCAGACGACGCTGCGGGCCATCCTGGGCAAACACGAGCTGGACGAGATGCTGGCCGAGCGCGAAAAGCTCAACCTCGACATCCAGAAGGTGCTCGACATCCAGACCGACCCGTGGGGCATCAAGATCGCGAACGTGGAGATCAAACACGTCGACCTGAACGAATCGATGATCCGCGCCATCGCCCGCCAGGCCGAGGCCGAGCGCGAACGCCGCGCCAAGGTCATCCACGCAGAAGGCGAACTGCAGGCATCGGAAAAGCTGCTCGAAGCTGCACGCATGCTGGCCCAGCAGCCCGAGGCGATCCAGTTGCGCTATCTCCAGACGCTCACGCAGATTGCGGGCGACAGAAGCTCGACGATTGTCTTCCCGCTGCCGATGGAAGTGCTGGGCGCGGTAAAGAAAGCCGCCGGCGGCTGACCCGCATCACAGATCGATCTTCATGCCGAGCTTGAACAGCCGCGGCGCCCCCATCGACAGACGGTTGTTGCCGGCGCCCGCCCAGTAGCGCTTGTCGGTCAGGTTGTCGACATTGAATTGCAGCGTCGCGCGCTTGCCCGAAATCCGCGTCACATAGCGCACGCCTGCACTGAAAAGCGTCGTGCCGCCAAGCTCTGCCTGGTTGGCGTCGTTCACAGGTCGTGGGCCAAGGTAGTAGGCGCCCGCGTTGAACGAGACAGCACGCAGCATCGGCAACGTGTATTCGGCAAAGACGCTGGCAGTGCTGCGCGGCGTGTTTTCCGGCGTCTTTGCGTCGAGGCCGTTGCCGACGCCGCGGAACTTCGCGTCCGTCCAGCCGGCCGAGGCCAGCAGCGACAAATCCTGGGTGACGCGGCCTTGCGCGGTCAGCTCGATACCCCGAATCCGCTCGCGGCCGTCCTGCACGAAGATGTTCGCGTCGTTGGTGTAGCTCGCCGCGCGGTCGATGTCGTACACGGCAGCGGCGAGTTGCGTGCCGGCCGGCGTTTCGTAGCGCACGCCCACTTCCTTCTGCTCGGACAGCGCAGGCGGCATGGCCACGTTGGCGTTGGCGGCCGTGTTCGGAGCCCGCGCGCCGGCTTCCAAGCCCTGCGCGTACGACGCATACGCCGACAGCGCCGGCGTGAACTTGTAGATGACGGCCCCCAGCGGCGTGGTCTTGCTGGCCTCGTAGCGGTTGGGCGCCTGCTCGCTGGTATAGCGCGTGTAGCGCAGGCCCAAGATGACTTGCCAGTGCTCCGACAGCGTCATGCGATCCAGCGCGTAGACGCCCGTATCAACCGCGCGCTGCTCGGCGGTAAAGCCGGTGTCAGTGGTCGGCAGCCAGCCAAGGTCGACCGGGTTGTACAGATTCTGCGTGCCGGAAAAGCGGTCGGAGTACACCGCCGCCTGGCGCATGTCGGAACGCGCAATGCCGAAGGTCAGGTCATGCGTGATCCAACCCGTCTTCTCGGTACCGGAAACGTCGGCCCGCACGTGGCTGGTGTTCCAGCGACCGCTCTGCCGCTGGCCCGACAGCGTGCCGGCCCCCGTCAGCGTGTTCGTCAGCCGAAATTCGGAGAACGCCCGCGTCCGCGCCGTCTCCGACACGCCACCCTCCACCGTCAGCAGCCATGCATCGGCGAGCGCGTAATCGGCACGCAGCAACGCGTTTGTGTTGTTGCCGTCAAAGTCGGCCCAACCCGGCGAAATGCGTTTGCTCGGGTCGGGCATGGCCGGCAAGGTGATGACGCCGTTTTTGGCGGCGGGCAGCGTCACCACCGACTGTTCGATGATGACCTTGCGCGAATATTCCACGTCGGCTTTCAGGCTGAGCCGGCTGTTGACCTTCCAGTCGAAGGCCACGGCGGCAAGCTGGCGCGTGCCGTCAATGCCGTTGGTAGGCGACTGCAACGAGCCGCCCGCCGCGTTGAAGCGCAGGCCATATTGATTGTCTTCACCAAAACGGCGCCCCACGTCCAGCGTGCCGACCACGCTGCCGTTGCTGTCGAACTGCATGCCCAGCGTCGTCACCGGCGTGTTGCCGGCCCGCTTGGTCACGAAATTCACCACGCCGCCCGGCGTCGTGTAGCCGTAATACAGCGCTGACACGCCTTTCAGCACCTCCACGCGTTCCTTGTCTTCCAGCGGGATCGCCGTGAGTGCAGCCATCGGCATCGAGCCGTTGAAGCGGAAATTGGTGCGGTTCTCCAGCGTCACGCCGCGGATGGCGAGGTTGTCGAACGTTTCGCCTGAAAGCTGCTGGCGCGTCACGCCCGCCGTATTGCGCAGCGCGTCGTACAGCGACGTGTCCTGCTGCGCATCAAGCGCCTCGCGCGTGACCACGTTCACGGTGGCGGGAATGTCGCGCAACGCCATCCCGCGGAACGCTCCGACCTGCGCCGTGCTGGCTGCAAAGCCCCGCTGGCTGCCTGCCGTGACGGTCGTCTCGTTCAGGTCGACCGTGGCACCACCTGTGGCCGGCTGGCCGGCTTCGGCATGCGCCAATGTGGAAACGGCAAGAGGAATGGCGGCCAGCGCGCACGAGAAGGCGCGAGCCGCGAGATGACGGTTCATCGCGGGCAAAGGGTCGATCAGGATTGGCGAAACCGGACGCGCGGAAATGCGCTGAGAGAAGAGAAAACGCGCCGCAATACATCACGCGGCGCGTCGATCCGTTGGCTGGCAGGTGGAAACCCGCTGGCTCGCCCGGTAGGAGCGATGGTCAGCGGTCGGGCATTCGCCCCTGGCCTTCCATCAAATGATAATGATTCGCATTATATAGATTGAAATGTGATGTCAGCAACTGTTAATTCGTCGGCACCCCCTGTTTCCACTGGGGCCAGTGCTGCACGATGTCGTCCAATAACGGCTTGGCCGCATTGACGAGGTTGTGCGTGGCCGGCACAAAGCCGCCCTGCTGCGCGTAGTTGATGAGCCCGTCGGAGGCGGTCTGGCCGTCGTACGGACGGTCAAAGTCGGACCCGGCGCGCAGCAGTGCCACGCGGCTGAAATCGACCTTCCCGGCACGGGCGCCGCGCGTCAACACTTCGAGCGTGGCGTTGTCTTCCTGCGCCGTCGTGCAGTATGTGCCCTTGTTGTCGGTCATCGTCTTTACCCAGTCACGCGCCCGCTGGCCCAGGTTACGGCCGGCCCACCATGTATCAGCGGAAGCCACGTCGCACTGGATGACGGCGGGTGGTTGGTTGGCCGGCGCATACGCATAGTTTTTGCGGAAGGCGATGGCCTCTGGGCTGTCTTCCAGCGTCGCCGATTTCGACAGCGTGTAGGCCTTCTGCAGCAACGTCTCGTTGAGTTGGAACACTTCGGTGCGGTAGTCCATCGGCGGCTTCTCGCCCGGGCCCTTCGTGCCGATGCCGAAGTAGCCGTACGGCCAGCCGGCCGGCATCTCGCGCGCATCGATCTCGTGCGAGAGACCGTAATCGACCGCATACCGCGCCCACGCCGCCGAGCCCACCGTCCCCTGCCCAGGATCGATGCCCGCAATGCCGGCAATCACAAAGTAGGTGTGCGAGAGGTCCAGCTTGCTGCGATAGAGCAACGCAGAAATCGTCGACGCCGCATTCGCATACCCCATGCCCGTGGTGACCTGACAGATGCCGTCGTAGTTGCACAGCATGTTCGGCGCGTCGGGCGACAGGCCGGAGATATAGACCTTCTCCTTCAGATCGTAACGGTCGATAAAGGGTTGGGCTTCGCCCTGAAACATGTTGATGACGATGACCTTGACGCCGTCAAACGCACAGCTGTTCAAGGTCAGCGCCGCGGCACCGATCGCGCAGAGCCTGGCGATGGATCGCATGGGGGTCTTGAGTGGGGAATCGATCATGGCGAAGGCACTCCGTGTTTCCACACGCTCCAGCGCGTGACGATCTCGTTGACCAGCGGGCCGCCCGCCAGATACAGGTTGTTGAGCGACGGCACGAACCCGCCCGAGTTGCTGTTGACCAGCGAGTCGTACGGCGTCTGCCCCGGATACGGCCTATCGAAGTTGGACGCGGTGCGCAGCACGGCCACACGCTGCAGGTCGAGCAGGCCTGCCTTGGAGCCGCGCGTGAGCGCCTCGAACGTGGCGTTGTCTTCCTGCTGCGTGGTGCAGTACGTGCCCTGCCCGTCCGTCAGCAGCTTGACCCAGGCTGCTTCGCGCTCGCCCAGCTTGGCGCCGTGCCAGTATGTGTTGCCGGCAGCGGTGTCGCATTGCACGACGGAAGGCGGCTGGTTGGCCGGTGCACTCGGGTAGTTGGCGCGATAGGCCCGCGCGGTGGCGTTGTCGTCCAGCACCGCGCCCTTGGAGAGCGCCAGCGCCTTCTGCAGCAGCGCCTCGTTCACGCGGAAGACTTCGGTCTTGTAATCCAGCGGCGGCTTCTGTCCGGGGCCCTGCGTGTTGATGCCGATGAAGCCGCCGGGCCAGTTGGCGGGCACCTCGCGCGCATCGATCTCCCACGCAATGTCGCTGTCGACGAGGAAGCGCGCCCACGCAGCGCTGCCGAGCGTGCCCTGCGAAGGATCGATCCCCGCAATGCCAGCCACAAGGAAGTACGTGCGCTGCAGATCGAACTTGCCGCTGTAGATCAGCGCCGAGACCGACGACGCGGCATTCGCCTTGCCCATGCCCGTGGTGAGCTGGCAGACGTCGCTGGCGTTGCAATGCACGTTCGGATAGTCGATGGACAGGCCCGGCACCGGCACGTCTTGCGTGAGGCCAAGCTTGTCGATCCACGGCTGCGCCTCGGGCGCGAACATGCTGATGATGAGCACCTTGACCTTGCGCGCGTGCGATTCCGGTGCGAGTTGCGCACCCGGCTGCGTCGACGCGCCAACGCCTGCCGCCAGCAACGCGCCAACCGCGACGGCACGCGCCAATCGTTTGCCTTTGCGCCCGAGCAGCCGGTGCGGCGGCTGCGGAGGCGGGGCGTCGACCTTGTCAGATAGGACGCTCATGGTTCTCCTCGGATTTGGGGATAGGGATGGGATCAACCCGCGCTGTGGGGAACAGCGCGCGCCACCGATGCAAATTGCCTGCCAAGGGGCACGCAATCGCTACACAATCGGCAACGTTTTCCCGGTATAGGCCATGGCTGGGCCTGTCTCCAGCCGGGCGACATTCCCCGCTTGTTCTCATGGCGCAGACAAGCCCCAACGGAGGGCGCGCTGTGCCCCGAAAGTCGCGCGGCCTGCACCACGGAAATCCGTTGCTCAGGTTTGTGAGGCGCCGCTCAGGTTCTCCGAGTGGACCCAGTTCTGGTCGGGCGCCCGCCATGGCGACCGAAATGAGCGCCTGCGCGTCTTCCTGCTGGACACCACGCCACCGCCCTGATCGCCTCCAAACAAAACGGCGCGCGCCCCGTTGCCGGGAGCGCGCGCCGTCTAGCGCATTCTTGTCGAACGCGTTACATCAAACCTTCTGCTGTACCCACGCTGCCACGCCGGCCAGCGCCTGCGGCAGGTTGTCCGGCTCCGTGCCGCCGGCCTGGGCCATGTCCGGGCGGCCGCCGCCCTTGCCGCCGACTTGCTGGGCGACAAAGTTGACCAGCTCGCCCGCCTTGACCTTGGCCGTGGCGTCAGCCGTCACGCCCGCAATCAGCGCAACCTTGCCGTCGCTCACGCTGCCCAGCACGATGGCTGCGGTCTGCAGTTTGTCCTTGAGCTTGTCCATGGTCTCGCGCAACGTCTTGGCATCGGCGCCGTCCAGCTTGGCAGCCAGCACCTTGATGCCGGCAACGTCCACGGCCTGGCTCACGAGTTCGTCGCCCTGGCTGGCGGCCAGCTTCGACTTCAGACGCTCCAGTTCCTTCTCGAGCGTCTTGACCTGGTCCTGCACCTGCACGATGCGCGACGTCAGTTCCGACGGCTGCGCACGCAGCGCGGCAGCCGCTTCGTTGATGCGTGTATCGAGCGTCTGCAGGTAGTGCAGCACGTTGTCGCCAGTGATGGCCTCCACACGGCGAATCCCTGCCGCCACGCCCGATTCGCTCACGATCTTGAACAGGCCGATGTCGCCCGTGCGCGCCACGTGCGTGCCGCCACACAGTTCCTTCGACGAACCGATCGACAGCACGCGCACTTCGTCGCCGTACTTCTCGCCGAAGAGGGCCATTGCGCCATTCTTGACCGCGTCGTCAAAGCCCATGAGCTGGGCGTTCGTCCCGGCGTTGGCAAAAATTTCTGCGTTGACACGCGCTTCCACTTCGCGAATCTGCAGCGGCGTCATCGGTGCGTTGTGCGAGAAGTCGAAGCGGGTTTTTTCTGCATCCACCAGCGAGCCCTTCTGCTGCACGTGGCTGCCCAGCACTTCGCGCAGGGCCTTGTGCATCAGGTGGGTGGCCGAGTGGTTGCGCATGGTGCGCGCGCGGCGCACTGCGTCCACCTCCGCCGCCACGGCATCGCCAACCTTCAGCACGCCGGTGCGCAGCTCGCCGTGGTGGCCGAACACGTCCGGCTGCACCTTGAGCGTGTCGACCACATCAAACCAGACGGTCGCAGCCTTGAGCGTGCCCTGGTCGCCAACCTGGCCGCCCGATTCCGCATAGAACGGGGTGTGGTCCAGCACCACCACGCCGGTCTGGCCCGGGTGCATTTCCTGCACCGATGCGCCATCCACAAACAGCGCCGTCACCCGCGCGGTTTCGCGCACGAGCTGCTCGTAGCCGTGGAACGTTGTCTTGTCGCCGGTGTAGTCGAGCGTGCCGGCGGCCATCTTGAACTTGCCGGCCGCGCGTGCCTGCTCGCGCTGGCGGTTCATGGCGGCGTCAAAGGCCGCTTCGTCGACGATCACGTCGTTCTCGCGGCAGACGTCTTGCGTCAGGTCCAGCGGGAAACCGTAGGTGTCGTGCAGCTTGAAGGCCAGTTCGCCGTCGAGCATCTTGGCACCCGAGGTCTTCAGCTCGCCCAGCGCGGCGTCGAGGATCGACATGCCGTGCTCGATGGTCTCGAAGAAGCGCGCCTCTTCCGTACGCAGCACTTCGACCACACGGTCGCGCGCCTCGCGCAACTCCGGATAGGCCTCGCCCATCTGCGCGACGAGGTCGTCCACGAGCTTGTGGAAGAACGCTGCGCGGCAGCCGAGCTTGTAACCGTGGCGGATGGCGCGGCGGATGATCCGGCGCAGCACATAGCCACGGCCCTCATTGCCCGGGATCACGCCGTCGATGATCAGGAACGAGCATGCGCGGATGTGGTCGGCAATCACGCGCAGCGAGTTGTTGGCCAGATCCTTGGTGTTGGTCTCGCGCGCGGCGGCAGCGATGAGCGCCTGGAACAGGTCGATCTCGTAGTTGCTGTGCACGTGCTGCAGGATGGCAGCCAGGCGTTCCATGCCCATGCCGGTGTCGACGCACGGTGCGGGCAGCGGGGTCAGCGTGTATTCGCCGGTCGCCGGATCGAGCTGGCGATCGAACTGCATGAACACGTTGTTCCAGATTTCGATGTAGCGGTCGCCGTCGGCTTCAGGGCTTCCCGGGGGGCCGCCCCAGACGTCGGGGCCATGGTCGTAGAAGATTTCCGAGCACGGGCCGCACGGGCCGGTTTCGGCCATCTGCCAGAAGTTGTCGGAGGCATAGGGCGCGCCCTTGTTGTCGCCGATGCGCACGACGCGCTCGGGCGGCAGGCCAATGACCTTGGTCCAGATGTCGTAGGCCTCGTCGTCGGTCTGGTAGACGGTGGCCCACAGCTTCTCGGCCGGCAGCTTGTATTCCTGCGTCAGCAGCTCCCACGCCCACACGAGTGCGTCGCGCTTGAAGTAGTCGCCGAACGACCAGTTGCCGAGCATTTCGAAGAACGTGTGGTGGCGCGCCGTATAGCCGACGTTTTCCAGGTCGTTGTGCTTGCCGCCGGCGCGCAGGCAGCGCTGCACGGAGGCCGCACGCACGTACGGGCGCTTGTCGGTACCGAGGAAGACGTCCTTGAACTGCACCATGCCGGAGTTGGTGAACAGCAGCGTCGGGTCGTTGCCCGGCACCAGCGGCGAGGAGCGCACCACGGTGTGGCCCTTGCCCTCAAAGAACGTCAGGAATTTTTGGCGGATATCGGAGGCTTTCATGTCGCGGGGTGCCGGAGTCAGCATGGCGCCTGGGGCAACCGCCCGGCGCATCTTGGATCAGTGCAAACTATTGATTATACGGGGTTGCTAATGTGTTAGCGCCCATTCGTCGCATGGGGCTGGGGGTACCCCGGAGCGTGGTGTAGAGTGCACCCGTTCCAATCGTGTCGATTCGTCAATCCATGGGCGCTCTGAGCCATCTCCGTGTTCTCGACCTGACCCGCGTACTTGCCGGCCCCTGGTGCGCGCAGAACCTTGCCGATTTTGGCGCCGACGTCATCAAAGTGGAGCGTCCCGGCGCCGGCGACGACACGCGCACCTGGGGCCCGCCGTGGCTCAAGGACGAAGCCGGCCAGGACACCGCCGAGGCCGCCTACTACCTGGCCGCCAACCGCAACAAGCGCTCGATCACGGTCGACATCAGCACGCCCGAGGGCCAGGACATCGTCCGCCAGCTCGCCGCGCACGCCGATGTGGTGCTCGAGAACTACAAGGTCGGCCAGCTCGCGAAATACGGGCTCGACTACGCATCGATCAAGGCCGTGAAGCCAGACCTCGTCTACTGCTCCATCACGGGCTTCGGCCAGACCGGTCCTTACGCCGCCCGCGCCGGCTATGACTTCATCGTGCAAGGCATGGGCGGCTTCATGAGCCTGACCGGCGAGCGCGACGACCTGCCCGGCGGCGGTCCGCAAAAGGCCGGCGTGGCCATCTCGGATTTGATGACCGGCATGTACGCCACCGTGGCCGTGCTCGCCGCGCTCGCGCACCGGGACCGCACGGGCGAAGGCCAGTACATCGACATGGCGTTGCTCGACGTGCAGGTCGCCATGCTGGCCAACATGAACACCAACTACCTCGCCAGCGGCCAGGCGCCCAAGCGCTGGGGCAATGCGCATCCGAACATCGTGCCGTATCAGACGTTCCAGGCGGCCAACGGCTGGATCATCGTGGCAGTCGGCAACGACGGCCAGTTCCGGCGCTTTGTCGAGACCGGCGGCATGCCCGAGCTGGCCGACGACCCGCGCTTTGCCACCAACCCGCAGCGCGTGGCCAACCGGGACGTGCTGGTGCCGATCCTGGCCGAGATGGTCAAGCGCTTGAGCAAAGGCGAATGGATCGACAAGCTCGAAGCCGCCGGTGTGCCGTGCGGCCCGATCAATTCGCTCGACGAGGTGTTCAACAACGAGCAGGTGCAGGCGCGCGGCCTGCGCGTCGACCTGCCTCACCCCAGCGCCGGCACCGTCAAGCTTGTCGGCAGCCCCGTCAAGATGAGCGCCACGCCGCCCAAGGCCGCGAGCCACCCGCCGCTGCTGGGCGAACACACCGAGGCTGTGCTGCGCGACGTGCTGAACCTGAACAGGGAGCAGATCGAAACGCTGCGCGCGCGCGGCGTGATCTGAGCCCTGCAATCCACGCCAACCCTTCCCCACCCTGATGAGGTCAACATGTGGCTTGATGCGTTGCTGGCTTACCTGCATTACATCTCGATCTTCACGCTGATCGTTTTTCTCACCGCCGAGGCCGTGGTGCTGCGCCCGGACACGACGCCCGAGATCCGCAAGCGCCTGGCACGTTATGACGCCGTGTTCGGCTTTGCTGCACTCGCGGTGCTGATCACGGGGTTGCTGCGCGTGTTCTACGGCGCCAAGGGCTACGCGTTCTATGTCCACAACCCGGTATTCCACGTCAAGGTGGGCCTGTTCATTCTCGTGGGGCTGATGTCGATTGTTCCGACCATCAACATCCTGCGCTGGAAGAAGCAGGGCAAGACGCTGCCCGACTTCGTGCCCACGCCGTCGGAGATTGCCAAGACGCGCCGCTGGGTCATGGTCGAGTCGCACCTGATCATCTTCATTCCGCTGGCGGCCGTGCTGATGGCGCGCGGTATCGGCATGTAATTGCACCGGGGGACGCGCAACCCGCGTGGTGCGGCCCCAATGTTGCTCAGGGCAACGCTAGGGACAAACCCTGAACCGTTTGCCCGGGGCGCCGCGCCGGCTCATGAAGCGGCATGCCCTCCCCTCCGCAAGCTGCTTGAAAGCCGGTCTGCTTAGCGTGCAAACTTGGTCGCCTTACCAGGCATAAGGCGGCCCGCCTAACCCGCGCGGCACGCCATCCCAAGGAGACCAGACTTGCAGAACGATCCACGAGGTCGTCCGGTGATCCGCAGTCACCAGGACTTTGCATCCGGCGTCATGTTCATCGTCGCCGGTGCGGCGTTTGCCATTCTGGCGCGCAGCTACCGCATGGGCACCGCCAGCAGCATGGGCCCGGGCTACTTCCCGTTCTGGCTGGGCGTGGTGCTTGTGCTGCTGGGCGTGGTGGTGGTCGTGCAATCGCTGTCGCGCAAGGGCGTGGTCGACCGCATTCCGCGTTGGGACGTCAAAACGCTGCTGTGGGTTCTCGGCTCCGTGGTGCTGTTCGGGCTGCTGCTGCAACCGCTTG
Source organism: Ralstonia sp. PBBBR1 (assembly GCF_002256165.1). Lineage (NCBI taxonomy): Bacteria > Pseudomonadati > Pseudomonadota > Betaproteobacteria > Burkholderiales > Burkholderiaceae > Ralstonia > Ralstonia sp. PBBBR1. The sequence goes on along the minus strand of NZ_NKIL01000006.1, from coordinate 270,328 downwards.
GGCTGGTGCTCTCGCTTGTGGTGCTCGTGCTGGTCTCCAGCATGGCCAGCCACGAGTTCACGCTCAAGGGTGCGGCCGGTACCGCCATCGTGATGGTGGTGATGAGCCTCGCGGCGTTTGTCTATGGGCTCAAGCTGCAGTTCCCGGTGTGGCCCGCCTTCATCGGCAATTGAGCGCGAGGCACACGACACCATGGACCTCTTTGCCAACCTCGCGCTCGGCTTTTCGACCGCGCTTTCCATCCAGAACCTGATCTACGCGTTCATCGGCTGCGTGCTCGGTACGCTGATCGGCGTGCTGCCGGGCCTGGGCCCCATCGCCACGATTGCGATGCTGCTGCCGGCCACGTACGCGCTGCCGCCGGTGGCCGCGCTGATCATGCTGGCCGGCATCTACTACGGTGCGCAGTACGGCGGTTCCACCACGGCCATCCTCGTCAATCTGCCGGGCGAATCATCTTCGGTGGTGACCACCATCGATGGCTACCAGATGGCGCGGCGCGGGCGCGCGGGCGTGGCGCTCGCCACCGCGGGCTTGGGCTCGTTCTTCGCAGGCTGCGTGGCCACGCTGGTCCTGGCGGCATTTGCCACGCCGCTGTCGGAATTCGCGTTCAACTTCGGGCCGGCGGAGTATTTCTCGCTGATGGTGCTGGGGCTGATCGGCGCGGTGGTGCTGGCGTCGGGCTCGCTCATCAAGGCGATTGCGATGATCGTCCTGGGCCTGCTGCTGGGCCTGGTCGGCACCGATGTTAACTCGGGCACCGCGCGTTATTCGTTCGACGTGCCGGAACTGGCCGACGGGCTGAACTTCGTGTCGGTGGCGATGGGCGTGTTTGGCTTTGCCGAGATCATCGCCAACCTCGAACAGAAGGAGCATCGTGAAACCTTTGTCGAGCACGTGCGTAACCTCTGGCCCAGCCGCGAAGATTTCAAGCGCATGATCCCGGCCGTACTGCGCGGCACGGCGCTGGGCTCGCTCCTGGGCATCCTGCCGGGCGGCGGCGCGACGCTGGCATCGTTCGCGTCGTACTCGCTGGAGAAGAAGACCTCGAAGTATTCGAGCGAATTCGGCAAGGGCGCCATCGAGGGCGTGGCCGGCCCCGAATCGGCCAACAACGCCGCAGCGCAGACGTCGTTCATTCCGCTGCTCACGCTCGGCATTCCGCCCAACGCCGTGATGGCGCTGATGGTCGGCGCGATGACCATCCACAACATCCAGCCCGGCCCGCAGGTGATGACGAGCAACCCGGCGCTGTTCTGGGGCCTCATCGCCTCGATGTGGATCGGCAACCTGATGCTGATCGTGTTGAACCTGCCAATGATCGGCGTGTGGGTGCGCCTGTTGAAAGTGCCGTATCGCTTTCTGTATCCGGCCATCCTGGTGTTCTGCTGCATCGGCGTGTATTCGGTGTCGAACACGACGTTCGATATCTTCCAGACCGCGCTCTTCGGCTTGATCGGCTACATGTTCGTCAAGCTGCGCTGCGAACCGGCGCCCATGCTGCTCGGCTTCGTGCTTGGGCCGATGATGGAAGAGAACTTCCGCCGCGCGCTGCTGCTCTCGCGCGGGGATTTCTCCACTTTCGTTACGCGGCCGCTGTCGATGGGGCTGCTGATTGCAGCGGGCATCCTGGTTTTGCTGGTGGCGCTGCCCGTCATCAACAGAAAGCGCGAGGAAGCGTTTCAAGAAGAGTAAGAAAGCGACGTTGCTGCATCGCACCCTACGAAGCCGGAGGCCCGCCCTCCGGTTTTTATTTGCGCACGCGGCGGCGCAGCATTAGAGCCAGACCTCCACTTCAGTTGACGTCGGACACGGCGCTTCGGATAACGGAGGGCGATCGGCCCAAAGAGGTCGACCACCCATCCAATGTCCAGGAGACAACCGAATGTCACAGACTTCCCTGCTCCATGCTGTGTATGGATCAGCGCGCAGCTTCCTGCGCACGCACGCTGCAGCCGCCGTCTTGGCCGCATCCGCCCTCAGCTTGGGTGCCGTCGCGCCGGCGCAGGCCGCCAGCACCTATGCCGCGACGAAGTATCCGATCGTGTTGGTGCATGGCCTGTCGGGCACCAGCAAGTTTCTCGGCGTGGTCGATTACTGGTACCAGATCCCCGAAGACCTGCGCGCCAATGGGGCTAACGTCTACGTGGCCGATGTGTCCGCCTTCAACGATGAAACCGTGCGCGGAGAACAGCTCGTCAGTCAGATCCGCAGCGTGCTTGCCGCCACGGGCGCCGCCAAGGTCAACCTCATTGGTCACAGCCAGGGCGGCCTGACCTCGCGCTATGCGGCGGCAGTGGTGCCGAACCTCGTGGCCTCCGTCACCACCATTGGCACGCCCCACAAAGGGTCGGAGTTTGCGGACTTTGTGGAATCGACACCGGCCCCGTTCCAGGCGCTCGTGAACCTCGGTGCCGACGTATTCGGCTCGGTGCTCGGCTGGTTCAACGGCAACAGCAATCCGCAGAACGGCTTTGCGGCGCTGCATATCCTGTCGACGTCGGGCGCGGCCGATTTCAACAAGGCATTCCCGAGTGCGGGCCTGGCCAGCGGGTGCAACACCAGCAGCGCCACCGACGAGCGCAACGGTAACGTGCAAAAGCTGTATTCCTGGACAGGCCGCTCCACCGCCACCAACCTCCTCGACCTGTTTGATCCGGTGCTGGTCTTCAGCGGCGGCGTCATGCAGGCGCGTGGCTCGGGGACGAACGATGGGCTCGTCTCCGTGTGCAGCGCGAAGTTCGGCCAGGTCTTGTCGACGGATTACGCGTGGAATCACCTGGATGAGGTCAACCAGCTGCTCGGTCTGATCGGTTGGAGCGCGGCCGACCCGGTTGCGGTGATCCGCACGCAGGCCAATCGACTGAAGACTGCAGGCCTCTGACCCTCGAATTGCCTAACGCCGATTGCCACGATGAAGCCCCTGTCGCCATCGATACAACCTATGACGTTTGTTGTTGCCGTACTGGTGGCGGTATCGGTCGCGGGCGGGGTCTACTGGTGGCACACGTCGGACGCACCTGACACGCCTGTGGCTTCGCAGCCGCAGGCAGCCAAGGGGGCATTCATCGGCAGTGCGGGCGGCGAACCGTCGACGACGGGCGCGCCGGCACCCGAGCTGGCCGACACACAGGCGCCGGACGGGCTCCAGGTGGATGCGCGCGGCCACCTCATCGTCGAAGCCGCCAATCGCGCGGTGTTGGACTACTTCCTCGACGTGCCCGCGTCGCTGCCCGAAGCCCAGCGGGTGTCGATGGCGGAGGCGCATCTGCGCGCCAAGCTGATCACGCCGGCGCTGGCGGAGGCGCAATCGCTGCTCCAGCGCTACCTGGCCTATCGCAAGGCGGCGGCTCAAAGCGGCGCCACCAGCCGCAACAAGCCGAGCCTCGAACAGGTCCAGCAGCGCCCGGAGTTAATCGCCACGCTCCGCCAGCAGTTGAGCGACCGCTCCGCGCTGCGCCGCCAATACCTGGGCGCAGACGTCGCCCAAGCCTGGTACGGCGATGACGACGCAATGGACGCCGCCGCCATCGACCGCGTCGCCGTAATGGCCGACCCGTCGCTCACGCAGGAACAGCGCGCGGCCAGGATCGCCGCCATCGATGCCAGCCTGCCGGCCTCGGTCCAACAGGCGCGCCGCGACGCCTCCGCCCCGCTCAAGCTCGCCGCCGACATGGAAACCTGGACAAAGCAGGGCATGAGCGAAGCCGAGATGCGCCAGCGCCTGTCGGCCCGGGGGGTGGACAACTTGGTAGCCGACCGCCTGATCCAGGGCAACCGCGAGGAAGCCGACTGGCGCAACCGCTACGACGCCTACACCCGTGAACGCGATCGCATCAACGCCTTTGCCGGCCTGTCGGACGCCGATCGAGCCGCGCAAATCGCACAACTGCGCCAACAGACCTTCACCGCCTCGCATGAGCTGTTGCGCGCACAGGCGCTTGATGGCCTGGCCCAGCGTAGATAGCGTCCCGGGGCGCGGAGCGCCGGGCACGGTAAAATCCCGGGATTGCCGAATCACGCACTCCCATGAGCCAAGACAACGCCACCGCCCCGACGTCCAACTTCCTGCGCCAGATCATTGACGCCGACCTCGCGCAAGGCACCTACGCCGATCGCAAGGACGCCACTGGCCAGCCGATTCCGCCGGTGGTCACGCGCTTTCCGCCGGAACCCAACGGTTACCTGCACATCGGTCACGCCAAGAGCATCTGGGTGAACTTCGGCATGGCCCGCGATTACAACGGCCGCTGCCACCTGCGCTTCGACGACACGAACCCCGTCAAGGAAGACACCGAATACGTCGATTCCATCATCGACGCCGTGCACTGGCTCGGCTATTCGTGGAGCGATGCCGGCGGCGAACACCTCTACTACGCCAGCGACTACTTCGAGCAGCTCTACGGCTTTGCCGAGGTGCTTATCCAGCGCGGCGTGGCCTACGTCGACAGCCAGAGCGCCGAGCAGATCGCCGCCAACCGGGGCGATTTCACCCGCCCGGGCACACTGTCGCCGTTCCGTGACCGCTCGGTGGACGAAAACCTGGCGCTGTTCCGCGACATGCGCGCCGGCAAGTACAAGGACGGCGAGCACGTGCTGCGCGCCAAGATCGACATGGCCGCGCCGAACATCGTGATGCGCGACCCGGTGCTGTACCGCATCCGCCATGCGCATCACCACCGCACCGGCGACGCGTGGTGCATCTACCCGATGTACGACTTCACGCATTGCATTTCCGATGCGCTGGAGAACATCACGCATTCGCTCTGCACGCTGGAGTTCGAGAACAACCGCCCGCTGTATGACTGGGTGCTCGACCACCTGCGTGATGCCGGCGTGCTGGCCGCCCCGCTGCCGCATCAATACGAATTCGCGCGCCTGCACCTGACCTACGCCATCACCAGCAAGCGCAAGCTGCTGCAACTGGTGACGGAAAAGCGCGTCGACGGCTGGGACGACCCGCGCATGCCGACGCTCGTTGGCATCCGCCGCCGTGGCTACACGCCCGAATCGATCCAGCTGTTCTGCGAACGCGTGGGTGTGTCGAAGGCCGACAGCTGGATCGACATGAGCATCCTGGAAGGCGCCGTGCGTGACGACCTCGACGCGCGTGCGCCGCGCTCGGTGGCCGTGCTGGACCCGGTCAAGCTGGTGCTCGACAACGTGCCGGCCGATTTCAACGAGCCGTGCTCCGCACCCGTGCACCCGAAGCAACCCGAACTCGGCCGCCGCGAATTCCCGCTCACGCGTGAGCTGTGGATCGAGCGCGAGGACTTTACCGAGACGCCTCCCAAGGGCTACTTCCGCCTGTTCCCGGGCAACAAGGTGCGCCTGCGCTACGGCTATGTGATCGAATGCACCGGCTGCGACAAGGATGCCGACGGCAACATCACCGCCGTGCACGCCAACATCATTCCGGACACGAAGAGTGGCACGCCGGGTGCTGACAGCGTGAAGGTGAAGGGCAACATCCACTGGGTGAGCGCCGCACATGCGCTGGAAGCTGAAGTGCGCCTGTACGACCGCCTGTTCAGCGACCCGCAGCCGGATTCGGGCGACAAGAACTTCCTGGATGCGCTCAACCCGAACTCCAAGAAGATCGTCAAGGCCTTCCTGGAGCCGACGCTGGCTACGGCCAAGGCGGAAGACCGCTTCCAGTTCGAGCGCCATGGCTACTTCGTGGCAGACCGCATCGACTCGCAGCCGGGCAAGCCCGTGTTCAACCGCGTGGTCGGCCTGAAGGACAGTTGGGGCAAGTAAGCACAGGCCCATGCGCGCCATGGGCCTCTGATATCGGAGGCATCATGCGTGCATGGATTCTATTGCTGGCGGGGTTGTTCACCTCTCCCGCCTTCGCCGCGTCATTTGCGCCAGACCTGGCGCACACATCGGTCTACTTCGGCGCATCGCATTTTGATCGGAGCACGATGCGCGGCCGCTTCGACAAGATCGACGGCGCCATCAACTTCGACGAAGCCACCAGCCAGGGCGGCTTTGATTTCACCGTCGATGCCGACTCCATCAACACGCGCCTGCGCGTGCTGGATGGCGTGCTGAAATCGGAGCAGTTTCTCGACGCCGCGCAGTTTCCGGTCATCCGCCTGCGCAGCGACCGCTTTGTCGTGGAAGGCGGCAAGCTTGCCGCCATCGAAGCCCAGCTGACGCTGCACGGTGTGACGCAGCCTGTGCGGCTAGAGGTGCGCCGCTTCAGTTGCGGCGACGAAAAAATGCCCGGCAGCACGCGTCACGTCTGCGGCGGCGATTTTCACCTCGCCATTGCCCGAAGCGCCTTCGGCATGACGCGTTTCCTGCCCGACGTGGGCGACCGCGTCGACCTCGACATCAGCGTGGAAGCCACGCCCCAATAAACCTCGCAATCCATCCATGCCCAATATCGACTTCGCCCTGACCACCGAATACATCGAGCTTCACAAGCTGCTCAAGCTCACCGGCGTGGTCGACAGCGGCGGCGCCGGCAAGGCTGTTGTCGCCGACGGAGCGGTCACGGTCGACGGCCAGCCGGAACTGCGCAAGACGGCCAAGATTCGAGCGGGCCAGGTTGTCATGCTCGGGGATGTGCGCATTGCCGTGCAGGGTACCGACTAGCGCCTCAGGTGTTTGAAAACGCACCTTGTGCTACGGTGCGGCACCCTCACCACCATCCACATTCAGGAGACTGACCATGCCGATCGCCCTCTGGTGCGTTCTGGTGGCAGCGGTGTTGCCGATCGTGTGCGTCGGCATCGCCAAAGCCAAAGGCCCGCGGTACGACAACCGCAACCCGCGCGGGTGGCTTGCACAGCAGACCGGCGTAGCGGCCCGTGCCGCCGCCGCACAGCAGAATCACTTTGAAGCGTTTCCGCTCTTTGCGGTGGCCGTGCTGGTGGCCATCCTGGGCGGCGGCGTCATCGACCGCATCAACCTGCTGGCCATCGCATTTATCGTGGTGCGCGTGCTGTACACGGTGTGCTATCTCGCCAACTGGGCACCGCTGCATTCGCTGATGTGGTTTGCGGGCTTTGCCTTGTGCGTTGCGCTGTTCGTGCAACCGGCCTTTGCGCACTGAACATCCGCTCCGCCAGGAAGAAACGGCGCCCAGGTGGCGCCGTTTTCTTTGGGCAATGCAGATTACGTCGAAGCATCCGGTGGCACCGACGGCGCGCGGAACAACCGCCAAGCCATCCCGCCCAGCACCGCTACCGCGGCCAACAGCGCGCCCCACAGCACCCACTGGCGCTGGCGGCCACCGGGTGGCTCGGCTGTCAGCGCGTCGGCAGGCGAATCGCTCATCGCGCCAAGCTGTGCCTGGGCGATGGCGGGCGACGCACCCGCCAGCAGATCCGCGCGTGCGACCGGGTTGCCGCGCGCCACTTCCGCCACCGCCAGCATGAACGGCACGTTACCGCGCGCCGCATACGTGACCGTGGCCGGCCGCCAGCCGATCGCCAGTTGCGGCGCACCAGCGCCCAGGCCACCGCCGCGCGTGTCGACCTGCAAACGCCAGTAGCGCTCACCCGTGGCGGGCACCGTGATGGCCGCGCTCTCCTGCTCGCCCTTCCCGTCGGCCCCAGCCAGCCGGAACAGGCGGGCAGATGTGACCGGCCGCCAGGGCGCCTGGGCATCGGCCCGCGCATAGAACGTTGCCTGTGCGACGGTGTTGGCTTGCGGCAGACGGATCTTCACACGCTCGACCGGGAACACGCCGCCGGTATCGAACTGGTAATCGCCTGCGGCGGGCGTTTGCACCGGCGCCAGACCCGGGCGCCACTGAATGGCGCTATCCGCCAGTGCCACCGGCACACCGGCAGCCAGCTCTGCACGCACGGCATCCGGCACAGGCGGTTTGCCTTGCCACGTCAGGCGCAGATATTTCGCACGCAGCCCGGTGAACTCGATGCGATCCTGCACCAGCGTGCTGCCCTGATTGGACAGGCGGAACAGCGTGGCCTGGGCAACCGGGCTCCAGTGCTGCAAGTCATCGCTGGCCTGCACGCTCACACCGCTCTGAAATTCGGCGGCCGGCAGCGCGACGATCAGCGCCGTCACCGTGTCACGAAGCTGGCTGAGGTCGACCACCCACGCGCGGACAGACGCCTGCGACAGCTGCGCGCCCGTTGCGCGCAGCACACCGTCGGTACCGAGCACGACACCCGCGGCGCCCGGCTTCTGCGCATCGTCGATGGGCGTGGCAAACCAGTGCACGTCGTGCAGCGTTCGGGCCTGCGGCGCCGGATCGCGCGGGATGTCGATGGTGAACGGCACGGGCTCGCCGTCGCCGTTGAGGATGCGCAGATCGGCCAGGCTGGCCTCGTGCGCATGAGCGTAGACGTCTTCGCTGAGCGTGACGGCGTAGTACGGGGCGCCGGGCGTGCCGGTCAGCGCAAAGCGTTCGGCCCAGGCCGGCGCAGACAACAGCGACGCCGCAGCCATCGCAAGAGCAACCTTCTTCACAGAACCTCCCCGGTTTCAGCTCCGGCGCTGGTTTTGGGCTTCGGCGGCAACGGCGACAGATAGCCGATCAACAACAGCAGCACGCCAATCCCGATAAACGACACGATGCGCTCCACACCCGTGACGCGTGACAGGTCGAACAGGAACAGCTTGACCACCGTCACGCCCAGCAGCGCTCCGCCGGTGAACCACAGCGCGCGGCTGGCGCGCCGCGTGGCAAACACCATCACCGCCAACGCCAGCACCGTCCAGAACATCGACAGCGACGCCTGCACCAGCATCGAGGCCCCCAGATCGTCCAGCGTGTACGGAATATGCGTCCAGTGGTGCAGCGTGCGCAGCAGCACCGCGTTGGCCCAGATGAACAGCGTCGCGCCGATGGCGTGGCCGATGACCATCGGCTCAGGCACGAGCTTGCGCAGCGCCACGCGGCGCATCCACAGCGCGATGGCAAGGAAAACCAGCAGTTGCGCCACGTCCAGCGGGTTGAGAATCGGCAGGTAGAACAGCGGCGCGGCATTGCCGTCGCTGGCGGCGCTCGCCAGGCTCCATAGCCACAGCAGGGCAGCCAGCGGCGCGGCACCCCACAGCAGGTAGGCGCGCTCGAACCGGGCGATCGGCCAGCGAATGCGCCATCCGGCGCCCGCCAGCAGGGCCAGCAACGCGCCATAGGCATAAGCCCAGGCGGCAAAACTCCAGGTGCCCTCGGGCACGTAGGCATCGAGGCGCCAGTAGCCTTCCGTCGCCAGTACGCCGCAGATCAGCCAGAACAGCACGGTATGCAGCGGCGCGAGGATGCGGTCTTTCACGTCGCGTTCCTGGCGGCGCAGCAGCGCGAAGGTCAGCACCACAGCGGCAATCCACACCAGCCCGCCCCACCCGGCCAGCGGAGAGGGCACCCAGTGTTCGATCGCAGCCAGCGAAATCAGCGCCAGCACCGGCGACAACGCCAGCGCAGGCCACTCGGCCAGTGCCCAATCGAGCTTGCGGCGCAGGCCGTGTGCAGCCCACGCCGTCAGCACGGCAAAGGCGGCATACAGCGGAATGTCCGGCCGGTCGACGGTCTTGCTGGCGATGCGCCAGGCCCAGCGATCAATCTCGTTGCTGCCGCTGCCGAGCCACCACAGCAAGCCCCACACCGACGCGACAATCCCGAGCACCGGCGCCGCCTTCAGCCACGCACGCACCTCCGCCTTGCCATGCAGACGCCAGCCGCTGAAGACGCCCGCCAGCGCAATCAATACCCCGCCGATATAGCGGCTGTTGAGCACGGCCCAGCCGCTCTGCGGCGCCCAATCGAACACGGCATCCACGGCGAAGGCGGCGCCCGCCGCAAGTTGCAGGAGCACGCCTGCCGCCAACGCCAGCCGCCGCTGCTGGCGCACGCCCAGCCACACCACAGCGGCCCCTTCCAGCGCCCACACCGCACTGGTCGTGCGCCCATCGAAAGCCAGCGGGATCGCCAGCGTGATGAAGATCACGCCCAGCGCGAACATCGCCTCGTACAGCAGGCCAAGGCTGGCACGCCTCGGCACCAGCCAGCCCGCAATCCCCAGATAGAACGCGGCCAGCGCGGTGGCGCTCCACGCCATCGCAAACGGAATGTGGTGCACCAGCCCAGTCTGCAAACCCATTGCCACCAGCGGCGTGCCGAACACCAGCGTGCCGTCAACGTAGTTGGTGAGGCTGACATGGCGGCGCAGCGCGGTCAGCAGCGCAATGCCCACATACATCAGGAAGAAGAGGATCAGGAACGGCTCGGTGCTCGCCAGCAACGATGGCTGATAGCGCAGCACGCCCCACGCCGTGGCAATGCCGAACGTAAAGACAAAGCCGAGCAGATTCAGCGCCCGCCACGCCCGGAACCACGCAATGGCGAAGATGCCTGCGTTGAGCAGTGCGTAATAGCTGAACAGCGCCACGTGGCTGCCCTGTCCAGTCGAGATCAGAATCGGCGCCAGGAATCCGCCCGCGCTGCCGGTAAAGGCCAGCGCCGGCGCGTTCTGCTTGACGGCCAGCCCAGCGGCCAGCGCGCAGATGAGCACCAGCAGCGGAAACGCCATCCCAGGACTGAGCAACGGCACCACGCGCGTCGCAGCAAACACCGTCAGATAAAGCACGCCGACCCCGCCGCCCTGCAGCACGAGCGCATAGCCCGGACGCTTTTCGCGCAGGCGCCAACCGATGCCGAGCAGCACGATCGCCCCGACCGCCACACCCGCCAGCCGGAACTCAACCGGCAGCAGGCTATTGTCCGCCGCGTACTTGAGCAGGAACGCCACGCCGAAAAACAGGACCAGAATGCCGACCCGCACCACGCTGTTGCCGCCCAGCAGCCAGTCGCGGGCAGCGCCCACGGCGCGCTCGACCCAATCGGGCTCGTGCGGTGCCAAGACGGGCACGGGCTGAGGAACAGGTTGAGGCGTCGGCTGCGTAACCGCCACCTGCGGCGCCGGCACAGGCGCGGCAAGTGCCTCCACCGCTGGCAACGCCTCTGTCGCGGTCGGCGGCGATTCAACGGCAGAAGCCTCCATATCGGCAGGCGCTGCAAACGTTCCACCCCTGATTTCAGCCAGTTGCCGACGCAGGAGCGAAACCTCATGCTCAAGCCGCGCCACACGCTCCTGCAGCGTCGCGGGCGGCGGCGACACGGCTGCCTGCGCGGCCGCATGGCCCGGCACCGCGCCGGTTGCGCCCGGGCCGTCGGGCGGATTGGCCCACTGCGCGCTGGCCCGCTTGTCCATGTACAAAATCAGCGAGGCCAGTCCCAGACCGATCAACGCCCCAAAGAACGCCCCGACGACGCCCCCCGACAGGCCTCCGAGCAGCAGCCCCACGATTCCGAATATCCAACGCATCGTTCTGATTGTCCTGGTTTGGATAGGAAAACCATGCGCCGACTGGCGCACGCACCGCTCGTATACCGCAAACGGCTGCCGTTGGGAATGCGCCCCGGCAATGCCTTCAGCTTCATCGGCCCGTGCGACAATGCGCGCTTTGCCAAAAACGGCCCATTTGCCGACCACCCGCATGGCCCTGAAATCCACGATCTACAAGGTCGATCTGCAGATCGCCGACATGGATCGCCACTACTACGCCAACCACGCGCTAACCGTCGCCCGCCACCCGAGCGAGAACGACGAACGCATGATGGTGCGCGTGCTTGCCTTCGCCCGCCACGCCAGCGAAACGCTCGCCTTCACACGCGGTCTGTCGGAGCCCGACGAGCCCGAACTCTGGCAGCGCGACCTGACCGACGCCATCGAGCTGTGGATCGACCTGGGCAACCCCGACGACACGCGCATCCGCAAGGCCAGCAACCGCGCAGAGCAGGTCGCCGTCTACACATATAGTGGCAACGCCAGCCGCGTGTGGTGGCAGCAGACCGAGACCAAGGTCACGCGCTTTGCCAACGTATCGGTGTATGAAGTCGCGGCGGACACCGTGGCCGCGCTGGCCGCCATGGTGGAACGCACCATGCGTCTGCAGGTCACCATCCAGGACGGCGACATCTGGGTCGCCAACGACGCGGACAACGTCCACGTCCAGCTCGAAACCCTCAAGGCCGCAACCGCTGCCTGAGCCTGTTCCCTTATCACCCACGTCACTCCACGAGGCTCATCATGACCATCGAAACCACCGCAAGCGGCCTGCAATACGAAGATGTCGTCGTCGGCGACGGCGCGCAAGCCACGGCTGGCCAGTACGTCACCGTGCACTACACCGGCTGGCTCTACGAAAACGGCCAGGCCGGCAAGAAGTTCGATTCCAGCAAAGACCGTAACGACCCCTTCGCCTTCCACCTGGGCGGCGGCATGGTCATCAAGGGCTGGGACGAAGGCGTGCAAGGCATGAAGGTCGGCGGCACGCGCAAGCTGATCATCCCGGCAGCCCTGGGCTACGGCGCACGCGGCGCGGGCGGCGTGATCCCCCCGAACGCAACGTTGCTTTTTGAAGTCGACCTGCTGGAAGTCTGATCCTGCGCTAGAATCCGCCCCGGCTTGCGATGCGTCACCCGGCGCGTCGTAGCCGCCTCCCCAGGCGGGGTGGCAGAGTGGTCAATGCTGCGGCTTGCAAAGCCGTATAAGACGGTTCAATTCCGATCCCCCGCCTCCAGTTTTCCGGCTGCCCCATGTTTCACCGTTGCGGCCGCGCCATAGTCAAACCTCCCCAAAGCCTCGCAACGCTCTGTTTCCGGGCCATCGGCCGTCCGCTTGCGTGACCACTCGTAACGATTGCTCTATGCTTGCGACATGGCCGTCACCCGAGAGGATCTCGAACAGAACCGGTTGCGCGCCGCCCTGGGTGATTCGCCCGTCGCGTCGTCGTTGCTGACCGAGGCTGCGCTGGAAGCGTCGCTTGCATCGACGCTCGCGCGGTTGTCGGCTGCGCACGGCGACTGCCAGGACGCCTGGGTGTTCGGCTACGGCTCGCTCATCTGGAACCCGATGATCTTCCACACCGAGGCCGCCCGCGCCACGGTGCACGGTTATCACCGCGGCTTCTACCTCTATTCCCGCATCAACCGCGGCACCTGGGACAACCCGGGGCTCGTACTCGGGCTGGACCGCGGCGGCAGCTGCCGGGGCGTGGCGTTCCGCGTACCGCGCGACCATGCCGAGCGCGAATTCCGCGTGCTCTGGCGCCGCGAAATGCTGACTGGCGCGTACCTGCCCCGCTGGCTGCCCACCGAGATCAACGGCCGACGCGTCCTGGCGCTGGCCTTTGTCATGAACCGCGCGCACGAAGCCTATGCCGGCCGCCTGCCGGACGAGCGCGTGGTCGGCTGCCTGCGCGAGGCGGTCGGGCTGTACGGCCCGGCACGCGAATACCTGCAGCGCACGCTGATCGGCCTGGCCAGCAATGGGCTGCACGATCCGTATCTGGACCGCCTGTGGTCGCGCCTGCAGGCCACGGACGCGGCAAACTCTCCCTCCGCCACGACCGACGCAGCGGACGCCACGGACACTGCGCCGCTGCCCGATCCCTATCTTAGCGCCTGAACCCGCCCGCCATGCTCATCGCTCCGCATCCCGCGCTCAACCAGCTCATCGGCGTCATGCTGGGGATGGCGCTGGCGGTGGGCGACATGGCCAACGCGTGGCAGGAGCAGCATCTGCCCATCCTGCATGTGGCGGCCAGCGCCGGCGCGAAAGTCGCACCCGGTGCGACCCACGCCGCGGACACCCGCCCCGTGCGCCGCAGCGACCCGGCCACGCGTGACCGCGACCTGATCCTTGCCGCACAAGCCGGCAACACGATGGCGATCCAGTCGTTGCTGGCCGAAGGCGCCAGCCTCAAGGCGCGCGATGCTGATGGCCGCACGGCGCTCATCGCCGCCGTCATGGCGCACATGGGCGCCGCGGCCCGCCTGCTCATCCAGGCCGGGGCCGACGTCAACCTGCAGGACAACACGCAGAACAGCGCCTTTCTGCTCGCTGCCAGCCAGGGCGATGCGGAAACGGTGCGCCTGGCGCTGTCGCACGGCGCCAACCTGCGCGCCACCAACGCTGATGGCGACACCGCGCTCATCCCGGCCGCGCGCCGCGGCTACGTCGAAGTCGTCAACGAACTCGTGAAGGCCGGCGTACCGCCCGATGCCACCAACAACCTGGGCCTGACCGCGCTGATCGAAGCCGTGGCCCTGGGCGATGGCAGCGACAAATACGAGAAGACCGTGCAACTCCTGCTCGACGGCGGCGCCGACCCGAACCTGGCCGACCGCGGCGGCATCACGCCGATGCGGCATGCGCGTCAGCGTGGTTTCCACGGCATCGGCGCGCTGCTCTTCAAGGCGCGCGGACATTGAAAAAGGGGCCACTCCGGCCCCTTTCTCTTGATGCGCTCCTTACGCGGCGGCCGGTTTCTCGGCCGCTTCATTCCTTGCGTTTTCCTGCTCCTGCAGCGTGCGCCACATCACCTTGCCCGTGCCGGACTTGGGCAGCGCATCCACAAACTCGACCACGCGCGGGTACTTGTAGGCCGCCATGTTGTCGCGCGCCCAGTTGATGATGTCGTCTTCGGTGGTCTTGCCCTTGGCGTGGGCCTTGAGTACCACCACCGCCTTGACCGACTCGCCGCGATACGCGTCGCGCGTGCCGATGATGCAGGCCTCCTGTACGTCGGGATGCTTGTACAGCAGGCTTTCCACCTCGGCCGGCCACACCTTGAAGCCCGACGCGTTGATCATGCGTTTCAGCCGGTCGGTGAGGAAGAAGTAGCCGTCTTCGTCCATCCGGCCAAGGTCGCCGGTGCGGAAGAAGCGCTTGCCTTCGAACTCGATGAAGACTTCCGCGCTGGCCTGCGGCTTGCCCCAGTAGCCGAGGAAGACTTGCGGGCCGCTGACGATGATTTCCCCGACCTCACCGATCGGCAACTCCTGCAGCGTCTGCGGATCGACGATGCGCGCGTCGGTGTTGAACACCGGAATGCCCAGGCACTGCTGCTTGGCCCGATCGGCCGGATTGCTGTGCGTGGGCGCGATCGTTTCCGACAGGCCGTAGCCTTCCTGGTACGCGAGGTTGAAATCCTTCAGCAGCCGCTCAGCCACGGCTTGTGGCATCGCCGCGCCGCCGCCGCCGATGTAGGCGAGGCTCGACAGGTCGAACTCCGCCAACTGCGGACTCGCCAGGAAATCGATCACCATGGTCGGGATGTTCGTCCAATGCGTGATCTTGTAGCGCGAGATCAGCCGCCCCGCCACCTCGCGATCCCAGCGCGGCAGCATCACGACCGTGGAGCCCATGTAGATCGGCGCGTTCATGCCGTACTGCATTCCGGTCACGTGGAACAGCGGGATGATCGACAGGCTCACGCCTTCCTTCGTCCCATTCGACCACATCGAGCCACCGACGATGTTGTGCATCACCGTGCGGTGCGGGTGCATACAGCCCTTGGGGAAGCCCGTGGTGCCTGACGTGTACGGCATCACGGCCAGGTCGTCCGGCCCGGCGGTGTGCGGGCCCGGCGTGAGGCGCTGCGCGAGAGCGTCGTTCCATGCAACCGCGCCGGGCTGCGCCGGATGCTGCGCGGTGATCCACGCAGGCGGGGCGTCTTCGGGATATTCGTACTGGGCCGGCAGCGCATCGGCGTAGGACGTGACCAGCAGGTGCCGGGTGCGTTGCGCTTCCGGCAGCTCGGCGTTGGCCGTGGTCACGTTGACGGCCAGATCTGCGCTGCAGATGACCGTGGCAGCGCCTGCATCGGTGATGTAGTGCTTGAACTCTTCGGGCCGGTTCATCGGGTTGACCGGCACGACCACCGCGTCGGCACGCAGGATGCCGTAGTACGCGGCCATGAACTGCGGACAGTTCTGCATATACAGCAGCACGCGGTCGCCCTTCTGCACACCCGCCACCTGCTGCAGCCAGCCGGCCACGGCGACCGCATCGTCGTGCAGTTCTCGGAACGTGGTGTGGCGACCGTAGAAGATGATCGCGTCCTTGTCCGGATAGCGTCGCGCCGACACTTCCAGGTTGTACCAAAGGCTCGTTTGCGGCGAGCTGATGTTGTGCGGCAAACGTCGGGGCCAGAACTGGAAGTGCGGTCGTGTCATGCCATGTCTCCGTAAATCTGTGTGTTGTTTTTACCCGATGGTATCCGAACGATCGTTCTATTTTCAACCGTTGCTCTGACATACGTTATTGCGGCGGACAGACTGGCTGAAAACGGCTCGCCCCACCCGCAAGTAAAATGCACGATACCTCTCGCCGGCCCGTGTGCCGGCGCCATTGCCCCTCAGGAGAATCCCGCCGATGAGCGACATCACCTCGCAGAATTTCGCGCAGGAAGTGATCGAAACCTCTCGCCAAATACCGGTGCTGGTCGATTTCTGGGCGCCATGGTGCGGCCCGTGCCGCACGTTGGGCCCGATGCTGGAAAAGCTGGAGGCCGAATATGCCGGCAAATGGAAGCTCGCCAAGATCAACTCCGACGAAAACCCCGAGCTTTCCGCCCAGTTCCACGTCCGCAGCATCCCGTACGTGGTGGCGTTCGTGGATGGCAAGCCGGTCGACCAGTTCGTCGGCGTCTTGCCCGAAGCACAATTGCGCGCGTTCCTCGACCGCGTGATTCCGCAGCCCGCAGAAGTCGCCTATCGCGAAGGACTGGCAGCGAGCCAGGCCGGCGAAACCGCCCACGCGCGCGAAGCGTTCCAGAACGCGCTGGCCTTCGACCCGGGCTTCGATGCCGCCCGCTTTGCGCTGGTGAACCTGCTGCTCGACAGCGGCGACGTGCATGCCGCGCAAGACGAATTCGCATTGCTCTCGCCCAAGGCGCCGCAGGATGAGCGCTATGCCCCGCTGGAAACGCGCCTGAGGGCCACCGAACGGGCCGATACGCTACCCGATGCCGGCGCCCTTCGCACGGTCGTGGAAGCGCAACCGGACAACCTGCAGGCACGGCTCGACCTGGCACAGCAGTACATCGCGGCACAAGACTACGAAGCCGCCCTGGAGCAATTGCTCGCCATCGTCGAGCGGGATCGCGCCTTCCGTGACGACATTGCGCGCAAGACGATGGTCTCGGTATTCGACATGATGCGCGACGCGCCGCAGGCGGTATCGCATTGGCGCAGGCAGCTGGCGTCCAAACTGAATTGAGGAGCCGTCATGCGACTGATCTACGTGGCCGATCCGATGCGTTCCTGGTGCTACGGCTTTGGCCCGCAGTTGGCTGACCTGCGCAAGCGGCTCGCCAAAACGCTGGGTGCGCCGGCGCCCGTTACCCTCATCACCGGCGGCCTGCGCCCCGGCCAGCGCGAACCAATGGCCGCAGACAAGCGCGACGAAATCCTCCACCACTGGCATGCAGTGGCCGAACGCAGCGGCATGCCCTTTGCCCAGTCGCCCGAGGTGGCGATGCGCCGCGACGGCTTCGTCTACGACACCGAACCCGCCTGCCGCGGCGTCGTCATGGCGCGCGAATACTGGGCTGAGGACGACGAGCGCGTGCTCGCCGTCTTTCACGCGATCCAGCACGCCTACTACGCCGAAGGCCGCGACACCACACAAGCCGATGTGCTGCGCGACGTTGCGCTCGCCAATGGCGTTGAGGCGGAACACTTCGATGCCGTGTTCGACACGGATGCGCTGCGAGAAGAAACGCGCGAAGACTTCCGACTCTCGCGCCGCTGGGGCATCACCGGCTTCCCCAGCCTGCTGGCCGAACAAGGCGGCACGCTGTACCAGATCGGGCGTGGCTATGCGCCATCGGTGGCGCTCTATGCGCGGGCGGTGGAAGTGCTGCAGCAGCATCCCGCCCCGGACGCCGGCTAACAGGTTTGCCCGTCGTCAAACTGCGGCGCGGTGTGCCTCGCTTAAGCTGATCGCCTCGCCCATCCAATTCTTCAGCCTGCCATGCCCGTGATCGAATGGTCGGAGGCGCTCCAACTCGGAGATGCCGCCACTGACGCCAACCACGTCGAGTTCTGTGCGTTGCTCAATGCCGTTGCAGATGCAACGGACGCCGAGTTCATTGGCGCGCTCGACGCCTTCATCGACCACACCGAGCACCACTTCGCTGAAGAAAACGCCTGGATGGACGCGGCCGACTTTCCCCCGCGCCACTGCCATCGCGGCGAGCACGACAACGTGCTGGCGCTGTGCCGCGAAGTGCACAAGCGCGCCGCCGCCGGCGACATGGACCTCGGCCGCAGGCTCGTGGCGGAGCTGCCCGCCTGGTTTGCCCAGCATGTCGACGTAATGGACCGCATGATGACGACGTATCTGGCACAAATGGGCAATTCGGAGCGCAATATCGAGCACGTTGGCTGAACACAGGTTGTCGACCGGCGGTCCGCTGCCTAGAGTCAGAGTGGCCCTGCCCGCAGGCCTTCGTTGCGCGGGCGTCCACTCCACTCTGGGAGCGCCCATGAAGACCGTCAACGATGCCTCGTTTCAATCCGATGTGATCGACGCCTCGCAACGCAACCCGGTGGTGGTGTGCTTTGCCGCGGAGTGGAGCCACCCGAGCCAGTCCGCCGTGGCCAGCCTCGAGCAGATGGAATCGAGCTACGCCGGACGTGCCACCTTCGTCACGATGGACTTCGACGAAAACCAGCACACCGCCGATCGATACGGCGTGTCGGTCATGCCAGGTTTTGTGGTCTTTGCCAACAGCCAGCCGCGAGATGGGTGGTCCGGCGTGTACGCCGACACCATTCGCGAGAAGCTGGATCAGGTGATCCCTCGATAAGGCAGCACGCCGTCACATACCGGCGATCGCGCGCAGCGCCGTTGACGCGGCCACCATTCCGAACACCGCCGTCACGCATACGGACGAACCGAACCCCGCGCACGCCAGGCCTTGCGGCCCCTGCGCAGGCTGCGGCGCGGGCGGCGCGTTGACCACGGCAATGTCACCCGCCGCCGCAAGGTCGTCGATGCCGGCGTGGCTCGACTCGACTGGTAACTCGACGGCGCACGCCTGCTGCTCGGGTTCGGGGTAGCGCAGCGGCTCGTCGGAGAACACCGCGTCAATACCGAAGCGCGACTTCGGGTTCTTCGAGAAGCCATGCTGGCGGCGCAGGTTGCCGCGCACCTTCGCCAGCAGCGGGTCTTGAATGGTGCGCGACAGGTCCGTCACGCGAATGCGCGTCGGGTCCAATTGCCCACCCGCGGCGCCGCACGTCACGACGCGTTTGCCGGTGCGTTTGCAGAACGCGATGATCGCCGTCTTCACCTTCACAGCGTCAATGGCGTCGATCACGTAGTCGAACGGGTGGCCGAGCAATGCCTCGACGTTTTCGACAGTCACGAAATCGTCGATGCGGCTGATTTCGGCGCGCGGATTGATCTGGAGAATGCGCTCTGCCATGGCGTCGACCTTGGCCATGCCATACGCGTCGCCCAGCGCGTGGATCTGGCGGTTGGTGTTGGACACGGCGATGTGATCGAGGTCGATCAGCGTGAACTTGCCGACACCGCAACGCGCCACCGCTTCAGCCACCCACGACCCCACCCCACCGATGCCGATGACGCACACATGCGCCGCCGCAAACCGCTCAAGCGCCTGCGGACCATACAGCCGGGCAACACCGCCAAACCGGCGTGCATATTCATCATCGAGGATGGGCGGGTGCGCGGGCGCGCTGATTGCTACGTGGCTCATGACACAATTGAATCGTGGTTGCGCCGAACTATATATCAACGCGCGCGGTCGCATTTTTGTGCCAATACCAACAAAAGGACGATGCGTACATCCGGCAAACTCGCCCTCGGAGTGGTCATCACACCCGTCGTCATCGTGGCAGCGGCGGTCTTCTTTGTGCTGACGTTCGACTGGAATCGCGCCAAGCCCTATCTGAATGACCGTATCTCGCAAGCCATCGGGCGTCCCTTCGCCATCAACGGCGATCTGATCCTCACGTGGAAGAAGCCTCAAGGCGAATCCGGCTGGCGTGCATATGTGCCTTGGCCGAGATTGATTGCCAACGACATCACCGTCGGCAATCCGGAGTGGGCCAAGCAGCCCAACGTAGCGACCATCCATCAACTCACGTTTGTGCTGGAGGCGCTGCCGCTGCTGGCGCATCGCATCGTCATCCCGAGCGTGACGCTCGACACGCCCGCCATTGCGCTGGAACGCGACAAGCAGCACCGCAACAACTGGACGTTCAATCTGGCGGGCAGCGAGGGCGACGACAAGAAGCCGTCGGATTGGAAACTGGACCTGCGCGAGATCGCATTCAGCAAAGGCTCGCTGGCGCTGGACGACGACATCAAGCGCATTCATCTGGCCGCGACCATCGACACCGTCGACAACCAGGCGCTGTACTCCGCTGCCAGCGGCGCGGCCATCAAGAGCGCGGACCAGCCCACCACGGCGCCAACCGCATCCGGGGCATCAGCATCCGAGAGTGCGGCACAGACGCCAGCGGCGCCAGACCCGCAGCAGCCTTACGGCATCGCATGGACGCTCAAGGGCACCTACAACAACGCCACCATCAACGGCACCGGTAAGGCCGGCGGCGTGCTGCGTCTGCAGGACGCGCAACGTCCTTACCCGCTACAGGCCGATGTGACAGTCGGCAAGACGCGCATTGACCTGGCAGGTACGCTCACCAACCCGGCCAGCCTGACGGCGCTCGATCTGCGTCTGCATCTGTCGGGCGCGAGCATGGCGCAGTTGTATCCGCTGACCGGTGTGGTGCTGCCCGATACGCCGCCGTTTGACACGCGCGGCCGCCTGATCGGCGAACTGCGCAGGCAAGGTTCGACGTGGCGCTATGAGAAATTCACAGGCCGCGTTGGCGGTTCCGATTTGGGCGGCACGCTCACCTATGCGATGCGCGAGCCCCGTCCGCAATTGACGGGCGAGTTGGTTTCGCATCAATTGCTGTTTGCCGACCTCGCGCCCATCATCGGCGCCGACTCCAACGCCAGCAAGGCCAAGCGGGCCGACCCGAGCGCCGACCCCGATGACAGCAAAACCGTGCGCCAGCCCACCGACAAAGTCCTGCCGGTCGAGCCGTTCCGCACTGATCGCTGGAACGCCATCGATGCCGACGTGAAATTCACCGGCGAGCGCATCATCCACACCGCAGATCTGCCAATCAATCATCTCGTTACGCATGTCAAGCTGCAGGACGCGGTGCTCACGCTCGACCCACTCAACTTCGGCGTTGCAGGTGGCACGCTTAGCTCCAACATCCAGCTCGACGGACGCGCCACGCCCATGCAGGCCCGCGCGGCGCTGGCGGCACGGCACTTCAAGATCAAGCAACTGTTCCCGAAGATCGAATCCGTGCGCGCCAGCGTGGGCGAGATCAATGGGGATGCTCGGCTCTCGGCGGCGGGGAACTCGGTGGCGGCGCTGCTCGGTTCGTCCAACGGCGAGGTGAAGATGCTCGTGGAGCAAGGCACCATCAGCAAGTTCATCCTGGAAGCCATGGGGCTGAACGTCGGCAACGTGATCCTGACCAAGCTCTTTGGCGACAAGCAGGTCACCATCAACTGCGCGGCCGGCGATTTTGCCGTCAGCAATGGCCTGGCGCAGGCGCGCACGTTTGTGGTGGATACGCAGGATGCCGTCATCGACGTGACCGGCGCGACGAGCTTCAAGCAGGAAGCGCTGGACTTCACCATTCACCCGGATTCGAAGGGTCTGCGCGTGTTTTCACTGCGCACGCCGCTGTATGTGAAGGGCACGTACAAGCATCCGGATGTGTCGGTCAACCCGGCCGTCGTGGCACTGCGTGCAGGCGGTGCGGTAGCACTGGCATTGACGGCGCCGGTGGCGGCGGTACTGCCGGTGCTCGAACTCAAGCCCGCGCCGGAGAGTGCCTGCGGCAAGCTGCTCGCCGATGTTCGCCAGCGCCCCACGGCGCCGCCACCCGGCCAGACGTATCACAGCAAGAAACCGGGGCGCACGCCGGAAGGCGAGTTGAAATCGACACAACCTGACGCGGGCAAGACGGCGGCGCCCCAGCGTCCTGCACCCCGCCCCGCCACACCCGCGTCGCGCGATCCGCTGACCACCGGCGGCTGACACGCCGCCGGCATGGTGGCGCTACTTGGCTGAGCGCCGTTTGGCGATGGCTTCCGCGGTCACAGCCGGCGTGGCGGGGTCGCCAAACTGGCGCGTGACGTAGTTGGTCAGCGCAGCCAGTTGTTCGTTCGATAGCTCGCGTCCAAATGCCGGCATGCCGATGTGCCGGTCGCCCGCCTTGCGCTCAATGCCGAACAGAATGACCTGCACAAGGTTGGTCGTATCGCGCGTGCCGACCGTGGAGTTGTGCAGCAGCGGCGGGTAGTAACCATCGGGCGTGCCGCGTCCATCGGCCTGGTGACACGTCGCGCAATTGCCGAGATACAGGCGCGCGGCGTCGATCGTGGTCTCGATGGGCTTGCCGCGCAGCGTCGTCACATCGGTGGCCGGCTTGCCCCAATCCTGCCGCGCGCGTTCGAGGTTGTTGCTCACCGCAGGCACCGTCCGTAGATATTCGGCGATGGCCTGGACGTCCTGCATCGTCATCTTCGAAAAACTATGCTGCACCGCTTCGCCCATCGGCCCTGCGGCCTGTGCCACGCCGGGCACGCTGCCGGTGCGCAGATATTGCACAAGCTGTTCGCGCTTCCATGCGCCGATGCCACTCGTGGGGTCCGAGGTGATGTTGAACGCCGTCCAGCCCGCGAGCGTCGAGCCCGCCAGATAGCCGCTGCCGCGCTCGTCCAGCGCCTTCTCCTGCATGGCGAAACCGCGCGGTGTATGGCACGTGCCGCAGTGCGCCAGGCCTTGCGTGAGGTACGCACCGCGATTCCACGTCGGCGACTTGTCACTCTTGGGGGTGTACGGCTCGCTCTTGAGGAAGAGAAGGTTCCAAAGCTTGAGCGGCCAGCGCATGTTCAGCGGCCATCGGATCGTGCTACGCGGCCGCCGGTTTTCCACCGCCGTCACGCCGTTGCGGAAGTACGCATAGAGATCGCGCATGTCCGCATCGTTGATCTTCGCGTACGACGGATACGGCATGGCCGGATACAGGTTGTTGCCGTCGTCATCCACGCCTTTTCGCACGGCGCGCTCGAATTCTTCGTAGGTCCATTTGCCGATGCCGGTTTTCTCATCGGGCGTGATGTTGCTGCTGTAAATGGTGCCCAGCATCGGAATCTGCATCGGCAAGCCGCCGGCAAAGGGCTTGCCGCCGGGCGCCGTATGGCAGGCCGCGCAGTCCGCCGCAATGGCGAGGTATTCGCCGCGTTTGATCTGCGCGGTGTCGGCCGGTGTGTCCTTCGCCCAGGCATTCGCCACCATGCCGGTCAGCAACAGCAGCGAGAAGGAAGCGATCGTTTTCATCTCACGCCTCCTTCTTCAGTTGATCGGCAATCCGCAGCGCCAGCGCCGCAATGGTCAGCGTCACGTTCACGGTGCCAACCGTCGGCATGGTGGAGCTGCTGCTGATGAACAGGTTCGGGTGGTCAAACGTCCGGCAATCCTTGTCGACCACGGAGTTTTTCGGATCGGCACCCATGATGGTTGCGCCGGTGATGTGGTTGTTGGGCGCGAAGTCGTCGTGGAACTCGACATTGGTACCGCCCATCACCTGTGCAGCAGTCGCGTAGACCTCGCGTGTATGCACGGCGCTGCGTTTGACGTAGTCGTCGATGTGGTACGTGATCTCCGGACGCGGAATGCCGATGGCGTCGACCTCACTTGCGCTCGGCACAATCCGGTTCTCGGGCAGCGGCAGGATCTCGTGAAAACTGTCGAACTGCACATAGCGCGCGGCCTGATCTCGGATGCGCGCATCCAGTTCGGCGGGCTTGATGAGCTTGCCCTCTTTGAAGATGCGCTGCGTCTCCTGCTCGATACGCGACATGTTCGACAGGTGAAGCTTCTTGCCGGCCTGCGTGGCGCGGAACGGCCCATCGCGAAAGCCGATCAGCGAGGTCATTTCCTGCGGCCCGCGCCCCGGCCACAATTTGCGGTCGGCATAGAAACTCACGCCGGTGCCAGGGTGATCCATCAGGTTGCGCCCCACCATGTCGGAGCTGTTGCCAACGCCCTTCGGAAAATCCTGGCTGGTCGACATCAGCATCAGCTTGGGCGTTTCGATGCCGTTGGCAGCCAGCACGAACCACTTGCCTTCCACGCGGTGCTCGGCGCCTTTCGAATCCTTGTACCGCGCCGCCACGATGCGCTTGTTGGGACCGACTTCGAGCTTGAAGACCACGGCGTTCTCGATCAGCCGTGCGCCGGCCTGCTCGGCTTTCTCCACATGCACGATGCCGTTGTACATCGCTCCGATCGGGCAGATCGGCATGCAGTTGTTGTTGCCGCAGCAGGTCGGGCGACCGTCGTACGGGCGACTGTTGCGCGCCACCGGCTCGGTGACCACGTGCAAGCTCGCGTCGTGCGCGTTGAGTGCATCCTTGATCGTGCGTTCACTGAATGACAGCGGAAGCGGCGCCATGGGATACGGCTGGCTGCGCGGCGAGCCGAGGTCTTCGTCGTTCGGGCCCCACACGCCCAGCGCCTCTTCGGCCCGGCCGTAATAGCGTTCAAGATCCTGATACTGGATCGGCCAGTCACGCGCGATGCCGTACACGCTGCGCAGCTTGAAATCATTCGGCAAAAAGCGCCACGTCGATGCGGCCCAGTGCCAGGTCGTGCCGCCCACCGCCCGGATGTACTGCGAGTTGAACTGATGCTCACCCTTGAGCACGAGGTAGTTGTTGGGCGGGCCATATTCCGGATGCGGTGCCCATGGCGTTGACGGATACGGCGCCATGAAATCCATCTTGTCGGCCTGGTTGCGGAAGCGCTCGACAATTTCCCAGCGCGGCAGGCGCGGCCCCGCTTCGAGCATCAGCACCGACTTCCCCGCGCGTGCCAGCTCGTACGCCACCAGCGCCCCGGCCACGCCGGAGCCCACCACCACGATATCGGCTTGTTGGGTATCGGCCATCAGGCTTGCCTCTCGACGGGGGGCTCGGCCCAGAAGCCAGGCTGATTAGGGCAATACGTGCGGATGACCAGCGTGTCGGAGACCACGCTGTACATCAGCGCCTGCTCGTACGTGACGACATTGCCGTCAACCACACCCAGGTACCACGCTTCCAGGATCTGCAGCGCGGTCTTCTGCTGTGCATCAGACAGGGAGCCCGCTGCCAACGCCTGCGCCAGCGGCCGCAATTGCGCAGCAAAGTCGGCGCCGGATTTCCCCAGCGCTGCCAGCAACCGCGTGCCGACGCCGCGATCCAGCGCGGGCCGTGCCGTCAGCGCCTGTGACAACGCCATGAATGCATCGAGCGATTCTGTCGGGGCCTGGGCAACCGCGCGCAGCACCTGCGAGCCCGCCAGCCCGGCGGCAGCCAATGCCAGCGTGCCCTGCAGCCACTGGCGGCGCGTCAGGCCGGCGGCGGTGTCGGGAGAATGGGAACGGGGGGCCATTTCGACATCCTGTTGAAATTTTTGTGGGGAACATGGCAGGCGCTGCCAGCCTGACGCCCTTGACTAGCCAATATAGGCGGCGCGGGACAGATCGCCAGCACCCCGCCCCACGCGCAAAGCGTGCCAGCCCTTGCGCGCGAGCAAAGAACGGCAGGCCGTGTTTGTCTATACTCGGCCCGTCCGCATGCCGCATTCGCCACGCTCATGACCTCCATTGCCGATATCCGCACCGATTACGCCCGCGCTTCGCTCGACATCGCCGACGTCGACGCCAGCCCCCTGCGCCAGTTCCGCCGCTGGTTCGACGAGGCCCTGAAAGCCGAGGTGGCTGAAGTCAACGCCATGACGCTCGCCACGGTGGACCCGCACGGCCAGCCCTCGGCCCGCATCGTCCTGCTCAAGAACCTGGACGAACGCGGCTTCACGTTCTTCACGAACTACGCCAGCCACAAGGGCGAGGAACTGGCCGCCAACCCCCGCGCTGCGCTGCTGTTCCACTGGATCGGGCTGGAGCGGCAGGTGCGCGTACAAGGCATCGTCGAAAAAGTGAGCGAAGCAGAGAGCGATGCCTATTACCACTCGCGGCCGCTGGGCTCGCGCCTGGGCGCCTGGGCGTCGGAGCAGAGCAGCGAAGTGCCCGACCGCGCCACGCTGGAAGCGCGCGAAGCCGAATACCGCCAGCGCTTTGGCGATGCCCCGCCGCGCCCGCCCCACTGGGGCGGCTACCGGCTGCTGCCCGAGCGGCTGGA
Organism: Ralstonia sp. PBBBR1; assembly: GCF_002256165.1. Taxonomy (NCBI): domain Bacteria; kingdom Pseudomonadati; phylum Pseudomonadota; class Betaproteobacteria; order Burkholderiales; family Burkholderiaceae; genus Ralstonia; species Ralstonia sp. PBBBR1. The sequence goes on along the minus strand of NZ_NKIL01000006.1, from coordinate 244,238 downwards.
ATTCTGGCAAGGCCGCCCGTCGCGGCTGCACGATCGGCTGGAGTACCGCAAGCATGCCGACGGCAGCTGGACAATCGTCCGCCTCGCCCCGTAGCCTGACGACAGATGCGCAATACGTTATTGCGCATCGCGTCATGCCGGCACGGCGCTTGCTGCCGAAGGATCGGCCCGGCACGTCCCCGTAAGATCCGCACAGCACAATGGGAAAGTTTGTCGTAAGCTAATGTGATCCGTTCGGGCCGCAATCCGATGGCCGTCCCGAACACTTGCACATCAGGGAGGCGTCGACATGTTTTTCCAACAGGCGATTGACCGCAAACTTGAGCAGTGGATCCAGGACATCCGCGAGTCTGCCAATCTTCCCGTGCGCCTGCGGTTATGGAACGGTGATCAATACGAGCTGGGCCGCTTCGAGCAGCCCCGCGTCACGCTCACCGTGCGCGAAGCGAGCGCTCTGCCACTGCTGCTCTCCCCAACGCTGAACAACCTGGGCGAAGCGTACGTCCAGGAAAAGATCGACCTGGACGGCAAGCTGGCCGACATCATCAACGTGAGCTACAGCCTGGCTGCTGCGGCCGCGGTCAGCAGCGGCAATGCGCTGGCCCGCGTGGTGCGCCACTTCGCCCACACGAAGGAAGGCGACAAGGAATCGATCCAGTACCACTACGACGTTTCCAACGACTTCTACAAACTGTGGCTGGATCAGAACATGGTCTACTCCTGCGCCTACTTTGAGAACGGCGATGAAACGCTCGACGAGGCGCAACTCAAGAAAATCGACCACATCCTCACCAAGATCCGCTTGCAGCCCGGGCAGACGTTGCTCGATATCGGCTGCGGCTGGGGTGCGCTGGTGCTGCGTGCCGCCCAGAAGTACGGCGCGCGTTGCCTGGGCGTGACGCTGTCGCAAAACCAGTACGACCTCGCCACCGAACGCGTGCGGGCGGCCGGCTTGCAAGACCAGATCGAAATCCGCATCCAGGACTACCGCGACCTGACCGGCCAGTTTGATCGCATCACGAGCGTCGGCATGTTCGAGCACGTCGGTCGCAAGAATCTGCCCGGATATTTCCGCCGCATGCACGATCTCCTGGCTGATGGCGGCGTCGCCATGAACCACGGCATCACGTCTTCCGATACGGCCGGCGGCGAAAGCTCCATGGGCGGCGGCGATTTCATCGATCGCTATGTCTTTCCGCAGGGCGAACTGCCGCACATCTCGCTGGCGCTGAGCGCCGCGCAGGATGGCGGCCTGGAAGCGCTTGACGTTGAAAGCCTGCGCCGCCACTATGCGCGCACGCTCGAGCACTGGGCCGAGCGCTTCGAGGCCAACGGCGAAACCATCCGCGCAATGGTGGGCGAGAAGAAATACCGCATCTGGCGCGTCTACCTGGCCGGCTGCGCACACGCCTTCGACGCCGACGAAATCTCGATCTTCCAGACCGTGCTGCAGAAGGCCGGCAAGTCGGCGACGACGATCCCGTGGTCGCGCCGCTATATCTACGCGTAACCATTTGACCGACAGCTCCCCCATCGACGATCTGTTCGGCGCGCCACTCGCACGCAGCGACAACGCGACCGCCGAACCCGGCACATCCACTCCGAAACCCAAACGCTCGCCCGCCCGACAGGGTGTGCAGCCGGCCGTGGTTGCGCCCGATGTGGCTGCGCTCGCGCAGCGCTTGCCGCGCGATCTGCGCATCGGCACGTCGTCGTGGTCGTATCCGGGGTGGGACGGGCTGGTGTATGCGGGCGAGTACTCCGATTCGATGCTCGCACGCAAAGGCCTGGCGGCTTATGCCCAGCACCCGTTGCTGCGCACGGTCAGTATCGATCGCGGGTTCTATTCGCCAATCCCGCTGGCGGACTACGTCGCCTACGCGGCCAGCGTGCCGGAAGACTTCCGCTTTGCAGTCAAGGCAACCTCTGCCGTATGCGATGCATGGATTCGTGAATCGGACGGGCGCGGGCGCATGGCCAATCCTGCCTTCCTGAATGCTGAATTTGCGATCCGCGACTTTGTCGAGCCGGCCACCCGCGGGCTCGGGACGCGATGCGGGCCGCTCGTGTTTCAGCTTTCGCCGCTGGGCGCGCTGGCTGAAGATGCCACCGGCTTTGTGGAACGGCTTGCGGCGTTCCTGACCGCGCTGCCGCCACTCGATCCACAACGCAATCCCGATGCCGTCTACACGGTGGAATTGCGCGACGCTACGCTGCTCACGCCGCGCTTCATCAAGATGCTGCGCGCGGCGGGGGTGCGTTATTGCGTTGGCCTGCATGAACGGATGCCGGCTGTGGACCGGCAAGCCGCCGCCGTCGCATTGCTGGATGAGGGCGCGGGCGGCCCGCTCGTAGTGCGCTGGAACCTGAACAGCCGCTATCGCTACGCGCAAGCCGAAGCAGCGTACAAACCGTTCAACAAGCTCGTCGATGAAGACCCGTTCTCGCGCGAGACGCTGGCCGACATGGCGGTCGCCGCGCTGGCGGCTGGGCGCAAGGTGACGATCCTGGTCAGCAACAAGGCAGAAGGATCATCCCCGTTGTCGTGCATCAAGCTGGCCGAGGCCATTGCCGCGCGCCTGCCGGGGGACGCGGCGTAACCTCAGCGCCCTCTTCTAGCCCTGCAAACGGTGTGCGAACTGCTTGCGGAATTTCGCCACCTTGGGCGAGATGACGAACGCGCAGTAGCCCTGGGCCGGGTGGTCGCGGAAGTAGTTCTGATGCTCGTCCTCGGCGCGCCAGAAGGTCACCTTGCCGTCAGCGGCATCCACCAGTTCCGTCACGATGGGTGCGTCAAAGATGTCGCCGGCACCCAGCTCGGCAACGGCTGTACGTGCTGTCGCCAACTGCTCGGGCGTCTGCGCAAAGATGGCCGAGCGGTATTGCGGGCCAACGTCGTTGCCCTGGCGATCAACTGTGGTCGGGTCGTGAATGGCGAAGAAGATGTCGAGAATCTCGCGATATGGGATCACAGCCGGGTCGAACTTCACGGCCACCACTTCGGCATGACCAGTGTTGCCATTGCAAACGGCACGGTAACTCGGGCGATCGACATGGCCGCCGGCATAGCCGGACACCACGCTGTGCACGCCTTGCACCTGCTGGAACACCGCTTCAAGGCACCAGAAGCAGCCTCCACCCAGGACGGCGGTTTCAAGGGCGCGTTGTTCAGTCATTCGGATTCTCCTGCAATTGATTGGGCTGCCATTGGTCGGCCGAAGGCTTCAATCCTGACACAGGCACCACCATGTGGCCGCAGAATCACGCAAAGCCCTACCCGGGCGCGGCCTATCGGGCGTCCGTTACAATTGAGCATTACTTTCGGTAGTTTTCATGGACCAAAACGGAGCCATTCCCATGGATGCGCGCGACAGGGAATCTTCCGCGCGCGAGGCGTCGGCGCATCGACGCCCACATGGCCGCGCCACCCCGCCCGATTTCGATGCCGCGCATTTCCGGCATGCCCTGTCCCAGTTTGCCACTGGCGTGACGGTGGTCACCACGCGCTCGGAAGGCCGGCCAGGTACGCCGGCGTTCGTCGGGGTGACGGCCAGCTCGTTCAATTCGGTGTCGCTGGACCCGCCGCTGGTGCTGTGGAGCCTGGGCGTGCAGGCGAATTCATTTCCGCTGTTCCACGCCGGCTCGCACTACGTCATCAATGTTCTCGCAGCCGATCAACTGGCCCTGTGCAAGCGCTTCGCCACGCTCAAGGGCGACCGCTTTGCCAACATCGACTACCGCCTGAGCCCCACCGGCCTGCCGATCCTCGGACAATCCCTGGCCTGGTTCGAGTGCCATAACCGCAGCCGATATGACGAGGGTGACCACGTCATCTTCGTCGGTGAAGTCGAGCGCTGCGGCGTGATCGACGCGAATGGCGCACCACTGGTGTTCCATCGAGGCGCGTTCTCGTCGCTCACGCGCATCGGCGACTGACCTGCCAGCCATTCACGCGGGCGTGCCTGGTTTCTGCGGCGCGTCCGCGTCGATGCCCCAATCCCCGAATTCATACCAGTCGTCGCCGAGCAGCTCGGCGGGGTGCTGCGTGCGGCCCGAGCCGTTGCCGCAGCCCAGGGCGTCGGTGGAGCAATACTTGTCGCAGCCCCAGCAGATGCGCTCGGGGTGCACAGGATGCAGCGGAAACTTCTTGGCCATGGCCCGCTCCGGTCGACAACACAGGGCCACTATCCGCGCATGCTTTCAGTAGGGGATTGATTCTCGTCAGAAAGTCCGGCGCCACTTGCTACTTTGCTCTCCCGCCCTTGCCCGTCGCCTTGCCCTCGAGCGGGCGCACGCCCCGCGCTTCCATCAACAGCGCCAGACCGCCGTCGCGGTCCTTGATGGTGCGCAGGACGATATTCGAGCGGATGTCCATCACGCCGGGCGTCTTGTACAGCCGCTCGATGATGAACTCGGAGTAGTGCTGCAGGTTGGGCGCCTGCACGCGCAGGATGTAGTTGCAATCCCCGGTGATGATGTAGGCGGCCACGATCTCGGGCCAACTCTGCACGGCAGCCATGAAGGTCTCGTGCCAGCCCGTCACGTCCTGGCGCATCGACACCTGCACGATGGCTTCCAGTTCCAGCCCGAGTGCCGCCCGGCCCAATTGCGCCCGGTAACCCGTGATGGCGCCGCCCTCTTCCAGCATCCGCACACGCCGCAGGCAGGCCGACGGCGACAGCGCGACGCGTTCGGCCAGGTCCTGGTTGCTGATGCGGCCGTCTTCCTGCAAGACCTGGAGAATGCGCAGATCGGTGGTATCGAGTTGCATCTGTCGTTGTTCTTTGCGTGATTTCCTGTGTACGTTGCATTTTATGCGAATCCATCGAACTCACACGCACGATTATGCAAACCCATTGCGCGCGGATTTCCCTATCATTTCGACACGGATTCACCGATTTTCTTGCCCTGGAGCCGCCTTGGAACGCACTTTGTGGGACATCACCCCCGCCCTTTCGCCCACCACGCCCACGTGGCCCGGCGACACGCCGTTTTCGCAGGAAATTGCGTGGAAGCTCGAAGGTGACTGCCCGGTCAATGTCGGACGCATTACGCTCTCGCCGCACACGGGTGCCCATGCCGATGCGCCGCTCCACTACCGCGCGGACGGCGCTGCCATCGGCCAGGTGCCGCTGGACGCCTACCTGGGCCTGTGCCGCGTTATCCACTGCGTAGGTGTAGCGCGCGTCGAGCCGGAACACGTGCGCGACGCATTGACCAACGCACCGCCGCGCGTGCTGCTGCGCACGTACGCGCATATGCCGCAGACCGCGTGGGACAAAGACTTTGCCGCCGTTGCGCCCGAGACCATCGCGCTGCTGGCCACGCACGGTGTCAAGCTCATCGGCGTCGACACCGCCTCGCTCGATCCGCAGACCTCCAAGACCATGGACGCGCACCACGCCGTCGGCAAACACGGCCTCGCGATCCTCGAAGGGCTGCTGCTCGACGACGTGCCCGCCGGTGACTACGAACTGATCGCCCTGCCACTCAAGTTCGCCACCCTCGATGCCAGCCCGGTTCGCGCCGTGCTGCGCAGCCTGCCCTGATCGATACAACGACAGAACACAAACCGCTTTTTCGCTCCCGTAATCACATGACCATCACCCGCAACTCCTGCCTCGAACGCGACGCGGCCGATCCGATCGCCACGCTGCGCGACGCCTTTGCGCTGCCCGACGGCGTGATTTATCTCGACGGCAACTCGCTGGGCGCCCGCCCGAAAACTGCGCGTGCCCGCGCGCAGGAAGTCGTCGCCAACGAATGGGGCGACGGCCTCATCCGCAGTTGGAACCAGGCAGGCTGGTTTGAACTGCCGCGCCGCCTGGGCAACAAGCTGGCGCCGCTGATTGGTGCGCGTGAAGATGAAGTCGTCGTCACCGACACCACATCGATCAACCTGTTCAAGGTGCTGGCCGCCGCGATTCGCGTGCAGCGCGAAGACGCGCCCGCCCGCAAGATCATCGTGTCGGAAACGCACAATTTTCCGACCGACCTGTACATCGCTGAAGGACTGGCCGACCTGCTGCGCGACGGCTACAAACTGCGCCTGATCGACTCGCCGGAAGAACTGGAAGGCGCGCTGGGCGACGACGTCGCCGTCACCATGCTGACGCATGTGAACTACAAGAGCGGCCACATGTACGACATGGCGGCCGTCTCGGCGCTGGCGCACAAGCACGGCGCGCTGGCCATCTGGGATCTGGCGCATTCGGCGGGCGCTGTGCCCGTTGACCTGCACGCAGGCGGCGCGGATTACGCCATCGGCTGTACCTACAAATACCTCAACGGCGGCCCCGGCTCGCCAGCCTTCGTGTGGGTGGCACCGGCGTTGCGCGAGCGCTTCTGGCAGCCGCTATCGGGCTGGTGGGGCCACGCGCGGCCGTTCGCGATGGAGTCGCGCTACGACGCCGATGCCGGCATCGGGCGCTTCCTGTGCGGCACACAACCGATCACGTCGATGGCGATGGTGGAATGCGGGCTCGACATCTTCGCGCAGACGTCGATGGCCGCCCTGCGCGCCAAGTCGCTGGCGCTCACCGACCTCTTCATCACGCTGGTGGAAACGCGCTGCGCAGGCTTTCCGCTCACCCTCGTCACGCCGCGTAACCACGCCATTCGCGGCAGCCATGTCAGCTACGAACACCCCAACGGCTATGCCGTGGTGCAGGCACTGATCGCGCGCGGCGTGATCGGCGACTACCGCGAGCCGCGCATCATGCGCTTCGGTTTCACGCCGCTCTACACGAGCTATGCCGATGTGTGGGATGCCGTGGAAATTCTGCGCGATGTACTGGAAACCGGCGCATGGCAATCGGCCCAATTCAACGAACGTACGCTGGTGACCTGAGATGTCGAACCCCAATCAACCCGCAGCATCGGGCTGCCCCATGCATGCCGCCCAGGGCGAGGGCTGGCACGACGCACAGCTCGATTTCTCAAAGTCGATGAGCTATGGCGACTACCTCGCGCTCGACCAGATCCTGAACGCGCAGCACCCGCGCTCGCCGGATCACAACGAGATGCTCTTCATCGTTCAGCATCAGACCACCGAGCTGTGGATGAAGCTGATGCTGCACGAGTTGCGCGCCGCGCGGGATTGCGTGCGCAATGACAACCTGCCGCCTGCGTTCAAGATGCTGGCGCGCGTGTCGCGCATCATGGATCAGCTGGTGCAGGCGTGGAACGTGCTCGCCACGATGACGCCGCCGGAGTACTCGGCCATGCGTCCGCACCTCGGGCAATCGTCAGGCTTTCAGTCGTATCAGTACCGCGAGATCGAGTTCATCCTCGGCAACAAGAACGCGGCGATGCTCAAGCCGCACGCGCATCGCACCGAGCATTACGAACAGGTCAAGGCTGCGTTGGAAACGCCGTCGCTGTACGACGAGGCGGTGCGTTACATGGCGCGTCACGGCTTTGCATTCGACGCAGATTGCATCGAGCGTGACTGGTCGCGTCCCGTGACTTACAACGCCTCGGTGGAAGCGGCGTGGCTGGAGGTCTATCGAGACCCGACGCACCACTGGGAGCTGTACGAGCTGGCTGAGAAGTTCGTCGATCTGGAAGATGCGTTCCGGCAATGGCGCTTCCGGCATGTGACCACGGTCGAGCGCGTGATTGGCTTCAAGCGTGGCACGGGCGGCACCGAGGGCGTCGGTTACCTGCGGAAGATGCTGGATGTGGTGTTGTTTCCGGAGCTTTGGAAGTTGCGGACTGATCTTTGATCTACCCGACTCAGGCGGGCTCGGCGACTTGGCCGAGCCTTGCCGCGAACTCTCGCAGCGCGGGGGCCAGTTCGTCGCGGATGCGCTCTGCATCGGCGGCCGTGTATGGCGCACTACAACTCACGACATACGGCTCGCGCTGGCTTGGCGCGAAGAACGCGACTGCGCATGCGTGGATGGCGGGATGCCAGTCGCGCAGCGATACGGCGTAACCATTGCGTACGCCGGCTTTCACTGCATCGTCTGCGGCGGCACCTTCTGCCGCCCATTGCGCGGGCTGCTGCGTGCGCAATGCTTCGTACAGGCGCTCACGCCGCGCTGCCGGCAACGAAGCCAGATACGCCCGACCCATCGAACTCGACAGCAGCGACAGCCGCGAGCCCACGCCCAGCCCGGACGACCCGCTCATCGACGGGCTGTCGTGGCGGATCGTCTCCAGATACACCATGTCCAGCCGATCGCGCTTGCCCAGCGAGATCGATACCCCATAGCGCTGCGCAAATGCGCTCATATGCGGCCGAGCGAGCTGGATCACGTCGCTTGATGCAAGGTAAGCAAACCCTAGCGCGAGCACGCCAGCATCCAGCCCATATTTGCCCAGCGCATCGTCGTAACGCAGGTAGCCAAGCGATACCAGCGTGCCCGCCAGCCGGCTGACCGTGGCCTTGGGAAAGCCCGTGCGCCGGACGAATTCCTGGTTGCCGAGCAACGTGTCGCCAGGGCGGAATGCGCGCAGCAGTTCCAGCCCGCGCGCGAGCGCCGTGACGAAATTCGGGTCGCTCGACTCGGCGGGCGCGGTGTCAAATTCGGGATCGGGGAGACGGGTCGTGCTCATGGCAAAAAAGCCCTGGAAATCGTCGGCGGTTGCGCTATGATAGCCCTAAATTTCGAAACTGTGTTCCGCATATCGGAACAACAACGACTCGGAGACGACTGCCGTGACCGCTCGCAACGCCTTCAATTGGGCCGACCCCCTGCTGCTCGACCAACAACTGACCGACGACGAGCGCATGGTGCGCGACGCCGCCGCGTCGTACTGCCAGGACAAGCTGATGCCGCGCGTACTGGAGTCGTTCCGGCATGAGAAGACCGACGCATCGATCTTTCGTGAGATGGGCGAGCTGGGCCTGCTGGGTCCGACAATTCCCGAGCAGTACGGCGGCCCGGGCCTGAACTACGTCAGCTACGGCCTGATCGCGCGTGAAGTCGAACGGGTGGATTCGGGCTATCGCTCTATGATGAGCGTGCAGTCGTCGCTCGTGATGGTGCCGATCTACGAATTCGGCAGCGAGGCGCAAAAGCAGAAGTACCTGCCGAAGCTCGCGACCGGCGAGTGGATCGGCTGCTTTGGCCTGACCGAGCCGAACCACGGTTCCGACCCGGCCTCGATGATCACGCGCGCCAGGAAGGTCGACGGCGGCTACTCGCTGTCGGGCGCCAAGATGTGGATCACCAACTCGCCCATCGCCGATGTGTTTGTCGTGTGGGCCAAGCTGCCGAACGACAACGGCGAGGACGAAATCCGCGGCTTCATCCTGGAGAAAGGATGGAAGGGTCTGACGGCGCCTGCCATCCACGGCAAGGTTGGCCTGCGTACGTCGATCACCGGTGAAATCGTGCTGGACGAAGTGTTCGTGCCGGAAGAGAACTTGATGCCGGGCGTGCGCGGCCTGAAGGGTCCGTTCACGTGCCTGAACTCGGCACGCTACGGCATCGCGTGGGGCGCACTGGGCGCAGCAGAAGCCTGCTGGCACATCGCACGCCAGTACGTACTGGATCGCAAGCAGTTCGGCCGCCCACTCGCCGCCAACCAACTCGTGCAGAAAAAACTGGCCGACATGCAGACCGAAATCACGCTTGGCCTGCAAGGTTGCCTGCGCCTGGGCCGCATGAAGGACGAAGGCACGGCCGCGGTCGAAATCACCTCGATCATGAAGCGCAACTCATGCGGCAAGTCGCTCGACATCGCCCGTGTGGCACGCGACATGCTGGGCGGCAACGGCATCTCGGATGAGTTTGGCGTGATCCGCCACGTGGTGAACCTGGAAGTGGTGAACACGTACGAAGGCACGCACGATATCCACGCGCTGATCCTCGGCCGCGCACAGACCGGCATTCAGGCTTTCTTCTGATTGCGCTTTGCTTTTTCGGCGAGTTGCAGCACACTCGTGCACAACTCGCCACACGCCTTGCCGCATCTCTCGCCCGTCCTGGGCACCGCTGTTCTCCTTCCCTCGCGATATACCAATTTGCAAATGACCGGGATACGCCACGCCGCATGAATCGGCGGTAGCGCGCGTCTATGCTTCGGTCCAAGTGTCGGCGGATTGTTGGGCCGCACGCCCCTCACACCGATAGAACGAGCGCGCGATCCACACGCAGATTGCAGCGCCACGCGACAAAACCAATCGCGAGACAACGGTCTGGAGAATGCCGGCGCGCGTACGCAGGCACCCGTACCGATATCAAAACCAGAACAGGGCACCTTACGCGGACGACCCAGATCGGCCGGCGCGGAGTCCTGCCAGGAGACAAACCCACCATGGCTGAACAGTCCATTCCGTCGTCGACGGAACTTGGCGCCGCTGGCATCGCCGACGCGCGTGCCATTGATCGCTATTTCCAGATTTCTGCACGCGGCAGCACGCAAAAGCGCGAGGTCGTGGCTGGCATCACCACCTTCATGGCAATGGTCTACGCCGTGTTTGTCGTGCCGGGCATGCTGGGCAAGGCCGGCTTTGATACCAGCGCTGTGTTCGTCGCGGTGTGTCTGACCACCGCCTTCGGCTCGCTGCTCATGGGCTTGTGGGCCAAGCTGCCGATCGCCATCGGCTGCGCGATTTCGCTGACCGCGTTCATGGCCTTTGGCCTGGTGCTCGGGCAAAAGCTCACGCCAGAGATCGCACTCGGCGCCGTGTTCCTGATGGGTGTGGTCTTCACCGCCATCTCGGCCACGGGCGTGCGGTCCTGGATCCTGCGCAATCTGCCTTCGGGCGTGGCGCACGGCACGGGCATCGGCATCGGGCTGTTCCTGCTGCTCATCGCGTCCAACGACGTGGGGCTGGTCGTCAAGAACGCCGGTGCGGGCCTGCCCGTTGCACTGGGCCACGTCACTGCCTTCCCGGTGATGATGTCGGTGCTGGGGCTGGCCGCCATCTTCGGCATGGAGCGTCGTCGCGTGCCGGGCGGCATCCTGATCGTGATCATTGCCATCTCGGTCCTGGGACTGATCTTTGACCCGGCCGTGAAGTTCACCGGCGTGTTCGCCGTGCCCTCGCTCGCCGCTGCAGGGCATGCCTCGCTGATCGGCACAATGGATATTCGCGGCGCACTTACGGCCGCCGTGCTGCCCAGCGTGCTGGCACTGGTGATGACCGCCGTGTTCGATGCCACCGGCACGATCCGCGCGGTTGCCGGCCAGGCCGGACTGCTCAACGACAAGGGCCATATCATCAACGGTGGCCGCGCCCTCACGGCCGATTCGATCAGCTCGATCTTCTCGGCGTTCTTCGGCGGGGCTCCGGCGGCGGCTTACATCGAGTCGACGGTCGGCGTAGCAGCGGGCGGCAAGACTGGCCTGACGGCTGTGGTGGTCGGCGTGATGTTCCTGGCGGTGATGTTCTTTTCGCCGCTGGCCGGCCTGGTGCCGTCGTACGCAACGGCCCCAGCGCTGATGTATGTCGGCCTGCTGATGCTCTCCAGCGTGAGCAAGCTGCACATGGACGACATGGTTGACGCACTGTCGGGCCTGGTCTGCGCCGTGTTCATCGTGCTGACCTGCAACATCGTCACCGGCATCATGCTCGGTTTCAGCACGCTGGTGATTGGCCGCCTGGTGGCCGGCGAATGGCGCAAGCTGAACATCGGCACCGTGGCGATTGCGGCTGCGCTGGTAGCGTTCTACGTAGGCGGCTGGGCGATCTGATCGCACACGGAACCGTCTTCACAAAAGACAAACCGGCCAGACCCGAAAGGGCTGGCCGGTTTTTGTTTTGCCTAGGATTCTGAGCCGGCTCCAACGCAAAAAACGCCCGGCACAAGGCCGGGCGGCAATCACACTACCAAGGAGACGGTTACTTATTGGGCTGCGGCGTCAGGCGCAGATACGGACGCAACGCCTTGTAGCCCTTCGGAAATTTCTGCTTGATGACTTCCTCATCCTTCAGCGAGGGCACGATGACCACGTCATCGCCGTCCTGCCAGTTACCCGGCGTGGCCACGCTGTGGTACTCGGTCAACTGCAGCGAGTCGATCACGCGCAGGACTTCATTGAAATTACGCCCCGTCGATGCCGGATACGTAATCGTCAGGCGAATCTTCTTGTTCGGATCGATCACGAACAACGAACGCACGGTGAACGTCTCGCTCGCATTCGGATGAATCATGTCGTACAGCTGCGAGACCTTGCGATCGGGGTCGGCAATGATCGGGAAGTTGACGCTGGTGTTCTGCGTCTCGTTGATATCGTTGATCCAGCCCTTGTGCGACTCAACCGAGTCGACCGACAGCGCAATCGCCTTGACATTGCGCTTGGCAAATTCGTCCTTCAGCTTGGCGGTCAGGCCCAGTTCGGTGGTGCAGACCGGCGTGTAATCGGCCGGGTGCGAAAAAAGCACGCCCCAGCTATTGCCCAGCCACTCATGAAACTTGATGCGGCCTTCACTGGAATCCTGCTCGAAATCAGGGGCGATATCGCCCAAACGTAGAGACATCGTGTCCTCCATGCACAGATTGGGAACCACTATAGCCAGATTGCCATCCAACCAAAACGACTATAAATTCACAACAACATCACTTTTCGTCATTAGGCGCGGCATTTGCTGACAACAGGGTGGAAGGCGTACGCACATTGCCGGACAATGACCGAAGCCTTGATCCATCGCAGTGCGCGCAACGCGAGCGCTTGAAGTTTCGCGGCGCCCACACATATGCTAGCGAATAAGCGCGTCGACATATTGACGATTGAACTACCCCCCGTCACCGAGGACCCGACCATGACGAACACTTCCCCCAACCTGGCCGATTCCGTCAATAAGGAGAAACTGATGACCGACGTGAAGACTGTACTGTCCGACGCTGAAACCCTGCTCAAACAAGCTGCGTCCACCAGCGGCGAAAAGGCCGCCGAGTTGCGCGAGCGCGGCATGGGCATGCTCCGCCAAGCCAAGGAAAAGGCGCAGGACCTGCAAGACGCGGTCGTCCACAAGAGCAAGGCTGCCGCACGCGCCACCGACGACTACGTCCACGACCACCCGTGGCAAGCCGTGGGCGTGGCGGCCGGCGTGGGCCTGCTGATCGGCCTGCTGCTCAACCGCAAGTAACCCGCGGCACCCTTCCTGGCCGATGGCGCGCGCCCTATGGATCGCGCCATCGGCCAGTTGCATTTTTGCGGTTCCATTCCGGGCATGGCGCGTGCTGTGTTGGCACTGGCGCCATCCGCCTCGCACCCTTTCCACTCCTCATGACCGACGACACCAGCCCCAAGCTGTTCGCTTCCTTGAAGAAACTGACCGGCACGGTCGTCTCGATGCTGCAGACGCGGCTCGAGCTGGCGAGCGTCGAACTGGCTGAAGAAAAAGAACGGCTGCTCGGCACCGCCTTCCTGGGCATGTTGGCCGTGAGCCTGATCGCCCTGTCCATCATGACGCTGACGGCGCTGGTGGTCATCCTGTGCTGGGATACGTATCGCTGGCAGTCCCTGGCCGTGATGGCGGCGCTGTATGCGCTGGGCGCTGCAGCGTGCCTGTGGAAGGTGCGTTCGCTGCTGCGCGACGCACCGCCGCTGTTCGAGGCCACGCTGGCCGAACTAGACAAAGACCGGGAGATCCTGCGCCGATGACTGATCCGACCGAACACGCGCCGTCACCGGGCACATCCGTGAACGAACCCGCATCGAGCGCGCGGCACCATGTGCGGCCGTCACGCCGCGGCGCCGAAACACGCCTGCCCTTGAGCGTGCGCAAGGAATTGCTGCTCACGCGCGCCGCGCTGGAGCGCTACGACTACGCTCAAGCCCGCAACGATGTCCATCGCGCCAGTAGCCGTATCTTCAGCCTGGGCGGCCTCGGAGCGTTGCTGCCAAGCCTGTTCCGCCCGCTGGCCCGGCCGAACAGCCTGATGCGGACGCTGGGCATTGCGCGTGAGTATCCGCTGGTGGGCACTGTACTGTCGCTCGCGTATGCAGGATTGCGCCGCACCGTCATCGGCCGGATCACGCGCAAGCTCGGCAAGGTGGGGATCGTGGCCGGAGCGGCCTGGTGGGGCTACAAGAAATGGCAGGAGGCACAAGCCGAGCACGTCGGCGCGCCAACCTCGGCGCCCAACGCCGATGCGGAGGAGATCATCCCAGGCAGCACCTCCTGAATGCTGCGCCCGCAAGAAAAGGCCGGGCAATCCGGCCTTTCTCATTTGCGGCAGCGCAATATCAGTGCAGCGGAATCGGATGACGCACGCGCTCCCACCGCCGGGCCATGCTCTGGCGCAAACCAGCAAGCCCGTGCGGTTGACCAGTGGCGCCAACTTCCGCCTCAGCCGGCTGCGCTGTCACGTCAGCGTCATGCGCGACACGCCGTCGGCCACCCCACATCAGCGCGCCGCTGGCGGTCCAGCCAATCACGAACAGGGTGTCACCAACATGCCGAAGAGAATCGGGCGACGTACCCGCATGGAAGATGGTGCCAAGCATATCGGGAGGCAGCTCCGCGCAGATCCACAAAAAAATCGCCAGCGCAGATGCAAAGACTCCCGGCTGCCACCATGGGTGGGCAACTTGCACTTTGTCGGTCTCCATGGCGCCCTCCATCGCTTCTTCTGGTGACGCTTCGATGCTATGCCCGGGATGCGCAAATGGCGACCCGCCCGTCGCTGAATGGCATGTCGGATTCGTCCGACATCGGCCACTGGCCAAGGCATTGGCACTGCTCCGTTTGGGCTAGGGACCATTCCGCATGACGCGTGGATGGCGTAACCACGAGGCGACGGCACTGCGCCTGCGCAGGCGTACTGACGATTACGGTGGAGGACCACTCCCCCCGCTCATATGCATAATGCATAAATGCAACGCATTGATGCCATACCGTACGCAACACACTCGCCCCACCATGCTGGCCGCCACCCACCTCCAACGCCGCGATGCACGCACCGGTGTCACGCTGCTGCAATCTGCCACGCTTGCTGTGCAGGCAGGCGACCGCATTGCGCTGACCGGGCCATCCGGCGCGGGCAAGAGCGTGCTGCTGCGCGCGCTGGCGCTGCTCGATCCGCTCGATGATGGGCAAGTGACATGGCATGGCCAAGGGATCGGTCCGCGCGCGGTTCCGGCCTATCGCTGTCGCGTGGCGTACGTGCGCCAGCGCCCAGCGCTGCTGCCCGGTACGGTGGAAGACAACCTGCGCCTGCCCTATCAGCTGCACGTGCGGCGCCAAAGCACCGGCTTCGATCGGGACGCCGCTATCGCCTTGCTTGTGGGTGCCGAGCGCGACGCCAGCTTTCTCGACAAGAACGCCGCCGATCTTTCCGGCGGTGAAGCACAGATCGCGGCGCTGGTTCGCACACTACAGACACGGCCGACCGTCCTCCTGCTCGACGAGCCTACGGCGGCCCTTGACCCCGCCTCTGCGCATGCGGTCGAGGCGCTGTTGCAGCATTGGTTTGCGCAGGCACCCGAGCGGCATGCGTGGATGTGGGTGACACACGATTCGGCGCAAGCAGAGCGCATCGGCCGGCAGCATTGGAAGATGGTTGCCGGGCAACTCGACACGGGGCCCGAGCAATGAACGGCCAGGACCTCCCCCTTTCCGCCTGGCAGGTCGGCATTGCGGCTGCGCTGATCCTCGTGAACGGTGCGCTGTCCATCGGCCTGGGGCTTGGGCTCGAGCGACGCCTGGCGTGGGCGGCCGTGCGCACCGTGGTGCAATTGCTGGCGGTGGGGTTCGTGCTCGAATGGGTATTCGCCCACGCGCAATGGGCGGTGGTGCTGGGCATCGTGACCGTCATGACGCTCATTGCAGGGCACGCGACTGGCAGTCGAGGCGCACGCGGCTATGCCGGACTGCGGTTGGACGGCACGTTGTCGGTCTTCGGCAGCACATGGCTGATCGGAGCGATCGGGCTGGTGGTCGTACTGCATGCGCATCCGTGGTATCAGCCGCAATACGCCATCCCGATCATGGGGATGATTCTTGGCAACACGCTCACCGGCGTAGGCCTGGCGCTCGAGCGCATGACCGGCGAGCTGACTGCCACGCGCGACCAAGTGGAGACGATTCTTGCGCTCGGCGGCACGCGCTGGGAAGCGGCGCGCAATGCAGCACGAACGGCCGTGCGCGCCGGCATGACACCGATCATCAACCAGATGACCGTGGTGGGCGTGGTGAGCCTGCCCGGCATGATGACGGGCCAGGTGCTGGCCGGGCAGTCTCCACTGGAGGCCGTGCGCTACCAGATCGTCATCATGTTCCTGCTGGCGGCAGCTTCTGGGCTGGGGACGGTTGCGGCCGTGCTGCTGGCCTATCGCCGGCTGTTCAGCCGTGAGCACCAGTTGCTGACTGCACGCATCACACAACGCGGCGGAACGAAATAGCATGCCGATCGCCCTATCCTGCGGCCTCGTGCTGCTCAACGAAGATGGCGAGGTGCTCCTCGCCCACGCCACTGAAACGCGCCACTGGGACATCCCCAAAGGCGCGCCCGACCCGGGCGAGAACCACCGCGACACCGCCCTGCGCGAGACGCGCGAGGAAACCGGTCTTGTGCTCGACGGCCACGCACTGATCGAACTCGGCCGTTTTCCCTATCGCCGTGACAAGGAGCTGCACCTATTCGCAACGCGCCTGCGCCGGGCGGAAGTTGCGCTTGACACGCTGACGTGCACGTCGATGTTCCACAGCTACCGCACCGGCCGGCTCATCCCCGAGATGGACGCATACCGCTGGACCGCGGCCGAAGAGCTGCCCCAATATGCGAGCCAATCGCTCACGCGCCTGTTTGCGCAGACGTTGACACTGCCAAGTATTGATGCCCGTCTGGCCGAGTCCGGGCTGTAGACGAACAGCGCCTAAACCGGCACGTCCCCTTCGATGGTCGTGCGATGCAGCGTGCGCCGATACTTGTCTGGGCAGCCGGGCGCAAAGTGGATGGTGGAGCGGTTATCCCAGAACAGCATGTCGCCGGGGCACCAGCGGTGCGTGTAGACGTTGTCGGCGCGGATGCTGTGGGCGAAGAGCTGCTCCAGCACGCTGGTGCTCTCGTCTTCCGGCAAGCCGATGATGTGCGAGGTGAAGCCCTCGTTGACGAAGAGTGCACGCTTGCCGGTTTCCGGATGCGTGCGCACAACGGGGTGATCGACCGGCGGCACGGCGTCGCGCTGCGCTTGCGTGAGCGGCGGACGCCAGGTCGACAGCGCACGCAATCGCTCATAGCGGTACACATACGAATGCACGGCACGGCGGCCTTCGATGATGCGCTTGAGATTGGCCGGCAGCGTTTCGTAGGCGCGCACCATGTTGGCGAACAGCGTATCGCCGCCCTCTTCCGGCAACTCGCGCGTGAGCAGCATCGAACCGAGGCTCGGCAGCGGCTTGTACGAAAGGTCGGAATGCCAATCGCGCCCCGCATCGCCCAAGCCGATCGGCTTGCCGTTCTCGACCACGTTGGAGACGACCAGGATTTCCGGATACCCGGCCAGATGGAACTGGTTCAGCACATGCACCTGCTGCGGTCCGAAACGGCGGCTGAACGTCACCTGCGCATGCGGCGTGAATTGCACGTCGCGGAAGACCAGCAGGCCATCGTGCGCCAGCCAGGCTTGGCGGATGGCGGCAATGTCGGCATCAGACAGATCGGCGGCATCGCCCAGGCCAAGAATCTCTGCGCCCAGCGGAGCGTCGGGCAGGCGGCGAATGTGGAATCGAGCCGTGTGAACGGCAGGAGCATCCGTGGGAAAAACGGCGGCAACAACGGCGTCGGACATGATGTAAGGGCGCGGCAATAGACGAATTTCACATTACACCGCCCGCCCCGGCCGTGTGCCAACGAAGGAATGCGCAGATCGATAAGCGCTCAGCCATAGATGGTGGCGTCAGGCAGGACGCCTTCCAGCGCGTAACGGCCGATGGCGCGCAGCTTGTAGTCGAGCGGGTCGTGCAGCGTGTGCGTGCGCGCGTTGCGCCAAAAACGGTCGAGCGCCAGCGCCGCCTTGGCTGAACGTGCGCCTGTCGCCTCGAACAACTCCTGGGCGATGAACAACGCGGCACGATGCGCCACCACCTTGGCTTCGGCCGTGGCGAGAGACACCTCGGCACGCTCTTGGGGCGAAAGCGCAACGCCTTTACGCCACGCGCGATCCAACCGTTGGATGGCGCGATCGGCCAGCGCTTCTGCAGCCAGCAATTGCACGCGCATCTCGCCAAAGCGGTGAATTTGGTAAGGATCGTCCGCCGCGCGCTCCACACCCGAGGTGATCCATGGCCGCGACGATTGCAGCGTGTGCTTGCGTGCCTCGTCCAGCGCGCCTGCGGCAATGCCGGTGTAGAGATTCACCAATACGTTCTGCGCGATACAGGAACGCAACGTTTGATATGGCGTGAGGACGACCTCGGGGCGGACCAGCACTTCATCTTCGCTGACCTGCACGTGCCGGAATTGCACGGATGCGCTGTCGGTCTGGCGCTGCCCGATCGGATGCCAGTCGTCGCGCACCGTAATGCCATAGCGCGCTGTCGGCACCACCGCAACGACGGGGTTGCCACTGGCCGCGTCGTGGGCAGATACGACCATCACGTCGGAGCCGAGCGCGCCGGAACAGAACCCCTTTTCGCCATCGAGCAGCCAGCCGCTGCCCGAACGCTGTGCACGCAGGCGATGGTCGAGCGGATTGACGGCGTTGCCCCACCACCAGCCCAGTTCTACGGTCGGCCGCAGGAAGCGTTCCCGCTGCGCGTCGGAGCCGTACAGATAGACGGTCGCAGTTTGCAGATACTGGAAAGCAAGCAAGTGCCCAAGCGAGCTGTCGACTGCCGCAATGGCACGCACCGTGGCAAAGGCATCCTCCCAACTGACGCCCGCTCCGCCGTACTGCGTAGGGATGACCAGCGGCAGCAAACCCGCGCGCGAAATCGCAGCTTTTTCGTGCGCGGCATGGCCGCCTTGCTGGTCGCGTTGCGCAGCGGTGGCCGCCAGATCAGCCAGCAGCTGCGTAAGGTCGGGGAGTTGATGCAGATCGTCGAGCTTCATGCGCTTGCCTCGCGTCGGAGACGTCATCCGGTGCAGGCACTATACGGATGGCCCCGACCGCCTTGAAGGAAGCAATCCGCATACGCATATCCAGCGCGCGACTATGCGTAGTGCACGCGCATGCGCTCGAGGCACGCGCGCGCATCACCCACGACGAGGTGACAACTGCAAGCGATCATGAGGTTGCGCGACAGGCCGAAATCTTCCACGACCCAGCCGTCGGCATCATTGCCATTGGCGTTCTGCACCTGCCCGACGAGCGGCACGGCGGGCACGTTGTAGCACCACACCTCCTTGCCGCGGGCGATGGCGTAGCCGATTTCGAAGCACGTACCGGAGTCGGGCTCGTGCCCGCGAAAATCCGCCACGTTGGCGATCACGGCATCCGCCAGATCGATCAGCGCGATGTTCTGCCGGTAGATTTCAGCGGCGGTAGCAGGCCCATCTGCCTGGGGAGCGATCGTGTTATCCAGCGGGTACAGGCCGCTAAAGCCAAACTCGGCGCACAACGCCTTGAGCGCCTCGCCGTGCGCAATGGGCTCCGGACGAAAAACGTCCGGCCCCGCGAGATACAGGCGCAACGTCATGACGCGGCCTGCGTCGAATGCACCGTCGAAGCACGTTCGACCAGCGTGCCGGGCAGCAACACGACACGGGCAGCCCCACTCACGCCTTCGATGCGTTCATGCACGAATTCGACCGCCTTGTAGCCGATGTCATACGTTGGTTGCCGGATCGTGGTGGTGCCGATCAACTCGGCCCATTCTGGATCATCGATCGACAGCAGCGCCGCCCGCTCCTGCCAGGCTGGGCCAAACTGCGTGCGCAGATGTCGCGCAACGACGAGCGCGACCGGCGCGTTGGCAACAAACAGCGCGAGTCGTTTTCCGCCTCGCTGATACACCGCATCGATGCGTGCATCGATCTCGGCCAGCGCACGCTCAGTTGAGGCCGGATCGTTCGGGTCGAGCACCACGGTCGGCTCCGCTGGCCGCCCTCGCGCTGCCATCGCCTCTCGAAAGGCAAGTTCGCGTTCACGCCGGGAACTGACCTGCTCAAACGGCTGCACGATGAACTGGATGGCATCGAAACCGTGATCCAGCAGATGTTGCACGCCCAGCCGGACGGCGTCGCGGTTATCGAGCCCCACGAGGTCGGCGTCGAACCCTTCTACCGTGCGATCCACCAGCACAGCGGGAATGCCGCCGCCCCGCAGCGGACGCAACACGGCCTCTTCCGCGCCGAGCGCGTTGACGATCAAGCCTTCGACCCGATACGTCGTCAGCAACTGGACGAACCGGCGCTCCATCTCGATCTCGTTTGCGGCGTGGCAGATGAGCGGCATGTAGCCCAGCGCGTGGCAGGCGGCTTCAACGCCTTGCAGGACTTCGATCGTGTAAGGATTGGTCAGATCGGCCACCAGCATGCCGAGCAGGCGATTGCGGCCCCGCTTGAGGCCACGGGCCATTTGGTTGGGCCGGTAGTTCAACCGCTGGATGGCGGCTTCGATGCGCTGTCGCAAATCTTCGGAAAGGACCTGCATCTCGCCGTTCAGATAGCGGGACACGCTGGTCTTGCCGGTTCCCGCTTCGCGGGCCACGTCGGTGATGGTCGCAGGGCGCGAGGAAGAGGATGGGAAATCAGTCACGATGCGCTTCAGAACGGGCCGTCGGCGCGAGGGACCGGAGCCAGGGTGCGAGGATCATAGCGCAATCCCGGCACGCGACTCACAAGGTGCGCGCGTGCTCCAGCACCTGTGGATTGACCAGGTTCTCGCGCAACGTACCGGCCAGCGCCTTGATCAGGTTGTCTGCCGCGCAGCGCGCCATTGCGTGCCGCGTCTCGTGCGTTGCGGAGCCGATATGGGGCAATACCACCACGTTCTTCATCGCCAGCAATGGCGAGTCGGGGGGCAGCGGCTCGTGCTCGAACACATCGAGCCCGGCGCCGCGGATCGTGCCATTGCGCAAGGCATGAATGAGCGCCGCTTCGTCGACGACGGGCCCCCGCGATGCATTGATCAGGATCGCGCCTCGCTTCATCTTGGCCAGTTCCGCCGGCCCGATCAGGTGCTGTGTTTCGGGCGTCAGCGGCACCTGCAGGCACACAAAATCCGCTTCGGCCAGCAACGTGTCGAGCGTCACGCGGCGCGCGCCGTACTGCGCTTCGGCCTCGGGATGCGAATGCCGATTCGTGTACACGACGCGCATCCGGAAACCCAGTGCTGCACGGCGAGCCAATGCCGCACCGATCCGCCCCAGGCCGACGATGCCAATCGTCTTGCCCTGAACATCCGTGCCGTAAAGCTCGGGTCCGATGCTGCGCTGCCAGTTGCCGGCCCTGACCCACTCGGCTAGTTCCACAACGCGCCGCGCAGACGAGAGGATCAGCGAAAACACGGTATCGGCAGTTGACTCCGTCAACACATCAGGTGTGTGCGCCAGCGTAATGCCACGACGCGTCAGATCGGGCACGTCGAAATTGTCGTAGCCGACTGAGATCGTGGACCACGCCTTGAGCCGGGGCGCGCGGTCGAGCATCTGCGAGGTGATCTTCAGGCTCGCACCGATCGCACCCTCGGCCTTTGTAAGCGCCTCGGTCAATGCCTCGGCGCCGTCAACCTGCACGAGTTCGACATGCTCGCGCAACTGAGCCGCGACATCGTCGGTCAAAGGCTTGTAGGCAACGACAAGCGGTTTCATCAGTTCATTTTCCAGGCACGGGGTGGGCGAGCGGGTAAGCATCGCGCGGTTGCGGCTTGACGCAGAGCGTCAGCACCACGGCCGCGAGGAGCGCGGCGCTCATGAAGGCGTAAGACGCCAGCGGCGAGCCGGTGGCACCGTTCAGGTAGCCAACGAAGTACGAGCCGACAAACGAACCGAGAGCGCCCATGCTGTTGATCAGCGCCATCGCGCCACCGGCGACGTTCTTCGGCAGCAACTCCGGCACGATCGCGAAGAACGGACCATACGGTGCATACATCGCCGCACCGGCAATCACGAGCAGCACATACGACATCCAGAAATGCGTTGAGCCGAGTGCAAACGATGCGGCAAACGCTGCGGCCCCCACCAGCAGGAACGGCCAGACGAACCCGCGCCGCGACCCCACCTTGTCGGATGCCCAAGACGCCGCGAGCATCGCGATGGTGGCCGCCAGATACGGCAGCGCCGACAGCCAGCCCGTCTCGACCATGCCGAGCGACGAGCCGTTCTTCACGATGGACGGTAGCCATAGCACGAAACCATAGACGCCGATGCTCCAGCAGAAGTACTGCGCGCACAGCTTGATGACGACAGGCGAGCGGAAGGCCTCGCCATAGTTGCGCATCGGCTTGATGGCCGCCTGTTCCGTCGCCAAGGCTTGTTCCAGGTCGCGCTTTTCCTGTGGGTTCAGCCACGGCGCCTGCGCGGGCTTGTCCTGCACCAGGCACCACCAGCACACGGCCCAGATGATGGCGGGCACGCCCTCGGCGATGAACATATGGCGCCAGCCGAACTCGCGCACGAGGTAGCCCGACACCACCGACATCCAGAGCACGGTCACGGGATTGCCCAGAATCAGAAACGTATTCGCGCGCGAACGCTCGTGCTTGGTAAACCAGTTGCTGATGTAGATGAGCATCGCCGGCATGACGGCCGCCTCGACCACACCCAGCACAAACCGGATCGCCATCAACGTTGGAATGTCACTCACGACGCCCGTGAGCGCCGCGCACAAGCCCCACAACACGAGGCTGATGAACACGAGCTTCTTCACGCTGCGGCGCTCTGCGTAGATCGCGCCAGGAATCTGGAAGAAGAAATAGCCGAGGAAAAACAGCGCGCCAATCAACGACGAGAGCCCCTGGCTGATCCCCAGATCGTGATTGATGCCGGCCGCCGCCGCGAAGCCATAGTTCGCGCGATCGAGGTAGGCCAGGCTGTAGGTGATAAAGACGATCGGCATGATCATCCACCAGCGCCGCGCAGCCAGTTGCGTTGCCATGGTCGTGTCTCCTTTGATGGTTTGCGTTGCCCGTGACGGGCGGCAGTCGAAGCGCTGCGTTACACGTTGGAAATGGGTTCCGGCTCGCATGCCATGCGGGCCGTTTGTTCAAGCACCTCGAGTGCGGCGCGCGTCGGCAGGCCTTCGGAATCTCCGATCACCTGGATCGCCAGTGCGCCAATACGGTTGCCGCGCGCAACAGCCAGATCGGGCGACAGCCCTTCAAGCAGCGCGCTGACAACGCCCACTGCAAAGCCGTCGCCCGCGCCCACTGTGTCGACGACGCGCGCTACACGCACGCCGTCGGCGATGCCTTCTGCTCCGTCGGCGGTCCGGTAGTACGCACCGGCCGCACCCAGCTTGATGGCCACACCTCGCGCACCTCGATCGAGATAGAAGCGCGCGATATCGGCCGGGGTGTCATAGCCGGTCAGTTGCTGTCCCTCGGCCAGGCCGGGCAGCACCCAATCGGAAAGCGACGCCAGCGCGTTGAGCGTCCTTACCATCTCCGCGGCGGACGGCCACAGCGTTGGGCGCAGGTTCGGATCGAAGGAGATCGAACCCCCGGCCGCACGCATCTCTCGCGCAAGGTGGAACGCCAGTTCACACGACGACGCTGAAATTGCGGGGGCCACGCCCGTCAGATGCAGATGGCGTGCGCCAAGCACGTAGTCGGCGACATAGTCGTCGCGCGAGAGCCGGCTGGCGGCCGAGCCCTTGCGGAAGTACTCCACACGCGGGTCACTGCCGTCGTCGGCCCGCGACTTCAGCTGGAAACCAGTCGGATATTGCGGGTCCACCGCCACGCATGAGACATCGATCCGTTCGCGCGCCAGCGTTTCCAGCACGTACTCGCCAAACGAATCCTGCCCCACCCGGCTCACATAGCCGACGCGAAAACCGAGGCGACTCAAGCCGATGGCCACATTCAGATCGGCACCCGCAATCCGCTTGGTGAACTGCGTGGCCTGCGCGAGCGGCCCCGGCGCCGTCGCCACGAACATCGCCATGGCTTCGCCGTAGGTGATGACATCCAACGTATGTGACATGCATAAGCTCCTTCGATGTCGCGTCCCCGTCAGGCGGCCTTGAGCCACATGACATGTTGATGGGCGTCCGCGGCGGGATCGACCGCGTTGAACGGAAATTCGATGCCGCGCGGTACATCGCCAGGCAGCGCGGCCAGCACAGCGGCGAATCGCGCATCGTTGCCCGCAGGCGCCACGGCAAAGCGACGCGCGCCCTCGCCCGCGACGCTCTTGCAATGGATGTATTCGACGTACGGGGCCAGCGCCTGCGCGCACGTAAGCGGCGTTTCGCCAGCCCACTCCCAGTTGCCAACGTCGAACGTCATGCCGAGCATGTCGGCCACGTCCGCCGCTTCCAATGCGCCGAACAAGCCTTGGAACTGCGACAGCGACCCGCCCACCGCCTGCTGACCGTTCTCGACCAGCACCCGTGCGCGCCAGCCTTGCAGGAGTCGGGCCAGCAACTCCGCCGACGCATCGCCGGCAAAGCCGCCAAGCTGGAACTTCACGATGCGCGCACCCAAGGTTTGCGCTTCAACCAGCGCACCTCGGACAGCGACCGTGTCCAGAGCGCCGACGTCCGTGTACAGCGCGGCCGGCGTGGAATAGACCGCCCACAGACCATGCGCTGCCATCAGGCGGCCCAATGCAGTCAGTAAGTCAGCCGATACCGTGCCATCCAGCCCAGCGGGCAACAATTCACGCCGCACCTCGAAGCCGGCTGCGCCGACCGACGCGGCCAGGGGAACATAGGCGTGATGCCCCTGCGCGCGCACCTGAGCGGCGCCGAACGCGCTCGCCACGATCACGATATCTGCCATGTGTGCGCTTTTTCCGTTATGGAACCGGTTCCAATTGGAGCTATGTTGGTGGCTGCAGATCCTGAGCGCTATAGAGGAAATCCCTAGCGGCGGTAGCCGATGCGACCCGTCGGCCATTTGATCGGCGGCGGTCAGTGCGATGGCGCTATCGGGAAGGCACACCGCGCTGTCGATGTGAAAAGCCCGGCCACCAAAAGCGGAAGGAGACGGCAATCGTGCGGAGCACGGCCAAACAAAAAGGGCCGACAGTTGCCTGTCAGCCCTTCGAATTTTGGTGGGTCCTGCGGGATTCGAACCCGCGACCAATAGATTAAAAGTCTACTGCTCTACCGACTGAGCTAAAGACCCCAAAGACCGCGATTATAGGAAGATATCTGCGATTCTGTCAACGCTCACCAGATCAAACGAGCTGCTCCATTCGCCACATCTGGTAGCGGAACGCCAGCACCGCACCGATCACGATGCCGGCCAGCGCGATGAACGAACCGATCGCCAGCGTCGACACGCCCGACAGCCCCTGCCCGATCGTGCAACCGAGCGCCGTGACGCCCCCAATGCCCATCAGGATGCCGCCAATGATGTGGTTGCCCGTGTCCTCGGCATTGGCAAAGCCCTCCCAGCGGAACGTGCGCGTGGCCAGCGCCACCGCTGCCGAGCCTGCAATCACGCCAAGCACGCTCACAATGCCGACCGTCAGTACCTTCGATGTATCACTAAAGAACATCAGCCACTCCAGCGTGTACGACACCGGAGCCACGAAGCTCAGCGCTTCCATGCGCCCGCTGTTGGTCGCCACAAACGCTTCCTGCAACGTGTTCGGATCTTCCTGCACGTAACCGAGATGCCCCGATACGTACCACATGCCGACGATGATGAGCCCGACGCCGATGCCGCCCAGCAGGTTGTCGCCCGTGCGGAAATCGCGCCCCAGCAGCGCCCACAGCGACAGCGCCCCGCCGATCCCCAGCGCCAGCACGAGACGCAGCGCGCGCGCATCGGTGGAGAACGCGTGGCCCAGCACGCTCGGCAGATCCTGCGACGTCGGCAACGCAACGGCTACGCTGTCCACCGTCGCCACACGCACCACCCCAAACACGCCCTTGAGCGTCATGTACGCCGCCAGCCCCAGGAACACGAACACCACGACCGACTTGAGATTGCCGCCGCCGATGCGCACCAGCGTCTTGCTGCCGCACCCCGAGCCCAGCACCATGCCGAAGCCGAACAACAGCCCGCCCACCAGCGACGACAGCCACAGCAGCTTGCTCGCCGTGTAGATCGTCTTGCTCGTATCGATCAGGCCAAGCCAGCTCAGGCATCCCGTGCCGATCATGGCCACGCCGATGGCCAGCGCCCACATGCGCAGCCGGTTCCAGTCGCCGATGTTGACGACATCGGACACCGCGCCCATGGTGCAGAAGTGCGTGCGCTGAAGGATCGCGCCAAACACGAACGTCAGCGCAAACGTGCCCCACAGCACTGTGTGGGACAACACGTTGAGATCGATATCGGGCATGGTGCCTCAGACGTAGCGGGTGGGGTCGGGCACGCCCGCGGCTTCAAAGCCGGCCTTGCGGATGCGGCACGAATCGCACGCGCCGCAAGCGCGGCCGGCGTCGTCGGCCTTGTAGCACGACACGGTCAGGCCGTAGTCCACGCCCAGCCGCACACCGGCCTGGATGATCTCCGCCTTGGTCATGTTGATGATGGGTGCGTTCACGCGGATGCGCTCGCCTTCCACGCCGGCCTTCGTCGCCAGGTTGGCCAGCGTTTCGTACGCGGCAACGTATTCGGGACGGCAATCCGGATAGCCGGAGTAGTCCACGGCATTCGCGCCAAAGAACAGGTCACGTGCGCCAACCGCCTCGGCCCAGCCAAGCGCCAGCGACAGCATGATCGTGTTGCGTGCCGGCACATACGTGATCGGGATGCCCGATTGCACACCGTCGGTCGGTACATCGAGCGCATCGTCCGTCAACGCGGAGCCCCCGAACTTGCGCAAGTCCAGATCGACGATTTCATGGCGCACTGCGCCGAGCGCCGCCGCCACTTTCTTGGCTGCTTCCAACTCGGACGAATGGCGCTGGCCGTAGCGCATCGACAGCGCGTAAGTCTCAAAGCCGTCGGCATTGGCCATGGCAAGCACGGTGGCAGAGTCCAGGCCGCCTGAGAGCAGGACGATGGCGCGTTTTTTCATGGGCGAAGCCTTGCAATGCAAATCGGGAAGGCCCGCATTTTAGCGTGCCGCCGCCCTGCCCGCGCCCAACCGGGCATATGCCCGCTATTCAGCGGTCCATGAAAAAACGCCCGCCGGTGCAGCCACGGGCGGGCGTTTGTTTACATGCCGGACGGCTTGCCGATCAGCGCATCGACTTCAGACGGCTTTGCGCCGTCTTAGCCTGCTCGGTGCCGGGATACTGCGAGACCACCGATTCCAGCGTCTTGCGTGCGGCCGCCTTCTGGCCAGACTCGCCCTGGTTGGTCGCCACCTGCAGCAGGGCATCGGGCGCCTTCGGATGCTGCGGATTGCTGCGCGCCATGTTCTCCAGCACGTAGCTCGAGCCCTTGTAGTCGCGCTGCGCATAGAGCGCGTTGCCCAGCCAGAATTGCGCCAGCGGCAGATACGGGCTTTGCGGATACTTCTTCACGAACGCCGAGAACTGGTTGCCCGCGCCCTTGAAGTCCCCGCCCTGGAACGCCTTGAGCGCAGCGTCGTATTCCGGCTTCTCGTTCGGCTGGACCATCCCTTCGCGACCGTCCACCGTCGCTTGCTGCGGCTCGAACTTCTTCAGGCGCGCATCGAGGTCGGCGTAGTAATCCTTTTGCTGCTTGGTCAGCGTATCGACGCTGTTCTGCAGGACTTCGTTCTGCCCGCGCAGGCGCGCCACTTCGGATTTGAGTGTCTCGATCTGGTTTTGCGCGTCGATCAGGTTCTTGCTGTTCTGATCGATGCGCTGGGCCGCCGTCGACTGGAAGTTGTTGAACTTGTCGCGCATGTCGATGATGGCGCGGCGCGCCTCATCGTCGTCAAACACCCCCGCTGCCGCCGGGCCGGCCACGGTGAGGGCGCCACCCGCGACGAGCGTCGCCATCAGGATGGCCCGACGCATGGCCCCATAAGCGCGCTGTTTCATCATCGTATTCATGTGATTGCCAACGTAAGAACGCCGGCCGCAACCTCGCAGCCGGCGCGTTCCACTTCAAACCATACCGATTAGTAGACGATGTCGGCGCGGCGGTTCTGTGCCCACGAGTCTTCGTCGTGGCCGGTCGCTTGCGGCTTTTCCTTACCCAGGCTCACGGCTTCCATCTGGCTGTCAGGCACGCCCATCGACGACAGGGCGCGACGCACGGCCTCGGCACGCTTCTGGCCCAGTGCGAGGTTGTATTCGCTCGTGCCGCGCTCGTCGGTGTTGCCCTGGATCAGGACCTTGCGCTGGTTGTGCGATTGCAGGTAGCGCGAGTGCTGACCCAGCAGGCCTTGGTACTCCGACTTGACCGAGTAGCTGTCGAAATCGAAGTAGATGCTGCGCTTGGCCAGCGGGCTGTTCGGGTCGGTCAGCTCGTCGCGGCCCACGTCCACCGGGGTCACCGTGCGGGCGTCAGCGCCCGTGCCAGCGGCACCGCCCGTCCCGTTCTTGGCGGTGTCATCGAGCTTCACGCCCGAGCTGCAAGCGCCCAGGGCCAGCAGCGCGGCAATGGCTGCAAGTTTGATCATGGTTTGGGACTTCGACATGTCCGATTTCTCCTGTTGGAACAGCTTCGTTATTGCATGAAAGGACCCCACGCCGGCTCACGAACTTCGCCGGCCTGGAGGGAAAGAACCTGACGCGTGCGGCCATCGGTGGACACAGCGGCCAACACCGATTTGCCGCCAACGCGCGTGGCATACAGGATGAACTTGCCGTTGGCCGCAAAGCTCGGCGATTCATCGTTAGAGGTGTCCGTCAACGCGTTCACATCGCCATTCGACAAATCCTGCGTGTACAGGCGGAAGGCACCGCCCACGCGCGAAATGTACGCCAGCAGCTTGCCGTCTGGCGACACACGCGGGCTCGTGTTGTAGTTGCCCTTGAACGTCACGCGTTGCGCACCGCCCGCCTCTTCGCCGTCAACCGACATGCGATAGATCTGCGGTGCGCCACCGCGGTCGCTGGTGAAGTAGATGGAGCGGCCATCCGGCGAGAACGACGGCTCGGTATCGATCGCGCTGCTGCGGCTCAGGCGGCGCAGGCCCGAGCCATCGGCGTTGACCAGGTAGACCTGCGTATTGCCATCGCGCGAGAGCGACACCGCCACATGACGGCCGTCCGGCGACCAGGCCGGCGCAGAGTTGTTGCCCTTCTGGTTCGAGATGACCGTGCGGCGGCCTGCCACCAGGTCGTGCACATACACCACCGGCTTCTTGCTCTCGAACGACACATACGCGACCTTGGTGCCATCCGGCGACCACGCCGGCGAGATGATCGGCTCGTTGCTCGTCAATGCGATCTGCGGGTTGGCGCCGTCCGAGTCGGAAATCTGCAGCTGGAAGCGGCGGCCGACCTTGGACACGTACGACAGACGCGTTGCAAAAACACCGCGCTCGCCAATCAGCTTCTGGTAGATGTAATCGGCAATTTCGTGTGCGGCCAGGCGCAGTTGGCCGGGGCCGCGCGTAAGCGACAGACCGCCCAGGCTTTCGCCCTTGGCGGTGTCGTACAGGCGGAAGCGGATTTCGTAGCGGTCGCCGTTACGGGTCACGGTGCCGCCCACGAATGCTGCGGCGCCCTTGGCTTTCCAGGCACCCAGGTCAGGTGCGGGGCTCTCCGGTACCACGGCGCCCGCGACATCGACGTTCGAGAAGCGGCCGCTGCGCACCAGGTCTGCCCGGACGATGGCCGAGAGGTTTTGCGGGGCCTGCGCCTCGCCCTGGAAGTTGGCGATCGCGATCGGGTACTGGCTGGCGCCGACGCCCGAGATCTCCACATTGAGCTGGGCATGGGCCACGCCGGCGCACGCTGCGGTCAGCAGCAGTGCCTGCGCAGCGCGTCGGAACATCGGGATCCACATCGTTCGCATCATGTTCATCTTCCCTACTGTCAAATCCGGAATCTGAGTACGCCGGCCAGCGCCACTTTGAGGAGCGCCAACCCGTTATTCCTTCGGCCGGAACGTCAGGATGACGCTCGACGGCGCTTTGCCGTTGGTATCGCGTGGCAGCGGGTCGGAGCGCTCGACCGCACGCATCACCGCTTCGTCATAGGCGCCATTGCCGCTCGATTTCGTCAGGCGCTTGGACAGGATCGAACCGTCCGGCGCCATCTGCACCGACACCACTGCCGACGGGTTGCCATTGACGGCCGAAGGATCGAACAGGATGTTCGGCTTGACCTTGGCCCGTACGCGCTCGGCATATCCTGCCGACGCCGTACCGCCCGTGCCTTGGGCATTGCCGACACCGCCGCCGGAGCCCGCCACCGTGCCCGTCGCACCCGCACCCGCCATCGCACGCAGACGGTCCAACTGCGCCTGGCGTTGTGCATTGGCGCGCGACTCATTCGCCTTATGCTCGGCGTCGGCCTTGGCTTTGGCTTCTGCGGCGACCTTGGCCTTCAATTCCTTCTGCTTCGCATCGGCTTCCGCCTTGGCCTTCGCTTCGGCCTGGGCTTGCAGCTGTGCATTCTTGCGGGCCTGCGCTGCGTCCGCGGCAGCCTTCTCAGCGGCCTTTTCCTTGGCCTGATGTTCTGCCAAGGCCTTGCGTTGGAGTTCCGCCTGACGCACCTGCTGCTCTTCCTTCAGACGGGCTTGACGCTGGGCTTCGGCGCGTTCTTCGGCGGCGCGGCGGGCGAGTTCGGCCTCACGGGCGGCGGCAGCTTCCTGCTCGCGCTTGCGCTTCTGCTGCTCCAGCGCGATATCGGCTTCCTCTTCCACCTTGGCCGGCGGTGCCTTGATCACCGGTTCGGGCTTGACCTCGGGCACCGGCGCGGCCTGCTGCACGGCCTGCTGAACCGCCGCCTCGTCCCACAGTTCGGCTTCCTCGCCGCGCGGGGTGCTGCTCTGCCACTGCACGCCAAAGTACAGAAAGATGATCAGCAGAACGTGTGTCAGGACCGCCAGCCCGAATGCGCGCAGCGTGCCGCGCTCGCGAACAGGCTCGTAACGGTGCAACGACGTCGTAGCCATGACGTTCAGGTTGCCTCGCCCGGATTCTTCAGCGTGCTCATGACGATTTCACCATCAGGCCGACGCGCTTCACGCCATCGCCCTTGAGCACGCTCATCACGGTCAGCACGCGGTCATACTGGACCGACTTGTCGGCGGCAATCACGACGGGCTGATCAGGATTTTCGTCAGTGCGCTGCTTCACAAATGCGCGCAGCTCGTTGTTGTTGGCGAGCTTCTGCTCGGTTGCTCCCGAACCGGTCTTGATGCGAGCAAGGATCGTGCCGTCGCCCTTGATCGTCACGACGATGGGCGGCTGGGTCTGCTGCGGCGTGGCGTTGGCCACCGAGGGCAGATTGACCACGCCCGGGTTCACCACGGGTGCCGCCACCATGAAGATGACCAGCAGCACCAGCATCACGTCGATGTACGGAACAACGTTGATGTCAGCCTTGGCCCGTCGGGCGCGGCGCGTTCGCTGGATGGTAGCCATGAGCGCGACTCCTTAGCGCGTCTGGCGCTGGAGGATGTTCGAGAACTCTTCCATGAAGCTCTCGAACCGGTTGGCCAGGCGGTCCATTTCGGTGGCGTAGCGGTTGTAGGCGATCACCGCCGGAATGGCCGCAAACAGACCGATGGCCGTGGCGACCAGCGCTTCGGCAATACCGGGCGCCACCGCCGACAG
Organism: Ralstonia sp. PBBBR1; assembly: GCF_002256165.1. Taxonomy (NCBI): domain Bacteria; kingdom Pseudomonadati; phylum Pseudomonadota; class Betaproteobacteria; order Burkholderiales; family Burkholderiaceae; genus Ralstonia; species Ralstonia sp. PBBBR1. The sequence continues at coordinate 212,614 of NZ_NKIL01000006.1, read as the reverse complement.
CGTCGCCTGCTGCACGTTGGACAGGCCGCGGAAGGCGTTCATGATGCCCCAGACCGTGCCGAACAGGCCGATATACGGACTGACCGAGCCGACCGACGCCAGGAATGGCAGGTGCGATTCGAGCGAGTCCATCTCGCGCTGGTAAGCCGCACGCATGGCACGGCGGGAAGCATCGAGGATGGCACTCGGATCGCCGCCGCCGCGCTGCAGCTCACGCGCTTTCAAATATTCGCGCATGCCGGCTTCAAAGATGCGCTCAAGCGCGCCGGTGGTGTGGCGGTTGTTGGCGGCGCTCTGATACAGCGCCTGGAGGTCGCCGCCAGCCCAGAAATCGCGCTCGAACGATTCGGTCTGGCTGCGCGCGGCGCGCAGGGCGAAGGCTTTGCGGAAGATGTACGTCCAGGAGAACAGCGACATCACCAGCAGCAGGCCCATGACGAATTGGACCAGGAGGCTGGCGTGCAGCACCAGCGAGACGATCGACAGATCTTGTGTGACCTCGACGGGATTCATGCGGCGGCTTTGATGGTTGCGAGTACGGGAGCGGGAATCGGGGTCGGCCGGAAAGTGAGCCGGTCGACACATCCAACACGAATCGTGCCTGATGCGAGCAAAACATCGCCACGCCAGCCTTCTTGGGCGAATTGGACAGACGCAGGGCCAACCCGTTCCATACGCGAACGGATCTGCAGCAGGTCATCCAGGCGCGCCGGCGCGCGGTAATCCACGGCGGTGCTGCGGACCACGAAAATGGCCCCGGTCGTGTCGGCCAGAGCCTGCTGGTCGACCCCAAGCGCGCGCAGCCACTCGGTGCGGGCGCGCTCAAAAAATTTCAAATAGTTGGCGTAAAACACCACGCCGCCTGCGTCGGTATCTTCCCAATACACGCGCAGGTTCCAGTCAAAAGAAGCCATCGAGTAATTTTACCAAGACGCAAGTGACGGCCAGACATCCACCGACTGGCCGAGGGCTTGCGCTCGAATTCAGGCCATGCCTCGCGTCACGCTGGTGGCCGAGAATGACTGGCAAACGGGCATCAGCTCCATCGCGTTGACATTGAAGTGCGCGGGAAGCGCCGCCATCCAGTAGACCGCCTCGGCAATATCGTCTGCCGTCAGCGCTTCCGTGCCTTCGTAGACCTTCTCTACGCGGGCATCGTCCCCCTTGAAACGGACGTTGGAAAACTCGGTGCCGGAGCAAAGACCTGGCTCAACGTTCGATACGCGGACGCGGGTACCAGTCAAGTCCGCGCGCAAGTTCAACGAGAACTGGCGGACGAACGCCTTGGTGGCGCCGTACACGTTGCCGCCCGGGTATGGGTACGTCCCCGCAATCGAGCCGATATTGATGATGTGTCCGCGATTGCGCTCGACCATGGCCGGAAGTAACGCACGCGTCATATGAACCAGCCCGGAGCAGTTGGTGCCGATCATGCGGTCCCAATCGGTCAGGTCAGCGCGCTGGGCAGGTTCAAGGCCGAGAGCCAGACCGGCGTTGTTGACGAGCACGTCGACTTCGCGCCAGCCCTCGGGCAGGGTGCCCGGCAACGCAGCAACGGCATCGACGTCCAGCACATCCAGCACGAACGGCAGCACCGCGTCGCCCAACTCGGCCTTGAGCGCATCAAGACGGTCCTGGCGGCGCCCTGCCGCGATCACACGATGGCCTTCTTGTACGAAACGCCGCGCGATGGCCGCGCCGAACCCGGCGGTTGCGCCGGTCACGAATACGATCATGAAAGTGTCTCCGGACCTGAAATAGCGAAAGATCAGAGTTTACCTGAAGCCTTGTGCCTTATTGCACCGCAATGTGCGTGTCTGCACGCCCGCTTCTTGCGGCGGCCATGGGGCTGTCGTACACTCGCGAACAACCATTCCACCTTGCGCGACTGGCGAATCCTGAAGCCGCTTCAGCGGCTTCGACATGTGGGCAGCGACCACGAGGAAGCGCAAGGTTTCTGGCGTCATGCACAACGGCGCCTGCCGCTCGCCTGGGCAGCGAATGGGAAGCACAGGGTGACTCGGACACCTCTGCAATCGGCTAACGCCGAGCGCAGTCGTTCAAGCCGCGCGCATGTTTCCCCACGCCTCGCCCGATCTCTGCCATTTCCGTTTCGTTTCAGACCAGACACTCGCCATGTTCGAACGCAGCCGCTATACGATCGACCAGATCGATCCCGAAATCTTTGCCGCCATCCAGAAGGAAAATCAGCGTCAGGAAGACCACATCGAGCTGATTGCCTCTGAGAACTACACCTCCCCGGCCGTGATGGCCGCGCAAGGCTCGCAACTGACCAACAAGTACGCAGAGGGCTACCCCGGCAAGCGTTACTACGGCGGTTGCGAATACGTGGACGTGGTGGAACAGCTCGCCATCGATCGCGTGAAGCAGCTCTTTGGGGCCGAAGCTGCCAACGTGCAGCCGAACTCTGGCTCGCAGGCCAACCAGGGCGTGTTCTTCGCCGTGCTCAAGCCGGGCGACACGATCATGGGCATGAGCCTGGCCGAAGGCGGCCACCTGACGCACGGCATGGCGCTCAACATGAGCGGCAAGTGGTTCAACGTGGTCAGCTACGGCCTGAACGCTCAGGAAGACATCGATTACGATGCGCTCGAAGCCCTGGCACAAGAGAAGAAGCCGAAGCTGATCATCGCCGGCGCATCGGCATTTGCGCTGCGCATCGATTTCGAGCGCATCGGCAAGATCGCCAAGTCGATTGGTGCGTACTTCATGGTGGACATGGCCCACTACGCCGGCCTGATCGCCGCCGGTGTGTACCCGAACCCGGTGCCGCACGCTGACTTTGTGACGACCACCACGCACAAGAGCCTGCGCGGCCCGCGCGGCGGCGTGATCCTGATGAAGGCCGAACACGAGAAGGCCATTAACTCGGCGATCTTCCCGGGCATCCAGGGCGGCCCGCTGATGCACGTGATTGCCGGCAAGGCGGTGGCGTTCAAGGAAGCACTGTCGCCCGAGTTCAAGGCTTACCAGCAACAGGTGGTGAAGAACGCTGCAGCCATGGCCGAAACGCTGATGGCCCGCGGCCTGCGTATCGTCTCCGGCCGCACCGAAAGCCACGTGATGCTGGTCGACCTGCGCGCCAAGAAGATCACCGGCAAGGAAGCCGAAAAGGTACTGGGTGATGCACACATCACCGTCAACAAGAACGCTATTCCGAATGACCCGGAAAAGCCGTTCGTGACGTCGGGCGTGCGCCTGGGTTCGCCAGCCATGACCACGCGTGGCTTCAAGGAAGCCGAGGCCGTGAAGGTCGCCCACCTGATCGCCGATGTACTGGACAACCCGCACGACGAGGCCAACATCGCCGCCGTGCGCGCCAAGGTGGCTGAGCTGACCAAGCAGTTCCCGGTCTACGGCTGAGGCATCCGCCGATGGCCGGATCTTCCGGCCACGTAGTACCCTGCCGCGATGCGCCCCGAATTGAATGAGGGGCCATCGCGGCGTTGTTCTTTTAGCGCAGTGCGTTCTTTGAGGTTGCCGAGGAGACCACCGGCATGAAATGCCCCTTTTGCGGCCACGCGGCCACCCAGGTGATTGATACCCGCATGTCGGAAGAAGGCGACACCGTGCGCCGCCGCCGTCGCTGCGAATCCTGCGACCGCCGCTTCACCACCTACGAACGCATCGAGCTGTTCTTCCCGGCCGTCGTCAAAAAGAACGGCAGCCGCGTCGACTACGACCGCAACAAGGTCAAGGATTCCATGCGCCTGGCGCTGCGCAAGCGCCCCGTTTCCGCCGAAGCCATCGACGAGGCCATCGCCCGCATCGAAGAAAAACTCCTCAGCCACGGCGAGAAGGAAATCGGCAGCGACCGCGTGGGCGAACTGGTGATGCGCGAACTCAAGCGGCTGGACAAGATCGGGTACATCCGCTTTGCGTCGGTGTACCGGAGTTTTGAGGATCTGGCTGAGTTTCGGGACGTGCTGGACGAGGTTGCGGCGACGAATGTGCGGAAATAGCACGCACGCGAACGGCTTCTATCGCCGCTGCGCTCCAGCCGACGACTACCAGCAGCTCGATGCCGTAAGCGTGCCCCCAGATACCATTTTATTCCCCGCCTGATCGTAGCTGAAGGTACCGCATGCATCCGTTGCCTGACCGGCCTGCGGAACGGCTTGAATCGTATAGACCGTCTGCGTAGGCACGACAGAGAAGCTCAGAGCGTAGTAGCCGTTGTCTGACTTGGTATTGGCGTAAACGCCGCTGGCGCCCAATGTCGCGCCAGCGTAGGTGTTGCCCAATGAGCGGTATTGCTCCATTTTCTGAGCCACCGCGAGCAATGCCGTTTTGGCATCCGCGCGCCTGGACTTTTGTATGTAGCCGTTGAGCGACGGATACGCCACGACGGCGAGGATGCCCACAATAGCGACCGTGATCATCAGCTCAACCAATGTGAAGCCGCGGGGCAAACGCCGAGAGCGAGAGAGTCCTGTGTTCATTGGAAGTAGATAACTGAAATCGTCCGTTCAGAGGCGTCCTTTGGATCCAGCAGGAAACGAATCTCTTGCCCCAGACGCAACGACGAGAGGCGGCCCTCATCCCCAGCAGGGCCAAATACGCGCACCGCACGACCGACCTGAAGGCGGTTACCCTGCACGTCGATCTCACCTTTATCCAGATTGAGCGCGGTGACCACGCCACGTATCATGCGAGGTGCTTCACTCGCATGGGGCCGCGCCCGACTCGACGCCGGGCTGGGCGTCACGCCACCAGGCTCGCCACCTCCCACCGCCAGCGCACCATATGCTGCATTGCCTGCCAGCACAAAGGTGGCAATCACACATAGCTTCTTCATACCTGCCCCCTCAGTTCAATTGCCGCCATGCAACACGGCCACGGGAACCCTTACCTGCCGTTTCACCAATCACTTGAATGGCACCCGCCGAAGTATTGACGTATTTGTTTTCAAATGGCGAGGCGCCCGGTGCTTGGATGGGCTGCAAAAAGCCCGGAGCAGCGGGAATTGAGCCGACTTGTCGACCACTCGTATTGGCGGGCGAACCGCCATATTGGAGTAGATCCGAGTTGTTGATGACTCCGTCGCCATTGGTATCGAAGGTCGGACTATCCAAACGGTTGCCCGTAAAGACATCCAGCTCCATCACCCAGCCGGTACCCCCGGCGCTGCATTGGGCGGTGGACGGGATGACAGTGTTAAAAATCACACGACCCGAACGAATGGTCGCATCTGTCACAGCACGCTCTCCGGTAGTCGGCAAGTTGATGTACCAACCGAGCTTCGAGCTGTTGTAGGACCCAAGTGCAATTGCATTGTCGCCGGACCGAAGCGCGTCCAAGGTTGGCGCTCCTACGGCGTGTGTCGTGATGCGATACGTGTTGCCGTCAGGACCCGTTGTTGTGCCCAACACCGATTGCTGCTGAAGATTAGACAGGCCGCTGATCGTGGCGCCCTTGTCGATGATGCCGTAGAAGGTCTGTCCAGCCGTCGACGCTGTATCGGTCGTTGTGAAGTACTGCCCCGTGCCGAAGACCAGGAGGTAGTTACCTTGCAAATTTCGAGTCACGTCCGGGCGTACCGTAATCGGCTGCCCCCCCGTACTGAACAACGGCTGCGGACTGCCGGAGGTACCAAATGCAACCCCCCAATTGCTGACCGTGCTGCTCGACAGGTCGAACTTCCACATGTTGCCCGCCAGATCGCCGGCATAAACAACGTCGGCAATGCCATCCCCGTTGGTATCAACGGCGACAGGTCCTGACAGGCCATTTGGCGCAGCAGTAGTGCCAGCGTTCGTATCGATCTTTGCAGTGACCGCTCCGGTTTCTGCATCCAACACAAACAGCACTGCGTGGCCGGTCGTGCTCGCCGCACCATCAGACTGCGTGCTGTTGTAACCATTGGCCACAATAACGGACCACCTTCCGTTGTTTGTTTTGACGATCAACGGTTGGCCAAAGCTATAGCCCATGTCTGCGTCATTCGCGTCGGTGAATTCCCAGCGCGCGACCTGGCTCGCAGTCGACTCGGTGAACTTCGACGGATCGGTGACGTCGAGCGCGAAAATGCCCTGTCCTCCACCGGCCAGCGCGCCTGACAGCAACGTATGCCACCCGCTCTTATAGAAGGTGTCCCCCACCGTGACGGAGCCGTCCGCGAAGTACTGGTGTGTGTATGTCGGAGCGGTCAGCATACTGAGGTTGCTGTAGATGGCCGCCGGAACATAGGCCATCGACTCTTTCCCCGTAGACGCATTGATGCCGTGCAGCATGCCGTCATTGGCTCCGACGTAGATCATCGGCGTTCGATTGCGCCAAGTCGATACGAATGCGGAGTAAGGGGCGCTCTCCATGTTGTCTGGATAGTTGAACGCAGGCGCGCCGACATAGTTCGGCGATGAGTGAATGATGTCGCCCAGCTTGCTCGTCGGACGATTGCGAAACGAAGGTGTGCAGGACCCACACGTATTGGCTTCGTTGGCATTGTTGCCACGCAGATAGGTCACACGCTGCGAGCCATAGCCATCGTTGGTGGTCTGGCTGGCGTTGTAGTTCAGCTTGGTCGATTGCGCCGCGTCCATCTCGGTCGCCTTCGGCGAACCCGGCGATACAGGCCACCGGAACGGAATACCGCGAGCGCCAAGAGCCGCAGACGGCTTGTACGTCAGGATCTGGCGCCCGGTATCCCAGTTCTGGGAATTGATCTGCTGGCCGGCATCCCAGAGTTGGCTGCCGATCGAACCGTCCGAGTTAATGGCATATGCAAGCAACTGCCCCGACCAGTCGGCGCTGCTGAACTTGGCCTGATACAAGGCAGTGCCTGTCCCCCAGGAACCCGCGTTCAGGGAAACGGCCGAAGCCGCTGCCACCTTGGTGGTAATGTCCGCCGCGATGCTTTGGAACTGCTGCTGCAGCGTTGCGGGATCCGTGCTCAGGTAAGCATTGCCCGTCCCCCCGAGCTTTGCCATTTGGTTGAGCGCAGCTACCGAAGCGGGGTTGGACACCGTGCTACCCATCCCGACCACGTAGGTCTGAATGTCAAAGGGACTCGTATAACCCTTAACGCTCGTACTGCGTAACGCCGTGATTTGACTGAACACATCGTTCGCAGCGTTGGAGAACGTCCACTGTCCAGTGCTCGAGTTATAGGTGCTTTGCTGATCGGAAAGCGCCCACATCGAACCATCGGTCTTGCCGGTGGGGTTGCCATCGGTCGCTAACAGCACAAAGTTCTTCTGGCAACTTTGAGTCACAGGCGTCGAATAGCCAGCCTGCGAGCCCGCGAAGTAACTCCTCGCCGTTTGCAGACTGCCAGAGAGAGGTGTAGCCACCGCCCCGTTCTTGATTTCGAGCTTGCTGTGGCCGCTCGCTGCTGAATTTGAGTTTGTCTCCGGCGCCAGATAATCGATCAGATTCTGGTAGTGCGAGGGCGAATCCGCCTGCACAGCTTCCAGCATTTTGCCGGACCCGCTTATGTTGGCATAGTAGCCCCACGCACGCGATAGCCAGATCATTCGTGAGTAAGGAGGATTGCCCGGCAGAAACCCGGCGTCGGTCGGGGTAAAGCCAACTTGCTGGCAACCCGAGAAGTCACCGGAATTCCAGGTCGACACGTTGGCGTGGTTCCGGCACCCGTTGTAATTGGTATTGGGATTGCTGGTCGTCCCCCCCGATAAGCCAATAGCCCACGGATACGGCCACGTACCGTTGTAGTACAAGACGTCATTGATGGCAGGATCATCGCCACTGAGCTCGTAAGTCAAATACGAATACGAGGCACCCGATTGCGGATTCGGGACGCAGCGCAGGCCGCCGTTCGATGCGGAAATGCCGTTGACACAGTCATTTGTGAACACCATGGTGCTGGCGCTCCCAAAGAAGTAGGCATACGTGTTGTACAGGCTGGGCCCCGGAGCATCGAACGTCGCTAGGCCCCAGTTGAATTGGGTGCGATAGTTCGAGATGGTCGACGTAATCACCGAGCGCGCAATGTTGCCACGTGTGGTCGGATCGTTGCCCGCGATCAACTTGCCCGTCATCGTCCCGTCCATGGACTGCGAGTTGTCATAGACCACCAAAATATTGGGGGTGGCTGTGTTGCTCGACAGAAACAGCGGATATTGCGCGATGGTGAGCAGCGCCGCGTTAGTTGTCAGCGGCAGCAGCGAGCTGATCAACAGCGCGAGCGCCTTGACTAAGAAAGATTGTGTCTTCATGGCCTCAGCGCTTCACGTAAATGGATTCTAGAACGACGTGGGTTTCGGGGCGTGCGCCGGTCGAGTAGACCGTGATCCGGTAAGCCGTCCCTCCTGCTGGAGGCTTCACACCAATCCCAATACTCTCGCCGGCCGGCACGGATAGTCCAGAGAGTTTTTCAATGACGTATAGCGGCTGGGATGCAACATTGGGCAATGCAACTGCCCCCGTATAAGCGCCATATGTGCGTGTATTCGCACCGTTAGTCCAATCGATCAAAGAGGATACCGACGCCGATTTTGGCGTTGACCACGACGAGGGTGGCGTGCACAACCCGTTCGTGCACGCCTGCACAAAAGCCGTTGTGGTCGTGATGTTTTGAGCAACATCCAATTCGGCATCACGAAGGGCCGCTTCTGCAGCCTGAAAGGCAAGCTTGCTGTCTTTGCTGTTGCCCAACATCATTTCCTGCATCACCGAGCCATTGACGAGCGCCAACCCTAGAAGCGTCAGGAGCACCAGAAACACCAACGCAACAGGCAAAGCAACACCGCCTTGAGCAACGCGCAGCCTATTCAAATTCAGCAGTAGCATCACATCACCCGGTTGCGCAGCGTAATTACGCTCGTAAACACCGAGCGTATTCTTCTGTCGGCTGCCGTCGCCGAAGCGCCATTGAAGGTATAGGTTTGAGCAATGGGCGACACGCTGTTCTGAACCGATGCCATCAAGAGCTGAATCCGCACACTGACTACGTTGTTCCAGGTACCAACGTTATCTGCAGTGACATAGCGGTTCGCGGCTTGGTCGTTATCCGTGTCTTCCCCATAGAGAAGAACCAGGTTATCAACACCCTCAACCAGTTCCTGGGGCTGACCCGCACCCGTGTAGTCAGGCACGCTGTAAGACCACAAGGAGTGCACCGCTTTGTTCCTGGCACTCTGGGCAACGAAATAGGTTTTGGTCACAACACGGTACGCCGATGCATCCGTGTTGAAGACATGCGTGAGATCCGCACTGGCATTGCCAGGCGTTGGCACAGCAACGGCTGCATGCGACAGCGAACCAGTCGTTGGACTGCTCGTGACCTGCGTCGCCTGAAAGACCGCTTGAGCTTCACAGTCGGAGACGAGGATGTAGTCACCCTGAGCAAACGGCGCGCTTGCCTCCACCGTCACCGCACCAGTTGTTCCCGTCATCTGCGCAGTTAATGCAGCGCCATTGTCGTAGGTGCGCTTGATGGCAATGACATCTGTCCCCGCAATCGGAGGTTGCGGAAGGCTGCTGATGCTCGTATCGAGCGCCGGCGTCCACGTTGACCCACTGCCGTGGTAACCAAAAAGCGTCTGATCAAATCGATTGTTAAAGGAGCCCGGCGAGTTCAGGGTATTGACCGGCGAGTTGGCCATGCCGTTACAACCGCGAAAACCGGTCATGCGGATGTCCTGCTCCATCGCCTCAACCGCAAAGCGGGCGCTTTCCTCCAAGCGCCCCACCGTATCGACCACGCGCGATGTTTGACGACCCGAGAGATAGATCGAAACGGCAATGCCCACGAGCAGCAAACCCAGCGTCAATCCGACCATGAGTTCAACTAGTGAGAGGCCGGTTTGTCGGCGATTCATCATGGCTTGAAGCTCTGCGAGAGCATCTGTTGCTGGCCGTTCTCGGTCCACCAGACCATAACGGCGTACACGTTTCCGCCACCGTCACAGCCAGGCGCGGTGGGCGTCGCAGTCGGCGATATTTTGCTGGTCAAGCAAACCACTCCAGCACCTTGCGGAAGCTGCGTACTAAGCTCGTTCGACCACTCGTAGTAGTCGTTCTGAGCAATTTGCGCTGCCGAGCAGCCCGCTGAATTCGACACACAATTGGGATTGCTAGCGGCACCCGACAGGCTGCTGTAGGCGCCCGCAGAATAGCCCGTAAGGTTAGCGCGTATTCTGTCGCTTATCTCATACGCCAAGTAAACGGCTTTGCTTCGTTGCGTGGAAATGTTCGAACTGGACATCCCGATCAATTGCAAGCGTGAGAACCCAATTAAGCCGACAGAAATGACCAAAAGCGCAATCAGCGCTTCCAACAGCGCGTAGCCTCGTGCAGTGGAGTTCAGGGGGCGAGCATTCATGGGCACGTTGCGCTGGCAGCATCGACCAGTCCGTTCGGCTGAATCGTGATTTGATATCCCGACGTACCGCTGGCGGTAGAACACACCTTCAATTGGCGCAGCACAGCCGGCGACAGAAAACCATGGGCATCGAACTTGAGAGCGCCGTTGTTCGGCACGCTCAGCGTAAACCCAGGTGGCAAGGCATCGTGTGCACGCAACACCTCCCCACTATCAACCACCCCGTTGGCATTTAAATCGACCCAGACAGACCAACCCGCACCCCATTCGTTACCTACCACTCCAGACGCGCCTGACAAAACCACGCTCACTGGAATGCCGCGTTTAGCGGCCTCGCTTCGCGCCAAAGCGAGCGAGGACATGACCTCAGTCTGCACAGCAAAAACACGATTGCTACGCAGCATCGGTGCGAAAGAAGGGATCGCGACCACCAAGAGAATGGCGAGAATCGCCAAGACCACCATTAGCTCGGTCAGCGTGAAGCCGTGAGTTGCCAATAATGTCGTGACAATAGGCGAGCCGCCCGATTGGCCTTGTAGTGCGCGCGAATAGCGCAGTCGCGCCGATACCAAGCTCGGGTGAGCCTGAACGACTTTGCGAAACCAAAGGGCGAAAAGAGAACCGCGAACCAATGCGCGCATCTCAACTCTCAGCCGGAATGCCGTTGCCTGATCGCGCACCCACATCGCCCAATGGGCGAGATCCCGTTAAGCATGACTCGAACCCCCGACTATTGTTTTATGCGGCAGTCACGACGCAACCGAGTTCGCGCGCTGCCGATTTGGAACTGATTTGAGTTCTTCTAGGATGGCTCACGTCCGACCCCCGTGAACGTGATCATCTGCGCGACAAAAAAGCCCAGGCAGATGCATCCCCGGAATAGTGGGGAATTAGTCAAAAAGTGTCAACAACCCCCTCCTTCAACCGCGAGATTCGGGAAGGCTAGTGTTGGTGAAAAACCAACGATCCGTCGCTGCATGGGACGCCGTGCCCCCGACTCCCGGAGAGGGTATTGACCAGATATGACAGTTATACGGCCAAATTCACACTAACTTGAGCGACTTTCCAAGTGTCCGTCGACTCATGCCTGTCTGCCATCACGTCAAGCGCCAACACGGCGCCATCCTGCTCGAATCCCTTGTCGCACTCGCCGTATTGTCCCTGTGTGCAGCGGGCACCCTGACCGCACTGGAACGGATGGAGACCACCAGCCAAAGCCTGCGTCAGCTATCGACCGACGTTCGAACGCAAAACAACGGGGTCGAATCCGCAAACGTGCACTGACATGTGCCGCCTCTCTCATGCTCGGCGGGGCGCGACGCTTGTGGAGTTGCTGATCGGCACGCTGCTCGGGCTGATCGTGCTTGGCATCGCGTTGCAACTGGCACTCCTGGCCCGTGCAAGCTATCAGCGCGTTGCCGACAATGCCCTGATCGAAAGCCGCGGCACGCAAGCACTGGAACTGCTGACAATGGCACTGCAGCATGCAGGGTGGGCAACCGATACGCCAGCAGCATCGCCAGAGCGCCGATGGCCAGACGCGAAGGCGACCCTATCGATTCAAGGTGCGGACAGTTGCACCCCTCCCGAAGCAGAAGTCCTTGGCTGCAACGGCAGTGGCATCCGAAACAGCGATGCCGTGCTGGTCCGCTTTGCAGGCCGTAGCATGCATACCAACTCGCAGCGACCTGACGACAGCATCATCGATTGCTCCGGCTACGGGGTCGCTGAGCCGGTTCAAAACGGCAGCGACGACCAGCGCGCGGGATACATGCTGCTCTATCTCGCCCGAGCGACGGATCAAGAACCGCAACTCATGTGCCGGTCGCGAAGGCATCAAGCCGGTCAGACTGTGGCGGGCCGTTGGACATCCAATGGCATGGTCCGCGGCGTCGAAACAATGCAGCTTCTGTATGAGGTTCGCACCGCTGGCGGCACCTCAAGCACGACACTGTCCGCGCGCTCGCTGACCACCGAGCAATGGCGCCGGGTTCAAGCCGTGCACATCGCGCTGGTCGTTCGCGGCGACTACAACACGCCCAGGTCAGCCAACAAGACCACGGCCACACTCGCGCTATTTCCCGACCTCCAGCGAGTTGAAGGCGCCAACGCACAGGACTTGGAGTTCACGCCAACCGAAACCCAACGCCGTCGTGCCGTTTTCACTGCAACGGTACGCTTGCGCAATCCGCTCGCCTGCGATGTGGACGTATGTTGAGCGTTAGCGCCAAAGCGCGTGGTTTCTCGATGATGGTGGTAATGCCCGCGGTGGCGTTGCTCGGCCTGCTGACCATGGCGACCTTCCATCTGGTGTTGGATCAACGGCACCGCACGTCTCTCACGGCCGATCGTGCCTTGGCCAAATACGGCGCGGAAATGGCGCTGAATGCGGCGGAGTGCGAACTGTCCGTCGCCACCGAAACGCCCACGAACCTCCAATGTATGGCGGCCTTGCCACGGGAACGTATCGCCGCACTGGATCCGGTTTTGAGACGCGGCTTCCTGGTGGGAACGTGCGGCAACGACGGCTCGCTTGGGTTATGTCAGCCGCAACCCGACCAATCGCTCTGGACGTTGGCGCGACTGCTTGATGCGACCACCCACGCCGTAGAGATCGACGCACGCCTCCCAGGCACCCAGCGCATTGCCGGCCGCACTGCGCGGTACGTCATTGAGCCGATTCCCGATCGATGGCCCGGCCAAACTCAGCATAGCGATGACACGCCACCGCCATGGTTGTATCGCATCACGGCAGCAGGATTTGGCGCCGACCCCGCGGTCAGTGTCGTGCTGCAAACAGTCTTCCGCCCCCGAGTGCCGCGCCATACATCCACGCCTCAGACCACCACCGAAGCTGCACTGCCCACCATTCGACCCAGTGGCACGGTGACACAACGCGTCTACACCACAAGCGACCAGCACGACGCAACCGCCCCTCATTCGCAAACCTTCATGCTCGGCCGCCTGAACTGGCGTGAGCTGATCGAGGAGGGCTTACGATGAAGTATCGCCATGCCGCATTCACGCTTGTCGAGCTTACGATCGCATTGGCCATCGCTGCGTTATTGACCGGCGCCGCCGTACAAACCTGGTCGAGACACCATGAGCGCGCGCGGCGGACTGCGGCGCATGCGGCGCTGGTCTCAACCATGGTGGAATTGGAACGCCAGTATGCGCACACAGGCAATAGCTCCTCACCGGCCAACATTCCGGAATACATCTCCGGCTATCACTTGCTTGCTGGCCCGTGCGATGGGCGTGCTGCCGCACATTGCATTGAAGTCGTCGCCCAGCCGGTGCACGCGGGCACCGACTGCGGCGCGCTTATCCTGCGCAACACCGGCGAACGGTTCACTCAGATCGGCAATGCGCGCCAACCGGCATCGCCCGCATGCTGGCCATGAACGCCTCTCGTCTGCGGGCCGGGTTCACGCTGGCTGAGCTCGTCGTCGTCCTGAGCGTGATATCGATCCTTGCGATGTTCGCCGCGCCCGCCGCGTTGAATTGGTGGCAACGCGAGACTGTCGTCGTTCTGGCCGACCGCTTTGTCAGCGCGATCTCGCTGGCGCAGACCATGTCGCGCAATCAGCGTGCGTGGGTTCACCTCGGCCCGTGCAACGCTGAGCAGGGTTGGTCGTCGGGATGGGCGTTGTATATGATGCCCTCGCCGCAAACCCAGGCGACGCCGCTTGAACCCGGCACCGAAGATATCTTGATGCGCGTGTCGCCGCCTGTGGTGCCGCCCGTCGAATTTGCGTTCACGGCGTCACAGCGGGATGTCGACACCCTCTCTTTTGCACCTGTGGGATACTCGCGACAGCGTAACGGCAGCCAGCTCTACGGCACGCTGACAATCCGATCTGGAGCACATGAGCGGCGGGTCCGCATCAGCTCCGCAGGCCGCGCCCGCATCTGCGATCCGGCCAAGGACACCAAAACGTGCGGCGCCAGCGCCTCGGCTAACGACGATTAACCCAAACTCCCGCATTTTTTGCTCATGTTCTCCGACTTCGACCACGCCATGATGCAGCGCGCCCTGGCGCTGGCCGAGAAGGGCTTGTTCACCACCACGCCCAACCCGCGCGTCGGATGCGTGATCGTGCGAGACGACACCGTCATCGGCGAGGGCTACACGCAACCCGCCGGACAGGACCACGCTGAAATCCAAGCCATCAAGGATGCTCAGTCGCGCGGCCAGGACGTGCGCGGCGCCACCGCCTATGTGACGCTGGAGCCCTGCAGCCACTTTGGCCGCACCCCGCCCTGCGCGGATCGTCTCGTCGAAGCGGGGATCACCCGCGTGGTGGCGGCCATGGAAGATCCAAACCCCGCTGTCTCCGGACGCGGCTTGCAGAAGCTGCGCGATGCCGGGGTCGACGTGCGCTGCGGGCTGCTGGAGCGGGAGGCGCGTGAGCTGAACATCGGTTTCGTTTCGCGCATGACGCGCGGCACGCCCTGGGTGCGTGTGAAGGTCGGCGCTTCGCTGGACGGCCGCACCGCGCTGGACAACGGCATCAGCCAGTGGATTACCGAAACCGAGGCGCGCAACGACGGCCACCGCTGGCGCGCGCGCGCCTGTGCCATCCTCACCGGTATCGGCACGGTGCGCGAAGACAATCCGCGACTGACCGTGCGCGCCATCAACACGCCGCGCCAGCCTCGCCGCGTGCTGATCGACTCGGCGCTGGACGTGCCACTCGACGCCCACATCCTCACCGCAGATGGGCACCACGAGCCGACGCTCATTTTTGCCGCTCAACCCGAAGCTGGCCGCATGCGTGCGTTGAGCGAGCGCGGCGCGGAGGTCATCCTGCTGCCGAACGCCGCAGGAAAAGTCGATCTGGCCGCAGTCCTGCGCGAACTGGGTCGCCGCGAAATCAACGAGCTGCACGTCGAAGCCGGCTTCAAACTCAACGGCTCGCTGCTGCGCGAAGGGCTGGTTGACGAGATCCTCGTCTATCTGGCACCCAAGGTGCTCGGCTCGGGCCAGGGCATGTTCAATATGGGGCCGCTGCAGACGCTGGAAGGCGCGGCCGAATTCTTCTTTCACGATATCTCGCGCATCGGGGGCGATCTCCGCATCCTGGCGCGCCGCAACCCGACGGATTGATTGCTTATGTTCACCGGAATCGTCGCCGCAGTTGGCCGTATTGAAACCGTCTCGCCGCTTGGCGACAACGCCGATGCCGGCGTGCGCTTGTCCATCGACGCCGGCGGCCTGCCGCTTGCCGACGTGGCCTTGGGCGATTCGATTGCCATCCAGGGCGCATGCATGACGGTCGTCGCCAAAACCGAGACCCGCTTCGACGTGGATGTATCGCGCGAATCGCTGTCCAAGACGGTCGGGCTGGAACGCCCCGGCGAGGTCAATCTGGAGAAGGCTCTGCGCCTGGCTGACCACATCGGCGGGCACCTCGTATCCGGCCATGTGGACGGCCTGGGCACGGTCACATACTTCGCGCCGGTCAACGAATCGCACGAACTGCGCGTGCGGGCTCCGGTAGAGCTGGGCAAGTATCTGGCCTACAAGGGCTCCGTGGTGGTGAACGGCGTGTCGCTTACGGTCAATTCCGTCCGGGACGATGCCGACGGCTGCGAGTTCTCGATCAATCTGATCCCGCACACCGTGGCAGTCACCACGCTCAAGCACCTGAAGGCCGGCAGCCAGGTCAACCTGGAGATCGACCTGATCGCCCGCTACGTGGAGCGCATGCTCACCCACGCCGCTATTGGCCTGCCCGTGGGCACACAACCCCTGGCAGCCGTTTGAACCATTGGCCCCACTGGCTTGGGGCCGCCTTGGCGTACAATAGCGGGCTTCCCATTTACGCAGTCGCACGGCCCCCGAAATCACCGATTGACGGGAGTTGACCGGCGGCGCGCACCCCTGCTACGCCATGTCGATCGCCACAGTCGAAGAAATCATTGCCGAAATCCGCGCCGGCCGCATGGTCATCCTGGTCGACGAGGAAGACCGTGA
The DNA here is from genome assembly GCF_002256165.1 of Ralstonia sp. PBBBR1. Classification (NCBI taxonomy): domain Bacteria; kingdom Pseudomonadati; phylum Pseudomonadota; class Betaproteobacteria; order Burkholderiales; family Burkholderiaceae; genus Ralstonia; species Ralstonia sp. PBBBR1. The sequence goes on along the minus strand of NZ_NKIL01000006.1, from coordinate 196,328 downwards.
GAACGAAGGCGACCTGATCCTGGCGAGCGACTTTGTCACGCCGGAAGCCATCAACTTCATGGTCACGCACGCGCGTGGCCTGGTGTGCCTGACGCTCACCGAAGAGCACTGCGACCAGCTCGACCTGCCGATGATGGCAAGCCGCAACGGTACGCAGTTCGGCACCAATTTCACCGTATCGATCGAAGCGGCCGAAGGCGTGACCACCGGCATTTCCGCGGCCGACCGCGCACGCACCATTCAGGTGGCGGCCGCCAAGAACGCCAAACCGTCTGACCTGGTGAACCCGGGCCACATCTTCCCGCTGCGGGCCCAGAAGGGCGGCGTGCTGATGCGCGCCGGCCACACCGAAGCCGGTTGCGACCTGACCGCCATGGCGGGCCTGACACCCGCCGCCGTAATCTGCGAGATCCTGAAGGACGACGGCACCATGGCGCGCTTGCCGGACCTCGTGGAATTCGCCAAGAAACACGGCCTGAAGATCGGCACGATTGCCGACATGATCCAATACCGCAGCCGCACCGAGAGCATCGTCGAGCGCGTCGGCGAGCGCACGATGGAGACGCAGTTCGGCACGTTCCACGCCGTCGCCTTCCGCGATCGGGCGGCCGGCCGCGCCCATCTGGCGCTGGTCAAGGGCACGCCGACGCCGGACACCGAAACGCTGGTGCGCGTACATGAACCCCTCTCGGTGCTGGACCTGCTCGAGTGCCAGCGCACGACGCACTCGTGGAGCGTGCCCGCTGCCCTGCGTGCCATCCAGGCTGCCCCGACCGGCGTGGTCGTGCTGCTCAATTGCGGCGATTCGGCGGACCGGCTGTTCACGCAGTTCTCCGCGCTGGACGCGCCGCATGAGCGCCCGCGTACGAAACCCGATCCGCGCATCTACGGCATCGGCGCGCAAATCCTCAAGGACGTGGGTGTGGGCAAAATGCGTGTGCTGGCCTCGCCGCTCAAACTGCCGAGCATGGTCGGCTACGATCTGGAGGTGACGGCGTACCAGTCGATGGCAGATGCACCCGACATCACTTCCTCTGCATCCACCGCGACACACTGATTTTCCCGCGGCAGCCGAGACTGCCGCGCCGGCTTTCTTCTTCTGACGTTGCCCGACCGGCAACCTTAACTGGAATACACCATGGACCACGGCTTCTACCCGACCAATCTCAACGGCGAAGGCCTGCGCATCGGCATCGTCCAGGCGCGTTTCAACGAGCCCGTGTGCGAAGCACTGCGAGAAGCTTGCGTCGCTGAACTCGAACAACTCGGCGTGGCCGGCGAAGACGTGCTGCTCGTGACTGTGCCGGGTGCGCTGGAAGTCCCGCTGGCGCTGCAGAAGATGGCCGAGTCGGGCCAGTTCGACGCGCTGATCGCGCTGGGCGCAGTCATCCGCGGCGAGACGTACCACTTCGAACTGGTGTCCAACGAATCGGGCGCCGGCATCACGCGCGTGGGCCTGGACTTCAACATCGCCATCGCCAACGGCATCCTGACCACCGACACAGACGCACAGGCCCACGCCCGCACCCGCGAAAAAGGTCGCGACTGCGCCCGCACCGCCGTCGAAATGGCCAACCTGACCAACGACCTCGACGGTCTGCAGGATCACGGCCAGGACGACGACGGCGAGAATGAATAAGCGCTTCCTCGCGCAAAGGCTTTTCCCATGACGCAAGACAATTCCCAAGCCAAGGCCAAAGCGCCCGCCAAGAGCGCGCGCCGCCGTGCGCGCGAACTGGCGCTGCAGGGTCTGTATCAATGGCTGCTCAATCGCAACGACCCGGGCGTGGTCGAGGCGCATCTGCAGGACGCGCAAGGCTTCAACAAGGCCGACCGCGCGCACTTCGACGCGCTGCTGCACGGTGCGATCCGCGAAGAAACCACGCTGACCGAGGCGTTCACGCCGTACCTGGATCGCCCGGTTGCCGAGCTGTCGCCGGTCGAGCGTGCCGCCCTGCTGGTCGGCGCGTACGAGTTGGTGCACTGCGTGGACATCCCGTACAAGGTCGTGATCAACGAAGCGGTTGAACTGACCAAGACCTTCGGCGGCGTGGAAGGCTACAAGTACGTCAACGGCGTGCTGGACAAGCTGGCTACGCAAGTGCGCGCTGTCGAGGTCGCTGCCCGCCGGTAATTCGGCGTCTGCTGTTCGCTTTACCTTTTTCGCTTCGCTTCAAGATGGACGCCCACCGCCTGCACACAGCCGCCCGGCTGGCCAATATCCGCGCCTTTCACGTGATGGAACTGGCCAAGCAGGCCCGCGAGCTGGAACTGGCGGGGCGCAGTATCATCCACATGGGCATCGGCGAGCCGGATTTCACCGCCGCCGAGCCCGTCGTGCAAGCGGCCGCCGACGCCATGCGGCGCGGCGTCACGCAGTACACCGGGGCCCTGGGCATCCGCTCGCTGCGCCAGGCCATCGCCCGCTACTACCACACCGTCTACGGCCTAGACATCGCGCCCGAGCGCATCATCGTGACGGCGGGCGCGTCGGCAGCGTTGCTGCTGGCGTGTGCGGTGCTGGTGGAGATTGGCGGCGAAGTCCTGATGCCCGATCCAAGCTATCCGTGCAACCGTCACTTCGTGGCCGCCTTCAATGGCGAGGCGAAGCTGGTGCCGTCGGGGCCGGAAGAACGCTTTCAGTTGACTGCCGCGCAGGTCGAAACCCACTGGGGCGAGCGCACGCAGGGTGTGCTGCTGGCCTCCCCTTCCAACCCGACGGGCACGTCGATCCTGCCGGATGAGCTGCAGCGTATTGTGCAGGCGGTACGTGCACGAGGCGGATTCTCGATCGTCGATGAGATCTACCAAGGTTTGTCATACGATCAGGCCCCGGTCTCCGCACTGTCGTTCGGCGACGATGTCGTCACGATCAACAGCTTTTCCAAGTATTTCAACATGACCGGCTGGCGGCTCGGCTGGCTGGTGGCACCCGCCGAACTGGTGCCGGAGTTCGAGAAGGTCGCGCAGAACCTGTTCATCTGCGCGTCGGCGGTGGCGCAATATGCGGCGCTCGCCTGCTTTGCGCCGGAAGCGTTGGCGATCTACGAAGAGCGCAAGGCCGAATTCCGCCGCCGACGTGATTTCATCGTGCCAGCGCTGGAGTCGCTCGGCTTCAAGGTACCGGTCAAGCCGGACGGGGCGTTCTATGTCTACGCCGATTGCCGCGGCGTAAACCACCCGCACGCCGCCAATGCCGACGCCCTCACCCAGTCGATGCTGCATGACGCTGGCGTAGTGCTGGTGCCGGGGCTCGATTTTGGTCCACACACGGCGCAGCACTACATCCGGCTGTCGTACGCCACGTCGATGGCGCATCTGGAAGAAGCGGTCGCTAGGCTCGGCAAGCTATTCAGCCGGTAAAACACTCTACGCGTCGCCCAAACAGAAAAGGCCGTCCCGAAGGACGGCCTTTCCTATATAGCGCAGCGAATCGGGCCAATCAGGCTTGGCCCTGCGACTTATTGTCCAGACGTGCCTCTTCCTGTTGACCAGCCGCCGGTTGCTTGTCGGACGGCTTGGTGGCTTGCGTCTTCGCATCGGCTTGCGTCACAGGCGTTGCCGTCGCGACCGGCTTCACCGGTTCGCGCTCAGACGCCACCGTCATGGGCGAACGATGCCCAGTGGCCACCATGCGCAGGCGCGACCGCTCTTGCAGCACCTTGCCGCCGTAGCCGCCGTCGCCTTGCGTGACCGCCCCGACATACAGCTTCAGGCCGCCTTCGATCGAACCTGCACGCGCGATGCAATCCTTCAGCACCAGCGCACCGACCTTGATGTTGGCATACGGATTGAGCGCAGCACCAACGCCGCCCATCACTTCGTACTTGTCCTGGTGGACCTTGGTCATGACCTGCATCAGACCCTGCGCACCCATACCGCTTTCGGCGAACGGGTTGAAACTGGACTCGATGGCCATCACGCCCAGGATGAGCAGCGGATCCAGGCCGACTTCCTTGCCGGTCTGATAGGCCGCCTTCACCAACTGGCCAGTGGCAGTGGCCGCCACGCGGTACTTACGGGCGATGTATTCGGCCACGGCAGCCTGCTCTCGCGGGGTACCGGCGGTTGCCGACTCACGCGCGTCACGGACGACTTGCGTGTTCGGAATCTGCGCAGCCAACTCGGCCACGGACGGCACCTTCGAAAGCGTGTCCCAACCTGCGGCCGCGACCGTGCCACCCTGCGCCGCAGCAGGCGCTACAGCTTGAGCGGCACCCGTACCGGCGGACGGCGCCGTCGGTGCAAAAGCAACCGGCTGCACGCCAGCCGCAATCGCGGGCGACGGATTGGCCGAGGCGACACTGGTGTCGACACCCGGCGTGAAATGCAGCACGCGTTGAGCGACCGTGGCGCGCCACTCGCTGTTGAGCGAGAGGGCAACTGCGGCGGCCACCGCCAGCAAGCCGATGCTATTAAGCACGACATGCCCGCTGCGGAACACCAGCAGTACGCCAGGATGCAACTCATTGCGGGACGCGGCGGCGCCCCCTGCGTTCAACTCCATGCGCAGCTTACGAGGCAGCGCAACTTGACCAGCGCGCGCGAGGCGGCGGCCAACCGGGGCTACGAGCCGGCGTTGCAGCGCCGATCCGATCCCGGAAGAATGAAGGGTTTTCCAACCGTTCATACTTACCTCCGTCCGCTGCGCAGATCCGGTAGACGCCTTTCTTTTGCCTGGCGCCGTGCGTTTCGAATCGCAACGGTTTTTAGTAAGGATGCCGCGCTGTTGCAGTCAGCCGGCATCTGTTGGGGGCACTCCCCTAGTGCCCAGAGAAATGCGGGCCGTGTCCTTGGGGAGGTCACGTCCCGCAGCGATGCTGATGTGCTCTGGTGTCGCCCCTCATACGTTTGAGAACGGGGCGTAGGCATTAGCCGAAAACATGTTGCGTTGCAACAATTACCAGATCGGATTGGATTGTAGGAAGCGCGTTATGCCAAGTCAATCATAAAGAAGTAAGTTTTCATATCCGAAAGTTATGATAAACCTCCCGTTGTTGGGACTGGCTGACCTGCGATGCGTTCTGTCATCAGGGGGTCATGGGGTTTTGGCCGTACAATCGCGGCCACCCTGCCTACACCAAAAAAATGTCGCCCGGACGACTATTCGGGGGACAGCCCCTCCGCGTGATAGGCGATCTACCTTACCTTTGGTTACAAAATCTCCATGCAATACAGGGACTTACGTGACTTTCTCGCCCAACTCGAACGCACGGGCGAACTGCGCCGCGTGCACCAGCCGGTATCGCCGCGCCTGGAAATGACCGAAGTCTGTGACCGCCTGCTGCGCTCCGAAGGCCCGGCGGTAGTCTTCGAGCAGCCGGTGGACGGCGCACAGAAGTACGACATGCCGGTGCTGGCTAACCTGTTTGGCACCACACGTCGCGTGGCGCTGGGCATGGGCGCGGAGTCGCTCGATGAACTGCGGGACGTCGGTCGCCTGCTCTCGGCGTTGAAAGAGCCTGAACCGCCGCGCGGCCTGCGTGAAGCCGGCAAGCTGTGGACGATGGCCAAGGCCGTGTGGGATATGGCGCCGCGCAAGGTGTCGTCGCCGGCGTGCCAGGAGATCGTGTGGGAAGGGAATGACGTCGACCTCTCGCGCATTCCCGTACAGACGTGCTGGCCCGGCGATGCGGCTCCGCTCGTCACCTGGGGGCTGGTCATCACGCGCGGGCCGCATAAGAAACGGCAGAATCTGGGCATCTACCGGCAGCAGGTCATCAATCGCAACCAGGTCATCATGCGCTGGCTGGCGCACCGCGGCGGCGCGCTGGATTTCCGCGAGCACGCCATCGCCAATCCCGGCCAGCCGTTTCCGATTGCGGTGGCACTGGGCGCGGATCCGGCCACCATTCTCGGCGCGGTGACGCCGGTGCCGGATACGTTATCTGAGTACCAGTTTGCGGGGCTGCTGCGCGGCAGCCGGACTGAGCTTGCGACATGCCTGACGCCTTCGCTGGCGCAGGCGCAACTCCAAGTGCCGGCCGGCGCCGAAATCATCCTCGAAGGCCATATCCAGCCGGATCCGACGCACCCGAGCGGCTATCAACACGCGCTGGAAGGCCCCTTCGGCGATCACACAGGCTATTACAACGAGCAGGACTGGTTTCCCGTGTTCACGGTCGAGCGCATCACGATGCGCCGCGACCCGATCTATCACTCTACGTACACAGGCAAGCCGCCCGATGAGCCGGCCGTGCTCGGCGTGGCGCTCAATGAAGTGTTCGTGCCGCTGCTGCAGAAGCAGTTTCCGGAGATTGCCGATTTCTATCTGCCGCCCGAGGGCTGCAGCTATCGCATGGCGCTGGTCAGCATGAAGAAGCAATACGCCGGCCACGCCAAGCGCGTGATGTTCGGCGTGTGGAGCTTCCTGCGGCAGTTCATGTATACGAAGTTCATCGTCGTGGTGGACGACGACGTGAACCTGCGCGACTGGAAGGAAGTGATCTGGGCGATCACCACGCGCGTGGATCCGGCGCGCGACACGGTCATGGTCGAAAACACGCCGATCGATTACCTCGATTTTGCGTCCCCGGTGTCGGGCCTGGGCTCCAAGATGGGCATCGATGCCACCAACAAATGGCCCGGCGAAACCACGCGCGAATGGGGCCAGCCCATCGTCATGGATACCGCTGTCAAGGCCAAGGTCGACGCCATGTGGGACACGCTCTTCCAATAACCACAAGGCTCGGCGGCCTGGCCTGCGAGCGAACGATCGTTCGGTTATTCTTAGCGAGTTAAGCGACTGCTGCATCTAAAAGGCGGGCCCTCTTTGTCTACTGGGCCCGCCTTCCTTATGGAGAACGCCATGGCCGAAGCACTCGACTCATCCCGCACCGCCGCCAACGCGCTGGAGCGCATCACAGACCGCACCCTTGTCAAAACGCAGTCCTACGTCGACGGCGCCTGGGTGGGCGCGGCAGACGGCGCGACCTTTCCCGTCTACGACCCTGCCACCAACGCACACCTGACTGACGTCGCCAATCTCGGCCACGCAGAAACGCTGCGCGCCATCGAAGCCGCCAATGCGGCTTGGCCCGCATGGCGCGAGCTGACCGGCAAAGAGCGCGCCGGCCTGATGCGACGCTGGTTCGACCTGCTGATCGCCAATGCCGACGACCTCGCCACGCTGATGACCGCCGAACAGGGCAAGCCGCTGGCCGAAGCCAAGGGCGAAATCGTCTACGGCGCGTCGTTCATCGAATGGTTTGCCGAAGAGGCCAAGCGCGTCTCCGGCGACGTGATGGCCAGCACCTGGCGCGACAAACGCATGGTCGTGTTGAAGCAGCCGGTGGGCGTGTGCGCCTCCATCACGCCATGGAACTTCCCGCTGGCGATGATCACCCGGAAGGTTGCGCCGGCCATGGCGGCAGGCTGCACCATCGTCATCAAGCCGGCCGAGCAAACGCCGCTGTCCGCGCTGGCGATGGCCGAACTGGCGCACCGGGCGGGCATTCCCAAGGGCGTGGTCAACGTGGTGACGGGCGATGCGGACCGCTCGATCGCCATCGGCAAAGCCCTGTGCGAATCGCCGATCGTGCGCCATCTGTCGTTCACGGGCTCGACGCCGGTGGGCCGCATCCTGATGCAGCAATGCTCGCCGACGGTGAAGAAGGTGGCGCTTGAACTGGGCGGCCATGCGCCGTTCATCGTGTTCGACGACGCCGACATCGATGCTGCCGTGGAGGGCGCGGTGCAGTCGAAGTACCGCAACGCGGGTCAGACGTGCGTGTGTACGAACCGTTTCTATGTGCATGCGTCGGTGTACGACGCGTTTGTCGAGAAGCTCTCCGCCAAGGTGCGCGGCATCAAGGTCGGCAACGGCTTCGAGTCGGGCGTTGTTCAAGGCCCGCTGATCGACGACCAGGCCGTGGAGAAAGTGCAGCGCCACATCGACGATGCGACGCAGAAAGGCGCACGCCTGACCACTGGCGGCAAGCTGATGCAGGGCTTTGGCTCGCAGCGTTTTGTCGAGCCCACGGTGCTGGCCGATGCCACGCCCGACATGCTGATCGCGCGCGAAGAAACCTTCGGGCCCGTCTCGGCCATCTTCAAGTTCCAGGACGAAGCGGAAGTCGTGCGCCTGGCCAACGACACGGAATTTGGCCTGGCCTCGTACTTCTACAGCCGCGACATCGGCCGTATCTGGCGGGTGGCCGAGCAGCTCGAATACGGCATGGTCGGCATCAACACCGGGCTGATCTCGAACGAGGTCGCGCCGTTTGGCGGCATCAAGCAGTCGGGCCTCGGCCGTGAAGGTTCGGTCTACGGCATCGACGAGTATCTCGAACTCAAGTATCTGTGCATGGGCGGCATCTGAACCGTCGCCCCCTCTCGGCCGACCTGCCACATCGATAGAGCGGGCGGCCTTTCCCCTTGCCTGACCGGCGGAGGAGACACATGAGCACCATCCGGGAAGGCGCCCTGCTTTGGACGCCATCGGCTGACTTCATCGCGCGCGCGCGCCTGACGCATTACCTCGACTGGCTCGCGCGCGAACGCGGGCTGCGCTTTTCGGCGACCACGCCCGAGGGCTACGCACGACTCTGGGAATGGTCTACCACTGAACTCGAGGCGTTCTGGACGTCCGTCTGGGACTACCTTGACCTGCGCGCCTCGACACCGTTCACGCAGATGCTGGGCGACCGCACCATGCCCGGCGCGCAATGGCTGGTCGGCGCGAAGCTCAATTACGTCGATCAGGTCATGCGCCATGTGGAAGAAGGCGGCAGCCCCGACCGCACCGCCATCCGATACGCCAGCGAGACCAAGCCGCTGGCCGACTTGTCATGGCGCGAACTGCGCCAACGCGTTGCCTCGCTGGCGGATGCGCTGCGCAAGATGGGCGTGGTGCCAGGCGACCGCGTCGCCGCATATCTGTCGAACACGCCGGACGCGATCGTGGCGTTTCTCGCCACGGCCAGCGTCGGGGCCATCTGGTCTGTCTGTGCGCCCGACATGGGCCAGGTGGCCGTGACCGACCGCTTCCGGCAGATCGAGCCCAAAGTGCTGATCGCGGTGGACGGCTATCACTACGGCGGCCGCGCGTTCGACCGCACCGACGTGGTCGCAGAGATGGTCGACGCGCTGCCAACAGTCGAACATCTCGTGCTCGTGCCGCAGTTGCTTGGCGAGGTCAACCGCGCGCGCTTCCCGGAGGCCCGCGACTGGCGCGACCTGACGGCCGACGACGTGCCGCTCGTCGTCACACCCGTCGCCGCTGACCACCCACTGTGGATTCTCTATTCGTCCGGCACCACCGGCATGCCCAAGCCGATCGTGCACGGCCATGGCGGCCTGCTGCTGGTGCAGACGATGATGGGCGCGCTGCATCTCGACCTTGGCCCCGACGACGTCTACCACTGGTACAGCAGCACCGGCTGGGTCATGTGGAATTCGCAAGCGAGCGGCTTACTCGGCGGCGTCACGCTCGCCATCTACGACGGCAACCCCGGCACGCCCGATCTCAGTACGCTGTGGCGCTTCGCACAGGATGCGCGCGTGACCTTCTTTGGCGCCGGCGCGGCGTTCTTCGCCAATTGCCTGAAGGCCGGCATCGAGCCCGGGCGCGATTTCGACCTGTCGAGACTGCGTGCGGTCGGCTCGACCGGCTCGCCGCTCTCGGCCGAGGCGTACGACTGGATCTACCGCCACGTCAAAGCCGACGTCTGGCTCAACCCCATTTCCGGCGGCACCGACTTCGCTGGCTGCTTCGTGGGCGGCGTCGCAACACTGCCCGTCTATGCGGGTGAGATGCAATGCCGCAACCTCGGCTCGCGTGTGGAAGCACTGGACGAGGCTGGCCGACCGCTCATCGACGCGGTAGGCGAGCTGGTCTGCACCGCGCCCATTCCGTCGATGCCGCTCTTCTTCTGGGGCGACAGCGACGGCAGCCGCTACCGCGACAGCTACTTCGACATGTACCCCGGCCAGTGGCGCCACGGCGACTGGATCAAGATCACGCCACGCGGCGGCGCCATCATCTACGGCAGGTCCGACGCGACCATCAACCGCCACGGCATCCGCATGGGCACAGCCGAGCTGTACCGCGTGGTCGAAGATCTGCCGGAAGTGCTCGACAGCCTTGTCGTCGATCTGGAATTCCTCGGCCGCGAATCGTTCATGCCACTGTTCGTCGTGCTGCGCGAAGGCGCGACGCTCGACGACACGCTGCGCAGCACGATCAATGCACGCATCAAGGCAGGGCTGTCGGCCCGGCATGTGCCCAACGTGGTCGTACAGGCACCCGGCGTGCCGCGCACGCTGTCGGGCAAGAAGATGGAAGTGCCCATCAAGAAACTGCTGCTTGGCGCACCAATCGAGCGCGTCGCCAACCCCGATGCAATGGCAAACCCGGAGGTGCTTGCGTGGTACGCGACCTACGCCGGGTCGCTGGCCCGGCAAAGCAGCGCGCACGGCGAGCCCGCGCCCGCATTGGAATCGTGGCGGAGCTAGACCGATCGTTGGTCTCTGGTTTCACAATCTCCGCCAATCGAACGATGGCAGGGACCGGGTGTGATGACTAACGTACAGCTTGCACCGGCACATCAAGATGCCGGGCGAGTTGCTTAACGGGGAGTCACCATGCTTGCAACGACGAACGTCCTGATCAAGACGGAGGACGGCCGCGAAGCCTTGGCCCAGCGCCGCCACGACATGCAGATGCGCCAGCGCCATCTGCTCATCCTCATCGACGGTGCCCGCACGGTGGGGCAACTGCATCAACTGCTGAGCGACTGGCCGGACTTCGACGAACTGCTGCTAGGGTTGCAACGGGCCGGCATGGTCGACGTGCTGCCTGGTATCTCGCATGACAACGCACCGGCTGCAGAACCGTTCGACCCCATCACGCACTTCAACCGTCCCTTGCTGGACGATGACGCGCACGGCGCACCTGCCGCCCTGTCGCTCATCTACGACAAACTGCCGCCGTTGACCGGCATGACGCTCGGCCTGCAAGCGGTGGCGGCGCCCATCGACGAGCCTGCGGCCAATGACGCAAACAGGCCGCGGGCGGCGCCCGTCCGGGCTTCTTCTACGCCGCAGCCAGCCGTCCCGCCGGAGTTGGCCGACGTGTTGCCCAACGTGGTCAAGGTCGAGTTGATGCGTTTGGCGGTGCAGCACTTCGGCTCGGCCGCGGGCGCCGCCATGCCGCTGCTGCGTGCCTGCAAGGAAGACCCGCAGTCGCTGTGCGACGTGGTTGCCGCGTGCGCCAAGGCTGCCGCCCCGACGGCTGGCGAGCAGGCCGCGGCAAAGTTCGTGGATGCGGCAATGCAGGCGATGGCGCTGCGGCGCTGAAGCCGCCACAGGCGCTGTTTGCGAAGCTCAGGCAAAGCCGGGTAAAATAGCAGTCTACGCGGGCGTCGTATAATGGTAATACCCTAGCTTCCCAAGCTAGAGCCGTGGGTTCGATTCCCATCGCCCGCTCCACCGAACAGTCTGAAGCCGCCCTCGGCGGCTTTTTTGTTGCCTGCGCGCCCGTCGCTCCATCGACGGGCAACCGGCACGGGATCTCCATGCAGCCCATCGAACAGCCGGGCACCGGCCCCGACGACATCACGCCGGAATCGCAAGACACCAATACCGCAGAGAGTGCCGAAAGCGGTGCGGAAACCGGCCACCCGCGTCGCATCCGCTCGTTCGTGCGCCGCGCCGGCCGTACGTCGACCGGCCAGCAGCGTGCCATCGATGAACTCGGTCCGCGCTTCCAATTGCCCTACACCACAGAGCCGCTGGACTGGGACGCCGCCTTCGGCCGCGCTGGCGCCAAGCGCATCTTCGAGATCGGCTTCGGCATGGGTGAAACCACCGCGCACATCGCGCAATTGCGCCCGGACGACGATTTTCTAGGCGTCGAGGTGCATGAGCCGGGCGTTGGAGCGCTGCTCAAGCTGATCGGCGAACGCGAAATCGGCAACATCCGTATCGTTTCGCACGATGCGGTGGAAGTGCTGGCGCAGATGATTCCGGAGGGTACGCTGGATGGCATCCACGTGTTCTTCCCCGACCCGTGGCACAAGAAGCGCCACAACAAGCGGCGCCTGATCCAGAGCCCGTTTGTCGCACGTCTGGCGGCGCACCTGAAACCGGGCGGCTATCTGCACTGCGCGACGGACTGGGAGGAATACGCCCACCAGATGCTGGAGGTGCTGTCCTCCGAGCCGACGCTGGAAAACACCGCCGACGGCTTTGCACCGCGCCCCGACTACCGCCCTGTCACCAAGTTCGAGAAACGCGGCCTGCGCCTCGGGCACGGCGTGTGGGACGTGGTCTTCCGCAAGCGCGGCTAGCCACGTCCGCGCACGCTCGCGCGAGTCAGCGTGCGCCGAAATGCGTATCGCCGAAGAGGTTCTTGGCGTGGCGCGGGAAAGCGCGCCAGTATTGCGGCGGCGCCTTGACCGTCGCGCCCAACTCAGCGGCCGCCGCCCAGGCCCAGTGCGGGTTGTAGAGGAAGGCCCGGCCCACGGCGACCAAATCCGCACGCCCTTGCGCAACGATGGCCTCCGCCTCATGCGCCTCGTTGATGAGGCCGACGGCGATGGTCGGAATGTCCGCCTCGTTTCGGATCTTCTCGGCAAACGGCACCTGGTAGCCGGTCGACAGCGGAATCTGCTGCAGCGGCGACACACCGCCCGACGAAGCATCGATCCAATCACAGCCGCGCGCACGCAGTGCCTGCGCAAATACCACCGAATCCTCCGGCGCCCATCCGCCCTCCACCCAATCGGTGGCCGACACGCGCACGCCAACCGGAATGTTGTCCGGCACCACGGCGCGCACCGCATCAAAAATCTCCAGCGGATAACGCATGCGGTTCTCACGCGAACCGCCGTAGGCATCGGTGCGCTGATTGGCGATCGGCGACAGGAATTCGTGCAGCAGATAGCCGTGTGCGGCATGCAGTTCGATGGCCGATAGGCCCAAGCGCACAGCCCGACGCGCGGTATCGACAAATTGATCGCGCACGCGGGCGAGGTCCGCATCGGTCATTTCGCGCGGAGCACGCTCTTCAGGGCGCTGTGGCAGCGGGGAGGGACCCATCGTTTCCCAGCCGCCGGCATCGAGCGCCAGCAATGCGCCGCCTTCCCAAGGCCGAGCGCTCGAAGCCTTGCGGCCCGCGTGCGCGATCTGCATGCCGATCGGCACCAGCGCATTCTGGCGAATGGCAGCCAGCGTGCGCTCAAGCGCGGCTTCGGTCGCGTCGTCCCACAAACCCAGGCAGCCGTTGGTGATGCGGCCTTCTGGCGACACCGCGGTCGCTTCGATCATCAGCAATCCGGCGCCCGAAAAGGACAGGCTGCCCAGATGCGTGTGGTGCCACGCCGTGGCTTGGCCGTTGTCGGCCGAGTACTGGCACATCGGCGAAATGACGATGCGGTTCTCAAGCGTGAGACCGCGCAGGGAGAAAGGCTGGAAGAGAGCACTCATGATCGGGAGATTCGGCAATCAGCGGCTGACGGAAGAAACCGCCAGTGTGTCCGAATCCGCCCGATCGTGCAGACGGTGCGAAAGCCTCGCACCGAAGAAGGGAAATGCTTGCCTGTGGCTTAGGCCTGCCAGGCGATGAGGTGCGTATAAGCCGTCACCAGAACGATGACCCCGAAGATGATCCGGTACCACGCAAAGCCGCGGAAATCGTGCGTGGCAATGAACTTCAGCAGCCAGCGCACACAGAAGAACGCCGAGATGAATGCGGCCACAAAACCCACTGCGAAGATCGACAGATCATCGGCCGACAGCAGCGCGCGCGATTTGTACAGCTCGTACACCGTCGCGCCAAAAATCACGGGAATCGCCAGGAAGAATGAAAACTCCGTCGCCACCTTGCGCGACAGGCCGAACAACAGGCCGCCGATGATGGTCGAGCCCGAACGCGACGTACCCGGAATCAGCGCGAAGCACTGCGCGAAGCCCACCTTGATAGCATCGGAGATGCGCAGGTCGTCCAGCGTTTCAATGCGTGGCGCGCCAGCCTTGGCGGCTTCGAGCAGTGCGTTGGCGCGCGGGTCATGTGTCTCGCCGCGATGGCGTTCGCGCCATTCGGCCCACAGGATCACGAAGCCGCCGAGGATGAACGCCGACGCCACCACGATCGGATTGAACAGATGCGCCTTGATCGCCTTGCCAAAGATCAGCGCTAGCGTGATCGCAGGAATCGTCGCCACGATCACGTTGATCGCAAAACGCTGCTGACGCGGGTCATTCGGCAAGCCCTTGATCACGTCGATGATTTTGTGGCGGAACTCCCAGCACACCGCCAGGATGGCGCCGAACTGGATCACGATCTCGAAGATCTTGCCCTTCTCGTCATTGAAGTCGAGCAGCTGGCCAGCGAGGATCAGATGGCCGGTGCTGGAAATGGGGAGGAACTCGGTCAGGCCTTCGACGATGCCGAGAATCAGCGCTTTGATGGCGAGTGCGATATCCATGCAGTGAGCAAAGAAGGAAGAGGAAAACGAAGCGCTGGACGTGCAGCAGAACTCAGGGCCGCTTGGCCTGGACGTGCACGCCTTCGGGCAAAACCGTGATTGTACCGGGCTCCACGGCAATGCCAGCCACTTTCAGCTGTTCGGGCTTGAACGTATAGACCGCATAGTCGTTGAGCAACTGCCCGGCAATCAAAGAACCGATCGAACTGATCTGCGGGCCGATGCCCCCGGGCACGTTCTGCAGATCGAAGCGATCAACACTGGGCTGATTCAGTCGGATCGAATGCGTGGGCGGGTCGTAATGCAAGCCGCTGGAGACGGCCAGCGGCCCTGTCAGCGGCTGGCGGAACAGGCCGCTTTCCACCACGGCATCTGCCTGGATGGCGATGCGGTTGCGCGCGGGGTCGAGCGACACCTGCGGGTTCGACAGCGTCACGTCAAAGAAGCCGAGAAAGCGCCGCTGGAACGGAAACTTGCGCGCAAGCGCGTCCTGCATCTGGCCGCGGGAAAAGGTGTAGCCGTCACCGGTCCAGCCGGTCGGCATGCAAGCCACGAGTGTGACGACGATGGCAACTGCAACAGCGGCCGCACCCGACCACCAGCGGACGCGGTTGGAACGGACAGCGGGTTTCGTGGAATCGGTCATGACAATTCAGTGCGCTGCGGTAGCGATTTCAAGTCGAGTCAAAAACTGCATGGCATGCGTGGCCGAGCCTCCGCACATGTCGGGCTCAGGCTGCAGGCTGCTGCAGACCGCCGGACGTTCCGGCTGGCCGAAGATACGACAGCCGTTGGCCTCATCCAGTTGCGCACAGCGCACGCCGGCCGGCTTGCCGTTCGGCATGCCAGGAATGGGGCTGGAGATGGAAGGCGCGATGCAGCACGCGCCGCAATGAGGTCGACAGTCCATGCTGTCCGAGTGCATGAAATCAGGGCGTAAACCGCTATTGTGCACCAGCACAATAGCGGCCCAGTCTGATTGACAATGTCGATGCCGCTTGACCCACCCTTGCGGCATGCGTACATTAATGACCGGAAAGTAAGTTATCTGTGAGTCAGTGACCATGTGCACTGACTGACGCCCCACCGCCGTGACTGATCAAGATTCCGAGTCTTCCTCCAAACGCTGGACGCGCCGCAAAGAGGCCCGCCCCCAAGAACTGGTCGCCGCCGCGCTGAACCTGTTCGTGGCGCGCGGCTATGCGGCCACCCGGCTGGAAGACGTGGCGTCGGCCGCCGGCGTATCCAAGGGCACGGTCTACCTGTATTTCGCCAACAAGGAAGAACTGTTCAAGGCTGTGGTGCAGGAAAACCTGGTGCCCGCGCTGGCCGAGGGCGAGGCCCTGATCGACAGTTTTGACGGCACCAGCGAAGCGCTGCTGCACGAGATCCTGATGGGCTGGTGGGAGCTCATCGGCGAATCGCCGGCTTCGGGTCTCACCAAGCTGCTGATGGCCGAGTCGGGCAACTTTCCCGACCTGGCGCAGTACTACCACGAAGAAGTCATCGACCGCTGCGACCGGCTGTTTGCGCGCATCCTCGAACGCGGCATGGCCCGCGGCGAATTCCGCGACGTCAACATCGATCTCACCACGCTGACCATGGTCGCGCCGATGATCTTCCTGATGATGTGGAAGCACTCGTTCGGCCCGTGCTCGCACCGGGAGCTGGAACCGAAGGCGTTCATCACCCACGTCGTGTCGCTGCTGCTGCACGGCGTGCTGCGCAATCCAGCGACGGGCGCAGTGATACCGCCTCCACCTGCCCTCACAGCGCAGCCGTGGCGCACGCTCCCGGAGCGGGCCAACAACCCCGACGAAGGCGCCTCGTCATGACAACGTCTGCCGGAATGTCTTCCGGACTTGCTAAAATGCCGGGTTTGTCGTCAAACCCTCATTCGCATCACTCGCTCCGCGTGGAAGGCATGCCCATGGACATCGAAAAATCCCGGTTCAACATGATCGAGCAGCAAATCCGTCCTTGGGACGTGCTCGATACCGACGTTCTCGACCTGCTCAGCGTCGTCAAGCGCGAACACTACGTGCCCGAGGCATACCGCGCGCTGGCCTTCGTCGACATGGAAATCCCGCTGGCCAGCGGCCAGAACATGCTGGCGCCGCGCGTCGAAGCCCGCGTGCTGCAAGAGCTGGCCGTGCGCAAGCACGAAGACGTGCTTGAAGTCGGCGCGGGCTCCGGCTATATGGCCGCCCTGCTGGCCCATCGCGGCCGCCAGGTCACCACGCTCGACATCGTGCCGGAACTCGTCGCCTTCGCCCGTGACAATCTCTCGCGCAATAGCGTCACTAACGTCGACGTGGTCGAGGCCAGCGGCGCGCAAGGCTGGGGCGACGGCCTGTATGACGTCATCTGCGTGTCGGGCTCGGTGCCCGCCGTGCCGGAAGCGCTGCTCAAGCAGCTCAAGGTGGGTGGCCGCCTGTCGATCTTCGTGGGCGGCGCGCCGGTCATGGAAGCGCAGCTCATCACGCGCATCTCCAACACCGAATATCAGACGCGCAACCTGTTCGAGACGTATGTGACGCCGCTGGTGGGTGTTCCCGCGCCGTCGTCCTTCCGCTTCTGATCCCTCTCGGCCCCCAATCATCATGCAGCAGCTCGCTCCCACCGCCCTCGCCCAATGGCTCGCCGACGCATCGCGCGCGAAGCCCGTCCTGCTCGACGTGCGCTGGACGGAGGAGGTGGAAATCTGTGCCATTCCTGGCATCACGCACATTCCGATGGACCAGATCCCGGGGCGTGCCAGCGAGCTGAATGCTGACCAAGACATCGTCTGCATCTGCCACCACGGCGGACGCAGCGCGCAGGTTGCGCAGTATCTGATCACGCAAGGCGGCTTTGATGCCGCGCGTGTCTACAACCTGCAAGGCGGCGTCCACGCCTGGGCTCACCAGGTGGACCCGCAGATGGCGACGTACTGATTGGGGAAGCCGCCGCCGGGCAAAGCCCTGTTCACGCTCCACAGGCACTGAACAGGGCCTGACGCGCCCGCGCTGCCTTCCGAACGCGAACGTTTCCTCCTCGCTCGGGGGCTTTATGACTGTTGCTCGCAGTAGCCGCACGCGGATGGCCGCGCGCGGTTCGCTTGTTGTGCTGTGCTGTTCGATGATGCCGATGTTCGCGTGGGCGCAGACCCAACCGAACACGGCCGCTGCAACCGACCTCCTCTCCGCCTACCGCGCCGCGCTGGCCAACGATCCGCAATTCGCATCGGCGCGCGCGCAGTCGCTGGCGCAACGCGAGAAGCTCACGCAAGGCCGCGCTGGTTTGCTACCGCAGATCGGCGGCGCCTGGAGCTCCACGCGCATCATCTTCGATCAAACCGCTCCGGCCGAATTCAACAAGACGTTCTCTTCGACGGGCTGGACGCTGTCACTGTCGCAGCCGCTCTTCCGCTGGGACCGCTGGGAAACCTACAAGCAAGGCGAGATTGCCGCGCAGGCCGCCGAGGCTTCGCTCGCGCAGGCGCAGCTCGACCTCATCACACGCACGGCGCGGGCCTACTTTGACGTGCTCAACGCGCAGGACACGCTGCAGCTCGCCACCGCGCAGCGCGATGCGATCCAGCAGCAGTACGAACAGGCTCGCCGCAACTTCGACGTCGGCAACGCCAACATCACCGACGCGAACGACGCACAGGCCCGCCGCGACGCGATCGACGCCAGCGTCATCGCAGCACGCAGCGACTTTGAGATCAAGCAATCGGCGCTCAAGCAGATCATCGGGGAGCCCGTTGGCACGCTGGCCGGCGTGCGCACGGGCGTCACGATCCGCCAGCCGGAACCGGCTTCAGCAGAACCCTGGGTGGAACAGGCGCGCAGCAGCAACCTGCAGGTGGCACTGGCGCAATACAACCTGCAAAGTGCAGAGCGCGATGTGAAGAAGGCCACCGCGGGCCATCTGCCTTCGGTCGACCTCGTGGCGCAGACCGGCCACACCAATGCCAGCGGCAACCAATACCTGCCGTCGCTGCCCGGCGGCGCGCGCTTCGACAGTTCACAGATTGGCGTGCAGGTGTCGATCCCGATCTTTGCAGGCGGTGCGATCCAGTCGCGCGTGCGTGAAAACATCGCGCTGGAAACCAAAGCGGCAAACGATCTTGAGTTCGCCCGCCGTTCTGCCGAACAAGGCGCGCGGCAAGCCTATATCGGCGTCATTGCCGGACTTGCGCAGGTGAAAGCGCTGGAAGCGGCCGAGCTATCGGCGCGCACGGCGTACGACTCCAATCAGCTCGCCTACGGTGTAGGCGTACGTATCGGCACCGATGTGCTGAACTCCCAGGCGCAGCTCTTTCAGGCACGCCGCGATCTGGCCCGCGCGCGTTACGACACCATCGTCAACGGGCTGCGGCTGAAGTCCGCCGCCGGCTCGCTGACCGAGGCAGACGTGATCCAGGTGAACACGCTGCTCACGGCCAACGGCTCGAGCGATATCACCGCGTTGCCGTCGGCAAGCGCCAAGCCTGAATCGGCGAAACCTGCCGGCAAGTCCGCCAAACGCTGATCAGTGGGTCTGGCCGCGCGGCGGCAGGGGCCGCTCGGCAAACTGCAGCAGTGCGCCGCTGGTCGTTTTCCAGATGACCTGGCGGCCCTGCTTGCCGTTGGCCGACGGCTGCATGCCGACGGTCGCCAGCGGCGACTTGAGTGCCTCCAGGAACGCCGTCTCCAGCTCCATACGCGCCGGGTCGCACGCCATGCGCGTCGACACCAGGTTGCCGAAGCGCATGCCCGAGGCGAGCTTCTCATACGGCCCCGAGAAGCGATTGCAGCCCGAGTAGCCGGACACCACGCCGTTGGCCGCCTCCAGGCCGCCACTGAATTCGATGGAAATCGGCTGCGCAGCCGGGTCAGCGTCGTCGCCTTCGGCAGAGGGCAATTCCTTGGGCGCAGCGCCCGACTCTTGCCAACGCACGAGCACGAACCGCGAGCGGCCTTCGCCCTGCGCTTGGGCGAGCGACGCCTGGCCCGTATTGGGTGCGGCGTTGGCAGGAGTCTGTTTGGTTGCAGCGGCGGACGCTGACGCGGCAGCGGGGGCGGCCGCAGCGGGCGACGATGAAGGCGTTGGCGTCATGCAGCCGGCACCGATGATGGTGGCGGCGGTCACTGCGGCCAGCGCCACGGCGGTCAGCACCACGCGGCGCGGCGTTTGCAGCAGGCTCGGCTTGGGTCGATTCGGTTGGGACATGAACAGATCGTGAACGGTGACGGAATGCAAACTACACGAAGAGTCATTAGTCTGCCCGGCTCGCCATGAGTTCGCACGTTTCGTGCCGGACGTACACAGCGTTACAGCGTTGGCAAGACCAGGGATGCCACCGCCTCCACCGTGCGCGCCGTCGCACCGCCGTGTGTGGCGGCAAACGCCAGCGCGGCACGTGATGCGGCTTCGCGCGCATCGGCATCGGACAGCCACGCGTCGATCACACGTATCGCCGCAGCGGCATCTCCGACCTGCTCGCACGCACCCGCGGCAACTGCATCGCGAGTCGCCTGCGCGAAGTTAAAGGTATGCGGGCCGATGACCACGGGTGTGCCGACCGCGCAGGCCTCGATCAAATTCTGCCCCCCGAGCGGAAGCAGGCTGCCGCCGATGAACGCCACTTCGCCAGCCGCGTAATACAGTGCCATCTCGCCCATCGAGTCCCCGAGCAAAACGTCGGCGTCGGCAAGTGGATCGGACTCCGTCACGCCTGCTGCAGACACCGACAACGCACTGCGACGCACGACACGCAAGCCCGCGCGTTCGGCAGCCTGGGCCACTTCATGAAAACGCTGCGGGTGACGCGGCACAAGAATCAGCAATGCATGCCGGCGCCCGACATGCTGCGCGCGATGCGCCTGCCACGCGTCAAGCAGCAACGCTTCTTCGCCCTCGCGCGTACTGGCAGCCACCCATACCGATCGACCACGTAGCGCGTCGTGCAACGCACGTCCGGCCATGATCTGGTCCACATGCGGCGTGATGTCGAACTTCAGGTTGCCGGTCACCCGCACGCGCGGCACGCCGAGCGAGCGGTAGCGATCGGCGTCGTCGGGCGTCTGGGCCAGCACGGCGGCGAGCTGCGCGTACGTCTGGCGCGCCGCGTCACCCAGGCGCGCGGTACGCCGGTGACTGCGCGCAGACAGGCGCCCGTTGACGAGCACCATCGGCACACCGGCCGTATAGGCGCGCTCGATCAGCACCGGCCAGATCTCGGTCTCCATCAGCAGGCCAAGGCGCGGTTGGAAATGCCGCAGAAACCGATCGACTGCGCTCGGCAAATCGTACGGAAGATACGCCTGGATGACGCGGCGGTTGCGTTGTGCCGCGAATTGAGCGCCCGTGCGGCGGCCCGTCGGCGTCATGTGCGTCAGCAGGACAGCGTGGTGCGGAAAGCGCGCCAACAGGGCATCAATCAGCGGCTGCGCGGCGCGCGTCTCGCCAACGGACACGGCGTGCACCCACAGCAACGGACGGTCAGGATTCGGGCGCGGCGGATAGAAGCCAAGCCGCTCGCCGACATGCTGTCGATAACCGGGCTCCTTGCGGCCGCGCCACCACAGGCGCAGCAATGCGAACGGCAGCGCGATGCGCCACAACCAGCGATACAGAAGGCGCAGCATCAGAGCACACCCAGCGCACGCAGCGCATCGAGCGCCTGCGCGCTGGTGGGATGGGCTTCGGCGCTGCCGATGTCGTGCACGTTGGGCGTCCAATAGCCACCGGTACGCCACGACGTGGTGAAGTTGTAAAGCGCGACGGTCGGCTTGCACAGCGCGGCGGCAATGTGCACGAGTCCCGTGTCCACGCCCACCACTGCCGGCGCTTGATCGAGAAACGCCGTCACATCGGGAAGCGACATGCGCGGCGGAATCACCACGCGTCCGACCGTACCTGGCACCGCCGCGACGATAGCCTCGCGGATGGATTCACTCGTGCGTCGCTCGGTCTCGCTGCCCCACGGCAGGGCGATGGCGTAGTCGCGGGCAAGCAGCGCGCGTGCCACATCCACCCACGCCTCGAGCGGCCACCCTTTGTCGGCGCGCGAAGTCGCATGCACCAGCGCCACGTACGGACGTGGCAGATTGAAGGGCAAGTCGGCGGGCGGCTGCAAACCGAAGTCGATGGCGTCAGGCAGCGCGTAACCGAGCGCTTCCGCCACCATGCGGCGCGAGCGCTCGACCACGTGGATGTGCGGTTCCATTTCGACCTTGCGTTGGTAGAACAGCTTGGCAAGCGGCTCATAGCCGGCGCCTTCCGTCCGATTGCCGAAGCCCGCCACGAAACCACCCGGCACCAGCTTGGCCTGCGCCGCAACGAGCGCCGTTTTGATCAGGCCTTGCGTGTCGAGCACCGCGTCGTACGACTTGGATCGCAACGCGCGACGGAACGCCGCCACCTCGCCCCAAGTCCTGCCGGAGCCGAGCGACTTGCGCCAACGCCGCAGCGCGAACGGAATCACGCCCTGCACACCGCGCACGATACGGACGATGCCGGCGAAACCCTCCTCGACCACCCAGTCGATCTCGGCATCCGGATAGGCACGCAGAATATCGGCCACAACCGGCGTGCAGTGCACCACATCACCAAGCGACGATACCTTGACGATCAGCACACGCATGCCGTCACCCTTTCCCCCAACTTCATGAGTGCGGACCTTGCGATCAGAACGGCAATTGCGCGTCCGGCTTCTCGGCCAGGATCACGCGGCGGAATTCGCCCTGAATACGCGTCATCGCGGCATCGTTGTCGGCCTCGAAGCGCATCACCACCACCGGCGTGGTGTTGGACGGACGCGCCAAGCCGAAGCCATCTTCGTATTCCACGCGCACGCCATCGATGCGGTTGACTTCCTTCGCGCCGGTAAACGTGGCATTGGCCTTGATCTTGTCGAGCAGCTCGAACGATTCACCCTCGGCACACTTCAGCTGCAGCTCTGGCGTGCAGTGCGAGTTCGGCAGCGCGTTGAGCGTAGCGCTCGGGTCGGCCAGACGCGAGACGATCTCTAGCAGGCGCGCGCCCGTGTACAGACCGTCATCGAAACCGTACCAACGGTCCTTGAAGAAAATGTGGCCGCTCATCTCGCCGGCCAGTGGCGCACCCGTTTCCTTCAGCTTCGCCTTGACCAGCGAATGGCCGGTCTTCCACATCGTGGCCTTGCCGCCGTGCTCACGGATGAACGGCGCCAGCTTGCCTGTGCACTTCACGTCGAAGATGATCTCGCCGCCCGGGTTGCGCGACAGGACTTCCTGCGCGAACAACATCAACTGACGGTCAGGGAAAATGACCTGACCGTCCTTGGTCACCACGCCCAGGCGGTCACCATCGCCATCGAAGGCGAGGCCAAGTTCGCAATCCGTGGTCTGCAGCGTGCGCACGAGGTCCTGCAGGTTCTCGACGTGGGCCGGGTCCGGATGGTGGTTCGGGAAATGGCCATCCACCTCGCAGAACAGCTCCGTCACCTCGCTGCCCATCGCGCGGAATAACTCCGGCGCAAAAGCGCCTGCCACGCCGTTGCCGCAGTCCACGGCAATCTTCATCGGGCGGCTCAGCTTGACGTCCGAGACGATACGGTCGATGTACTGTTGGCGGATATCCACCTGGACGTAGTCGCCGGCGCCTTCCGTGAAGTCGCCCTGTTCGATGCGCGTGCGCAGCGCCTGGATCTGCTCGCCGTAGATGGCCTGGCCCGCCAGGACCATCTTGAAGCCGTTGTAGTCAGGTGGGTTGTGGCTGCCGGTGACCATCACGCCCGACGTGGCGCGACGGCCGGCCAATTCGATGTTAGTGCCGAAGTAGACCATCGGCGTGGCTACAAGGCCCAGGTCGATCACATCGACGCCGCTCGCGCGCAGGCCGTCTGCCAGCGCTGCGAGCAGATTAGGGCCGGACAGGCGACCATCACGGCCGATGACGACGGCGGATTCGCCCTTGGCGCGTGCTGCGGAGCCGAAAGCGCGGCCGATGAGACGTGCGGTTTCCGCATCGACTGTTTTTTCGACGATGCCGCGGATGTCGTAGGCTTTGAAGATGGTGGGGTTGATGCTGCTCATGGAATGGTCCGTGAGGATGTCAGATGAGCAGCATTGTAAACGGTCAAGATACGCATGCCGCGGTTACATCAACTATTGACTTGGCAGTCGAACCAACGGTGTCTGGCGCCTTATAATGCCGGGTTGACCCGCACTGGCCGGCGTCGGTGGGCGAACCCGCCTCATTTTCTGCCAGCTTGGACGCCATTTGCACCGTGTCTTCCCATTTGCCACCGCGCCGCCCGCGCGTTGCCTATCTGATTACCAACTCCGACGTGGGAGGGGCGCAGGCACACGTGGCTGATTTGCTTAAGGCATTGCATGGGCGTGTCGATGCGGTGGTACTGGCGGGAGGAGATGGCCCACTGTTCGACGCTGCGCAGGCCAATGGCGCCAAGACAATACGCTTGACGCTGCTAGACAATGCGCTGTCGCCATGGCGCGCCTTATCGACATTTAAACAGTTGATTGCCGCGTTGCGCGCCACCAAACCCGACCTGATTCACGCGCATAGCGCCAAGGCCGGTGCCTTGGGACGGCTGGCCGGCTGGATCCTCGGCATTCCCGTCGTCTACACCGTTCACGGGTTCGCCTTCAAGCCGGCGGCGCCCGCACGGCAGCGGCACATCGCGCGGCTGGCCGAATGGTTACTCGCACCGCTGACCGCGAGCATGATCTGCGTCGCCGAGGCCGAGCGGACCATGGCATATGCGCTGCCCATTCCCTCCAAACGTGTCCATGTGATCCGCAACGGCATCGCAGAAACCGCCGCTGCACGCGCCATCCCTGGCGCTGCGGTCCGCCGCATCGTCATGGTTGCACGCCTGGCTGCCCCTAAACGTGCGGACACCGTCATCCGCGCCTTCGCCCACGCAGCCCTGTCGGACTGTGAGTTGGTACTCGCGGGAGACGGTCCGCAAATGGCGACCCTGTGCGCGCTGGCTGACGCCGTGGTTCCCGGAAAGGTTCGGTTTCTCGGCGCCGTTCCGGACGTTCCCTCTTTACTGGCGTCCGCGCAGATGTTCGTGCTCGCATCGGACCACGAAGGCTTTCCGCTCTCCATCCTGGAAGCCATGCGAGCTGGGCTGCCCATCGTCGCAAGTGATCTACCCGGCATCCGCGAGCAGCTTGCAGACGGAAACTGCGGGCGGCTCGTACCCGGCAGTGACGCACAACAATGGGCGGCGATGCTGCTGCAATTGGCGGGCAGTCCCAAGGAAAGGGAACGCTTGGGCAACGATGCGCGCCAATATTGGGAACAGCATTTCGGCATGGGCAGCATGGCGGACGCAACCTGGCAGGTATATCAAGAGGTCTTGGTACACCGAGGCGCCAACCCTTCCGAGCACCCCCTCCAGGAACACACACGCCATGAATAAAGGCACCAGCGCAGGACATCCCGTGCGACCGCTGCGCGTCCGAGGCTCGGAGACCATCCGGCGTGCAAGCCGCATGTTGACCTGGGCCGTGTTGGGGCTCGCCTTTCTGGGGCTGACGATCGCGCTGGCAAAATTGGCGCGACACGGCGGAGTGGTCACACACGTCTTCACCAACACGCTGCTCTGGTCCTTGCTGCCGTATGTGTGCGCATTCCTGCTATTGCACCGTGCACTCCATTTGCCTTCCCTTGAGGGCAATAGCCTGGTCGGCGTCGCAACGACCCTGCCCTTCGCTGCGCTGCTGTTTGTCGTGGTTGCCTTCCACCTCGAGTATTCGCGTGGCGCCATGCTGCTCGCCTACTTTACGACGCTGGCGTGGATCTGGTTCGGCTATCGGCGCTACGTGCACAACTACGTGCCCGTATTCGGTTACACCGACGCTGCAACACTCGAACAGCTGGAGCAGATTCTCTCCATGCCCGGCGCCTCGCCAGCCAGCCCGACGCAGTTCCGCGCCATCAACTCGCTCTCCGACGCCGTGCATTGCGATGGCCTGATGCTCGATCGCAACGCCGCGGCAGATCCAGAGCGCACGCGAGCCCTGGCGCAGTTCAAGCTCAGCCATGTACGCATGTATTCGGTGGAGCGCGTGGGCGAAATGCTGACCGGCCGGGTCGGACTCACGCATATCGACGAGAATTTTCTCGATGACTACGCCGCGCACTATTTCTATGGCTTTACCAAGAGGTTGATCGATCTGGCCGCCGTGCTGTGCCTGTCGCCCTTGGCACTGCCGATCGGCTTGGCGGTTGCCGTTGCCATACGACTGGAATCTCCAGGGCCGGCCTTGTTCCGTCAGGTGCGCGTTGGCCTGTTCGGCAAACCCTTCACCATGCTGAAATTCCGCAGCATGGGCGTCGATGCCAGCGCGCCCGCACAGTTCGCCGCCCGACGAGACCCGCGTGTGACCCGCGTCGGCCGGGTCATCCGCAAATATCGGCTAGATGAGATCCCTCAGTTGTGGAACGTCCTGGTGGGGCATATGAGCCTGATCGGCCCGCGCCCTGAACAGGTGCCCATGGTGGAGGATTTTGAGCGGACCATTTCGTACTACCCATACCGCCATCTGGTTCGGCCAGGCCTGTCGGGGTGGGCACAAGTCCAGCAAGGCTACGCGGGCACGCACGAAGAAACCGTGACCAAACTCAGCTACGACCTCTATTACGTCAAGCACTGCTCGTTCGCCTTGGATCTGCTGATTGCCGTCAAGACGCTACGGACGATGCTGACCGGGTACGGGGCACGGTGAGCATGGCCGACATTCGCCTGCACCAGCCGCAGCCAATGCGCATCCTGTTATTGACCACGGGGTTGAAGCTTGGCGGTGCCGAGCAGCAAGTCGCCGCGTTAGCACGGCAGTTCGTCGCCCTTGAGCACACCGTAGCAGTTGTCAGCCTGACCCCCGGAAGCGACGTGGCGTTGCCCGAAGCCGTCACGGTCGTGCCTTTGGAGATGCACAAGACGCCGCAGTCGATGGTGCGGGCGCTATGGAAACTGCGTGCCTTCGTGCGCCAGTGGCAACCGGACATTATCCACGCCCACATGGTGCACGCCAACCTCCTCGCCCGCGTCCTGGCCGCGACGGGAGACATGCCCCCCGTCATCTGCACGGCACACAGCGCACGAGAAGGTGGCGGCTTGCGCATGCTGGGCTACCGGCTGACCGACCGTTGGAGCCACCTCAATACGCACGTCAGCCCGCAAGGACGACAAGCCATGATCGAAGCTGGGGCGGTGTCCTCGGTGCGCATCACAGTGGTACCCAATGGCATCGATACAGCTCAATTTCGCCCCGATACAGCGCTGAGGCAACGCGCCCGGGAAGCGCTTGGACTACAGGACAGTACTCGCCTCCTGATCAACGTTGGGCGCCTCGTCAAAGAGAAAGCCCAGGCGACGCTGATCGATGCGTTTTCCCAGCTCGAGGCGGATTCCGACACGCAGTTGCTCATCGTCGGAGATGGGCCGCTCCGGGGCGCACTGGAACAGCAGATCCGCGACCGTCGGCTCACGGGACGTATTCGTCTTACGGGTGCCCGCAGCGATATTCCTGCCCTGTTGAATGGAGCCGATCTGTTTGTGCTGTCTTCCGACATCGAAGGCATGCCGCTCGCACTCGGCGAGGCGCTGGCTTGTGGCCTGCCCGTTGTAGCAACCGATGCCGCTGGAGTGGCGGAATTGCTGGGGGAATACGGTGAAATCGTGCCACGCGGCGACCCGACGGCGCTTGCTGCGGCGATGCACCGAGCACTGGCTTGCGGCCTGGGCGATGCTGACGCGCAAGCCGCGCGACGTGCCCACATTGCCAGCCGCTTCAGCCTTGAAGCTGTCGCCTTGGAATGGCTGGGGCGCTATGCCAGCCTCATCGGCACGGACCGTGCCGCCTCAGCAAGGGTCGCGCAATGATGCACAAGGTTGTCAGCAACCTGATGTGGATGCTTGCCGAGCGGGGTCTGCAGATCGGCGCCGGCATCGGCGTGGTTGCCATGCTGGCACGTGGCTTGGGGCCGGAGGGGTTCGCGCATTTCCAGTACGCGCAGGCGGTGGTCTATGTGGCGGCCTCGGTTGCCCTGCTCTGCGGTGCGGAAGTCGTCATCCCGCGCCTGGTCGCTCATCCGGAACCGCAAGCGCAACATCGGTTGTTGATGCATGCCTTCGGCTTGCGATTGGCAGCAGGCATGCTGGGCTATCTGCTGATGTGTGGGTTCCTTGCGATCACGCAGCAGCCGATGGATTTCTGGTTGCCAGCGCTCATCCTGGGCATTGCGATCCTGCTGCGAGAGCCCTTCGGTGTTGTCACCGCCTGGATGCAAGCGCACACGCGCACACGCCCCAACACGCTGTTCAACGTTGTGTCGCTGACGATCAAGGTGGCCGGCGTGGCAACGCTATTTGCCCTTGGCGTACATAGTGTGCCGGCTTACGCCACGATGTTCTCCGCCGAGCCCATCGTACTGGCGGCATTGCTCGCCGCGTTCTATCTGAGCCGTGCGCCACGTACACCCACCGCCCGCGACCCAGAGCTCACGCGCGAACTGTTCACCAGTGGCCTGCTCTTCTGGGTCAGCTTCATGTGCATGATGGCTTCGCGTCGCGTTGACCAGCTGCTGCTCAAGCCGTTCGTCTCACTCAGCGAACTTGGCGCTTATGCCGCGTCAATGCAGATCCTCGACAACTTCGTGATGCTGGCGACGATTCTTTCTGCAGGGTTGGCGCCGGTCTACGTTTACTCCCAGTCCGCACTGGCACAGGCTCGCCGAAACGTACTCCGGATCGCGGGCGGCATGGTGGCCGTGGGCGCGATCGGTGGTTTGGCGATTGCGCTGAGCGCGCACTGGATCGTTCACCTGCTCTATGGGGCCGCCTTTGGGCGTGCCGTCGAGTTGCTGCAGCTGACCGCCTTGGCATCGACACTCGTGTTTGCCGATGTTGCGCTCACGCTGCTACCCATCCATATGCGAGTGCCGCGCCTCGTCGCCATCAAATGGGCGCTGGCGCTTGTTGCAACGTTGGCCGTCGATGCCTTCGCCATTCCGCGCATCGGTGCCTATGGCGCCATTCTCGGCTACGCAGTCGCGAATCTACTTTCCGTGCTATTTGGCATAGCCGTCTGGATGCGCTACCGCACGATCGCGCAGCGTCCCCTCGGAGTGAGCGCATGACGCAGGCAAAACCACGGGTGTGCTTCCTGACCGGAACGCTCAATGCACTGGCAGGGGCTGAGCGCATGACCGCCACCATCGCCAACGCGCTCGCTGAACGGGGCTACGCAGTCACCATCCTCAGCCTATGGGATACCGCAAGCTGTTTTGCGCTGCATCCATCCATTCAGCACGAAGCGCTTTTTGCTGAGCGCCCTTCATTCAAGCGAGCCTACGCGGCAACGGTGGCGGGCATCCGACGACACCTCAAGCGACATCACATCGACGTGCTCGTACAGGTGGACACCATGCTGTCGCTGTTTGCGTTGCCGGCGGCGTTGGGCCTCGGGGTACGACATGTTGCCTGGGAGCACTGCCACTTCGACGAAGACCTCGGCCGGCGCGCACGTCGATGGGCTCGACGCCTAGCGGCGCGTTATTGCGAGCAGATTGTTGTGCTGACTGAGCGCGATCGAAAGCGATGGATGGAGGCTTTGCGGCCGCGCAGCTCTGTGGTCTGCATTCCGAATCCGCTGCCGTTTCCCATGCCGGCGCAACCCGCGCCCCGAACCAGCAAGACCGTTCTGGCGGTCGGTCGGCTGGTGCATACCAAAGGCTTCGACGTGTTGCTGAATGCTTGGGCCATCGTCAACGAACACGCACCCGATTGGAAGCTGATGATCGTTGGGGAAGGCGAGGAACGCCCGCCGCTGGAAGCGCTGCGCGATCAGCTTGGCCTACGCAGCAGCGTCACTCTGCCGGGCATCTATCCGGACGTCACGCAAGCGTATGAGCAGGCGTCGATCTTTTGCCTGTCATCGCGTTACGAAGGATTCGGCTTGGTGCTGATCGAAGCGATGGCGTTTGGTTTGCCGATCGTTTCTACGGCGTGCGAGACAGGGCCGCGTGAGTTGCTGGAGGATGGGCGGGATGCGGTAATGGTGGCGGTTGACGATCAGGCCGCTCTTGCTGATGCGCTGCTGCGCCTGATTACAGACCGTAGTGAGGCAGATAGATTTGGGCACGCAGCCAGCATGAAAGCGACCGTGTTTTCCGAGGATAGGATCGCGAAGGTGTGGAATCGACTACTGCGATAATCAAACGCAAAACCAGTGATAAGTGCGGTCGAACAACCATCACGACTTGACGGTAATTTTACCACGAGAGGGAGATAGGCCGAGAGATCCCCACTCTCGTACGACCAAACGGACAGAGCGCAAAGCAGCCTCCTTGGCATGGTACATTCGTTGCCTAGCTTGGCAGAAATGCGTTGGCTTTCACCCTGAAATAGCTGAACCTAAAGTACACCATGAAAGTATCTCTTCGCCGAAATAAAGTTGATCCGCATTTTTACCGTAGCTTTAATGAGGATCTACGTCACATGACGAATGAGCAACTACAAGAGCACTATGCGAGCAAAGGGCGGAAGGAAGGTCGACACCCGAATTGGGAATCCGTCGTTCGAACGAGGGCTGAGCTACAAGGATTCGACTTCGAATTCTATCGCGACTTCTACCATGATTTGCGACATCTTCCGCCCTCCGATCTAATCGCACATTTTCTCGAGCATGGTAAGCGAGAAGGGCGCTTTGCTAGCCCTGAAGAACTCGCAATGGCTGAGAAGCAAATCAAATCGTTTGATGCAGACTTCTATCGTGCTTACTACTCTGACGTAGCAGCATTCAGCGACGAACAAGCGAAAAATCACTATCTTGCCTTTGGCTTGCGCGACAAGAGATATCCGAATGTCGATGCCTACATCAATGATCTCAATCTCGATCACTGCCCATTGCCTAATGACTTCTCATCAGAGACATACCTCAAGCTGAACTCTGATCTTCAAAACCACCTTAAAAAACCGTGGGAACCCGCATTGCACTACATGATGTATGGGCGGTGGGAGGGACGCCAATATCAGGGGAATAAGCCCAGCACCACATATAATGCAAGGACGCTACACCAACAGCTCTCAAGTGTCTATGACATGCCCGAGGTCGTCATTGACCCGCTCCGGAAGCCAACGGTAAATGTGCTGGTTCCGGCGTTCGACTTTGCTTCGATGTCCGCAGGATTTTTTGGCGTATTCCAAGTAGCCCTGTTCATCAAGCGATGCGGCTTGAACGTTCGACTGGTAATGTATGAC
The DNA here is from genome assembly GCF_002256165.1 of Ralstonia sp. PBBBR1. NCBI lineage: Bacteria > Pseudomonadati > Pseudomonadota > Betaproteobacteria > Burkholderiales > Burkholderiaceae > Ralstonia > Ralstonia sp. PBBBR1. The sequence goes on along the minus strand of NZ_NKIL01000006.1, from coordinate 165,650 downwards.
AAATTCAACTTCGATATTGATTACTCTCGCGAGAAGCTGAAGAATTACCCAGGGATGGAAGCGCTGTTCGATGATGTTGAAGTGGCATATATCGGAGATCGCATAACGCCACTAGCGATCTCACCGCTCGATAACTGCGTTGCAACAGTCTGGTATAGCGCCTATCTTGCAAAAAAAATCATGGCGCTTTGCGGCGGAAGAAAATTCCTTTATCTGATACAAGATTACGAATCAGTATTTCACCCCAGCGGCTCCCAGTATGCATTGTCAGATCTGAGCTACAGCTTTAACTACTCCGCACTTTTCTCATCTGAATCGCTGCGAAATTATTTCACCGAAAACAAAATCGGTGCATTTGGACGAGAAAATGTGGATTCCACGTACTTTAACAATGCATGCGCCAGTGCCCTCCCCCCCAAGGAGGAGTTCATCTCTTCGCGGCGCCAGGGCAAGAAAAAAAGGCTAGCATTCTACTCCCGGCCGCCAGTACACCGGAACATGTTCGAATTGGGGGCGCTCGCACTCATTTTGGCTGTTCAGGAGGGCGTCTTCCCAAAGGACGAGTGGGAGTTCGTCGGCATCGGCCTAGGCGAAGCAACCATCGAACTCAGCGAGGGGCTTCATATGAAGCAGATGGAACGCATGAACTTGCGCGAGTATCAGAATGTCATATCAACCTTTGATATTGGCTTTTGTTTGATGGCTTCCTCACATCCCAGCCTCCTTCCGTTTGATCTGGCTGGCTCGGGCGCCGTAGTGGTGACTAATAGTTTTGGCGTCAAGGATCAAACCTACTTCGACAAGCTAACTCGAGACGTTATCGTTGCTACGCCAGATGTACACGCCCTCGTTGAAGCGCTGCGTGTTGCCGTCAACCGGGCCAACGATCTGGAAACTCGCTACCAAAATGCCTTAGCGATGACATTCCCGCGCACCTGGGATGAAACCTTCACCGAGGAACATGTGATGTTCATTCGCAATACCTTCAAGGAGACGCTTCAATGAATACTCCACGCCTGACGCTCGGCGAAATCGGTCGACGACATGGCTCGGACAAATTCACACGCCATCGATACGAGAGTATCTACGAATATTTTCTCGAGCCGCTGCGCGATAGCCCCCTGAAATTGTTGGAAATCGGCATTGGGGGCGAAAATCTCGAGTCAGGTGGAGGCTCACTAATCGCATGGCGCGACTACCTACCCAATGCCGAGATTTTTGGAATCGACATCTATGACAAATCCTTTCTTGCCGGCGAGCGCGTACATACATTCATCTGCAACCAAGCGGAACCCGAGGATCTGAATCGCCTGTGTGACAAACACGGTCCATTCGACATCATTATCGATGATGGAAGTCATCGCGGGCCCGATGTCGCTAGCGCGTTATTCACACTATTCCCTCGCCTGCGTGCGGGCGGAATATACTTCATTGAGGACACTCAGACGAGCTACTGGCCCCAGTACAACGGCTCTTCGCTCGTACCGAATTGTTACGATACTGCCATTCGCTGGACCAAACTCGCCGTCGATCTCATCAATCGAGGCGAGATACTCGATCCTTCAGCTTTCCCATTAGCTGCAAATATTGACATCTCAGAGCTGCACGTTTACCACAACATATCTGTTCTGGTGCGACGCCCCGAGGGGCATTTACTCGAAAGTAATATTATTACAGAAAAAATGCGGGCGGACTTTCTAGCCGCAGATCTCGCAATGCATGGTGATATATCCTCATTACATATGGATCTTGCCCAAGACCCCGCCCTATTTCGAGCACTCCTAAAAAAAGTCGTAGAACTCGGCGGACTGAAAGAGTTACTTCGCGATTGATCGCCACCTAAAAACTGGTCGCGTGAATTTAGATAATAAAAAATATCGCAAGTCGACAAAGAATATAAAAATAAAAATAATCAATCTATAATCTAAGTTTTATGTAAAAATCGAAACGCGCTCTTACACCAATACGACAAACACTTTTCACCCGCCAAGCAATTCTCTTATGCTCTCAACTGCAATAACCGATCTTCGGGAAAGTTTGATCTCCTGGCGACTATGGTCGCTACTTGGATGGTTAGAAATTCGGCAGCGATATGCCAGATCGGCAGTCGGACCATTTTGGTTGACGATCAGCATGGCGATCATGATCGCTTCCATCGGGGCCGTATACGGAACATTATTCGGTCAAAACCTGACAGAATATCTGCCATACCTGAGCATTGGCTTGGTTATGTGGTTTCTGCTTGCGCAAATTGTCAACGATGGCGCAACAGTTTACATTCACAACTCGCATTACATTCGCCAAGCCGCCACACCAAAACTACTTTATGTACTTCAAATCGTATGGCGAAACCTCATTATTCTAGCTCATAATTTTGTTATTGTGATAGCACTCTTGGCTATATTTGGCGTAAAAAGTTGGACCACACTTCCACTGTTTGTTCCAGCGATCATTCTATTTATATTGAATGCAATGTGGATGGCAATGATTGCAGGGCTTCTTTCAGCTCGCTTTCGCGATCTACCGCAGATTATCTCCTCTTTATTCCAGGTAGCGTTCTACGTATCACCCATCATGTTTCGACCTGCATCATTAGTGAGATTCGAATGGATCGTTGATTTGAATCCCCTAGCTTATCTACTGCAATTGGTCCGAGGCCCTCTGGTGGGAGAAATTCCGTCTCTAGAGACCTGGGGAATTGCGATTGGAATGGCAGCAATTGGATGGACAGTCGCCTTGTTGCTGACAGGGCGCTACCTTAAGCGCATTCCGTACTGGGTTTGATCGGAGACTTCTAGAATGGCTTATCTCGAATTGTGCAATGTCGGACTAGATCTCCCGATCTATGACATACAAGGGCGCTCTCTCAAAAAGCGCCTCATGCGGCTGGGCAGACGTAATGAACTCGCTGAAAAATCTTCTGGCGTTATTGTAGTGAACGCCCTTGCCGGGATCAATTTGCGCTTGGATTCAGGCGACCGAGTCGGTCTCATCGGCCATAACGGTGCGGGCAAATCTACTCTGTTGCGGCTTTTGGCAGGCATCTACGCACCTACCTCCGGCTCCATTGAGAAACAGGGCAAGGCTGTTCCGCTCCTCGATATCAGCCTCGGGATGGACGAGAATTCAACAGGGTATCAAAATATTCGCCTGCGCGGCCTATTGCTGGGCATGACAAACGCGGAAATTCGCAACAAAGAAAGAGACATAGCAGAGTTCACCGGTCTTGGTGATTCATTGGACCTGCCGCTGCGTACATATTCAAGCGGTATGCGTATGCGACTTGCCTTCGCGGTTTCTACGGCGATAGACGCTGATATCCTGCTACTTGATGAAGTGATTGGCGTGGGCGATGCTTCGTTCCAGGAAAAGGCCAACGCACGTCTGCATGACCTTCATAATCGCGCACAGATTGTCGTTTTGGCCATCCACTCAAATGATGTCATTCGGCGAATGTGCAATAAGGTCATCTGGCTCGAGCACGGGCATATAAAAATGTTTGGCTCCACGGATGAGGTTCTCAGCGTGTACGAGGGCCAACATTAGGCATCGCCAAGGTATTCCCGCCCGCAGAGGCGATCGCCTACGGTTAAAATCGGGCCAGCGGTGGGAGCACCTAGCCCGATCTTCGCGCTCAGGTAGCAATGCGTGCACCACCATCGCTTTGAAACCTTGCTGTACGTCAGCCGCGCGATCGCCAACCGAATTCAGCTCTACAATCATCGACGGCCACAACAAGCGCTGAAGACGAAAACACCGGCTGAGGCTTTGCGTTCGCCGCTTAACCTAAGCAGGTTTCGCTGGATCATTCCACACCTTCTCTCAGATAGGTCCGGTTTACGTCGGCGGAGGGGTCAGCTTTACAGCGAGACCAATACTTAACCTAGGCTCGGCGCTTGGGCCGTCCATCCGACAGTTTGTAGGGCCTCTTTGCAGAGCACTCAGGGGCTCGCTTCACGTCGGCATGAGTAACTCTGGTCCGGTTTGGATAAGTATTACCTTTTGCTTTCCCGGGCGCCACATCGTTCGCAATCGCCCCGGCCAATCACATCGGCTTTTGGCCCCTACTTTCGCCTCATCACTCTTCTGCCAAAGCGGGCAAAGCGCCATGCGTTATGCATGATTAGGATGTACAGACTCGACTGCACGAGGAACAGTGCAAAGAGCCACTGATCTGGAACGCCCATCTTCCACCCCAACACGCCGATTAACCCCATCACGGCATTGCTCGCCACAATTATCCAAACAATGGAATTGGGCCAAAATCCAAGGCGCGACAGAATATGATGCAAATGTGTGCGATCCGCTGAAAGAGGGTTTCTTCCTTTCAGGGCACGGCGTAAAACAACCGCCAGCAAATCTATCAAAATAAAACCGAGTATCCACAGCATTACGACGGGTGGAACATGTTTTCCACCGTTGTATCGAGCTTGGGAAAGCTCGACAGCAAACCAGGCAATAGCAAAACCTAGCATCAGGCTGCCCGCATCGCCCAAAAAGATGCGTACCTTTCCCCGCAGAGGGGTACGTACATTGAAGATCAAGAAGCCAAGCAACGCCCCGCAGAACACCACACAAATACGTTGTGCAGCGCCGTTGCCCAACTCACCTGCAACGTAGGCAAACCAGGCAAAGATAACAAACGCCAGCCCGCCACATAGCCCGTCAATGCCATCGCTCATATTCATGGCGTTCGCCACCGCAACGACGGCGAACAGTGTCAGCGGAATCCCCCAGTTGACCAGATCAATCTCGCGCCGACCAAACAAATCCCCCAGCGACATCAAATAGACCCCGCCCCACGAGGTCATCAAAATCGCAGCAAATATTTGGGCAAGCAGCTTTGGGACAGCCGGTATATTGCGTAAATCGTCCATGACTCCGACCACTGCCAGCATGGATAGTCCACCCAATAAGGCAACGTAATAGCCCTGGGTTCGCATGTACATCAGAGACCCGATCCATACCGCCATGGTAATCGCAATGCCACCAATGAGCGGCACCTCGCCGACATGCCGCTTCCGTGCGTCCGGGCGATCAACCAAGCCTGCTGTCGCCGCCACAGGATGAAGGGCAAGGACCGCGAGTACACACGCTAAGAAGGAGGTACCGGGTACCCAGAAGAAATCAAACATGCCGTTATTTGTGTTGAATGTCGGCCCGAGCGAGACCGAGGCGATAGCGCCAGTATGCCTTTGAACTGAAGAGTCGCCCTAGGCTGGCGATATGCCAAGCCAAGTACCGCCACTTCCGATGGCTGGCCCGCTGGGCGTCGTGCACAACCACTGCTTCCTGCACCCAGGTAACGGATCGTCCCAATAGGTGCATGCGTAGACAGATGTCCGTGTCCTCGCAATACAGTCGATATCGCGAATCAAAGCCCCCCACATCGCGAAACGATTCACGGTCGAAGACCATGCACATGCCGGCAACCCAATCGACCTGCTGCACAGGAATCGTGGGCAAGTAATCGGCCGTGCGATGACCTCGCCAAAAACGCTTGAACAAGCGCCACGGCGACAGGACACGACGGGCGCTGTCCTCAATACGCCCTTGCGGCGAGACAACGCGCGGACCAACCACTCCAGGGTACAGCCTGACGTTGTCCAACAGTGGCGTTAAACTGCGCGGCCCCACGTGAATATCAGGATTCAGAACACAAAAATAATCCGCCCCACAGAATGCGAACGCTGCGTTGTGGTTTTCACCAAAGCCCTTTGGTACTACGTTTTCAATCCAGATCAACTCGAAACCAGGAGCTTCTGTAACGAAGGGGTGCGCTTCTGGCAAGTTCAGCGTAACAATGACCTGCAGTGGGACCACCGCGGCCAGTTCTCGAAGTTGCTGCAATAGTGGTTGCAGTAGCTCGCCTTGACCATGGCTTACGACGGATACTGCCACCTGCAGCGCGACATCCCCTGTTGCCTCTTGCATGAGCGACCCTTTCAGACTTGAATCAAGTCACGAACCATGCCGGCGAATCCATCAGCGAATCGATGATAACCGTGAGCGCGCGACTCTCGCATCACGGAAACCAGTCGCGGGCCTAGTGATTTGCGGAACGCTATGCGACGTAGAAAATGGCTTTGCGCCTCTTCCAGCAAAGCCAGCCGGTCTGTGGGAATGGGCACACTGGAAGACTCGAGACGCTGATGCAGTGCCTCAAGGCGAGCTAGCTTGTAACGAAGATATTGGTCGCGAGGCGTATTTACAACACGCCGTGCGTGCGTAACCAGTCGCGAAATAGTGGATACAGGAATACCAATCACATTGGCGCCGTGCTGGCGGTATTGGGTCAGTCTATCGGGCAGCATTGCCACAGTGCCTTGTGCAGCGGCACAAGCCGCAAGCCATTCGTCATGAATCCAGCCATCCGGAAACGGCAGCGCAAGTTCCAACAACTCGCGCCGGAATGCCGCTGTCGTACCGGTCACAAGATTACGCCGGCAGTACACTTCAAAAAACCGCTTGCCGCTCACCAATGCCTGCTCGTGGGGCGATAGCCTCAGCGCCTCAAATAACGATTTCCCCAGATCCTTTCCCTCGCCATCAATCAGCACGGCATCAGTATGTACAAGCAGGATCGACGGAGTGGTCTCTAGACACTCCATCAATTCAGCGACCTTGGTGTTAGCCCATATGTCGTCCTGATCGGCAAGAAAAATCACGTCGGTTTCTAACGAGCGGATCGCTTGTTCGAAATTGCGACGCACGCCAAGCCGTTCTTCATTGCGAATCAGAGAAACGCGCGTGCGACCCATACCTTCCATCTGCACTGCCCAGGCCTGCAGACGCTCCCAAGTTCCATCATCAGAACGATCGTCACACACCACGATATGGGCAGGCGCGCGTGACTGCCGAGCAATTGAATCCAGCTGAGGTTGCAAAAATACACCCGCATTGCACGTGCACATTGCAACCCCGCACGTCAGCTTGACGCTAGGTGCTACCTTGGGAACCGACGCGATTGCGGGTGATGTCCGCAGGTCTTCAATGGGCCCAGAAATCATATTTAATTAATTTCCGACAGCCTGCACAGTAGGCCATCAACTCAAATACCCAACCTCTTTGAGAAAATAGATCCGGGCCCCTAGCAGTCCAAACGAAGTGACTCCACTACGAAATGGAACTTGGAGTAAGCGATTCGATCTCGTATTCTGAAGAGGCCATTGGAATCTGAACTAGATTCGGGATTTGACTGAACACAGCCTCAAACGCGACCTCCCAACGCTCAGGAAGAATTGTAACGCCTGCATTCAATACCCTTTCACTCATCGGCATCCCCGCAGCACGTTTGAGAGCATCGAGCATGGGCTCCAATTCAGGCTCCGCACATACAATATTTGCAGAATAAGCTGACAAATCTTTCTTAGGCCCATATACAGTCGTGACCACTGCTGCGCCGGCTAGCGCGAACTCTAGCGGTGGATAACTGGGATGTGGCGCCATCATCAACGACAAAACAAGATCAGTCCTACATTTGAGATCATCATATTCATCGAGCGATAATTTCCCGAGATTACGAACAATCGCACCACATTCCAGTTGAATATTCGGGACTTGCGCCTCTCCAGCCATAACAATATCCCAGGCCTCACGATCCAGCAGCCCTCGCGAAAAAGCCTCATTTATAACACGCAACCCGAAGTAGAAAAGATTTCGCTCCACCCCTGGTCGACCGTAAAAGAAAAGCGTTTTCTTTGACTTCTCAGGGAGAGGACTCTTCCTATTATCGATCAGACGCGCCACCGCAGGCTCAAACGAAACCATTGGCGTTCTTGGACCCATAATTTCGGAATCCTTGACGCACCTAACCATTAATTGCGTATTACATACTGCTACAAATCGTTGGGTCTTATAGCTATGCTCTGCCAGCAACCTTGTATCGCCGTTTGCATAAAAAATTGGCTCATAATCCTGGACAAGATAAATAAAGCGCCGTTTAAGCGGAAGCGCCGCAGCGATCATTGCATCCCACCAAGCGCTCACCACCAGTTGGTCCTCCGGATGTAAATCCAGATAGCCATAATAGTTGTATCTTCGCTCAGCGACGCTAATAACCTCTATGCTTGCCGCATCAATTGGAATATGGTATTTATCAAACAGTCCTTGAAGTTTCGAAACCTTCCCATTTACCACTGTCTGAACAACACGGAGTCTCTTACCCGTCTTATTACTGTACAGCGCCGCAAATATCAATGCAGTGGCAACCCCTCCGAATAACGACGAGTCGGACAATGTAGGAACAAGCACAACTACAGCGGGAGCTCGCCCCGCTTTTGGTAATGCCGGCATGACCGGCGTGATATAAGCATTAGCGCTATAGTAAACTTCATCAAAAGACTTTGCCGTTATCTGTTCAGCAAGGGCTGGAAACGGGCGCCCCTCGATTCGCGCACTTAGCCAATGCTCCACACGGGAAGCAAACTGATGAACCGAAAGCAGTGCCTTTCGCATCAAAAAAACACCGCGCCGAAAGACTCTGAGGACAAATATCTTCTTACTCATTAGGCTCAGCCTCGTAGGCAAAAGACACAAAACGATCGCCTACTGCGGTGTCATAGCTCTCAAGATACGACAAATAGGATCGATAAAAATCGTTATAGGGAATGGGCTTATGTCGTCTAGATTGGCTCTCTTTGTGAAGAATATAACCTCTATCGGACCCAATCAACATTGTTTTAAAGCCTGCCTTCTCGAGGCGGATGCACAAATCTACATCACCACCGCAAATAATAAAACGTTCGTCAAATCCATTTATCGCATCGAATTTAACTCGTTCAACTACGGTGACAGCCCCCGTCACCGCACTCAGCGTCAGATCACTCCTAATATCCGGCTCCAACGCGCCTTCTGCACACAATTTTGTCACGGAGGACAGAGCCTTCCCAACGTGGATATGATCTGCGAGCCCTCCCGAGACCAGATACACTCCACCATGTTGGATTGTCTTACCATCTCCATATAGCAAAACGCAGCCGACCCCTCCGATTTCCGGTTCGATCGCACGCTTCACCATGACCTCCAACAACCCTTTCGATGACTCAACTAGCTCGGTATCATTATTCAAAAAAAGAATAACGCCACCGGTTGACTGCCTCACCGCCCAGTTATTCAATTTCTGATAATTAAATGGCTGATCGTAAATTAGAACCCTTGCTTCCGGATATTGAGAAATCCCCCGCCCAATAACAGCCAACTCCGCGTCACTTGAGTTATTACTTATAAGCAGAATTTCCTTACAGCGCGGCCCAAATTTCCGCAATGATTGCACGCACTGCAGAGTCATTTCCGCCTTATCCTTAAAAGGAATCAACACCGAGATATCAGAATTCATATGATCCCTTCCTTCACTGAGGACAATTTTTTTGCCTCACCAGAATTCCCTGCAATTTCTGATGGCACCCGCCTCATGCACTCAAGAAATATTGAGAACAATTGGCCCCAAAAAAACAAAATTGCAAGCTCAGATTTTATCCTCGTCTCGCCATCTCGTTTTTTCATGACTATCCCGGGGAGGGAAAACGACCATCAACATACCAAACAACCTCTGACACTGAATCCCTGCAGCGGGTGACTACATCACGCTTAGCAAGATCGAAGACGAGATGCCGACGAATATAAAGCTAGCGCGCAGCAACAACCAAAGAAATATCAGAAAGGCTCATCGTTTTTCGAGAGTAGCAACCCGACGATTCCTCTACTAATTCCCCTCAAATGAATACATCTGCAGATGCCAACACACTGCCGCCCTGATCCTTTGCAGCAAGGATGGGAGTGCCTTCAAAGGGCCACTCAATTCCTATGGTCGGATCGTTCCACAGAATACTCCGCTCGTACTGTGGGTAATAATAATCCGTTGTCTTATATAAAAACTCAGCACAATCGGAGAGAACAACAAAGCCGTGAGCAAACCCCTCCGGAACCCACAGCTGCTTTTTGTTTTCGGCGGACAGCTTTATACCCACCCATTTCCCGAAATTAGGAGAACTCTTTCGAATGTCTACTGCCACATCGAAAACCTCCCCAGCAACAACCCTCACCAGCTTCCCTTGCGGATTCTGGATTTGATAGTGAAGTCCGCGAAGTACGTGCTTCGCTGAGCACGAGTGATTATCCTGCACAAAATTCACATCAAGCCCAGAAACCTCGCAAAAGCTTTTCTGATTAAAGCTCTCATAAAAAAAGCCCCGATCATCACCAAATACTTTTGGCTCGAGCACGAGAACCTCCGGCAGGGAGGTAGGGGTGACTTTCAGATTCATTTAATTGCTTCCGAAATAATTTGCTGGAGATATTTTCCGTAGCCGTTCTTGGAAAGCGGTGCGGCCAATTTTGCTACTTGATCAGCACCAATCCACTGGCGTCGATATGCAATTTCCTCCGGACAGGCCACCATCAATCCTTGCCGGTTCTGCAGGGTGGCAATAAACGTCGCCGCCTCCAGCAGCGACTCATGCGTGCCCGTATCAAGCCAAGCGTAACCGCGGCCCATGATCTCGACGTCCAACTGGCCCTGCGCCAGGTAATGCTTGTTGACGTCCGTGATCTCGAGCTCGCCACGGGCCGACGGTTTAATGTCGGCGGCAATGTCGCACACCTGGTTGTCGTAAAAATACAGCCCGGTGACGGCGTAGTGAGAACGCGGCTTGGCCGGTTTTTCTTCCAGCGAGAGCGCACGGAAGTTCTGGTCGAATTCGACCACGCCGTAGCGCTCCGGATCGTGAACGTGATAAGCGAAGACGGTGGCACCGGATTGCTGCGTGGCCGAACGCGTCAACTGGGCCACAAGATCGTGGCCGTGGAAGATGTTGTCCCCGAGAATCAGCGTCGAGGGATCATTACCCACGAAGTCGCGCCCAATGATGAACGCCTGCGCCAGCCCATCCGGCGAAGGCTGCACCGCGTACTGCAGATTCATCCCCCACTTGCTGCCATCGCCGAGCATTTCCGTAAAGCGCGGCGTGTCCTCCGGCGTGGAGATGATCAGGATGTCGCGAATCCCCGCCAGCATCAGCGTGGACAGCGGGTAGTAGATCATCGGCTTGTCATACACCGGCAGCAGTTGCTTCGAAACCGAGCGGGTGATCGGATAGAGTCGCGTGCCGGAGCCGCCGGCAAGGATGATGCCTTTACGCATAGCGCTTCATTTAGGAAAGAATTTGATCTAGCAGAAGATGAATGCCCTGCTTCCAGTCCGGCAAATGAATGCCGAACGTTTCGGTCAGCTTGGCGGTGTTCATGCGCGAGTTGGCAGGCCGTGGCGCGGGCAGCGGATACGCCGTCGCGGGAATCGCCTCAATCTGCTCAGGATCGACTTTCAGGTCCACCCCATGCGATTTGACGTAGCACAGCACCTCTGTGGCGTAGCCATGCCAAGTTGTTTCGCCTGCCGCTGCCAGGTGGTAGATGCCGCCCGGAAACGCCGCGCGATCACCGGACAGCCAGAAGCGCGCAATGATTTGCGCGGTCACGTCGGCGATCAACGCTGCTGTGGTGGGCGCACCGAACTGATCGGCGATCACACGCAGGCTGTCGCGTTCGCGGCCCAGCTTCAGCATCGTCTTGGCGAAATTGCCACCATGCGCGCCAGCTACCCAGCAAGTGCGCAGCACAAGCGCCGCCGCACCCGAGTCGGCGATTGCCTGTTCGCCTGCGAGCTTGCTCTTGCCGTATACGGACTGCGGGTCTACCGCATCGGTCTCGACATAAGCGCCGGCCTTGGTGCCATTGAAAACGTAGTCGGTGCTGTAGTGCACCAGCAGACTGCCCAGCGCACGCGCTTCCTCGGCCAGAACACCGACCGCCGCGCCGTTGACGGCAAATGCCGTTTCGGCATCGGTCTCCGCCTTGTCGACAGCGGTGTAGGCGGCCGGATTGACGATCACGTCCGGGCGATGCTCGCGCACCAAGCGGCGCAGCGCGTCCGGCTGCGTCAGATCGCAACCGGCGCGATCCAGCGCGATCACTTCACCTAGGGGGGCAAGGCTGCGGCGCAGCTCAAAGCCCACCTGGCCGTTGCTGCCCGTGACGAGCAACCGGGGGACAGGATTCGCCTTACGCTGCATATTGCTTCGCCACCCAGTTCCGGTAGTCACCCGAGACCACGTCCTGCACCCACGCCTGGTTGTCCAGATACCACTGGACAGTCTTGCGCAGGCCCGTTTCGAACGTCTCAGCGGGTTTCCAGCCAAGCTCGCGTTCCAGCTTGCGCGCATCGATGGCATAGCGGCGGTCGTGGCCTGGCCGATCCTTCACGAACGCGATCTGATCGCGATAGGAACCCGTCGCCTTCGGCTTGAGTTCGTCGAGCAGGTCGCACAGGGTGTACACGACGTCCAGGTTGGTCTTCTCGTTCCAGCCGCCGACGTTGTAGGTCTCGCCCAATTGGCCGCGCGCAAGCACCTCACGGATGGCGGCGCAGTGATCGCCTACGTAGAGCCAGTCACGCACGTTCTGGCCATCACCGTATACCGGCAGCGGTTTGCCGCTGAGGGCATTGGTGATCATCAGCGGGATCAGCTTTTCCGGGAAATGGTACGGGCCGTAGTTGTTCGAGCAGTTGGTCGTCACGACCGGCAAACCGTAGGTATGGTGATACGCGCGCACCAGGTGATCCGACGCTGCCTTCGATGCCGAATACGGGCTGTTGGGCGCGTATGCGGTGGTTTCCGAGAACTGCGGATCGTTGGGCCCGAGTGAGCCAAACACCTCGTCCGTGGAAACGTGCAGGATTCGGAACGCCGCCTTGGCATCGGCATCCAGGCCACCCCAATAAGCGCGCACCGCTTCCAGCAGGGTGAACGTGCCGACGATATTGGTCTGAATGAACTCTGCCGGACCGTGAATGGAGCGGTCGACATGGCTTTCCGCCGCAAAATGGACCACGGCGCGCGGCTTGTATTTGGCAAGCAAGCCATCAAGCGCGGCGCGGTCGCAGATGTCGGTTTGGGAGAATACGTGACGCGGGTCGGCCTCAACGGGCTCCAACGTTTTACGGTTGCCTGCGTAAGTCAGCTTATCGACGTTGACGATGCCGTCGGCCGCAGGGTCGGCCAGCCAATTCAGAACGAAATTACCGCCAATAAAGCCGGCACCGCCGGTTACGAGGATATTGGACAAACTCAGTGCTCCTTGTCTCGGCCGTGGGAACTCGTTTGGGCCACGCAATGTACCCATGAGGCGCAGCGGAGTTGTTAAATATGGTGGGAAGTCGCGTATTCTATCCGACCCTAGGGCATACCCTGCCAAAGGGTCCGATCTTTTTGTAGCGCGTTGTAACACTTGAGGCGCTAACGCCTCAACCCCATCGAATGCGCGGTTGACAGCACATGACGGTTGCACCTCTCCCCCACGCCATCGGCGACCTCCAAGGCTGCTGCTCCCCCCTCCACTCGTTGCTGGCCGCCCTCCCCCCCAACGCCCCCCTGCGCTTCGTCGGCGACCTCATCAACCGCGGCCCCGAGTCGCTGGCCGCGCTGCGCCAAGTCATCGCACTTTGCGAGGCCGGCCGCGCCCGCACCGTCCTGGGCAACCACGACATCCACCTGCTGGCCGTGGCTGCGGGCGTGCGCAAACCCGGCAAGCGCGACACGATTGCCGACGTCCTCTCCGCCCCCGATAGCGACCAGCTCATTACATGGCTGCGCCACCAGCCGCTGGCCATCTTCGAAAACGGGTTCCTGCTGGTGCACGCTGGCGTCCTGCCTCAGTGGACGACTGGCGACGTACTGGAGTTGGCCGGAGCGGTGGAGCGTGAACTGCGCAGCCCACATTGGAAAACCTTCCTGGCTGATGCGTTTGGCAACCATCCAGACAAGTGGAGCAACGATCTCATCGGCATGGACCGCCTGCGCCTGACCATCAACGCGCTGACACGCCTGCGTTTCTGCAAGCCTGACGGCACGATGGAGTTCGAAACGACGGACGCCGACGGCGCGCCGGATGGCCACATGCCGTGGTTCGACGTGCCGGGCCGCCGCACGCGAGGCACACCCATCGTGTTCGGGCATTGGTCCACACGGGGGCTGGTGATGCGCGACGATGTGATGGGCTTGGATACCGGCTGCGTGTGGGGAGGCAAGCTTACGGCTGCCAAGCTGTCACTCGCGCCGGCCGGACGTGACGTGATCCAGGTGGATTGCGAGCAGGCGCAGGACCCGCTCGCGCACAAAAAGAAATAGCCGGTTGACCTAGCCCGCGCGAGCGATCAGGTTGGCAACGGCTTCCTGGCTATGTGCAGCCAGCGCCCGCCGGTCCATCTCCGGGGCCACCGCGGGGCCCACAAAGACTTCCACCACCAACGGCGGCCCGTTCAGCATGGCGTTGATCGTATCCATCATCGACAGATCGCCGACATACGCGGGAATGGTCGTCAATTCGCCCGTGGCAGCGACCCGATAGCGCAGCGCCAGTGGGCGGATCGGTGCGCCAGCGCTGACGGGCGCCTGGAACAGGTTGGCGTGGAACGGCAGCAGCTGCAGCCCGTCAGACGTCGTACCCTCGGGAAACACGCAAATGGCATCGCCCGAACGCATCGCATCGGCGATGACGTGCATGATGCGATGCGCGTCGCGCTTGCGGGCGCGCTCGACGAACAGCACGCCGGTCTGCGCGCACAGCCAGCCAATCACCGGCCAGCTGCGGATCTCTGATTTGGCGACGAAGCGCGGCGGGTACCAGCTGTTGATCGCATAGATGTCGATCCACGACACATGGTTGGAGACCAGCATGGAGCCGGCCAGCTCCTTGCCCGTGACGGGCTCGCCATGCACCACGAGCGACACGCGGAACAGCGCGAGCAACTTGCGCGACCACCGCTGAATCAGCGCCTGCTTGGTGTGCGGCTTGATCCACCAGAATAGCAGCGCGCACGTGATCAGGCCTTCGACCAGATGTACGAGCAAGCGCAGCTTGCGCCGCACATGCTTGCGCTGCGGCGAGCTGGCCTCGGCGGGCGCGCTTGCCACGCGCTGATCAATGCCCGTCATAGGCAAGGTGGCCAGCGACCATTGTGGCGCGCACGCGGCCGGCCAGCTCAAAGCCCAGGTAGGGCGAGTTCTTGCCTTGGCTGCGCAGAGCGCGAGGCTCAAGTTTCCAGGTCGCGTCCGGATCGAACACACACACATCGGCCATCGCACCCACTTCCAGCGAGCCCGCACGCAGGCCCAGCACGCGAGCAGGCTCGCTGGTGATGCGGGCCAGCGCCTTCGAAAGCTCGACCTTGTGCTCGGTGGCCCAGCGCAACGTGAGCGGCAGCAGGGTTTCGAGGCCGGTCGCGCCTGGCGTGGCCTCGGCAAACGGTAGCAGCTTCTCGTCGTCATCCACGGGCGTGTGGTCGGAACAGATCGCGTCGATCGTGCCATCCGCCAGCGCACGCACGATGCCATCGCGGTCGCGCCCGGAACGCAGCGGCGGCACAAAGCGCATCTGCGAATTGAAGTAGCCGATATCGATGTCGGTCAGCGAGATATGGTGGACGTTCACATCGCACGTGACCGGCAGGCCTTCGGCTTTTGCGCGGCGTACAAGCTCGATGCCGGCGGCCGACGACAAACGGCACAGGTGAACGCGGGCGCCTGTGCTGCGAATCAGTTCGAAGATGGTATGCAGGCGCACCGTCTCGGCGATTACCGGCACACCCGAGAGGCCCAGGCGTGAAGCCAGCGGGCCGCTTGCGGCCACGCCGCCCTTGCCCAGATACGGGTCTTCGGGGCGCAGCCAGACAGTGAAGCCGAAGGTCTGCGCATATTGCAGCGCGCGCATCAGCACCTGCGTGTCGGCCATCGGTGCATCGGTCTGCGAGAAGCCAACGCAGCCCGACTCAGTCAATTCGGCCATCTCCGTCAGCACCGCGCCCTTCAAGCCGACAGTGAGCGCACCGAGCGGATACACATGCGCCTGGTTCAGGTTGCGCGCGCGAAACTTGAGCATCTCGACCAGGCCGGGTTCGTCCAGCACAGGATCGGTGTCCGGCGGGCACACCAGCGAGGTCACGCCGCCGGCCATGGCCGCGGCCATTTCCGATTCGAGCGTAGCCTTGTATTCGAAACCCGGCTCACGCAGGCGCGCGGACAAGTCAATCAGACCCGGGCAAACAACCAGGCCCGTCGCGTCGATGGTCTTGTTGGCATGGAAATCCGCCGGCGCGTGGCCGACACCGACCACCTTGCTTGCCGCGATGTACAAGTCCTGTTGTGCGTCGACACCGTTGGCCGGGTCGATCAGGCGGCCGCCTTTGATATGCAGTTTCATTGCTCTTCTTAGTCGTTGTTGCCAGCCACGATGCCCATGACCGCCATGCGCACCGCGATGCCGAACGTCACCTGATTCAGGATCACCGATTGCACACCGTCGGCCACGGCGGAGTCGATCTCCACGCCGCGGTTCATCGGGCCGGGGTGCATGACGATGGCGTCCGGCTTGGCCAGCGCCAGGCGGTCCTGCGTGAGGCCGTAGGCCTTGAAGTATTCCTGCGCGGAGGGCAACAGCGCACCGCTCATGCGCTCGTTCTGCAGGCGCAGCATGATGACCACATCCACGCCCTTCAGGCCCTCTTCCATGTTGTGGAAGACCCGCACGCCCATGTGCTCCAGGCCACCCGGCAACAGCGTGCGCGGGCCGATGGCACGCACTTCGGCGCAGCCCAGCGTCGTCAGCGCGTGGATGTCGGAACGCGCCACGCGCGAATGCAGGATGTCACCGACGATGGCCACCGTCAGGTTGGAGAAATCCTTCTTGTAGTGGCGGATGGTGAACATGTCGAGCAGCCCCTGCGTGGGGTGTGCATGACGGCCATCGCCCGCATTGATCACGTGCACATGCGGCGCAACGTGCTCGGCGATCAGGTACGGCGCCCCGGAACTGGCATGCCGCACGACAAACATGTCCGCCTGCATCGCCGACAGGTTGTTGATCGTGTCGAGCAGTGACTCACCCTTGCTGGTGGAAGACGCATTGATGTTCAGGTTGATCACGTCCGCCGACAGCCGCTTGGCGGCGATCTCGAACGTGGTGCGCGTGCGCGTGGAGTTCTCGAAGAACAGGTTGAACACGCTCTTGCCGCGCAGCAGCGGCACCTTCTTCACCTCGCGGTCGGAATCCGATACGGAGACGAACTGCTGCGCGGTGTCCAGCACGTCCGTGAGGATGTCGCGTGACAGTCCCTCGATCGACAGCAGGTGCTTGAGCTCGCCGTTTTTCGTGAGCTGCGGGTTGGCAAAAGTCTTGGGCATGGAGAAACGAAAGGCGACGAGGTCAGGTCAGGTCAGGTCAGGTCAGATCAAGGCAGGTGCGGTGCGCGCTTGAAGTCAGGCGCCCTTGGGCTCGCGCGTGAAGGTGAAGCGCGCGCCAGCGCCTTCGCCGGCTTCGCTCAGCACGAGCGATTCGTCGGCGGGCAGCGTGATGCGTTCACCGATGTAATCCGGGGCCACAGGCAACTGGCGTTCACCGCGGTCGACCAACACGGCAAGCTCCACCGCCGCCGGACGCCCGTAGTCGAACAGCTCGTTGATGGCCGCGCGGATGGTGCGGCCGCTGGCCAGCACGTCGTCTACCAGCAGGATGCGGCGCTCGTTCACATCGAACGGCAGCGTGGTCGGCTGCGCCTTGGCGTGCAGGCCTTTCTTGGCGTAGTCGTCGCGGTGCATCGCAACGTTGACGACGCCGTATTCCGGCAGGCCAAGGTCATGTGCCAGCCGCTTGGCGATCCATGCGCCGCCGCTGACAATGCCGGCCACCGACCAGGTGTGGCCGTCGGCCAGCCGCGTGCGCAGTTGTGCAACGAGGCTCTGGTACAGCGCCTCGGCATCGATCTGTTGCGATGTCATGCGTGTTCGTCGAAAAACTGTTGGAGGATGATGCGCGCGGCTTCTGCGTCGAGCACATCGTCGGAGGCACCGGCATCCTGTGCGGCGATCGACGAATAGCGCTCGTCCACCCAGGTGACCGGCAGGCCATAGCGGCCGTGCAATTGATTGCCGAAGCGCTTGGCGAGCTTGATCATCGGCTGCTCTTCGCCATCGGGGTGGACGGGCATGCCGACCACGAAGCCCACAGGCTGCCATTCGCCGACCAGCCGGCTTATCTGCGCGAAGCGGAAATCGACCGAACGGTTCGGAATGGTTTCCAGCGCCCGCGCCGAGCGCGAAACCGTATTGCCCAGCGCCACGCCGATGCGTTTTTCGCCGTAATCGAATGCCAGCAAGGTGCCTTCCACAGGCACGGAAGCGGTGGCCGGACGTGCCGGCTCAGGCATGCCCGGCCTCACCCGACAGCATGGCGGGGTTGATGCCGAGCAGGTTCAGCGCCGCGGCAAACCGCTCTTCGGGGGGCACGTTGAAGATGATCTCGGGATCGGCCTGGACGGTCAGCCAGCCGTTGCGGCTGATTTCGTCTTCCAGTTGGCCGGCACTCCAGCCGGCATACCCGAGCGTCAGGATGAAGCGGTGTGGGCCGCCACCCTGGGCGACGGCTTCCAGCACATCCTTCGAGGTGGTCATCTCCAGCCCGCCCGGCACCGCCAGCGACGACGAATACGCGCCCGTGGCGTCGTGCAGCACAAAGCCGCGCTCGGTCTGCACCGGGCCGCCGTAGTACACGGATTGTTCTGCGAGGGGGTGGATTTCGAGCTTGAGATCGATCTTGTCGAACAGCGTCGCCAAGTCGATATCGATGGGGCGGTTGATCACGAGCCCGAGCGCGCCGCGCTCGTTGTGCTCACACATGTACACGACCGTGCCCGAAAACGCGGAATCCGCCATGCCAGGCATAGCGATCAGGAACTGATTCGTGAGATTGATAAGTGCGTCAGGCGAGGCCATGAGGGGGAGTTTACCAAAAGCCCTCGGCCGCTGCCCCTCTCATTTGGAGGAATCGGCCCTCGGCGCAAGGTTTTTTGTGGGTGGCGCATTGTGGCGCTTTAGGCACTCGTCACGGTTGCGTGCGGCGGCGTGATGTTCAGCGCCTCCAAGTCCGCGGCTTCCAGCCAGCGCCATTCGCCCGGCGCCAGATCACCCAGCGACAACCCGCCGATGGCGCTGCGGTGCAATCCGTCCACGTGGTTGCCGGCGGCCGCCACCATGCGTTTCACCTGATGGTATTTGCCCTGCGTGAGGGCCATGCGCAGGTGGTGCGTGTCGACGCGCTCGGCCCAGGCGGCGGCAACGTTTTCATTTTCGTCAGCCAGCAGCACGCCGGCGCACAGTTGGGCGATCTGCGCATCCGTCACGGGCTCGGCGGTGGTGATTTCGTACACCTTGGGCACCTGGTGGCGCGGGCTGGTGACAGTGTGAACGAACTGGCCGTCGTCGGTCAGCAGCAGCAGCCCCGTGGTGTCCTGGTCGAGCCGCCCGACGCACTGCACGGCGCGCTCGCGCAGCGGCACCGGCAGCAGCGTGTACACGCTCGGATGATGTTTCGGCTTTTGCGAGCATTCAACGCCAGCCGGCTTGTTGAGCATCAGATAGGCGCGGGCGTGGTATGCCCAGCGCTCACCGTCGACATCCAGGACTAGGCCGGCGGTATCGACCAGGGCATCGGGGCTTTCCATCTCGACGCCGTTGATGAAGACCAACCCCGCGAGGACGAGGTCCTTGCAATAGCGGCGCGTGCCGAAGCCCTGGGATTGCAGGATGCGATACAGCGGTAGACGAGAAGAATCAGCCATGACAACAACGTGAACAAGACAAAAAGGGGCGAATTTTGCGATACGCTCGGCCAGTCTAAAGAGCAACCGATTCCATCCGATGCCCTCCACCGCCCCAAGCCGCCAGCCGTACAACATCGGAGCGCACTTCCAGCGAGGTCTGGTGTGGTTCCGGCGCGATCTGCGGCACTTCGACCACGCGGCGCTGCATTATGCCTTGCGGCACTGCCGCGAGGTCTATTGCGTGTTCGTGTTCGACCGCGACATCCTCGACGCGCTGCTCGCGCGCGGGCTCCAGGCCGACCGCCGTATCGAGTTCATCCGCGCGTCCATCGAGGAACTGCGCAGCGCGTTACGCGAGGCCGGCGGCGACCTCATCGTGGTGCATGACCACCCTCGCCACGCGATTCCGGAGATCGCGCGCAAGCTGAACATCGAGGCCGTCTTCGCCAACCATGACGAAGAACCTTCCGCGCAGGCGCGCGATGAAGCGGTGCGCAAAGTGCTCTCCCAGCAGCCGTGCGCCTGGTTCGACTTCAAGGATCAGGTGATCTTCGAGCGCGACGAAATCCTGAACGGGCAAGGCAAACCGTACGGCGTCTTCACGCCTTACAAGAATGCCTGGTTGGCCGCGCTGACGCCGTTCGACTTGCGCGCCTATCCGACAGAGCCCTACTTCGACGCGCTGGCGAGGCCGCCTGAGGCACTTGCGCACCCAACGCCTGCGCTGGAAGCGATGGGCTTCGCGCACACCAATCTGTCGGAGATTGCCCTACCCACCGGCATGTCGGGGGGCCAGGCATTGCTCGACGAGTTTGAAGACCGCATGGACGACTACCATGCGCGCCGCGATTTTCCCGCCGTGCGCGGACCCAGCTATCTGTCCACGCACCTGCGCTTTGGCACCGTATCGATCCGCACGCTCGCTGCGCGCGCACATGCCGCCATGCTGCGCGGCAGCCGGGGCGCGGCGACGTGGCTGTCGGAACTGGTCTGGCGTGACTTCTATTTCATGATCCTGCATCACCGCCCGGATCTGGCCGACGGCGCCGCGTTCCATCCGGAATTCGACCGCATCCGCTGGGTGGACGGCGACACCGGCGACGCGCGCTTTGAAGCGTGGAAAGGTGCACAGACTGGTTATCCGCTGGTGGATGCGGCCATGCTGCAGATCTTCCAGAGCGGCTACATGCACAACCGCCTGCGCATGGTGGCGGCCAGTTTTCTCATCAAGGACCTTGGCATCGATTGGCGGCGCGGCGAGCAGTATTTTGCCGACGTGCTGAACGATTTCGACTTCTCAGCCAACAACGGTGGCTGGCAGTGGGCGGCGTCCAGTGGGTGCGATGCGCAACCGTGGTTCCGCATCTTCAACCCCGTCACGCAGTCGGAGAAGTTCGACCCGCAGGGCCGTTTCATCCGCAAGTACCTGCCGCAGTTGGCAAAGCTGCCCGACAAATACATCCACGCACCGTGGACGGCACCAGCCAATGTGCTGAAGGAAGCGGGCGTCGTGCTGGGCGAGACGTATCCCCGCCCCATCATCGACCACGCAGGCGCACGTGCGGCCACGCTGGACCGCTATGCCGTGACCAAGGCACATCGCACATCGGGCGCTGAAGCGGCGGCAATGAGCAAATCCAGCAACGACGATTGAAGATCGCCACGCAGCAAACAACAAGGGGCCGGTAGACCACCGGCCCCTTGTTGTTTTTGCGAAGCGCGTCGTCAGCCTGCCCTGGCCGCCGGCGCGCGCTCGCCGATGAGGTTGCGCAGATGCTGGAGCAACTCCTCTTCGTTGTACGGCTTGCCCAGGTAGACGTTCACGCCGATCTCAGCCGCGTAACGGCGGTGCTTGTCGGCCGTACGCGAGGTGATCATGATGATCGGCGTGGCGCCGATGCGCTCATCCGCACGCACGTTGCGCGTGAGGTCGAACCCGTCCATGTGCGGCATTTCGATGTCAACGAGCATCGCGTCGGGCGTGACTTCCTGAAGCTGACGCAGCGCGTCCACGCCGTCGCGCGCGAGCACGGCCTGGTAGCCGGAGCGCGTGAGCAGACGCTGCGTGACCTTGCGCACCGTGAGCGAATCGTCGACCACCATCACGATTGGCTGTGTGGCCAGGCCCGGCACGGCGTCGATGCTGCCGTCGCGGTGCAGCTCGGCCACGGCGCCCGTCGCTTCCTGATCGGATGGGCCACGTGCGGCGGCTTCGCGCTCGAAGCGCTGCGTGAGCACCACGGGGTTGTAGATCAGCACGATCTCGCCGTCGCCCAGCGTGGTCGCACCGGCAATACCTTCCAGACGTGCAAGGTGCGGGCCGATGTGTTTGACCACCACTTCGCGGTTGCCGATCACTTCGTCGACGTGCACGGCGGCGCGCTCGGCACCGTTGCGCACGACCACCGCCGGCGAGTACTTGCGCGCGCCCGTGACGGATGTCGCTTCTTCGAGCAGCGCGCCAAAGTAGTGGAACGGCACGGGGCCGGTCGGCAATTGCAGCGCGGCGGCGTTATACGCCTCGGCCAGCGCCTGCGGGCGCAGTTGCTGTACGTGGTCGATCATGCCCGACGGAATCGCGTACACACGCTCGTTCACGCGCACCAACAGCACCTGCGTGATCGCAGTCGTCAGCGGCAGGTGGATGGTGAAACGCGTGCCGACTACGGGCGTGGTCTGCAGCGAGATCCGGCCACCCAGGGCGACGGTTTCGGCACGCACCACGTCCATGCCCACGCCACGACCGGCCAGTTCCGACACCTGATCGGCAGTGGAGAAGCCCGGCGTGAAGATCATCTCGGTGAGGCGCGCGTCGCTGGCTTCTTCGTCAGCGGCCAGCAGTTGACGCTCCAGCGCGCGTGCGCGAATGCGGTCGAGGTTCAGGCCGGCACCGTCGTCAACGAAGTGCAGCACGACTTCGTTGCCTTCCTGCTGCACCTCGAGCGTGAGCTCGCCAGCCGGATTCTTGCCCTTGGCGCGGCGCTCGTCGGCCGACTCAATGCCGTGTGCGACGGCGTTGCGGATCATGTGTTCCAGCGGCCCGCCCATGCGGTCCAGGACGCTGCGATCCAGTTCCACCGTACCGCCCTTGATGAACAGACGGACTTCCTTGCCGGTTTCCGCCGCAGCCTGGCGGGCCACGCGATACAGACGGTCTGCCACGGTATCGAACTGCACCATGCGCGCGCGCATCAGGCTGCGCTGCAGGCCGCGCGTGAGGCGTGCCTGGGTTTCCAGATCGAGCGATGCCTGATCGAAACCGCGGAACAAGTTCTGCTGCACCGTCGCCACGTCGTTGACGGACTCGGCCATCATCCGCGTCAGTTCCTGCAAGCGCGTGAATCGGTCGAACTCCAGGGGGTCGAACGACTCGGAATGTGCAGCCGCATCGGCAATGCGCGACTCCATCTGCGTTTCGGCCTGGATTTCGATCTCGCGCACCTGCGAGCGCAAACGCGCTACGTTGTCGTTCAGTTCCGACAGGTAGGTCTTGAGCGCATCGACTTCCGACTCGAGGCGCGCACGCGCGGCACCGACTTCACCCGCATCGTTGATGAGCGAATCGAGCGCACGCGCCTGCACGCGCACCATCGCGCGCTGGCGTTCGGCCACTTCCAGGGCTTCGGCTTCCGGGCTGCGCGTGCCGGTCAGATCGACGTTCGTCGATACCGCAACAGCCGGCAGCATCGATGCGCCGGACGATGCATGCGCGTCGGCGGCCGTCTGCTGCGTATCGGCGGCATCGGCTAGGCCGGCATCGAGCGGCAGCAGATTGCCCGCGCCCAGGGCATCGACGTGCGCCTGGATGCGGTCAAACCAGACGTAGAGCTTGCGGAACAGTGCGCCATCCACGCGGTTCTGACGCAGGCCGCCTTCAATGGCGCTCTCCATTTCGTGCGCGGCCTGGCCCAGCGTCATGGCGCCCGCCATGCGCGCACTGCCCTTGACGGTGTGCAGATTGCGCAGCAGCAGGCCAGCGGCATTGCGGTCCTGCGGCGCGGCTTCCCACGCACGCAGGTGCTGGCCCAACTCGGGCAGCGCAACGTGCGCTTCCTCCAGGAAGATCTCGAGCAGCGCCGGGTCGAGCGCGTCGGTCGGCGCCTGGCGGACCAGCTCACCCACAGCGGGCTCGGCCACCGGCGACTCGTGCGCGGGCACGAACGTCGACGTCACCTGTGCCGGTTCGAAGCCGGGCTCGCCAGCCAGGCCTGCGGTTTCGTTCTCGGCTTGTTCGGCTTCGGTAAAGGCGGCAGGCGCCGGCTCCAGCGGCAGGCGCGGACGCACGAGCAGCCGCTCGCACAGTTCGTCCAGGCTGCGGCGCAGCGGCTCGTCGGTGTCCGGCCAGAGGCTGGCGGCAAATTGATGCAGCATGCCGCGCATGCGCTCGACGGCTTGATCGAGCAGGCGGAAGTCGCCCGGATGCATCGCCACCGGGCGACTGTTCAGATTCAGCAGCACCTGCTCCAGCGCCCCAGCCAACTGGCGCACGGGCTCCAGCTCAACCACGGCGGAACTGCCTTGCAGCGTGTGCGCGGCGCGCAGGGCCAGCTCGCTCGGCGGCGTGCGGCCTTCGTGGCGCCACTCCGAGAAATCCACGCCGAGCCGGCGGATCAGATCATCGGCTTCCTGCAGGTAGACGTTGTACAGCGCCACGCTGATGCGGACCGGACCAATCTCCTTCACGCCGTCGTCGTGCGGTGCTTCCTCCAGCTCGCCGGTCTGCGCGAACGGGAACGGGATCACCTTGGCGTCGGCATCGGCGGCAACCGGTTCAGCGGCAGCGTCCTGAATCGTCTCTTCGACGTGCTCTGCAACCGGCTCGACTGCCTCATGCTCGACCAGCGGTGCGGTCGCCTTGGGCATCGGCGCCTCGACGTCGGGCAGCGCAGGTTCGTCTTCCCACTGGAGCGCGACGGCTTCTTCGGCTTCTGCAACGGGCACATCCGGTGCAGTCAACTCCATCGGCTGGATCGCGTCGATGTCGTGCAATGCGGGTTCCGCAGCCGGTGCTTCGGGCACTTGCGGCTCAGCGTGTTCGGGAGCGGCCTGCGTTTCAGGCACGGCCTCCAGCCACACGAACGGACCGCCATGGCGCACGCGCTCTGCGGCGGCAACCAGCGGTTCAATCGCGTGATCGGCTTGGGGCGATTGCGCGATGGCAGCGGCCCACGTCGACAACTCGGACTCGGCGCGCGTCAGGAGCGCGGCCAGGTCATGCGTCGGCACACGGCTCTCGGCCAGCCAGACATTCATCACCTGCTCGATGGCCCAGGCCGCCTCGCCATAGCGCGTGAGCCCGACCATGCGGCCCGAGCCCTTGAGCGTGTGGAACGCGCGGCGCAACTGCGTAAGCAAGTCCAGGTCCGAACCGGCAGCCAGACCGCCCGTGCCCATGTCGGCAGCGGCCTGCAGACCCTGCAGGTCGGCGCGCACGCCGGCCAGCACTTCTTCGGCTTCAGACAGGAAGATGTCGAGCAGCTCGGCATCGATGGATTGGGTATCCCGTGCGGCAGTTGGCGCAGGCGCGGCGGCCGCAGGCGCAGCAACCGGTGCCGCCAATGCGGCCTGCATCCGCTCAAGCGCGCCGGGGCTGCCAACCTGCCATGCATCGAACTGGGCCAGCGCCTCTTCCAGGCGGCGTCGGCGAGCCGGATCGTCGTCGATGGCGGCGGCATCGCGCGCTTCCTGCAGCGCAGTGCGCAGCTCCGCAGCCAGCGGGTCGGTCGGGTCGACCGGTTGCTTGGCCAGCAGGCGATCAAGCAACGATTGCAGCGGCGACGCGGCATCGGCATTGGCGATGTCTGCGCCGACGAGCGTTTCGGATTGCGGCTCGCGGCGGGCCAGCATGCCGGATTCGGTGTCGAAGGCGAACTCGCGCCACGCGGTTTCGCGCTCGGTGGGCGTCAGCTGGCCTTCAATGACGATCTCGTCGACTTGGCCGCCGGTCAGTTCTGTGCCGGCAGACAACGCATCAAGCAAGGCCTGCAGACCGCTGACGTTGGCAGCCAGCGCAGCCAGGTAGCGCTCACGATCGGCAGTTGCGCCCTCGCCCGCGGCTTGCAGCGCGTTGATGGTCGATTGGGCAGCTTCGGTGGCGTGCACTGCCTCATAGGCGTCGAGCGCGGCAAAGGCAGTTTGCATCTCGCCGAACAGGCGGGCGGCTTCCTGCAGGCCGCCGCTTTCCACGCCTTCGCGCTCGAACGCATCGAGGTGCGTTTCGGCAGAGGCCAGCAACGTTTGCAGCGCGCGAACCTGCTCGGCATGCGCGCGGCGTTGTGCAGCTTCTTCGGCCAGGAGCGTGAGCCATGCGGGAGCCGGCACGGCGTGACCGTCTTGCGTCGCGCGGGCGTGTTCGGCCAGTTCGCTGCAGCGGGCGGCAAACCACGCGCTGCGCAAGTCGCCGGATTCGCCATGCACCGCCCACGGGCGGGCCAGCATGCGCGAGAGGAATTGCAGCGTGGGCGCAACGTCCTGCCCGGCAGCTTCGGTCAGACGGTTCGACAGGTCGGACAGGGCCGGCTGCCCCAGCGCATCGGCATGCAGCGCAAGGGTCTGCAGTGCAGCATCGAGTTCGTCCGCCGCGGGTGCAGGTTGTTGACTGAGCGTTTCGAGCGAACGACCGACGCGTTGCAGCGTGTCGCTGGCGTCGGTCGGCAGCAGTGCGTAGTACTGACGCGTGTGCAGTGCGCCAGCGGGCGCGTGCGTGGGCGGAATCGCGAAGGCCTGCACGCAGGCCACGATATCCGGGCCAAGCGTGTCGTCGCCAACCGGCACTGCCGGTGCGTTGCTGTACGCCATGCCGGCCAGCAAATACAGCGCGTCGGTCAGCAGGCCTTGCGGCAAGTGGACGTTGTTGTGCGAGTACTGGCGCAGCAGCAGGTTGACGCGTGCGGCCAGGCGCTTGGCGGTCATGTCGGCCGGCACCAGGCCCGCACGCAGGGCGCCAAATGTCAGGGCCAGCACGAGCCACAGATCGCGCTGCAGATCGTCCCCGGCGCGGCGCGGTTCGCGCTCCAGCGCACGGATGCCATGCAGCAGGTCTTCCAGCGGTGCGTAGGCCGCTGCCGCGGCCGACGGATCCACCACCGCACCATCGGCGTTCGAGGCCGGCGCACGCAGCGCGGTCAGCAACGCCAGTTCGAACTTGCGGCGCAGGCGCGCCAGCCCCGGCAAATCGCGCGAGGGCAGCAACAGCGCCGGCAGGTGGCGCAGCTCATCGGCCCACAGGTCAGCCGGGTGGATGCGCTCTTCGCCCAGGCGGGACAGCACGGCTTGATACGGCTGGAACAGGCGCAGCGGCTCTTCGGCCATGCCGGCCATGAGGTCGGAAACGTATTCCTGCAACGCCTGCACGGCGCGCGAGAACACGTCCAGCGTTTGGGCGTCGGCGGCGACGCTGCCGGCATCCACCGCCTCGAGCAGGCGCTTGGCGGCTTGGCAATACACGTCGACACCGCGCAGACCCACGATCAGCAGCGCGCCGGCAGCCTGGTGCAGATACTGGCCGGCTAGGCGCAGCGACGTCGTATCGCGCGCACCGATGACCTCCGGATCGGCGATGACATCGGCCGCGTATTCGCCGAACTCGCGCACGGCATCGTCCAGCGCAGCGCGCATGTTGGGCGCGACCCACGCCAGCGCGGAGAGATCACGCGCGGGCACGGCAGGCTTGGGGCCGGATTTCTGACGCCCGGCTGGGGCTCCCACCGCCTCGACAGAGGCGGATTCGGGCTGGGCGGAAGATTGATGACGCATGTGTGCTTCCAAAAAGCAGGTGGCGGTTGCCGCGATTGCCCCCGGGGTGGCCCCTTCGGCGTTCCCGCCCGAAATCCAGAGGTGACGAGATCAGGCGATGCGGAACCGCGCCACCGAGTCACGCAGTTCTTCGGCAAGCTGCGTGAGCTGGCGCACCGACTGCGCGGTCTGGCGCGTACCGGTCGACGTCTGTTCCGTGATGTGCAGGATCTGTTCAATGTTCTGCGCAACGTCCGAAGCCAGCGTCGCTTCGTGCGACGTCGTCTGCGAAATGCTCTCAATCAGTTCGGCAAGCTGGCGCGACACGCGACCGATCTCCACCAGTGCAGCACCGGCGTTATCGGACAGCTTCGCCCCTTCCACCACACCCGCCGTGCTGCGCTCCATGGCGTGCACCGCGTCTTGCGTGTCGGTCTGAATCGTGCGGATCAGCGCGCCGATCTGCTTGGCTGCCTCGGCCGAACGTTCTGCCAGGCGCTGCACTTCTTCTGCCACCACCGAGAAGCCGCGACCGGCTTCACCAGCGGATGCCGCCTGAATGGCAGCGTTCAGTGCCAGCACGTTGGTCTGCTCGGTAATGTCCGAGATCAGCTCCACGATTTCACCGATCTCCTGCGACGATTCGCCCAGGCGCTTGATCCGCTTCGAGGTTTCCTGAATCTGGTCACGGATGTCGTTCATGCCCGTGATGGCGTTCTGCACCGCCTGCTGACCTTGCTCGGCAGCGGCCAGCGAGGCGCGTGCAACGTTGGCCGATTCAGCAGCACCGCGCGAGACCTGCGTAATGCGGTCCGCCATCTCCACCACCGACTGACCGGTCTGACGAATCTGGCGCGATTGTTCTTCCGATGCGGCCACCAGGCTTTCCGACGTGGTCTGCACCGCCGACGATGCCTGCGTCACCTGCTCGGCCGTCTGCTGCACCCGGCCGACCAGCTCGCGCAGTTCTTCCACGGTGTAGTTCACCGAGTCGGCGATGGCGCCGGTAATGTCTTCCGACACGGTGGCCTGCTTGGTCAAGTCACCGTCTGCAATGTCCTGCAGTTCGTTCATCAGACGCAGAATTGCGGCCTGGGTGGAATCGTTGTTGCGCTTTTCCACCATCCGGCGCTCTTCAGCTTCGCGCTGGCGCGCTTCTGCTTCCATCGTACGCACGCGCGAATCGCGCAGGTACAGGGCGGCCAGGCCGGCCAGGCAGACCACGGTCAGGATGGCCGACAGCACCACCGCACCGAGCGTCATGGGGCGGCTGCGCACGCTGCCGGCATAGGCAGACTGCAGGTCAGACAGCTCGGCACGCAGCTTTTCGTTGTCGTTGAAGATCTGCTGTTGGGCGCGCTTGGCGGCGATCAGGCCCGGCAGGTTTTCCAGAATGATCTGCGTGGTCTTCTGCACGTTGTCGAAACGGGTCGACAGTTCTTGCAGGTAGCCCTTCGTCTCGGCATCGGTGGCGGCCGACAGGCGCAGCGCTTCCGAGCCGTTGAGCAGTCCGTTCAGGGTTTCACGGAAGGTGTTGGTGTCCTTACCGAGCAGGAACGCCGTTTCCGGGTTCACGCCTTCGCCGGCCAGGAACTCGTTCATGTTCTTACCCAGACGCTGCGTCAACATCACCAGCTGCGACGAGGCGGCCACTTCACGGGCCGGCGCGTTGGTCTGCAGCTTCATCGACGAGATCTGCTCGGCTTCTTCCAGCAGTTCGGGGTTCGACGCGTTGAACACGTTCAGCGTCTTACCCACCGCCACCAGCGTCTTTTCCTGCGCCAGAATGGCCTGGGCGCTCTTGTCGCTGCGCTTCCACTCTTCGATCGACTTGTCGAGCAGTGCTTCGGCCTCGCCACCCGAGGCGCGCACACCGCGCTCCGAGTTGCCATTCTTCAACGCATCGAGGTTTTCCTGCAGACGCGCGCGGCTCTCCTTGAGCTGGGCGAATGCGTTGGTGTTACCCAGCAGCGCCACCGGCACCGCCTTGGCCAGTCGCTGCGAGTGCATCAGCGTGTCACCGGCAATTTCAATCTGCACCGAACCGTTGTTGGCCTGGCGGTTATCCAGGTACACCGAGATCAGCAGGGCCAGCAGGCCGACCACCAGGCCGATCGTGAAGACACGCTGCTGCGCGGCAAACGGCACGCGCTCCATCCAGCCGACCACGGCGTCCATGGGCGAGCGGCCCAGCTGCGTGGGCGTGCCAGCGGGATTATCGTCATCCGTATGGGACGCATTGTCCAACTGCGCCAACTGCACGGAAGCCGCCGACGCGCCCTCCGCTGCAACCTCGGGCGCCCCAGCCTCACCGGCACGGCGACCTGCGTTGAACCACTTGAACCCCATAGGACCCTCTTGTCTTGTCGATGCTGCCGTCTCGTTCTGTCGAGATCAGCCGCATGGATTTCCCGTCCGCGTCCGCGCCTTGTTCAACCTGGCGTGGTACGCACCTTCGGCGGAGCCTGTGAATACACTTGGCCACCTGGCGCGCCCTGTTGCGCGCGCCACGCACCGCCTCTTGCCCCTGCGCACCCCGCTCCCGTTGCGGCGTGCCCAATCGTTCTTGTTGGCTCTAAGGCTCTACGACCTGATTGCCCAATCGCTTTACGTGCGGCTGCGACCGACCTGCAGGAACGCCGGATCGGCCAGCAACTGCCGCACATCCAGTTCGCGCCATTGCGTGCCCTGCGCGTCGCGCCAGGCGCGCCCCAACCACGGACGCCCCTCTTCCGCCGTGGCTTCCGCGGGCTGCAGATCGCTCAGGCTGCGCAGGCCGGCCACGCGCGGCACGACAATCGCGCACGCACGCTGCGGGTCTTTGGACAGCACCACGATCTTGGCGCCGCTGCCACTGCCCGTCGGCGCTTCACCGCAGAACAAGCCGAAATCGATCACGCCGAGCAGGTTGCCGCGCGCATTCACGAGACCGAGGTACCACGGCTGCGTCAGCGGCACGCGTGCGGGCGGCTGGTAGTCCAGCACCTCGCCGGTTTCGGTCAGCGACAGCAGCCAGTGGTGTTCGCCGATCTGCACGCCCAGAAAGCCTTCCGTCGCCGACTTGGCGCGCGCCTCCTGCAGGCGGCGGGCCAGCATCGCCTGGTATTCGTGCAGGCGCTGGCGGGAGGTCAGGTTGGTGCGCTGTTCGTTCACGTCTGGCTCATGTCCGGTGCTGGGTCTTTGCTGCGCGCCGTCTCGACGTCGCGCTTCTAAACGAACTGCCGCAGGATCACTGCGCCAGCTTGGCGATCTTCTCGAGCAGCTCTTCGGCCTTCACCGGCTTGACGATGTAGTCCGATGCGCCCTGGCGCATGCCCCACACGCGGTCGGTCTCCAGGCCCTTGGTCGTGCACATGATCACGGGGATGCCCTGGAAGCGCTCGTCCTTCTTGATGGCGCGGGTCGCCTGGTAGCCGTTCTGGCCCGGCATCACCACGTCCATCAGGATCAGGTCGAAGGTTTCGGCTTCGAGCTTGGTCATGGCCTGCTCGCTATCGGCAGCGACCGTCACCTTGAAACCGTTCTTGCCGAGAATCTCCGACAGGTGCAGCGCTTCGGTCGGAGAATCATCGACCACCAACACTTTCTTGATTGCCATACAAACAGTCCTTCGTTAAGAGAGATGCCGTCACTGCGCGGCAGCTCGCGCCACCGGCAAATGCGTCTGGACCGCCTCCAGCAGCGCTTCCTTCGAGAACGGCTTGGCGAGATGGTCCACCGCCCCGACCGACTTGCCCCGCGCACGGTCGAAAATCCCGTCGCGCGAAGAGAGCATGATCACAGGCGTGGCATGAAACTTTGGGCTTTTCTTGATCAGCGAGCAGGTCTGGTAGCCGTCTAGATTGGGCATCAGGATGTCGCAGAACACGAGATCGGGCTTCAGGTCACCCACCTTGGCCAGTGCGTCGAAGCCGTCTTCGGCCAGCACGACCTGGCACCCGGCCTGGGTGAGGAAAATCTGCGCGGTACGGCGAATGGTGCTGGAATCGTCGATTACCAGCACTTTGCAGCCTGTCAGGGAATGCGCCAGCGGAGAGTTCGCCAGCGGTTGAGAGTCAGCCAGTTGTTCCACCCGCGCGGATTGCATCATGTTCTCGCAGTGCGCGACCACGGGTCGCCACGACATTCTGACCGGATGGATCGCGGCAAATCGCCACGCAGCGCGCCCTCCAAACGGAAAAGGCCCACGCTGGCGACGACTTCAAAACTACGCCCCCCGGCCCGCTTATGAAGTGTGAAGCTCAGAATTTGACGAAGTGTGACAAGTCACCTATTCGCCGTCAATGGCGCCGGCCGTCCGCCGAGCGCTTGTGGCATGGAAGCGACGAGCCCATTCATCGAACCGTCACTTCCTGATACTTGGCTGTCAGCAAGAGGGCAAACACTCACTTGCCGACGGGAGACAGGTCAGATCCGAATCAGATCTGCACCATTTCGAAATCTTCCTTGCGCGCGCCACACTCGGGGCACGTCCAGTTGATGGGCACGTCTTCCCACTTCGTGCCGGGCGCAATGCCGTCGTCCGGGGCGCCTTGTTCTTCGTCGTAGATCCAGCCGCAAATCAGGCACATCCACGTCTTGTATTCAATCTGTTGTTCCATAGGGCAAAGCTTCGGTGGTTCCGTCTATTAAAATGGCAGGCCAGATGGTACCGAATCGCGCCCGGCTGCGCCAGAACAGGCAGCGGGCAGACACGGTGTTTGACTGCATCCAACCCGGATCTGCGGCAAACCACCACATAATCGCCTCGAACCGCCTTTAAACCGTGCCGCAGCGCCGCTCTGCTCGGCGCCACGCTCTCTCCCAACACCCTCCATGTCGACTCCCTCCCGCAGCGCCGCCCTGTTTGAACGTGCCCAGAAGACCATCCCCGGCGGAGTGAACTCCCCGGTACGCGCCTTCCGCTCGGTGGGCGGCATCCCGCGCTTCATTGCCAAGGCAGCCGGCCCGTACCTGTGGGACGCGGACGGCACCCACTATATCGACTACGTCGGCTCGTGGGGCCCGATGATCGTTGGCCACGCGCATCCGGAGGTCGTGCGTGCCGTGCAGGACGTCGCCGCCGACAGCTTCTCGTTTGGCGCGCCCACCGAGGCCGAAGTCGTCATGGCCGAGGAAATCTGCAAGCTCGTGCCGTCGATCGAGCAAGTGCGGCTCGTGTCGTCGGGCACCGAAGCGACCATGAGCGCCCTGCGCCTGGCGCGTGGCTTTACCGGGCGTGACCTGATCGTCAAGTTCGAAGGCTGCTACCACGGTCACGCCGACAGCCTGCTGGTCAAGGCCGGTTCAGGCCTGCTGACGTTTGCCGATACGACGCAGAACGCACCGTCTTCCGCCGGCGTGCCGGAAGACGTGGTCAAGCACACGATGGTGCTGCCGTACAACGACGTGGCCGCACTGCGCGAGGCGTTTGCCCGCCACGGCAAGGAAATCGCCGCCGTGATCGTCGAGCCAGTGGCCGGCAACATGAACCTGGTGCGAGGCAGCAACGAATTCCACCAGGCCATGCGCGCGCTGTGTACCGAGCACGGCGCCGTGCTGATCTTTGACGAGGTGATGACGGGCTTTCGCGTGGCGCTCGGGTGCGCGCAGGCGCTGTACGGCATCAAGCCGGACCTGACGTGCCTGGGCAAGGTCATCGGCGGGGGCATGCCGGCCGCTGCGTTTGGCGGCCGCCGCGACATCATGGGGTTCCTGGCGCCCCTGGGCAACGTGTACCAGGCTGGGACGCTGTCGGGAAATCCGCTTGCGGTGGCGGCTGGGCTGACCACGCTGCGGTTGATTGCTGCGGATGGTTTCCATGACAGGCTCGCTGTCCAGACACGAAAACTGGTGGATGGGCTGGCCGAAATTGCGCGCGAGGCTGGCGTGCCGTTTGCCGCTGACAGCGTGGGCGGCATGTTCGGCATCTACTTCCGCGAAGGCGTGCCGACGAGCTTTGCCGAAGTCACCAAGAGCGATGTTGGGCGCTTCAATGCGTTCTTCCATGCGATGCTGGATCAGGGCGTCTATCTGGCACCGTCCGCGTTTGAGGCGGGTTTTGTGTCCGCCACGCACGATGATGCGATTCTGGATGCGACATTTGAGGCGGCCCGGAAGGCGTTTAAGGGTATTTGAGTTTTTTGTATTTGGGGGATGGGACTTGGCGGTGCATCCCCTGTTTCATCCCCTGCCGGGACTGAAACGGGGATGAACCACCAAGAAAACTCAAACCCGACCAACCACCTCCCCCAACTCCCGCCCCAAACCCTCAGAAGCCATCATCATCGGCACCCGCAACACATTGCGAATCAACCCCTCGGCAGCCAGCCAAGCCTTCAAAGGCCCAGGGTTCGTCTCGGCAAACAGCAACCGAATCACCGGTGCCAGCGCATGATGCAACCGTCGTGCATCGTTCAACCGCTGCTCCTGCACCGCCCTTGCCATCTCGACAAACAGCTCCGTGCGGACATGCGCGGCAGCAATAATCGCCCCGACACCGCCGGCGCACAGCGTGCCGAACACCTGCGCATCTTCCCCGGCCAGCACCTGCAACCGCCCGTCGGCGATCAGGCGCTGCGTCTTGTCCGCGTCGCCGCCGCAATCCTTGATGCCGTGGATGTTGGGATGCGCCGCCAGCGCGAGCAGCGTTTCGGTGTCGATGTGTGCGCCGGTGCGATACGGAATGTCGTACAGCAGCACCGGCACGGGCGAAGCATCGGCCAATGCAGTGAAGTACTCGATGATCCCGCGCTGCGACGGGCGAATGTAGGAAGGCGCCGGAATCAGAAACGCTGCCGGCCGATGTTCGGCGAGGCGCAGCATCCGCTCGCGCACCGATGCGAGAGCGCTGCCCGAGACGCCCATCACCACGGGCAAGCCGTCGGCGGCGGCACGTACCGTATCGAGCACGTCGGCCTGTTCCTGATCGGTCAGCGCTGCCGCTTCGCCAGTGCTGCCACACGCTACGAAACCGGCGACGCCCAGCGCGCGATACCGCATCACTAATGTATACAGCGCGCCGTAGTCGACCGATCGCGCCGCGTCATCGGCAAACGGCGTCACGATGGGCACCCAGATGCCCGCATACGACGGACGTTCGTTGGTGGACAAATTGGTGGATGAATTTTCAAGCACGACAACACTCCTGGACGAATCAACGACCGGTCAAAGAACCGTCAGAAGCGCTTCGGGAATGCGGCCCCGCGAGATGCGGGAGAGAGGCAACCGTGTCCAACGTATCGGTCAACCGCTGTTCCGTCGCCCATCTGACGGAACAGCGCTCCGGTCAGACGAGCGGCTGTTTGGTGGCTTTTTTGGCGCGCGCGAGCGTCGACACGACCGACAGGCTGAAGGCCGGTGCCGTGCAGATCGACGAGGAACGGGAAATCACGCGCATGGAAATTGTCAAAAAAGTCTCCATACCGTACTGATGTGTGACTGGAGCGTCAAGCGCATAAGCTACAGTGCGCTGAAACGTCATGCGACGACGTCGGTCTCATGCCACATTCTTTTCAGATTCAGATCTTGAGGACTTCATGACCCCTGCCCTGACCTTCCGCTCGACGCGTTTTTCGGTGCTGCGCTGGCTGGCGCTGTCGTTGGCCGTGCTGGCTGCGCCATTCCTGTCTGCGTGCGGCTACAACGACTTCCAGGCGAAGGACGAAGCCACCAAAGCGGCCTGGGCCGAGGTGGTCAACCAGTACCAGCGCCGTGCGGACCTGATTCCCAACCTGGTGAATACGGTCAAGGGCTATGCCTCGCACGAGAAGGACACGCTGGAAGCGGTGACCAAGGCCCGGGCCGCAGCCACCAGCTTCCAGATCACGCCGGAGGTGCTGAACGATCCAGCGGCGTTCCAGAAATTCCAGCAGGTGCAGGGCGAGCTTTCGAGCGCGCTGTCGCGCCTGATGGCCGTGTCGGAGAACTACCCTCAACTCAAGGCTGACCAGTCGTTCCGTGATCTGCAATCGCAACTGGAAGGCACCGAGAACCGCATCACCGTGGCGCGTCAGCGTTACATCAAATCGGTGCAGGACTACAACGTGCTGACCCGTAGCTTCCCGACCAACCTGACCGCCAAGGTGATGGGCTACCAGGTCAAGCCGAACTTCACGGTCGAGAACGAAAAGGGTATTTCCACCGCCCCGCCGGTGAAGTTCTGACGAGCTAACGATCATGTCGATGCGCGCGCGTGCCTGCTTCACCTTCCTGCTGACTGTGGCGCTGTGGCTGGCCACTGCGTTGCCTGCGCGCGCGCAAAGCGACATGGTGGCCGTGCCGCCGCTGGCCGCGCGCGTGACCGACCTGACCGGCACGCTCAGCGCCGAACAGAAGAGCGCGCTCGAGCAGGTGCTGGCCGATTACGAGCAGCAGCGCGGCAGCCAGATCTTCGTGCTGATGGTGCCCTCCACCGCGCCGGAACCCATCGAGGCGTATGGCATCCGCGTGGCCGATGCGTGGAAGGCCGGCCGCAAGG
This sequence comes from Ralstonia sp. PBBBR1, assembly GCF_002256165.1. Lineage (NCBI taxonomy): Bacteria > Pseudomonadati > Pseudomonadota > Betaproteobacteria > Burkholderiales > Burkholderiaceae > Ralstonia > Ralstonia sp. PBBBR1. Next base: position 129,810 of record NZ_NKIL01000006.1, on the reverse strand, counting down.
GCGTGGACGACGGCGCGATCATCCTCATCGCCAAGGACAACCCGGCATCGCTGCGCAAGATGCGTATCGAGGTGGGGCGCGGGCTGGAAGGTGCGCTCACGGACGCGCAATCCAAGCGTGTCCTGCAGGACGTGATGGCGCCGCACTTCCGCCAGGGCGATTTCTACGGCGGGCTGTCGGCAGGTATCTCGGCCATCCAGACCGTCATTGCACAAGAGAGCCTGCCGCCGGCCGAGCGCGCCAAGCGTCAGCAATCCGGCGGCGGCATCGGTGATTGGCTGCCCGTGCTGTTTCCGCTGGCGATCATTGTGTTCTTCGTGCTCAGCGCGGCCATGCGCTCGGGCGGGCGCGTCACGGGCAGCCTGCCCGGCCGACCCGGCTCACGCGTGGTGATGGGCAATCGCGGCTGGGGCCCCGGCACCATTGGTGGCTTGGGCGGTGGATTGGGTGGCGGCTGGGGACGCGGCGGCGGTGATTTCGGTGGAGGCGGCGGTTTTAGCGGCGGGGGTGGTGGTGATTTCGGTGGCGGTGGCGCCTCCGGCAACTGGTAACCGGTGAACGCATCCATGGCTTCCACGACCCGACATCACCACGGCGTGCGCCGTGCCCTGACCCATCTGCTGACAACCTCGTCGCATGCAAGGCGGGCGTTTCCGCCGGCGGATCTGCAAAAGCTTGAAGCCGCCGTGCGCGAAGGCGAACAACACCATCGCGGCGAAGTGCGCGTCGTCATCGAGAGCTCGTTGCCCGTGCGCGACGCCTGGGCCGGGATGTCGCCGCGGCACCGTGCCCGGACGTTGTTCGGGCTGCTGGAGGTGTGGAACACGCGCGAGCACGTGGGCGTGCTGCTCTACATCAACCTGGCCGATCACGCGGTCGAGATCCTGGCCGACCACGGTATCGCCGCCAAGGTGGACGCACACGCGTGGCGCACCATCTGCGAGACCATCACGCGTGGCTTTGCGCAGCGCGTGACCATGGCGCCGGTGCTCGACGCGCTGGCGCAGATCAACGACCTCCTCGCCGCGCACGTGCCTTCCGATGGCACGCCGCGCACCAATGAGCTGAGCGACCGGCCGGTCGTGCTGTAACGGCGCAACGTTGGGTGAGGCGCCAAGCAGCATGCCCAGGGTCCGCTGCTACTTCCGTCGCCTTGTTTCGCAGGGATACGGCTGCAGGTGCACATCCACGGCAGGTGTTTCAGTTCTGATACGAAAGTGCACACGCGAAGGAACGTATGGGCAACACGCCCAGGCAATCAGCCGCCTCATCTTTTAGGATGATATGAGGGGCGTCGCGCCTCAGGCATCTGCTTCATTTTCTGCGCTGCTGTCACCCACATCGCCGAGAAGCCGTTACGCCATTTCCGTGACGCACATGTGCGTCGTGCGATACGAAGGCACCTGCTACGGTGCTCTGCATTGCAGGATTTGCGAACCATGTTTCATGAATGCAACCATTCGAGGCCCCTCTTGTTGCCCCCGAGTTTTTGCATCGCACCAGGCAGTTAACGTCACTTTTTGCGTCCGTTTGCGCGATGCATTACGCACAAATCACCTCCGTTTGAGGCGATTTCCAATGACCCCTGCCACTATCCGGCACGTATCCAATACGAAACATCCGACTAGCGCCTGCCACTGCAAATACCTTGATTCCGGCTGGAATCGTTGTGGCTCAACGGTTTATCCGCCGTGGCATGGTCGTCGCTCTAGTGTCCCAGGCCAGCAAGGCCAATCAGTGATCCGGAGGCTCGGCAATCAAACCAGAGCGACGTGAAACGCCGCCGCCGAGACCGCAGGACAGATTCAAGACGGAGTGCAAATCCAACGGCACTCCGAGGGGAAGCTCAGAACAAAGGCGGTGCAGCGGCCACACCAGATGGCCAGGCACCCAAGAACACGCCCGATACAGCCATTCATAACGGCCTCGGGCAATGCGAGGGGAGTCCACTCGTAGCAGTGAAAGTCGAATTAGAAGTTGTCCGGGGGTAATGTCGGTGCGAACCGACGTCAAAGCCAGTCTCGAACAAACGAGACCGCCAGGTTGCCAGGCATGCACCGCACGCCGACAGCCCCATGGTGCATAGAGGTTCCTCCCCCAGACTGCATTTGCGGACGGACGGCTTTCCGCCCTTGTCCGACGGTTGACTTGGCAGTCCATTGGTGGCCGCAACAGCAGTGCGCGGCCCCATAGAAAAACGTTGGGGGAAAACATGAACGCGTACATCAACCGCCCGTTGCTTTATGTTTCACTGCGTCACGATGCAACGCGTTGCCGCTACCTGGCTCAACAGGGCTGGCAACTGCTCTTCGCCAACAACCGCCGCGACCTTGAAGCGCTGAACCTGTGCGAAGAGTCCGTCCTGGGCGGTCTGCTGGATCTGGATTGCGGTTACTCCGACACCGAATTGGAAGAACTGGAACCTTGGCTTGCCCGGCAGAACATTGGCTGGATCGGAGTGGTTGGCAACGGTGACATGTTGTCTGACCCGATGCGCAAGCTGCTCGGCCTGTACTTTGTCGACTACTACAACATCCCGTGCGACAGCGCCGAATTGGCACACGCACTGGGGCACGCCGTCGGCATGGCACACCTGCGCCCGGCGGCAACGCTCACACGCGATGCGCTGCGCCCCGATGGCATGATCGGCAACTGCCTCGCCATGCAGGGCCTGTTCCGCGGCATCGAGAAGGTCTCGAAATGGGATACGCCCGTGTTGGTCTCGGGCGAATCCGGCACCGGAAAAGAACTCGCGGCACGCGCAATCCACTGCGCCTCGCGCCGCGCCGGCCAGCCATTCATCGCCGTCAATTGCGCGGCCATTCCCCCCACGCTGCTGATGTCCGAACTGTTCGGCTATGAGCGTGGCGCCTTCACCGGCGCCGTCAAGCGCAAGCCCGGCCGCATCGAAATGGCGCACGGCGGCACGCTCTTCCTGGATGAAATCGGCGATATGCCGCTGGAAAGCCAGACCAGTCTGCTGCGCTTTCTGGAAACCGGCTGCATCGAACGGTTGGGCGGTACAGAGTCGGTTGCCGTCGACGTGCGTGTCATCTCAGCAACGCATGTCGACCTGGAAGCAGCCATCGCCGCAGAACGCTTTCGCGGCGATCTCTACCACCGCCTCTGCGTGCTGCGCGTCAAGCAACCTGCACTGCGCGAGCGCGACACCGACATCCTGCTACTGGCCGAACATATCCTCAACAGCGTGCGCAGCCATTCGCCCGAGCACATCAAGGGGTTCTCACCGACGGCCCTGCGTGCGCTCAGCGTGCACACATGGCCGGGCAATGTGCGGGAGCTGATCAACCGCATCCGGCACGCCGCTGCCATGTGCGAAGACGGCATCATCAAGCCGGCCGATCTCGACCTGCAGCCGCCCGTCGAGCCGTCGCGCCCGCCTACCCTGGCCGAGGCCCGGGAAGCAGCCGAGCGCTGTGCTGTCAAAGAAGCCCTGCAACGCAATCATGAACGGCTCATCGACGTGGCCGAAGAACTTGGCATCTCACGCGTCACGCTGTTCCGGATGATGCGCGAGCACAAGCTGCAGATCCGCAAGGGCGAACTTGGGATGGTGTGTGTGCAGGGGTAAAGGCAAGGGGAATGGCGGGGACAGAACAAAAAACAGGGGCGGACCATGTCAGTCAGCCAGCAGGGGACGGCGCGGGTTGACCCAGCGCCGAAATCGAGGGGGGGAGGTTGGCAGGGGTCCCGCCGACTGTATGTGTACGGCGGGGCCCTGCTCTTCCTTGAGTATTTCCTGCTCGGCGTGTGGTGGTGGGGCCACCACATCTTGCAGAACACCACCATTCCCTCGCCGGGGTGGGATCTGGCTGTCTTCTGGAGTGCCGCCAACCTGGCCATCACGCACGGCGCGACAACAGCGTATGACTGGGGGTTGTTGCGCGCTACGGAAGCCGCCATCCTGCCGCCCGACATCTTTGGGCCGTTCTCCTATCCGCCAACGTTTTTGCTGCTGATCTACCCGATCGGCGTGTTGTCGTTTGGTGCGGCCACGGTGGCCTTCTCGGGCTGCGGCATTGCGCTCTATCTGGGGATGCTCAACAAAACGCTGCGGTCGGTGCCAGGCGCGCTGCGGCTGCCTTGGCTCATTCCGGCGCTTGCATTTCCTGGTGTGTGGGTCACGCTGGTCACGGGGCAGAATTCGCTCTTCACCGCAGCAGCGGCGGGTGCGGCGCTGGTGCTGCTGCGGCGATCTCCGGTGGCGGCAGGTGCTTGCATCGCCATGCTGTGCATCAAACCGCAACTGGGCATCCTGTTCCCGCTATACCTACTCTGCGAGCGCCAGTGGCGCACGCTCGCATCGGCGGCGTTCTTCTCGGCGCTGACTTTAGCGGTGAGCTGGCTCGCATTTGGCACAGCCACCTTTGTTGCCGCCGCGAGAAGCATGGCCATGTTCCGCCACGCTATTGTCGAGAACGGTGGTGTGATCCTGTACGGCGCGCCAACGGTATTCGGCACGCTGCGGTCCGCCGGGTACTCGACCACGGTGTCATATGCGGCTCACGCCGGCGTGGCGATGCTGGTGATTGCGGTTTGCGTTTGGTTATGGCGCAGCGCCTGCCGCTTTGAGTTGCGCGCTGCCTCACTGCCCGTTGCGACGCTGATGGTGCAGCCCTATCTCATCTACTACGACCTCGCTTGGCTCGCTTTGCCGATGGCCTGGCTTGCGGTGGATTTTGTACGCTACAGCAGCAACCGATTCGAAAATGCGGTGCTGCTTGCCGCCTGGCTGGTACCTGCACAAGGCCTGTTCGCTGTGCTTTCGCACCGGACAGGGCAATGGGCGCCGATCGTGCTGGTGGGCTTGCTCGCCATCATCGTGCGGCGCGCGCGTGCGCCACAACGCGTGATCGCACCGCACGAAAGCTTTGACGCTGCAACACCACCCGTTGCCGCGATTGGCGCACATGCATCCAACCCGGCAGGGGGGACAACGGCGTGAACAGAAGCTTTGAGGGCCTGCGCGGCATCGCGGCCTTGTTTATCGTTGTGCATCACATGTTCTGCGCATGGCCGCACCCGCTGTCTGCCAATGCCTATCTCGCGGTGGACCTCTTCTTTGTCTTGAGCGGCTTCGTCATCAGCAGCGCGTGTGGCCCGCAGTTGTCGAATCTTGCATCGCTGCGCACGTTCATGATTCGCCGCATTGGCCGTCTGTGGCCAACGCACATCGCAACCACGGTCCTGGCCCTCATCGTGGCCCGCCATCTGCCGGCGTTTGGCGAGACGCTGGCACTCGCCACCATGTCGCAGGGCCTGAACGTCTTCCAGGCCGGCATCGGCAACGCCGTGAGCTGGAGCGCCGGCGACGAAATGTACGTCTACCTTCTGTTCGGTGCGGGTTGCATCCTGATGCGCGGCCGCACCCGCATGGTGGTATTCGCAGCGTTAGCCTTGACGGCGTGGCCGCTGGCCGCCTGGATCGAGATCGACCGAGCCTGTCTTCTCCAGGGCGGCTGCCTCAGTAAGTTGGTTCACCAATTCGGCTGGCTGCGGTGTATTGCGGGCTTCTTCATCGGCGCCCTCATTTATGAGTTCCGAGATCGCCTTATTCCCTGGGCGAGCCACCCCGTCTTTCAGGTGACGGCGTTTTCAGCAGCGCTGTTCCTGCTCATTTCGGCAGATGCCCTTCCCGGGTCTGCACTGACCGCGCCACTGACGTTCGGTGCGCTGATCGGTGCGCTCATCAGTGACCGCGGCCCCGTCTCGCGCATCCTCCAAACGCCAGCCGCGCAATATCTCGGCAAGGTGTCATACCCGCTGTACCTTACGCATGGCGTCATGCTGCCGCTTGTCGTAAGCATGCCGGCAGACGTCGGGCTCAAGCAGCAACTTGTCACCTACGCGCTATTTCTCTTCTGGGCGTTTGCCTCCACCAGTTTGCTGCACAACTACGTCGAGTTGCCGTTTCGTAACCGGTTCAATCGGTGGGCTCAAGCCATGCCTGGCGCAGCCATACCCACCGCTCAAGGGGTTGCCGGCGTTAGGTTGCACGAGCACCAACACAGCGTCATTGGCAATCAGAACAAGCAAGCGTGAGATACACCAATGCGAACCACAGTCACAAGCCTGGAAGGTCTTCGCGGCGTGGCAGCACTGTTCGTCGTGTTCCACCATATGTGTTACGCACCACCGCATCGGCAATTTGACAGCGCATACCTCTGTGTTGATCTGTTTTTCGTCTTGAGCGGCTTCGTGATCTGTCGGGCCTATGGCGGGCAACTAACGAGCCGGACTCAGCTGCGCACGTTTGCCATCCGCCGCGTTGGGCGTCTTTGGCCAGCGCATATCGCAACGTCTGCACTGGCCATTGCCTTCGCTTATCGTGTTCCGTCGGTTGGCGAAGTGCTCGCGCTCGTAACCATGTCGCAAGGCTTGAACCTGTTCCCTAACGGCGTGGGCAACCTCGTAGGCTGGAGCATCAGCGATGAAATGTTCGTCTACCTCGCATTTGGCGCGCTCTGCTTCCTGCTGCAAGGCAAAGCGCGCATCGCGGGCTTCGCTGCGCTTGCTCTGATCGGATATGCGCTTGCCGTTTGGATCACGCTTAGCATCGATCGCTGCCTGCTCACCGGAAAGTGCCTTGGCATGACGTTCAACTTCGGCTGGACGCGCTGCCTTGCCGGCTTCTTCATAGGTGCGCTGATCTGCGAGTTCAGGGATCGGGTCGCGGCACTGGCGAGGGGACGTGCCATTCAGCTCACGGCATCGGCCGCATCGCTATCTATGGTTATGTTTGCCAATGATCTGCCCGGTTCAGCGCCGTTTGCGCCATTGGTGTTCGCCACGCTGATCGGGTCGCTGTTAGCCGATCGTGGCCCGATCGCAAACCTCCTCCAGACCCGCCCCGCACAGTATCTTGGCAAGGTTTCATACGCGCTCTACCTCGGGCATGGTGTCTGGTTCCTGCAGATGCTCAGCGCAACGACCGGCACTGGCCTCAACGACAGGCTCATTCCCTATGCGTTGTTCCTATTCTGGACGTTCGGCATCGCACACCTGCTGCACAAATACGTAGAAGTGCCGTTCCGAGACCGATTCAATCGGTGGGCGCAATCCAGTGCTCAAGCAACACCGGTCTACAGTCAAATCAAGGAACCGCAACAATAAGCAGGCGAGCGCTGCGCGTCACCGAAGCCGTTCTTCAACGCGTGGTTCATAGAAGGACCATGATCGGAGCGGCCGGCGCAGCCACGAGACCATGCAACGCACGCCACATCGTGCCCGATCGCCGCGCGGGCCCCCTTCAGGACGTAAAACCACACGGCCCAGTCGCGGAACCAAAACCCGGAGCATCAATGCGACCAGAGCATGGACGGTCAGGTGACGCGCCGGGTCCGGTGTGGACTCCCCTGTGCCCAGACGCGCCTAACCGCGCTGACCTCGCACCATCTGAATCACGCGCCGCTCACCCGTCAACCGGTTGCGCAGCCGGCGCTCCTGATAGCGGCGCTTCACCAGGTAGATCGGGCGCCCCTTGGCCTCGTCGTAGATACGGCCAATGTATTCGCCCACCACGCCCAACCCGATCAATTGCAGGCCACCAAAGAACAGCAGCAGCGACAGCAGCGAGGCGTAGCCCGGCACATCCACACCCAGAACCATGGTGCGAGCGATGATGTAGCTGCCGTACACGAATGCCAGGCTTGCAATGGCCAAACCGATATACGTCCAGCTCCGCAGCGGCCAGGTGCTGAAACTGGTGATGCCTTCCAGCGCGAAATTCCACAGGCGCCAGCCGGAGAACTTCGACTGACCCGCGCTGCGTGCCTCCCGCTCGTACGGAACGATCACGGTGTTGAAACCCACCCACGCAAACAGGCCCTTCATGAATCGGTGCCGCTCGGGCAACTGCTTGAGCGCATTGACGACCGCACGGTCCATCAAGCGGAAATCGCCAACGTTTTCCGGCAGCTTCAGGTCGGACAACGTGTTGTGGACTCGGTAATACGCGGCCGCAGTCACCCGCTTGAGGAAGGTGTCGCAGGCACGGCTGGCGCGCTGTGCGAGGACCACTTCCGCCCCCTTCTGCCAGTGTGCCACCAGGGTGGGAATCAGTTCCGGCGGGTCTTGCAGATCAGCATCGATTGGGATGACGGCATCGCCAAGTGCCTCGTCAATGCCGGCCGTCAGCGCGGCTTCCTTGCCGAAGTTGCGTGTCAGATCGATCACCCTTACACGCTCGTCCATGCGGGACACCGCGATCAACTTCTGCAGGGTGTCGTCTTTGCTACCGTCGTTCACGCACACGATCTCGAACTGCATGAACTCGACCGACTCCAGGATCGGCACGACCCGTGCAAAGAAGGACTCCAGCGCCTCGCCTTCGTTGTAGAACGGTACAACCAGCGAAAGGAGTTGGTTTCTTTTGTAATCCAACATCATTGTTCTCCCCGTCCAAGGCGCCTTGGCACGCGGCTACGTGACGCGTTGCGTGTGCGCTCAAGATGAATACGGCGCGCGATATGCGCGAGTGCAAGCAGCAATACAAGTGGCATCAGTTGAAAGCCGAGTCGGTCAATCAAGAGCATTCCGCCCAGCGGCAAAAGCCACAGCAGGATGAGCCCTTCACGTTCACCGGGCAGCCACCCATCCCGCAACGCGTAGGAGGCCAGCCAGGCAATGGCCAGACCGAGGAACGCCAGGTCGTAGTCGTACAGGTAAGGGCTGGCGAGCATGCTTGCCGTCAGCACGGCTGCGGCACGCAGTGCAAAGCTGCAAGGCCGACTCCAGGCATAGGCGACTGCGGCACAGGCCGTGAAGCCCCCTATCAGATGCAGCACGTAGGCCAACATCACGCTGCCGTGCAGCATCTTGACCATGGCAAAGAGGGTGGGCATGCGCTCCAGATGGACTGCGCCGGCTTCCACTGCCGAGCGCGCCAACGCCGCGTTGTGCAGAAAGGCAATGAACGACTGCGGGCCGAACGCTGCCAGCGCCAGCACTGCCAGCGCGAGTGAGGTCAGCGCCATTGCAATCAACGTTTTCCAGGCTCTGGCGCACATCAGTGCCACCGGAAACATCACAGCCAATTGCGGTTTCACCGTCAGCAGGGCGAGCAACATGCCCGCTGCGATCGGGCTGGGGGGCCGCTTGGGGCGAGGGGAATGCAGCAACGTGAGCGCCAAACCAGCACATGCCGCCAGCAGCAACGCGTTCTGCCCCGTTGCGAGCACGACCGCAATCCCCGGAAATGCCGCGCACGGCAGCCATGCCCGCCGCAATGGCACGATCCGGCCGACAACCCACAGGAAGCATCCGACGCTCATACTCAGGAAGACGAGCACGGCAAGCCAGTACGGCAGCAGCCCGAAGGGCGCGATGAAGGGCAGGAAGGTTGGCGGATAGAACCAGGGCAACAACCCCTGGGTTGTCGCCACCAGTGGGACGGTTGCCAGCTCCACGTTATGCAGCACAGCCACATCGTAGGCAGCGGGTGGGTGCCCTTGCAGCACCAACTGCGCAGCGCTCCAGAACACCAGAAAATCGCCGCCAAGCGGAAAGACACCCGCGACCTTCAACACACTGGCGCGAACAGCCCAGATTACAAAGTACGCGACGTAGCAGGCCAGCGCAGCCATCGAGTAAACGCGCACGCGGTCCGGGCCCAACCAGTGGCGAGCACCCGCGGCGGCCACTGGAGACGCCGCCGTCGCCTCGGGCGCCCTGTGCTTTAGAAGGTTCAAGGCGATGGCCATGGTGCCCTCACGCCCGCGTTACCACGCGACGCACAACAAGCGCCATCATGGCGAACAGAACCAGCGGCCCGATCTGCGGTAGTTTCAAATACGGATTGGCGTGCTCATAGATCGGCAGCAGCCAGGCCACAACGAGCGCCGCCCGCTCGCCGCTCGACAGGCCATTGCCGCTGCCATCACGCACACCGTCGCCCACCAAACCGGCAATGGCCAGCCCCAGCCATGTCAGCTCGTAGTCACGCAGATATGGCGACACCATCAGCGTGGCAATCGCCAGCGCCGCAGCACGTAACTCAAACGCCGTCGTCCGCCGCCAGACATAGGCCATCGCGGCGGCCATCGCCAGCGCTGTCAACACCTGTACGGCGTACGCACCGGTCACGCTCGCCCCGGCCAGCCGGGCGGCTGCGATAGGCGTTGGCATGCCCCACCATAGGTTGGCGCCGCCCTCGATGAAGCTCGCCCGCACCCATTGCGCGTTGGCAAGGAACGCCGGCACCGTGCGCCAGCCGCAGACCAACACGCTGACACTCGCAAACACCACGGTTGTCAGCAGCGCGCCGGCCAGCGCCTTCCATGCACGCGAGATCACCAGGGCCAGCGGGAACAACACCGCCAGTTGCGGCTTGATGGCAAGCAAGCCGATCAGCACACCGGCAAGCACGGGGCGCTTGTTCAGGTGATACACGGCAGCCCCGGCCACACCAGCTGTCAACAGCGCGTTTTGGCCAGCAAGAATGGTGATAAGCGTTGCCGGAGCGGCCAGCACAGGCAACCACAACCCCTGGCGCCAGGGGTGCTGTGCCCCCGTCAACATGCCGATTGATTTGAAATAGACGAGCCCCGTGCCGGCCAGGAACAGCAGGTAGCTCAAGGTCAGCGGCAACAACGACAGCGGCAAGACCATCAGCAGAAAGGTCGGCGGATAGAGCCAGGGAAGGATCAGCTCAGCCCCCCTTCCCAACGTTCCATGCTCGGCGATCACCGCAGTCAGCTGGCGCACGTCGTATGCCTGCAGAGGGCCCTGCGTCAGCGCGAGATAGGAGGCGCCCCAGAACGCCGAGAAATCCGTTCCAGGACGCGCCATCGTCACATCGGTAAAGCCATTGCTCGTCCAGGCCCAGCCAAGCAGCAGCACGCAGAACAGAACCAGCAGCGCACCGCTGTAGGCGCGCACTCGGGCCAGATCGATCCAGTGGCCAGCAGCATGCTCAACGGTTGCACGAATTGCTGCTGCGGCGCTGCGCGTGGCTGGCAGACGCACAGATCTCTGGCTCATGCTGCTCCTCGCGTCGGTTCCGGGTGGTGCGCGGCACACGATGTCTGCGCTGCGCTGAGTGGGGCTTCGTCACGCGCGCGACAGCTTCACGCCGCGGGCGGGTCTTAGAGCCCAGTCTTGTTCGTGCACTCGGATAAGGCAAGGTAGGGCACGCGCCTGCGGTCTGTGTTTAGCGCCGCCCGAGCGTCGAAATTGCATCGACGTTTCAGCACTGAAGCGCGGGGACATTTCCCGCGATGCGTTGTGGCTACAGCCTTGCTACGCGCAACCATCAGAGCGATACGCCAGGAGGATCCATCAACGTTTCCATCCGGAAACGTCGCCCCGCTATGGACACGCCCTCGGCTGGGGCACGGTGAGGAGGCTGACGCAGACCCCCAGCCTACCCGACGGCGATTTCCACCATCCACTACGCTACCCCCCCACCTGTCCATTTGAATGAGGACACCCCTGTGCTGCGTCATCCCTACGTAGCCTCATCCAAATCGACGTGCCGCGCCACGCGTTTCCCCCTGGCAACTCCGCCCCCGAGAACGCGGGCACTAACCGTCATGCACGCGCCCTCGAATTCAGCCAATCGCCCGCAAAGCCTTGTCGCACATGGAAGTGCACGGGGGTGGCCCAGCTCTTGCCTATGCCAGATCGCAGGACATCGTCACCGCCGCCTTGAACGGGGAGCAGCAAGTTCACAGCAGAAGGCGAAGCGAAACGGAATCTCCAATTCAAAGCATCGAATTGAAAAAAAAGGGATCGAGACAAATGCCGACCAACAACGCGCTCACATCGCCCACACGGGACAGCACGCTGCGCGACACCGCACGGTGCGTGTCACGTGAGTTCCTGCGGGCAGGTGACGGCAGCCAAGGCTGCTGGCCGTTTCATGCTTGTGCCATCTGTGCGCCGCCGACATGACCTCTTTCATTCTGGCTTTTCGAACGCGCATTTTTTCCACTGAAGGAGATTGTCATGAACTACCTCAACGCACTCAAGCAATTCGCCCGTGATGAAGATGGTGTGACCGCCATCGAATACGGCCTGATCGCCGCCCTGATCGCAGTCGTGATCATCGCCTCGGTCAAGCTCGTGGGTCAGAACCTGAGCACGGTGTTCTCCAACATCGCCGCGGCACTGTAAGTGCACCGATGTTGCAAACGCGAGGCTCACTGCATTGATGCCCAGCAATGCATGCCAAGCGAGTGCAAGCGTGGGTTGCCATGAACATGGCAACCCACGCTCCAGCAACAACGGGCAAAACTTCTAACAGGGTCAAAGGGAGATTGTCATGAACCGCTACAGCACGCTTCTACAGCAGTTCCTGTACGACGAACAAGCTGTCACTGCGATCGAATACGGCCTGATCGCGGCATTGATCGCCGTGGTGATCATCGCTTCCGTTCAGCTCGTCGGCACGAATCTGAGTACGGTGTTCTCCAACATTGCAGCCGCGCTCTAGCGGATTGTCAACTCGGTCAGCTACCGGCGCTACGCAGGAGACCAGCATGCATAAGCCAATCAACCCCAGGAAGTGGCTGCGCGACGATCAAGGCGTTACCTCGATCGAGTACGCACTGCTGGGTTCACTTATCGCGATCGTCATTCTCGGCTCCGTCGTGGCGCTGGGTAGCGGTGTGAAGTCTCTCTACGAAATGATCGCTGCGGCCATCCCGTGATGTTGCGCTGCACCGAATAACTACAACTTTTGCAAGACCCGACCTCATTGAACTGAACACGCAACCGCACCAAAGAACCCGAGGACACCATGAACGACGCCACCCTGCTCTCGTCAATGATTGGCCCCGTTGCAATGGGCGTGGCACTGATAGCGGCGGCCATCGACGCGCAGCATCGCCGCATCCCGAACTGGCTGACCTTCGGTGCATGGCTTGCGGCGCTGCCGTTGCAGGTAGCAGTCCATGGCTTCGGCAATGGCGCGCTGGAGTGGACGTGTGGCTGGCTTACGGGCCTGGCGATCTTCCTGCCCTTCTATCTGCTGCGCGGCATGGCTGCGGGCGACGTGAAGCTCATGGCTGCCGTAGGCGCCTGGCTCGGCGCGTTCATGGCCTTTGAGATTGCAATGGCCACGTTCGTGATCGGCGGCATCTGGGCGCTGCTATTTACCCTCCGGCATAAGCGCATGGCGCAGCTGCGCCGGAACCTGCGCGACGTCCTGTTGACGTCGGGGCAGGTCAGCCGGGAAGCCGGCGCGCCCACCCCGCAAGCCGATGCCTCTTGGTCGGTGGGCACGTTGCCGTACGGCGTTGCGATTGCCGCCGGCACGATTGCAGTCCTGTTTGCGTCGGCCTGATGCGCGCAATTTGCACATCTGGGCGCGCACTTCGTATTCACTCAGCCAAATGGTGATGAAGATGATCGGGGACCAAAAAATCGAGCACACAGAATTCGGGCACGCCCAACATGCGCCGCGCTCGCTGGAGGCGGTGCCATCGCCCACCGGGCTGGACGCCGCCCGTCGCGAGCCTGGTGCCCCATGGCACATCCTGCCGCGCACCGTGGCCGAAACGGGCCTGGACATCTCGTTGCTGCTCGGCCTGCTCATGAAAGTGGCCTACCTGCATCGCAGCGCCACGCTGGTCATGCTGATGGACACCATCAAGCTCCCCGCCATGGTCATCAATGAAGTGGCCGCCTACGCCGTGCGCGAGCGCATGCTGGAAGTCGCCCACCGTGGCGCCAACGACCTGGACGTGCGCTTTCACCTAACCGACGCCGGCTATGTCCGCGCTGCCGAATTCACCGCGCGCTGCAGCTATGTCGGTGCCGCGCCTGTCACGCTGGAAGCCTATGTTGAATCCGTTCAACGGCACTCCATCCAGTTCGCCTCGTTGTCCAAGACTGATGTCACCGCCGCCTTCAGCACGTTCGTCATGCCGCCGGACCTGCTCGACGATGTGGGCGTCGCGCTGAACACGAGCCGTGCGTTGATGCTCTACGGCCCTGCCGGCGGTGGCAAGACTTATCTTGCCCAACACCTCGGGATGCTGCTGCCAGGCACGGTGCCGGTGCCATACGCCATCACCATCGCCGGCGAGATCATCCAGATTTTCGACCCGCTCGTGCACGTAGCGCAGGAAGACGAAGACGGCCCCGTGGCGCGTCGCCCGCTGGACCGCCGCTGGCAGATGTGCCATCGGCCCGCGGTGCTCTCGGGCGGCGAACTGACGCTAGAGATGCTGGAGCTGCGCTATGACGGCACGACCGGCTTCTACCAGGCGCCCCCGCACATGAAGGCCAATTGCGGCATCTACATCGTCGATGACCTTGGCCGCCAGCAAGTGGGCGTGAGCGAACTGCTCAACCGCTGGATCGTGCCGCTGGACCGCCGCGTCGACATGTTCTCGCTGCGCAATGGTGTGCGGTTCTCCGTGCCATTCGATGTGTGGCCCGTCTTCTCGACCAACCTTGAACCGGCTCAGTTGGGCGACGACGCCTTCCTGCGCCGGCTCGGCAGCAAGCTTTACGTGGGCCCGCTCTCGGTGGCCGATTATCGCGAGGTCTACCTGCGCGCTGCGCAGGATCTCGGCCTGCAGAACGCTGATGCCGCCTTCGATTATCTGCGCGAAGCGCTGCACGAAGTCAGCGGCAAACCATTGCTGGCCTGCATTCCACGCGATCTGCTGCGCTTGGTGGCCTCGGCCGTCCAGTACCACGGTGGCCCATCCGAGGTAACCGCAGAGGCACTGCGCCGCGCGTGGGACATCTACTTCTGTTCGCACACAGATTTCAAGGCAACCGACTCCATGAGTGCGGGTATGGGCTGGCGGCAGGACAAGCAGGCTCACACCTGAGCCTTGCCTATTCGATCCGCTCTATTGATCTCAGAAGGGGGAACTCATCATGAAAAACGCGCGTGCAATCGTGATGCTGATCGTCGCATTGGTAGCGGGGATCGCGGCCGTTGTCTCTGCATCACGTTGGCTGTCTCAGCAGTCAACCAGCTCAGTCAAGCAAGTCGTGGTGGCCGCCAGCGACATGGACCTCGGCCAACCGCTGGGCAATGAGCAGCTGCGCACGGTCAGCTGGCCGGCGGGCAGCTTGCCACCGGGCACGTTTGACGACCCCAAGGCGTTGCAAGGGCGCGTGGTGCGCGCCAGCCTGCAGAAAGGCGAACCGATTCTGGAAAACAAGCTCGCGCCCATCGGTACCAAGGGCGGGCTTTCCGCCGTCATCGCGGAAGGCAAGCGCGCCATTACCGTACGTGTGAATGACGTGGTGGGCGTAGCGGGCTTTGCGCTGCCGGGCAACCTGGTCGACGTGATCGTCAACACCAACGAAGACGCGAAGAGCGCGAGCAACAATAACAACAGCATTTCCAAGATCGTGCTCGAAAAGATCCTGGTGCTGGCAGTCGCGCAGCAAGTCAGCCGGGACGATACCCAGCCCAAGGTCGTCAACGCGGTGACGCTGGAAGTCACACCCGATCAGGCAGAGAAGCTCGATGTGGCGCGCAGCGTGGGAACGCTCTCGCTGGTGCTGCGCAACCAAGTCGACGTGGCCGCCACAGCAACCGGCGGCGCCACCAAGGGCACCTTGCTGGGCACGCCCGCAGCCGAGCCCGCACCCAAGGTGGTGATGGTCAGCACGACGCGTGCAACCGCCAAGGTGCGCCACGTTGCCTCGGGCCCGATCCGGCAGCGCGACTGCATCGGTGTGCTGGCCGGCGTGCAAGGCAGCATGGAATGCTTCTGACCCTCCACACACCTGACAGTCCTTCAACACAACACGTAGCGCAAGTCGAGGTTAACCAGCCACAGCGTATCAACCGCATTTTTACCTTGTGCAGCAGACCCTCGGGGGGGGAGATATGAAGACGAACCAAAAAACCAATGGCGCCAACGTCACGCTACGTGGCGTACAGGTCCTCGGCAGCACACGCATGCTCATTCTGGCGAGTGCCGCCGGTGCCATGCTCTGCATGCCTACGCATGCGACAGCACAAGCGGCCATGGAGGCAGGCGCCGTAGCCAAGTCCACCACAGCACCGGTCGTGATGCAGTCTCGCGCCGGTGCATCCGCACCGGTGCAGATGACGATCAGCATGAACCCGGCGCTGGCGACCGCACCGGTGGCCGATGTACGCGGGCCGAACTGCACGGGCGCCGTGCGCGGCGAAAGCAGCGTGGTGGTGCCGGTTGGCAAGTCTTCGCTCATCTCGCTGCCGGAGCCCGTGCGCAATCGCACGCTGGGCAATCCGGCTGTGGTGCAGGCCACCATGGTGTCGCCGCAATCCATGTATCTGCTGGGCCGCAGTGTGGGCACCACCAACATGATCGTGCAGGGGCGCAGCGGCGCCTGCAGCATCGTCAATGTGGTAGTTAACGCCGATGCCGGTGGCCTGCAGACTTCGCTCGCGCAGCTGATGCCGGGTGAAAACAAGATTCGCGTGATGACCGCGGCAGACAGCCTTGTACTGGCCGGCAACGTGTCGAGCGCACAGGCGGCGCAGCAAGCCATGGAAATCGCCCACGCCTATGCAGCTTCTGCACAAAGCGGTGCGGACAAGGGCGGCGGTGCGGCAGGTGCACTCGGCGGTGGTGGTGCGGCCGGCGGTGCCAACGTCATCAACATGATGATCGTGGATACACCGCAGCAGGTCATGCTGGAAGTCAAGGTGGCGGAAGTGTCGAAGACCCTGTTGAACCAGCTGGGCTCGGCACTCAATGTCCAAGGCGGATTCGGCTCGTGGAGCGGCGGCCTCCTGACCTCCCTGTTGACCGGCTCGTCTACCGGGTTCTTTGCCAACAAGGCGAACAACCGGCCCTTCCAGGTTGAGTTGGATGCGCAAAAGAACGACAGCCTGGTGAAGATCCTTGCCGAGCCGAATCTCGTCACGCTCAGTGGCCAGGAAGCCAGCTTCCTGGCAGGCGGCAAGATCTACATCCCGGTTGCGCAGAGCAGCAGCTCAGGTGGCGCTCCCACCATCACGCTGCAAGAGGAGGAGTATGGCGTTGGCCTGAAGTTCACGCCAACCGTAATGGCCAATGGCCGCATCAACCTCAAGGTGGCACCGGAGGTATCGGAACTTTCGCCCACGGGCGCAACTGTCACCGGTGCCAACACGAACGGCCAGACCATCCTGCCGCTCATCACCACGCGGCGCGCCTCCACCACCGTGCAGATGCGTGACGGAGAGAGCTTTGCCATCGGTGGGCTGCTGCAAGACAACGCGCGCGGCTCACTGAAGGCATTGCCCGGCGCGGGTGAAATCCCCGTCCTGGGCACCCTCTTCCGTAGCACGCAGTTCCAGCATGACCTGACAGAGCTGGTCATCGTCATCACGCCGCGCCTGGTGCAGCCAATGCAGACGGCCTCGTATCCGCTGCCGACTGACAGCTTCTCGACGCCCAACGAGCTTGCCGTCTACCTGACGGGCAACATGGAAGGCTCCGGCACCAAGAACCGCGCGGCCAAACCAGCAACGGCCGCCGCACCTGCAACGGCACCGCAGGTACCTGCGCCGGTACCGAGCGCACCCGCTGCCCCCAGCTCGCAGGCGCCGATGCCGGCTCCGGTTGCGCCCGCACCGGTCGCTCCGGTCATCGCTGCACCACGCACTGAGGTGAGCATCGCCCCGCCCACGCAGCCGGCAAACGGTGCGCCCGAAAAACCGGCGGCCGCGCAACCGGTTTGGGAAACCGCGCCCGCCACAACATCGGCCACGGCGCCCACGGACGACAATGCCGCGCGTGTTGCCCGAATCGAAGCCACTGCGGCACGGCTGGCCCAGGCCAGAACCAAGACGCAGGGCCGGCAGACGGCAGTGGCCGACACGACCACAACCCCGCAGACACGCTAACCCGGGAACCATGTGGAGATATGCCATGAACACCAATCTTAAATACCTGCAACGCGCCGCACTCGTGATCCTGGCTTGCCAGGCCCTGACTGCCTGCATGACCACGACACCCAACTGGGACAAGCACTTCGGTGAGGCCGTCACCAGCGTCAAGCAAGCACAGGTGATCAATCCCGACGCACCGGCCGGCTTGCCCGCTCTGGATGGCTATGACGGCAAAGCCGCCGTGGCCGCCATGAGCAACTATGACCGCTCGATGACCCGCTTCCCCGCAGGGGGTACTGGCACCGGCAGCGGTGGGTACGGCGGATTCGGCGGCAGTGGATACGGTGGTAGCGGAATGTCCGGCAGCTTCTCGCGCTGACAGTACAGGGCGGGTGCCCATGCTGCACCCGCCATCGCCAGCCTGATACGAGGCCAGCCCATGCGCGGCGCGATGCAACGACATACAAAACACACGATCGAACGGGGAGCTTTGCCATGCTCAAGATCTTGATTGCCTCCGAAGACGGTGAACGCCTGGCTGACCTTGCGCGCCTCGTAGCCGCCGCCGGCAGCTACCAGGTCATGCACCTGCATGCTGCACCGGGCAGCCTGTCCACGCATGCCTGCCAACTGCGCGGCGCGGATGCGCTCATCATCGACCAGCCGAGCGGTGGCCCGAGCCAGATGCTGAGCATCGAACTGCTGCGGCAGCAGTTCGCCGACCTGCCCTGCATCCTTGTCACGCAAACCCAGGAGCGCGACGACCTGATTCGCGCACTGCGCGCCGGCGTCAGCGACATACTGACTTGGCCGCTGGAACGCGCCCAACTGACGACAGCGCTCACGCGGCTGGAAACCAACCACACCCCGAGAACGCGCGAGGAAGCGCGCGTAATCGCCTTCATCTCCAGCAAGGGCGGCGCGGGTTCCAGCTTCATCGCCAGCAACGTCGGCTATACGCTGGCCGCACACGAACACAAGCGCGTGCTGTTGATCGACCTGAACACGCAGTTCAGCGACACGCACTTTCTGGTGAGCAACAAGACGCCACCTGCCACGCTGTCCGAAGTGTGCGCACAGGTCGACCGGCTGGACGATGCCTTCCTGGAAGCGTGCTTGACACGCGTAGCCAAGGACTTTGACGTCCTGGCCGGCGCCAGCGATCCGATAAAGGCGGGCGAGATCAAGAAGGACAAGATCGAGTACGTGCTCTCGCTGGTGTCACCGATCTACGACTTTATCCTGGTGGACGTCGGGCAGGCGATCAACCCGCTGTCGATTGCGGTGCTCGACCACTGCGACCAGATCTGCGTCGTGGTCCAGCCGACCATTGCCTTTGCCCGCACGGGGCGGCGCCTGCTGGATATCCTGCACGGCCTGCATTACCCCCCCGAAAAGCTGCGCATCCTGGTCAACCGGCATGGCAAGCGCGACGAGCTACCACGCAGCACGCTGGAGCAAGTCTTCGGACAGAAGCTCTTCCATGTGCTTCCTGAAGATGCGGCCGCGGTGGATGACTCCATCTGCCAGGGCATGCCCATTGCCCAGCATCACCGCAGCAGTGCCATGACCAAGGCGCTCATGGCCTTAGGCAACGTCTTTGCCACAGCGCGCGAGAACGATCGTCATGCTTCACAAGAGAAAGGCTTCTCCTTGAGCAAGTTCTTCTCGCGGGCCAAGACGTCGTCTCCGAACATTGCCTGAGTTTCTCCTGTCCATTTCGCCAGTCAGACGGAGCCCATCATGTCGATCCGCGAACAACTCTCCCGCCCGGAACACGTGCCGCTGTCCATGAACGGACACGCACCGCACCACCACAATGTGGCGGGCCATCCCGCCTACCGGGACTTCAAGAAAACCGTGCACGAAGTGGTGCTCGACCGCGTGGATCTGGAACGGCTGGCCCGCTTCCCGATCGAGCAGGTGCGCCACGAGATCGGCACCCTGGTCAACAACATCATCGACGAAGAAAAGCTGCTGCTCAATGACACCGAGCGTCGGCAGATGACCACTGATGTGTATGACGAGATGTTTGGCTTCGGCCCGCTCGAGCCTCTGCTGCAGGACCCGACGGTGTCTGACATCCTGGTCAACACGGCCAAGCAGGTCTACGTTGAACGCCGCGGCAAGCTGGAGCTTACCGACGTCACCTTCTACGACGATGCACACCTGATGAAGGTGATTGAGAAGATCGTCTCGCGCGTGGGGCGTCGCATTGATGAAACCAGCCCGATGGTGGACGCGCGCCTGCCCGATGGCTCGCGGGTGAACGCCATTATTCCGCCCTCGGCCATCGATGGCCCGCTGCTCTCGATCCGCCGGTTTGCGACCAACCCGCTGCAGGTGTCGGACCTAATCGATCTTAAGACACTCACACCGCCCATGGCCAAGCTGATGCAAGCCTTGTCGCAAGCCAAGGTGAACGTGTTGGTATCGGGCGGCACGGGCAGCGGCAAAACCACACTCCTGAACATCCTCTCGGGCTTCATCCCGGCAGACGAGCGGATGGTCACCATCGAAGATGCCGCAGAACTGCAACTGCGCCAACCGCACGTGCTGCGCTTGGAAACGCGCCCGCCCAACATCGAGGGTAAAGGCGAGATCACGCAGCGTGCACTGGTGCGCAACGCCCTGCGCATGCGGCCAGACCGCATCCTCCTGGGCGAAGTGCGCGGCGGCGAGGCCCTGGACATGCTCAACGCCATGAATACCGGTCACGAAGGGTCACTCACCACCGTGCACGCCAACACCCCGCGCGATGCACTGACGCGCATGGAAAACATGGTGAACATGGCAGGCCTGAACCTGCCACCCAAGACGATCCGGCAGCAGATCGCCTCGGCCATCACCGTGATCATTCAAGTGGCGCGTTTGACGGATGGGCGCCGCAAAGTCATCAGCATCCAGGAGATCACCGGCATGGAAGGCGATGTCATCAACATGCAGGAAATTTTCACCTTCCAGCGCACGGGCATCGCGCAAGACGGCTCCGTCAAGGGGCACTTCCGCGCCACAGGTGTCTATCCAAAATTTGCCGAAAGACTGCGCGTGTTCGGGGTGGGCTTGCCAGACGAGACCTTTGACCCGCAAAGGCACTTTGAGGTTTAAAGGCTTGAAGCCAGAGCCACCACCAGTGTGGTCCAAGCGCGATCTAGAAACGGGGGCACCCTAAATGAACGAAATCTTCTACGCGTTCGCAATCCTGCTGTTCGCGGCCGTCGTACTCTGCATCGAGGGGGTCTACCAGTGGTGGAACAACTACCACGGCCCCGAGGCCAAGCGCGTTGATGCCCGCATCCGCGCGCTGTCCGCGGGCGGACACATCGGCACTGAACAGCTCTCGATTCTGAAGAAACGCCTGCTGAGCGAATCGCCCCAGTTCCAGCGCTGGTTGATGAGCCTCCCCCGCGTGAGCACGATTGACCGTTGGCTGGAGCAATCCGGCAGCGCTTGGTCGGTCGCGCAGCTCCTGGGATACACCATCCTGACTGGCGCCGGAGTGCTGGCAGTAGGTGCGTTGCTGCCGGTCCCGTTTGGCATCGTGACGGCCTGCGCGTTGCTCATGTCTGCGCTGCCGGTCTTGCACATCGCATCGCAGCGGCGCAAACGCCTGAAGAAGCTGGAGGCGCAGCTTCCCGACGCGGTGGACATGATTGCCCGTGCACTACGTGCCGGCCACTCCTTCGCCAGCGCGCTAGGCATGGTCGGGCAAGAGATTAAGGAGCCCATGGGTCCCGAGTTCCACACTACATTCGAAGAAATCAACTACGGCGTATCGCTCGATGAAGCCTTGACCAACCTGGCCAAGCGGGTGCCCGTCAATGACCTGCGCTACTTCGTGATTGCCGTGCTCATCCAACGCGAAAGCGGCGGCAACCTGGCGGAGATTCTCGACACAATCGGCAACCTTGTGCGCGAGCGCCTGAAGCTGTACGACAAGATCCGCGTGCTGTCAGCCGAAGGGCGTTTGTCGGCGTGGATTCTCGGGCTGCTGCCCTTCTGCACCGCCGGCATGATTCTCCTTGTCAATCCCGACTTCATGAAGGTGCTATGGACGGACCCGATGGGCCTGAAGATGATCGGCCTGGCGCTGTTCAACATGGTGATGGGCCTGATCTGGATGCGCAAGATCATCCGCATCCGGGTCTGACGGACGTGCGATATGCAGCACGGTAACCTCACAACGTGACTTCGTATTCTTGGGGGGAGACGATCATGCAAGCGCTCTATTCCAATCAATATTTCATCCTGGTCCTGATCTTCGTGGCTGCCTTTGGCGGTGCGCTCGGGCTACTGCACCTGTTCTCTCCGAACCGCGCACGCGGGCGGATACAACAGATCGGCGGTCAGACCGTGGGTGCAGACCTGGCCGGGGGCCCTGACCATGCCTGGGTAGAGAAATTGGCCACGTGGGCCAAGCCGGTCTCGCAACTGTCGTTGCCCAAAGATGGCTGGGAGAACTCGCAACTGCGCATCCGCTTCATGAATGCCGGCTGGCGGCAACCGTGGGCGCCGTCGCTGTACTTTGCTGTGAAGACGGTGCTCGCGATCCTCTTACCGCTGGCGGCACTGCTGGTGCTGAGCAGCCGGCCGGAACATCACGACCAGGAGGTGGTCCTCGCTGTTCTGGGGCTGCTGAGCGCCATTGGCTATTACCTGCCCAATGCGGCACTGGCACGCAAGGTCGAGCATCGTCAGCGAGATGTATTTGAAGAATTTCCCGATATGCTTGACTTGCTCACGGTGTGTGTAGAAGCCGGGCTCGGCCTGGACGCCGCCATGATGCGCGTGTCGGACGAACTCGCGCTGCGCTGCCCCGTAATGGCTGAAGAAATGGAACTCACGCTGCTGGAACTGCGTTCCGGGTTTCCGAAGGAAAAGGCACTCACCAACCTGGCGCTGCGCACCGGTGTGGAAGACGTCGACCGGTTTGCATCGATGCTGATCCAGGCTGACCGTTTCGGTACCAGCCTTGCCGACTCGCTGCGCGTGTTGTCAGACATGCTGCGTACCAAGCGCCGCATGCGTGCCGAAGAACAGGCCGCCAAGATCGCGCTGAAGCTGCTCTTCCCGCTGATCTTCTTCATCTTCCCTACGCTGCTTCTGGTGTTGCTCGGCCCAGCATTCATCCAGATCTACCGTGTGCTGCTGCCGACCATGACAGCCTCGGGAGGCTGACATGCGAGCGCGCAAATAACTGGTAGTAACGGCCCCCGGACTATCACCTGGCGTATGTGCTAGCGCGGTGGTCCTGTTCCCGGACGCGCGCCGGGTTTTTTCCTTTGTATCTTTAGCGTTTGGGGTTGGGCTTCGTGGTGCGTCGGCTTCGGGGTTGCGCTTGGTGGTTTGCCCTCCTTTCGCGCCCTGCCAGGGTGGCCCTTTGTGGTCCATTCCCTCTTTCATTTCCTGCCGGGCTTGACCGACTCTCTTGGTCTTGCCAAAGAAACTGAGCAAAAAAAGCGTGCCCGAGATGGCGAAAGACTCCTTGAATTTATGTCGCAGTGGAAGGGAAAAACTTGCTGCGCTCAGGCAGTTTCCGCTTCCTTTTCTTCGCAACAAAATCCAAGGCGCCATCAAGAGCGGGGACGATCAAATCGTATAGAGGTCGGCGCAGCTTTACTCGCCGTGTAGGTTGAGTTGATTCTTAGTTTCGGCGCCACGTTCAGCACATTAAAGAAAAAGGCCAGCCCATCGTGAGGTTGGCCTTGTCGTTTGGGCTGGCGTCCAGAGGGTTTGGTCTTTGATTTCCCCGCACGAGATGTCGCTTTGAATTTCTACAAACGGCCGGGAAAAAGGTGGGGAACTGTCCGAGCGAAGCGACTCCTCCCAACCTCTCCCGACTTACGCAAATCCAAGAGGCAGTCGCCGTCTCGGGCACGCCTTTTTTGCTCAGTTTCTTTGGCAAGACCAAGAGAGTCGGTCAAGCCCGGCAGGAAATGCAAAAGGGGATGGACCACTAAGCCCATCCCCCGAAAAAACAGTGGGCCAGACCCACACCATTAAGAAGCTGACTCAGGAGCAGACACTACTGCTATTAGGGTCCTGCCCCATGATCTCCCGCGGCAAGTAAGTAGAAAACCCCGGCACGGCAAGCCGTGAAAATCCAATCCAGGTAGCCGGCGAATAAGGCGCCACCGTCATACCGGTCACGCTGACTGCAACACCACCGCAGCTCGTAGCGTCACAGCTGGTACTCACCGCCCCACTGGTGTCGTACCACTGCACCGACACATTCGCAGACGTGAGCGTCGGAAGAATGGTCTGCATCTTACCCAACACAGATGTCGACCCCTGCCCGCAAACCACCGCCTGTCGCGCCCCCCAGCGCGTCGCTTCTCCCACGGCGTTCCAGGTAAAGAGAATGCGCCCAAAGTCGAGGATGCCAAGCAGTACCGTCAGAAAGAGCGCCACCACAATGGCAAACTCAACCGCCGTCGTTCCTTTCTGATGTTTATTCATAGGACTGCCTCATGGTCACTGAGATGTTCCCAAATGGGAACGAAGTGATCGACCCTTTGCCGCCCGCATAGAATCGCAGGAACGCCATCATGTCGATCACCGGGTTGAACGTGTAGCCCGAGATCGTGACGGTGACGGTGTTGATGGCCGGGTTGGTCCCTTGCGCAATGTTGGACGTGCAGCTCGTGTTGGACGCATCGCAAATGGACACCATGCTGGACGTCAGACCCGGTGCCAGCGGCGCTTGCGTGCTGCCGACCGTCGGCGTGCCGTAGACCGCCAGATTTGTTGCAGTCGCATAGGAGGTCGTGTTGCCGGCGGCCTGCGTGCTCAGGTAACGGGTGGCGTCTCGTGTGGCCTTGGCCAGGGTGTTGTACGTGTAGATGGCCCGGCCGAACTCCGTTATCGCGAAGGTGATGGCAAGCAGCAGGCTGAGCATGATGGCCAGTTCGACCAGCGCCACGCCCTGTTGTCGTTGTCGCGTCTTCATGGTTCGCTCCTACTGCACCAATGCTGGAACCAAGGGGCCCTTGCTGCCGCCCGCCAGGCCACTGGGTGAACACGGGCTGCTGGTGCTCCCTGCGTTGCCCAGGAACTCGAACTGCGGCGTGTTGTGGACACCGTCAATGGGCTGCAACATCAGCATGCAGGCGTAGTCGATGATCTTTGACGCGGACGAGATGACGGGCACCAGGACAACGCGCCGGTTCACCCCATAGGTGGCAAGGTCGCCGCTGCTCCCGCTGGTAGCGAGGTTTTTGTAGCCGCCCTTGACGTTGAGCCCGGTGATCTTGTCGCCGCCGGAAACACTCGTACCGGTATCGTCATAGTTGGCGTAGGCAAGCCGTTTGTTCTTGAAGTTGGCAGCGCTCTTGTCGGAACCCGATGCCGGCGTGCCGCTGTAAGCGTTCTGCGGCACCGTGTTTGTCCAGTTGGTGGACGTGTAGGAGTAGCCCGTGAAATCCGGCTGCAGTTGCGACGCATTGGACTTGTTCTTGTAGATGCCAAAGCGTGCGTTCCAATTGTCGTCAACGGACACTTTCGCACCAGGCGTGCCCAGTTGGTCGCCGATCTTGGAATTGCAGTAGCCCTGATCCATTTCGGCCTTTGTCTCGTTGGCATTGGTGGAGCCGTCGAGGTTGTACCAGCCCATCTCACCTGGCGTAGTAGAGCCGCCTGAGTACAGCATGCTGACCCACTCACCAACCTGGAAACCATAGTTGGGTGCCGTCCCGCCGGTTTTCGGGATCAAGGCGACCGGAATCGGGCACGTGCTCTGCGCATGCACACGCGTGGCGACCGCCAGCGCGGCAACGGCATAGCTGTTGGCACCGCCAACGAACTTGATCAGGCGCGCCGTGATCCCACTTTTTGAGTGCTTGCACTTGACATAGCTGGACGAACTGGACGCCACTCCGGCCGCACTGTAGGTGCCGTTCAGTGCCGTGCTGAACGTGACGTCAGCATTGGCCAACGACGCAGAAGATGCTTGATAGACAACACGGTTGGCATTGCCCGCTGTCACCCCCGCATTCGTTGCCCGTGTCAGCGCATCGGAGGCGCCATCCAGCTCCTGGGCCGCCGACAAGGCACAGCTATCCACCGCTGACTGAAGCTCCGTCTTGGCCACAAACAACCCGCTCAGGTCGATCACCAAACCTGCCATTCCGAGCAACACGGCAAGCATCAGGCCCACCATCGGGAGCACCGCCCCGCGTTCTCTCTGTTTGGTATGCGTGCGCATATGCCTTCGCCTCCGCCGGTGTGAATGGCTATCGGGCGTTGTATCGACTACCTGCCGCGGCTCGCCGGTCGCTTGCAGATTTCCCCGTCCCTTATCGTCAGTTGTAGCCGCCACAGACGCAGTCCGAAACTGGCCGTAGGTATGATTCAGTGGTGAAACGCGAAGCCGCTTGGTCGCTTGCATTGCGGGCGGTTTGTGCAGGCAGCCCATGTTGCCCTCCGCTAGCGGAACGTCCAGAACCGATGCATTAAGAAGGTGAGCGGCGGCACCACAGACAGGATGACCGCAAGCCCGACCCAGTAGCTCAGGCCCAACGTCTGGGCCAGCCACGAGATCGCAAGCGTCAGCGCCAGACAGAGCAGTGAGACGGCGTAGAAGCGCAGGAAATTGGCGCGCCCCGGCTTGGCCGAGAAACTCCACAGCGCGTTGAGCAGGTACGAGCAGACGTTGGCGCAGACGAACGCTACGCCGTTGGCCGTCACCTGAGAGGCAGAAAAGCCGTTGATGAGCGTGGTGGCGATGGCAACGTGCATGCCGGTGGCCGCAACACCGGAGACCCCGAAGCGGAACACGCGGACCACCATCATGCGATCTGGCAGCCGCTGCGCAAGCGTTGGCGGCAGCAGACCTGCCAATGCGTTCATGACGCCCGTTTCAGCCTGTCGCATGATGTCCCCCGTCCCTCTGCCACCATTCTTGGTGGCGTGAGGCAAAGGGGAAATCAATCAAAGGGATGACGAAGGCGCCGGGAATCGGACGAGCGTGTCGAGCGGCGTGCGTGCCGCGTCAGTCCGCGTCGTTGTTGTCACTGCCGCCGTGCGTGCGGTCAAAACGGCGCAGCGTGTCGATGCGTTCGCGCGTCAGCGGATGAGACGAGAAGAACGCCGCTGCATCGTCATCGCTGGCGGCATCGGTCTTCTTGGCGGCATCTGCCTTGCGCGTGCCGCCATGCGTGTCTTCCAGCGCCTGCAGCACGTCGGCAAATGCGGCAACGGATAAGCCGTTCTCCTGCAGCAGCAACGCGGCATAGCGGTCGGCATCGCGCTCGTAGTCGCGTGAATAGCGCAGTGTCAGCAGCGCCGCCGGCACGCCCGACAGAATCGTCGAGACATCGCCAAACAGCAGCGCCGCCGTTGCCCCAATGGCCGATGACTGAATCACCTGCCGCAGCCCATGGCGATATTCAACGTGACCCGCCTCGTGCGCCAGCACACCCGTCAGACCATCGCCCTCACCCACCAGCTTGACCAGCGCGTCGGTCACGACGATATCGCCGCCGGGCAGCGCAAAGGCATTGGCGCCGATGTCGGCGTCCCGAAACACGATGTGATACGTGTGCGTGGCCTGCGGCGGCTTGTGCAGTGCTGCAAAGCGTGCGCGGATGCGGTCCTGCAGCGCGGCTGGCAGCTTGCTGGGCCGCAACCAGCGCTCGTCCATTGCTTTGAGCGTGCTGCGCCCGAGTTGCGCTTCCGCACGCTGCGGCACCATGCCGGCCATCACCTTGGCGCCCCAGGGCAAGCCGTAGCGATACCCCAGCGCCAGCACCACCACCATGGCCAGCAGCGAGCCCAGCGCCAGCTTCCAGCTGTTCTGCGCCCGCACGACCCAGCCTTCGCGATAGCCGGTGCGATGCAGCAGCGCATTCAGCGACGTCTGCTCCGCCGGGTCGGTGATCTCGCAAAACGCGCCGTCTTCGAAGGTGATCAAGCGCGGTGCATGCTTGACGCGCTCCGACACCCGCAGCGTAGCGAGCGGCGCGCGGCGCAGCACCGTGCCCTCGGGCTCGAACAGCACCGCCTCGCCCGCCTCGACAGCAAGACGCACGGGTTGCGCGCGCGAGGTACGGCCGTCGAAGTAGGTCGCGAGAATCACAGCGGGTGCCCCTGCCTTGCAGCGCGTTTACAGCGCGATATCGATGTCGTACCAGTCCACTGTGGCGTCGCCCAGCGCGCCTACGTTGGTGGTTTCGCCGGCAACGAAGGTATCTAGCGAACCGGCCGCGATCATCGTCACCGAGTCGAGCTTGTAGCGTGCCGTGCGCACGCGTGCGAACGGCGTGAACAAGCCGATGGTGATCAGGATCAGCACCGCATTGGACACGAAAATCCAGAACAGCTTGCCCGCACCCACCTGGCTCTGGAAGCGATGCGCGCCCAGCGTGGTGTGGTTCCACACCACGTTCTGCAGGCGCGACAGGAAATAAGGCGTCAGGAACAGCATCGCGGCATACATGAACAGGCCGATGAGGATGAAGCCGAAGATCTGGCCCACTCCCGGCGCACGGTGCAACGACACACCCAGTAGCAACGCGAGACAAGAGGCCACCACGAGCGCCAGTATCGCCAGCCCGAAGGTGCGCAGATACACGCCATAAAAGTTGCCCGGCGTGCCGGAAAAATCGAACTGCGCGGTACCGAAGCGCGTGTTCTTGTGCTGGAAACGCTTGAAGCGCTGGTGCGCCAGCGGTGCGAGCAGGTACAGCGAGAGCACGCTGAGGATCGGCCACACCAGAAACACCATGTAGCCCTCGGCATCCTTGCCCGTAAAGGCGAAGCGCAAGCCGCGGTAGCTGGAATTGGCCATGCGGAAACGTAGCGAGCGCACGAGCAGCCACGGAAACGCGGCGGCCATCACGATAAGCAGTGCCAGCCCCAACAGCGGCGACGAATGACCAAGGAGGTTGAATGCAAACGCCAGCACGAAAATGATCGCGCGGCCCTTGAGAATGGCAATCGGGCTGCCGTGATAATCGAAGCTGGACCCCGCCAGTTGGGTGTTGCGATAGAAATACTGAAGCGTGCGGACCTTCGCCCAGGCCGAGTAGATGCCCAGCGTGACGATGGTCAGCAGCAGGTTGACGATCCAGATGCGGAAGTATTCCGAGCCGCTGCCAATAAAGCGCAGCCGCAAGGGTTGCGGCGCAGCTGGAGCGGGGGCGCTGCCCAGGACGGACTCGCGTGCGATGTCGTTCATCTGTTTTCCCTTCCCTGAGTTGTTATCGTGCCCCGCTTCAGGACGCTCATCGATACGTGACGACGCTGAGGCTCGCGGGTGGGCCGATTGTAGCGAAGCCCACTGCCTTGCAGCGTTAACACCGTCTTAACAAAGCGACCAACAAAAAACCCCGCAGGCTCGCACCCACGGGGTTTTTTGTTTGGAACAGCCATCCCGAAGGATGGCCGGGCCAGGACCGGTACGGCAAATTACATCATGCCGTCCATGCCGCCCATGCCACCCATGCCGCCCGGCATTGCCGGAGCAGCATCGTCCTTCGGCAGTTCTGCCACGGCGCAGTCCGTCGTCAGCATCAGCGAAGCGACCGAAGCAGCGTTCTGCAGCGCGGTGCGGGTCACCTTGGTCGGGTCCAACACGCCCATTTCCACCAGGTCACCGTACTCGCCGGTCGAGGCGTTGTAGCCGTAGTTGCCCTGGCCGGCGATGACGTTGGCCACCACCACCGAAGCCTCGTCGCCAGCGTTGGTGACGATCTGGCGCAGCGGCTCTTCCATGGCGCGCAGCACGATCTTGATACCGGCGTCCTGGTCAGCGTTCGCACCCTTCAGGCCGGAGATCAGCGCACGGGCACGCAGCAGTGCAACACCGCCACCAGCCACAATGCCTTCTTCCACGGCAGCGCGCGTTGCGTGCAGCGCATCTTCCACGCGGGCCTTCTTTTCCTTCATTTCGACTTCGGTGGCAGCGCCAACCTTGATCACGGCAACACCGCCGGCCAGCTTGGCCACGCGCTCTTGCAGCTTTTCACGGTCGTAGTCCGAGGTCGCTTCTTCGATCTGGGCACGCACTTGCTTCACGCGGGCTTCGATGTTGCGGGCATCGCCTGCGCCATCGATGATCGTGGTGTTTTCCTTGCCGATTTCAACGCGCTTGGCTTGGCCCAGGTCGTTCAGGGTTGCCTTTTCCAGCGTCAGGCCGACTTCTTCAGCGATGACTTGGCCGCCCGTCAGGATGGCGATGTCTTCCAGCATGGCCTTGCGGCGGTCGCCGAAGCCCGGAGCCTTCACGGCGGCGGTCTTCAGGATGCCACGGATGTTGTTCACCACCAGCGTTGCCAGGGCTTCGCCTTCGACGTCTTCAGCGATGATCAGCAGCGGACGGCCAGCCTTGGCCACTTGTTCCAGGATCGGCAGCAGGTCGCGGATGTTGCTGACCTTCTTGTCGAACAGCAGCACGAACGGGTTGTCCAGCTGGACAACTTGCTTTTCCGGGTTGTTGATGAAGTACGGCGACAGGTATCCGCGGTCGAACTGCATGCCTTCCACGACGTCCAGCTCGTCGGCCAGCGACTTGCCGTCTTCCACCGTGATCACGCCTTCCTTGCCGACCTTGTCCATGGCTTCAGCGATGCGCTGGCCGATGGATTCGTCGCTGTTGGCCGAGATGGCGCCAACCTGAGCGATTTCCTTGCTGGTGGTCGTCGGCTTGCTGATCTTCTTCAGTTCTTCGACGGCAGCGCCGACAGCCTTGTCGATGCCGCGCTTCAGGTCCATCGGGTTCATGCCGGCGGCAACGTACTTCATGCCTTCGCGCACGATCGACTGGGCCAGCACCGTTGCGGTGGTGGTGCCGTCACCGGCGTTGTCGCTGGTCTTGGAAGCCACTTCCTTGACCATTTGCGCGCCCATGTTCTGCAGCTTGTCCTTCAGCTCGATTTCCTTGGCGACCGACACACCGTCCTTGGTCACGGTCGGGCCACCGAAGCTGCGCTCCAGCACCACGTTACGGCCCTTCGGGCCCAGGGTCACCTTCACTGCGTTGGCGAGAATGTTCACGCCTTCGACCATCTTGGCACGTGCGGCGTCGCCGAACACTACGTCTTTAGCTGCCATCTTGAGAATCTCCGAAATCTTTGGATGTTGCCTGCGCCGGGGGAATCCGCGGGGCAGGCAATGAGGAATGGTTTACTGGTAAGCCAATGCGACTGAGCGCCCGCTTACTTCGCCACCACGGCCATGATGTCTTCTTCGCGCATGACCAGGACTTCCTGACCATCCACCTTGACGCCCTGGCCGGCGTACTTGCCGAACAGCACGCGGTCGCCGACCTTTACGTCCAGCGCGATCGCATTGCCCTTGTCGTCTTTCTTGCCCGGGCCGACGGCCAGCACTTCGCCTTGATCCGGCTTTTCAGCGGCGGCGTCAGGGATGACGATGCCCGAAGCGGTCTTCGTTTCGTTGTCCAGGCGCTTCACGATCACGCGGTCGTGCAAAGGACGCAGGTTCATACACAACTCCTCAATGCAAAGTGAGTGTTTATTCACAAAACGCGCCGCAGAGCGCGGCGCATCGGGAAAGCATCGGGGACCGGAGGTTTGTTAGCACTCCTGCCCGGCGAGTGCTAATTATAGGGACGGGGTATTACGATTTCAAGAACGGGCGTAGCGGAAGTTGTTGTCGATGTCGAGATTCACTGAATCTGGAACTTTGGTCACTCCATGTGGAACCCTCTGACGCAGCACGGCATGCCGAAAATAGGAAAATCCTTATATTTCAGTTAGTTAGCACACAAGACGCGCGCCAGAGAGAGCACCATTGATTGCGTCTCACGCGGCAGACTGCGGGGCCTTGCCGCACTAAACTCCGCTCTTCTCCCTGCAAGACATTCCGATAGGCTTCGTCACTACAAGAAGCAATTGCCGAGGCACAGCATGCGAGCGAGCTTCTGGTGGCCAAGGGGAATCAGCGCCCCGCAAGGATCTCCAGCCTCAAGAACGCCTTGGCATGGACCTATAGATGGCCGTCGATCAGGGGGATACGATGTAGTACTCGTGGTCGTACCCCTCTTGATATCGCACCTTCAACGGCTGCTTGCCACATTGAACGCGGCCCAACTCGAGTTCTCGACCTAGAACAATCCACTCAGCTTGCCAGTGTCCCGAGTATGCAGAGGCGTGCAGGCACAAGAAGGCATCCGGATACTCGCTCCACTTTAGGAAGACGTGGAGCAAGGCTGCGACTAGAGGGGCACATCGACCGGATCCACGTGCGTCATCAAATTGAGCACGTCGCGTCGCTCCATCACGCGGCGGCGAGCCTCCAGTGCGATGTCGTGGCCCTCGCGCACACTGACGCGCGCATCAACTTCGAGGTGTGCATCCACCAGAATCATGTCGCCCATACGGCGTGTCTTGACGTCGTGTACGCCGAGTACGCCCGTCGTCGCGAGCATGACCTGGTGGATCGCCTCCACGGTCTCCTCATCAACGGCACGATCCATCAGATCGTGCAGGGCTTCCCAGCCGAACTGCCAGCCCATGCGTGTCACCATCAGGCCCACGACAAGCGCCGCCACTGGATCGAGCAGACGGTACCCGAGCACGTTGCCTACGATGCCAAGCGCCACCACCAGCGACGATGCGGCATCCGAACGGGCATGCCAGGCGTTGGCGACCAGCATGCTCGAACGCACCCTTTCTGCCACCGCCAGCATGTAGCGGAACAACAATTCTTTGGCGGCCAGAGCGCCCAGCGCGACCCATAGGCCAATGAGCCGCACCGGCTGGATAGCCTCGGCGTGCTCCAGCTTGAGTACCGCGTTCCAGAGCATGCCCACGCCCACTGCCAGCAGGAGCAGACCGAGCACGAGCGAAGCGGCATTTTCGAAGCGCTGGTGGCCATAGTGGTGTGTCTGATCCGGCCCTTTCTGGCTATGGTGGCTAGCAAATAGCACCACGAAGTCCGAGATCAGGTCGGACAAGGAGTGGATGGCGTCGGCGATCAGCGCCTGCGAGCCGGCCAGCATGCCAGCCGCTACCTGCGCTATCGTCAATCCAAGATTGACGGCGACGCTCACAAGGGTGCTGCGCCGCGCAGCGGCCTGCTTGGCCATGCTGTCTTCGGAATCGGCGGCGATCTCAAGATCGATTTCTTTTATCTGTTGCATGGATTGTCCGAGCAGTGAACGTGGGGATGGGGTTCCAGGTTGAGCAGCGGCGCGCGGTCAATGGCGCAGCCCCGCTGCCAAGCGATTGCGCATGAGAGAGACCGGAGCCGTTTTCCACATCGGGACGCTCCCCGAGTCGCACCGCTGGCTCGTATTCTTCATGACTTCAATGAAGGGATGAAGTCGCGCATGACCTATTGGTAGGTTCCGGACCCACTGGATGTGAGGTTCGACCAGATAACGTCGACGCGCAATCCCCCGAGACCCGGCGAGCGGTCAACCGTTACGCTTGCACCGTGAACCGCCGCGATCCGGCGCACGATCGACCATCCAAGGCCGCTACCACTCTGGTCCGTTCCCTCGACACGGAAAAAGCGCTCGCCAAGTCGGTGCTGTTCGGCGGCGGGGAGCCCGGGGCCGCTGTCTTCCACACAAAGCGCGGCACTTCCGTTACGGTGCGCGACCGTCACGACGATTTGTGCCTCGGCGGGGCTGTAGCGTATGGCGTTGTCGATCAGGTTGCGAACAAGTGAGGCCAGTAACGCCCTGTTGCCCGCGACCATGCAGCGCTCCGGATTCTCTAGTGCGATGCGCTGTTTCTTGCCGAAGGCTATTGGCGCAATGTCTGCCATCACTTGTCTAGCCAGCGCACCAAGGTCGATCGGTTCAATCGAAATGCCGGCGTTCGCTTCCAGACGCGAAAGCAACAGCAATTGGTCGACCAGATGGGCAGCGCGATCGCATCCTTCCAACGTTCCCACCAAGGCGTGGCGACGCATGGCGTCCTCCTCGGCGGCCATTGCCACCTGGGCCTGGGCCTTGATTGCGGCAATCGGCGTGCGCAATTCGTGGGCGGCGTCGGCAGTGAAGCGGCGCTCGGCGTCGAGCATGGTCTGAATGCGGGCAAAGAGCGCGTTGAGCGCGTCGAGCATGGGCGTCATCTCAACCGGCGCATGGGGCATCCGGACCGGATCGAGTGCTCGCGGGTCACGCTCGGCAAGCGCGTTACCCAATCTGCGCAGCGGCAGCATCCCGCGCTTGACCGCCCACCAGACGGCCAAGGCGAGTAACGGCAACGCCAACGCCATCGGCCACAGCATGTTGCGCAAGAGGGCGGACAGGATTGCGGTGCGCGAGTCGATGCGCTCGCCAACGTAGACCTGGATGTCCTTGTAGACCCCCTGCGCTACAAAGACACGCCAAGCATTGCCTCCGATTTGCACCGTAGAGAATCCGGACACGGTGCGCTCGCCTGGCGCAACCATCGGCTGGTTCGGCGCGTTGGCCGAGTGGATGCCCAGCTTCCCTTCGTGAAAGACCTGAAAGGCGACTTTGGGCGCGTAACGATGCTGGACAGGCAGGTCGTGACTCGGCTCATCGTCCTCGTCGACGGCCTGTGCGTGCTGCATGACCAGTAGCGCACCAGCTTGCGCTAGATGACTGTCCAGCAGTTGATCGATCTCGTCCTGGGCGTCGTACCACGTGATCAATGCGGTGATGAGCCATAGGCCGGCGACGGCGCCAAGCACCAACAACAGCAGCCGACCTTGGAGCGAGCGCGGTCGCGTCATGGCGCTTCGGCATTGTCACGCGGCAGCATATAGCCGACGCCGCGCACGGTCACGATGAGGTCGCTGCCAAGTTTGACGCGCAGATGATGGATATGCACCTCCACGGAGTTGCTTCCGACTTCCTGCCCCCAGGGGTATAGGCACTGCTCGAGCTGCTCACGTGACAGCACGCGCCCCGCGTTCAGCATCAAGGCATGCAGCAGGTCAAATTCCCGCGTCGACAGTGCGACGGCTCGACCGTTGCAGAAGACCGTGCGTGACGCCGGCTCCAGAACAATGCCGCGCGCCCTCAACTGCTCCGTGGGATGACCATGCGCGCGGCGCACCAGCGCGCGCAGTCTCGCGCTGAGTTCGTGCAGATCAATGGGCTTGACGATGTAATCATCGGCGCCGAGATCGAGACCACGCACGCGATCTGGTATCGCGTCGCGCGCGGTCAACACCAGGATGGGGACCGCAATGCCTGCGCCACGCACCTTTCGCAGCACGTCCACGCCGTCCATGCGGGGCAGCCCAAGGTCGAGTATTGCGGCGACGTAGGCGTCCGTGCGCAACTCCCGCCACGCTGCCTCGCCGTCGCGCACCCAATCGACCTGGAAGCCCTGCTGCTGCAGGCCCGCACGAATGCCGTCTCCGAGCAGGGGGTCGTCTTCGACAAGCAGGATGCGCACGGATGAGATCTCCGCTCGGTACCGGTTTGGATCAATAGTCGTCGCGGTCGGCGTCGTGATGCTTCGCGGAGGCCGCGGGACGGTCAGTGACCCCGGCCGGCGGCGCGGACTGCCACTGCATCCACCAGAAGCCCAGCACAGCCACCAACATCAGGCCCGCGACACTCGACCACGCACGGCGGATGCCCTCGTTCGGCAGGCCGGTCTTGCGTCCGCTGATCATCGCGCCAACCAGATTCTCACGGTGCAGCCAACTGCTGGCAAAGACGGCGAGAACATGAATGCCCACCAGTGCAAGCATTGCGTTGGCGAAGCCCTCGTGCAGTTCGCCGAGCCAGTCACCGCCGACATCGTTGTAGGTGGCCCAGCCCGTTCCTGCCAGGCCGCACGCCATCAGCAGCAAGGCGATGATAGCAAGCGCACCAGCGGGGTTGTGGCCAATATGGTGCTCCGGCCGCCCGCGCATGATGCTGGTCAAATAGCGGAGTGCGGCAGTGGGCGACCGTACGAAGCTGGAAAACCTAGCGTATCGCGTGCCCACTATGCCCCACACCAGTCGAAAGCCGACCAGCGCCGCCATCGTGTATCCGAGTGTGATGTGGACAAGGCGCCACTGCTCACTTTCCGCGGTCAAGTAGGCACCCAGGAAGCTCAGCGCCAGCAGCCAGTGAAAGAGGCGGGTCGGCGCATCCCAAACCAGGATGCGGCGGGTGATGGAATCGGTTTTCATGGCTTCAGCGCGGGATGCGGACATTGTGTTCATTGAAGTCGCCTTGATCCGCCTTGGTATGGCAGGCAGCGCAGTTCGAGGCGCTCTTGATGGCAGGCCGGCGCCACACTGCAGCCGGCACTTCGTCGTGGGTGCGGGCGAACCACGCCGATCGGGTGATCCGGTCCTCGGGCGGCGGGGGTATTGACCTTGAGCGATCCGCCGCGTTGGCCGTGAGCCACTGATCGAGTTGCTTGACGGTGGCGGGGTCCAATGAAGCATCCGTCCCGTAGTGGTGCTGCAGGTTGCCCAGAATGCGCTGCCAGGAACTGGCGGGTAGCGCTCCGGGCGGATAGGCGATATGGCAAGACGCGCATTCCTGCCGATACTTGGGCAGCAGCGGTGCAGCGCGCATGCCAGGCCCCTCTTCGGCGGCGGCAAGAAACGACAGCCCGAGGCCCGCGATTGCCAGGCAAGCGCGTGCAGCTCGGCCTGTAACAACGAAACGGCCAGACATTTGGATACTCCGCATCAGGTCAGGAATTGAACGGGTTGCTGGATGGCCCTACTTCCCGAGGGTCATCAGCCAACTCAGCACGTCTGCTTTTTCGGCCACCGTGCACTCGCGCCCGACCACGTCGTTGCAGTTGCGCCGAAACCATTTCTCCGTCTTGGCGGCATCGGTAAAGCGCTCAGGATTGAATGCCGGAGCCAGCGGCGCGATCGACTTGCCAGTTGCGGCATGCCGGCCGGTCTGCGTGGGCGGGTTCCCATGGCAAGACGCACAGCTCCATTCACGGCCATGCTTGGATGTAAAAAATTCCTGGCCGCGGGACGGGTCGGAGGGGGCTCCGGCCTGCGCTCGATATTGATCAAGCAGTTGCGCGGGCGCTTGCGCATGTGCCAGGGGAGCGGCAGCGGCTAGCGCTAACGCCAAGACCGAATGCAGGCAGGCAACAGGAGGAAACTTTGAGATTGGCATCGCGGCCTCTCGCACTGAGGAATGCCTTAATGCTCTCGAATTCTTCTTAACGGATTCTTAAGCGATACCGCGGGGATCTATTTCAGTGGCCCGGTCAAGGATTGCACGCCTGCGTGGGCGACATGGACATGGCCACAGGTCGACCCTTTCAATCGGTGTGACTGCCACCGTAGCTGCGCACAGCAAGACAACCCGCTAGCGAGCCAGGATCGGCTTGCCGAACAGCAACGGCAGGAAATCATCAAGGAAGAACAACACCTGAATAGTTGCGCCGACACCTCGCGTCGATCCGTGGGTTGCAGGAAGGACCAGTTCCGCGGCGACCTGCCACGTATCCTTGACATAGGCGATTCCTGGGTTGACGGTGCCGCGCGTGCGTTGCCCGCGTGGCGAGTCGAACGCGAACTCAACCAAGGGAATCCACTGGTGCAGGGGTTCTTCCTTGGGCAGCACGCCTGGCACAAATCGATCCGTCAAATAGAGCGTGCTGTACTCCAATGCGAATCCCCAGTGCACCGCGGTGACGTTGGCTGTGCTCACACTGTTGAACTGCCGCGTCGTCGGGTCATAGCTCAAGTTGCCCGACGTTTTGCCGGTCGGCACAGCCACGCTGACGCCCGCTGTGATGGCGAATGGCCGCAACCAAGACCATGCGTCAGGCAAGGCGCCGAACCCCTGGCCTATATAAAGGCTGGGCGCGATGGTCGCTGAAGTGTTGGCGCCGAGCCGTTTGGCCCCGGTATGGGGCAGTCCATAGATGAGCGAGCCGGCAACAAGCGTCTCGTTCAGATCGTCCTCGTAGAGCCTGGACTTGAGCACCACGTCGGAACCGGTTGCGCCGGGCTGACGCATGCTGCCCCAGTCGCGCCGAATGAAGCCTGTGTCAAAACCGATCGAGACCTCGGGCGTCAGGAGCCTCGCGAACGAGATCGTTGCAGCGCGATCGGTGACGTTTCCGCTGTCATCAGGGCGTTTTACCGCACCCGCGGTGATCGAGAGTTCGTCAGCAACGGCTGGGTCATCGAAATTAAGTGTCCCTGGAAAAAAGCGGTTGCCCGCAATGCCGTGCGCACGCGATGGGCCGGAAACGCCGCACGCGGCAAGGGCGAGCGCTGCCGCGCAAATGCAAACAAATGCGGATGGGCCGTACATGGTCGAAAGAATCTGCGGTCAGACCGCGAATGTGTTCTGTTGTGGTCAGGCAGATGCGGCACGCATGGCAGGGTGCCGTGCCCCATGCTGGTGATGCGGAGCAAATGTCCGAGTCGACCAATAGGCTATTTGCCCGGCGACGCGTGAACTTCCACGGTGATATGCGACAGTGCCTGGAGTCGCCGCAACCGTTGGTGATAAAACTGCGGCCCGCGATGCGCCTGGCCTGTGCTCACCGAGACCACCGCGCCCAGGTGGCCAGGGCCGATGCGCCATACGTGCAGGTCGAGCAGCGTGTCGCCATCGGACTCCAGCGCCGTCTTGATGCGCCTGCCGATATGCTTGTCCGGCGTCACGTCGACCAGAATGCCGCCGGTGTCGCGCATCAATCCGTACGCCCAGTTGGCGATGACCACCGCACCGACGACGCCTGCAAGGGGGTCCATCCAGAGCCAGCCAAATGTTCTGGCCAGCAGCAGACCGATAATGGCCAGCACAGAGACGGCGGCATCCGCCAGAACGTGCACATAGGCCGCGCGCATGTTGTGGTCGCGATGGTGTGCCCCGTGACCGTCGGCGTGATCGTGGTCATGCTCGTCGAAGGCCACGCTGTATTCCTGGCCGCCGATGCCGAGTACGGCAGTGAAGGCATGTGGTTCCGGAATCTCGGTGGTGGATTCCAGATAGTTTGCCTTGCGGACCAGCGGGAATTCCTGGCGGCTCCCGTCCGGCCGAATGGTGGTTACCGTCGCCACATCGCCGGGCAGCGGAGCGGTTTCTCCAGCTAACCGGAACACTGGCGGTACGCCGTCTTCGAAGATCGACAGTGCGAACACGCCCCCGGGCGCGTCGATGTGCTGCACTTCCCTGCCATGCGGATGCGTGTCGCCAAGTCCGGCTGCGCCGTGGTCATGTCCGTGGGCGTGACCATGGTGATGACTGTGGCCATGGCTGTGACCACCGTGGTCGCCACCGCTCAGCAGCCAGGCGCTTGCGATATTCACCAGCAGACCGACGACCGCAATCGGGATCGCCTCGCTAAAGTGAATCGGCACCGGTGAGAGGAAACGCGCCACCGCTTCGTAGCCGATCAACAGTGCAACCATCGCCAGGATGATGGCGCTGGTGAAGCCGGCTAGATCACCAAGCTTGCCTGTGCCGAACACGAAACGCGGGTCGTTCGCATAACGTCGCGCATAGGTGTAAGCCAGCGCAGCGATCAGCATGGCGCCTGCGTGCGTCGACATATGCAGCCCATCGGCCACCAGTGCCAGCGAGCCAAACACGCTTCCGCCGATGATCTCGGCGGCCATCATGAGGGTGCATAGCACGATCACGGCCCAGGTTTTGCGCTCGTTCTTTTCATGTCCCTCGCCCAGGAACACGTGGTCGTGGCTGGCGTGGAACGGCGTGTCGTAGAAATTGCTCATGGCCGGCTCACCTGAAATAGCTATGCACGACCTCGATCAGCTGCTCTTTGGCGCTGCCGTCGGCGTGCTCGTGTTCGTCATCCACCTCGGTCAGGTGGGTGCGGATGTGGTCTTCCAGCACCACGGCCAGCAGGCCATTCATGGCGCCTCGGCAGCTTGTGATCTGCTGCAGTACGGGGGCGCATCCCTGCTCCTCCTCCAGGGCGCGCTCGATGGCATCGAGCTGGCCGCGAATCCGGCGAACGCGGTTAAGTAGCTTCTGCTTCTCGCGGATAGTGTGGCTCATCCATCACCTCAACCAAAATATACTATAGGGGGGTATGCTACATCAGATTTAAGTTGTCATAGCGGCCCAACTCCTTCCTCAAGGGAGAACTCACGCGCCACAGCTATCAGCCCGCAGTCCGTCATTTCGAGGTCGAATGGGGTGGGTTCCTGCTAGCAAGCGCGGACAGCGCACAGTTGGCCCACCACGCTCAGACCCTCTCCATCAACACGCTACGCCAGCGCTTGGCAGCACTCGCGCAGTGGCATCTCACACAGGGCTTTCTCGATCTCACGCGGGCACCGCATTGCCGCAAGGTCTAAGCGCATTCCCGTGCTGCATCCCGCAAGCGAGAAGCGCCCAAGCTCCTCGCCTGCAGCGCACCCAGCTTGAGCAGTTGGTCGCTGGTGGACGAACAACTAGCGTGTTTGCCAGTGCCAAGGCGAAAAGCGCGCCCACACCACCCATGCCCGTTACAAAGCCATCGTTGCGGAGCCCTGCTAGTGCGTAGTCGGGAATCCCTTTGCGTGGAGAGACCTCATGCCTCCCGCCGAAAAGGTCGTTACCCGTTCGCCGCGCCGGCGAGTGGGGCTGATCGCCTGTCCGTGGTTGCTGACCACTCCCATCAGCCCCGACAAGAAAGTCGTGGTCGAGGCAAGTGCCACGAGCGCGCC
The DNA here is from genome assembly GCF_002256165.1 of Ralstonia sp. PBBBR1. Classification (NCBI taxonomy): domain Bacteria; kingdom Pseudomonadati; phylum Pseudomonadota; class Betaproteobacteria; order Burkholderiales; family Burkholderiaceae; genus Ralstonia; species Ralstonia sp. PBBBR1. Next base: position 89,453 of record NZ_NKIL01000006.1, on the reverse strand, counting down.
TCGGTACTACTTCGGCATGCACGCAGCCATATTTCCAAAGGGATAGCAAACCCGTTCATAGGCTGCTTCCATTCCAGGACTGGCGGTAGTCGACCCCACGTCCATACGCGCCCGCGTAAATCAACTGCCGAATGGGATGACCGGGGCGACCCACGCGTGACTGATTCGATCAAAAATCAGTCGTGTCATAAGAGCATGCCGCCTCACCCGCACCCAAGAAGAGTAGCGTTAGTGCGCGATACGGCGCCTGCTCAGCTTTCGTGCAGCGGAGTGAGATCAGGGTAAACATTGATCGATTCAATCATTTTATTGATTACAATGACTGGACCGATCGATGTTTGAGGCGTTCAGCCGTGCATCCCTCCGGTTCAAGCTGACCCACGGGCCGCAGCCCACCACGAAAGGATTGCCACATGACCGCGTCGTTCAAAGGGATCGTCCCTGCCCTGATCACCCCGATGACCCCGACGGAAGACGTGGACGAAAACGGCCTGCGCGTGCTGATCGATCGGCTGATCGACGCGGGCGTCCACGGGCTCTTCGTGCTCGGCACCAACGGCGAATTCATTGCGCTGAGCGAAGAAGAGAAGCTGCGCATCGCCCGTATTACCGTCGAGCAGGCGCGCGGCCGCGTGCCCGTGGTGGCGGGCACCGGCGCCTATGCCACGCGTGATGTGATCGCGCTCAACCACAAGATGCAAGACGTGGGTGTGGACGCCGTATCCGTCATCACGCCCTACTTCAACGGCGCCACGCAGCCGGAGCTGTTTGCGCATTACGAGCAGATCGCGCGCGCGACGTCGCTGCCGATCCTGCTGTACACGATTCCGGCCAAGGCCGGCGTGACGCTGACCGTCGACACCGTGCGCCGGCTGGCGGACATCCCGAACATCCGCGCCATCAAGGACAGTGGTGGCGATTTCGACCGCCTGCTGCAGCTCATCAACCTGCGCCGTGACGACTTTGCCGTGTTCACCGGCACCGATTCGATGATCCTCTGGACACTGATTGCCGGTGGCGACGGCGCGGTGGCAGCCACCACCAATGCGGTGCCGCACGTGGTCATGTCGATCTGGAATCAATTCCAGGCGGGCAACATTCCGGCCGCGCGTGCTGCACAGGAATCGCTGCGTGCACTGCGTGACGCGTTTGCGCTCGGCACCATGCCCGTAGTGCTGAAGACCGCCGCCGAGATGCTCGGCATGCCCGCAGGGCCGGCACGCTCGCCGGCCAAGCCGCTCGATGAGAAAAGCCGCGAACGCCTGGCTGAAGCGCTCGCCATCTACCGTGCCGCGCTGAACGTCGCCTAAGCACTGCCGCCCGCCCCAACATCACCGATCGCCATGTCCTCCACCTACCATTTCCAGACCGTCAAGCACATCGTCCACGGCGCAGGCAGTCTGGCATTGCTGCCCGAAAAGCTCGCGCTGCTTGATGTGCCCGTCAAACGCATCGCACTCATCACCCAACCGGTGATGGAGCAGAACGGCGTGATCGGCCGCGTGGTGCAAGCGCTGGCCGCGCGCGACATCGAGGCGCGCATCGTACGCGGCGTCGAACCCGAACCGACGATTGAGAACGTCGAGACCGTCTTCCGCGAGCAGATCGCGCCGTTTGCGCCGGATGCCATCCTGTCAATCGGTGGCGGCAGCGTGCTGGATGCGGCCAAGCTGTTTGCAGTGCGCCTGACCAACGAACAGCCGCTGCGCGAATGGCTCGGCATTGATCTGATCAAGCGCCCCGGCATTCCGCTGGTGTTGGTCCCAACCACGGCGGGCACGGGTTCTGAAGTCACGCCCAACGCCATCGTCACGCTGCCCGATGAAGAACTGAAGGTGGGCATCGTCAGCCGACATCTGCTGCCACAACTGGTGATTCTCGATGCGGAACTGACCTTCGACCTGCCCAAACCGATCACGGCAGCCACGGGCATCGACGCATTCGTGCATTCGCTGGAGTCGTATATCTCGACCAAGGCCAACCCGGTGAGCGACATGTTTGCGATGGAGTCGATGCGGCTCATCGGCGCGAACCTTGTCGAGGCATATCAGAACGGCCGCTCGGTCAAGGCGCGCGAGGCGATGATGCTGGGTTCGATGTACGGCGGCCTGGCGCTGACCGCCGCCGGCACGGCCGCCGTGCATGCGCTGGCGTATCCGCTCGGTGGCATGTTCGGCATTACGCACGGTGTGGCCAACGCGATGCTGTTGCCGCACGTAATGTCGTTCAACAAGGATGCCATCGTCGGGCGGCTGGCCAACGTGGCACGTGCACTGGACATCAGCAGCCATGACAGTGACGACGAGACCGCCGCCGATGCGCTCCTCGAACGGCTGACCGAGTGGACCGACGTTGTGCAGATTCCGCAGGACTTGCGCCAGTTCGGCGTGTCGGAAACGCACCTGGACGTGCTGGCCGAGGCCGCGTCGAAGGTCAAGCGTCTGCTGGGCAACAACCCCAAGCCGCTGAGCCACGCAGACATCAAGGCTATCTACCAGCGCCTGCTGCCGTGAACACGTCCGCCCACACCGCTCCGAAGCTGCTGATCCTGGCCGACGACCTGTCGGGCGCCGCCGATTGCGCGGTGGCCGGCGTGCGGGCCGGATTGCGCAGCGCGGTCATGCTGCGCGCCGATGTTGGACACCCTATCGGGTACCCGACCACCGCCGACGTCCTCGCACTGGACACCGACACGCGGCGCGCCAATGCCGTCGATGCGGCGGCCACGCAGGTGGCGGCATGGCATGCACTGGCCCGGCCGGCCACGCGGCTCTACAAGAAGATCGATTCGACCCTGCGCGGCAACGTCGCTGCTGAGGTGGCCGCACTTGCACCGCTGGCGGGTCTGGCCATCGTGGCGCCGGCGTTTCCGGCAGCCGGACGCACCACCCGCGACGGCCGCCAGTGGCTGCACGGCGTGGCCGTGGAAGACACCGAGGTGTGGCGCAACGAAAGCATCGGCGGCCGCGCCGATCTGCGCGTCATGCTGGAGCGCCAGGGCCTTCAGACCGCCGTGCTGACGCTTGACGACGTCCGCGCCGGTGCCGCCGCGCTGGCCGGTCGCCTGGCGGCATTACAGGCGGACGGTGTGCAAGCCGTGGTGTGCGACGCCCAGACCGACGACGACCTCGCGCACATCGCCGAGACCTCCGTGCGGCTGGCGCATGTGTTCTGGGTCGGCTCCGCCGGTCTGGCGCCCGCGCTGATTCGCGCGGCGGGGCTCGGCAGCGCCAACGCCGCTGTCGAAGGCGATGCGGCAACCGCAATCGCCGGGCCGGTGCTGACGGTGGTGGGCAGCATGTCCAGCGTGTCCCATGCGCAGGCGTCGGAATTGAAGGCCGCTGCCGGTGCGCGCCTGCTGTCGCTGGAGCTGCCCGTGGAAGCGCTCGACACACCGCAGGCGGACATCACCCAGACCGTCATCGATGCGCTGTGCGAAGGCCGCGACGTGCTGGTCACGCTCAGCCAAACCACGCGCGGCAACAGCGCCGACGGCCTGCACTTCTGCCGCCGCCTCGCCACGTTGCTGGCGCCGGCCTTGCCGCATGCCGGCGGGCTGATCGCCACCGGCGGCGAGACCGCGCGCGCCGTGCTGTCGACCGCCGGCATCGACGCGCTGCGCCTGTGCGACGAAATCGAATCCGGCATGCCGCTGCTGCATGCCCAACTTACTGGCGTCGACCGCGTGCTGCCGGTCGTCACCAAGGCGGGGGGCTTCGGCACACCCGGCTCCCTGCATGCCGCTTGGCGACGGTTGATCGAAACCGCAGCCAGCACCCCACCCAAAGGAACTCACGCAATGACCTATCGTCCTGTCATCGGCATCACCATGGGCGATGCCGCCGGTGTCGGCCCCGAGATCATCATGAAGGCGCTTACACACCGCTCGGTGTACGAGCAATGCCGACCTCTGGTGATTGGCGACACGGCACGACTGCGCGATGCCGCCCAACGTACCGGCGTGGCACTGGAAGTTCGCTCGATCGAGCGCCCTGCCGATGCCGGCTTCCGCTACGGCGTAGTGGACTGCATCGACCTCGGCCTCATCCCTGCCGACCTGCCCTACGGCAAGCTCTCTCCCATCGCGGGCGATGCCGCGTATCAGTACATCGCCCGCACCGTCGAGCTGACGTCCGCTGGCGAACTGGATGCCATCTGTACCGCGCCGCTGAACAAGGAAGCGCTGCACGCCGGCGGCCACATCTTCCCGGGCCACACCGAAATGCTGGCGCACCTGACCGGCATCGATGAGGTTTCGATGATGCTCGTGGCGCCCAACCTGCGCGTGATCCACGTGACGACCCATATCGGGCTGCTAGACGCCATCCGCCGCATCGAGCCGGGCCTGGTCCAGCGCACCATCGAACGCGCGCACGCCACGCTGGTACGCGCCGGCATCGAGAACCCGCGCATCGGTGTCTGCGGCATCAACCCGCATGCGGGAGAAAACGGGCTGTTCGGCCATGGCGAAGAAGAGCAAAAGATCATCCCCGCCGTGCAGGTGCTGCAGGCACGCGGCTGGCGCGTAGAGGGCCCGCTGCCCGCCGATACGCTGTTTTTCCGCGCCGGCCGTGGCGACTTCGATGTGGTGGTGGCGATGTATCACGACCAGGGCCACGGACCGGTCAAGGTGATGGGCCTGGAAGCCGGTGTGAACGTCACCGTGGGCCTGCCGGTAATCCGTACTTCGGTCGACCATGGAACCGCGTTCGACATTGCCGGCAAGGGCATCGCCGATGAACGCAGCATGCTCGAAGCGTTTCGCCAGGCCTGTGAACTCGCCACCCGACACGATGACCCGCAAGCCGTACGTGCGGCCTGACATCCCATCCATGCAGCACGAATTGATGTAGCGCCCCCGCGCAAGGCCTGACCCGACGGAGACACGCCGGGCTGGCCGGAGCCATTCGCTCAAGAATCAGGAGACAAAAGATGACCTCGTTTTCGACCTGGGACACCACCATGATCATCGCCATGGTCGTGGTCTATATCGTGGTGACCAGCGTGGCCAGCATCCGGCTGCGCAGCCGCACTTCCGAGCAATTCATGGTGGCCGGTCGCTCGATGCCGGCCGTGGTGGTGGCCGTGCTGCTGATGTCGGAATACATCGGCGCCAAGTCGACCATCGGCACCTCGCAAGAAGCCTTCAGCGTGGGCATTGCAGCGTCGTGGTCGGTCATCTCCGCCGCCATCGGCTTTCTGCTGTTTGGCCTGTTCATGGCCAAGCGTCTGTATGCGTCGGGGCAGTTCACCATCTCCGGCTTCATCGCCAAGAAGTACGGCAACACGGCCAAGCTGGTGGTGTCGGCCATCATGATCTACGCGCTGTTTCTGGTGAACGTGGGCAACTATGTCAGCGGCGCGGCGGCCATCTCCACCGTCATGCACATCGACCTTCCGATCGCGGCGCTCATCACGGCTGCCGTCAGCACGATCTACTTCGTGTGGGGCGGTCTCAAGAGCGTGGCGTATCTGACCATCGTGCACAGCGCGGTCAAGGTGGTCGGCATCGGCATCATCGTCGCGGTGGCGTGGAAGCTCTCTGGCGGCATTGCCCCGATGGCGCAGGCCATGCCGGAGCACTACTTCACGTGGAAGGGTGCGCTGTCCGGCGGCACCATCGGCGCGTGGATCATCGGTTCGGCCGGGGCGATCTTCTCCACCCAGTTCATCATTCAAGCCATTTCTTCCACCAAGAGCCCTGAAGCCGCCCGCTCGGCTTCGTTCATGGCGGCGGTGCTGTGCGTGCCGATCTCGATTGCGCTGGGCTTCATCGGCGTGGCCGCCAAGTATCTGTACCCGGGCATCAAGAGCCTGTATGCGCTGCCGGTCTTTCTGCAACACATGCATCCGCTGCTGGCCGGCGTGGTAACGACTTCGCTGGTGGCGTCGATCTTCGTGAGCGTGTGTACGGTGGCACTCGCCATTGCTTCGCTCATCGTGACCGACTTCTATGTGCCGCGCTATCGCCCGTCGGCCGAGCAGGAAATGCGCATGACACGCTGGATCTCGCTGGCGGTGGGCGTGCTGCCGCTGGTGTTCGTGCTGTTCGTGCCGCAAATCCTGGCGCTATCGTTCTTCACGCGGGCGCTGCGGCTGTCGGTGTCCATCGTTGCGCTCATCGGCGTCTATCTGCCGTTCTTCAACAGCAGTCGTGGAGCCGTTTCGGGCCTGATCCTGGCCGCGATTGCAACCACCATCTGGTATCTGCTCGGCAACCCGTTCGGCGTCGACAACATGTACATCGCGCTCGTCACGCCCGCCCTCGTTCTGGTGGTCGAGAAGCTGCTCTTTCGCGCGGCTGAGCCTGCACAGGCCAGCGCACCCGTCGCCAACATCAAGCCAAACAACGCGGCGCATTGATCCCCAGACACCGAGCATTGAACTGAGACACAACATGACTGCCACCCTTCCGGCCTACGCCGCCTTCGATTCGAACGTGCGAGCTGCCTATACCGACGCCGAGCGCCGCGAAGCGTTCCTGCCCACACCTTGCGTTCAAAACCACGCGGCCAACCTGCACGCGCTGCCCAACGGCGACTTGCTGTGCGTGTGGTTTGGCGGCACGCAGGAAGGCATTCCCGATGTATCGATCTACCTGTCTCGGTTGGCGGCAGGCACCTCCGAATGGCAGCCTGCGACCAAGCTATCGGAAGACCCGACACGATCGGAGCAGAACCCGGTACTGTTCACCACACCCACCGGCGAACTCTGGCTGATCTACACCGCGCAGCTTTCGGGACACCAGAACACAGCCATCGTGCGCCGGCGTATCTCGACAGACGGCGGCCGAAGCTGGGGGCCCATCGATACGCTGTTCGACCAGGCCGGCACCTTCGTGCGCCAGCCAATCGTCGTGCTGCCCGACGGCGCGTGGGCCTGCCCGGTCTTCCTGTGCCGCACGCAACCAGGCGAACGCTGGGTCGGCAATGACGACATCAGCGCCGTCATGATCTCCGAAGACCAGGGCCGCACCTGGAGCCGCCACGACGTGCCCGACAGCATCGGCTGCGTGCACATGAACGTGCAGACGCTGGCCGACGGCAGCCTGCTGGCGCTGTACCGCAGCCGCTGGGCAGATCACATCTACGCCAGCCGCTCGCAAGACGGCCGTACCTGGAGCGCACCGCAGCCGACAACGCTGCCCAACAACAATTCGTCGATCCAGTTTGTGGCACTGCGCAACGGTCATCTCGCGCTGGTCTACAACGAGAGCGATGCCTCGCACAGCACCGGTCGACGCACCTCGCTGTACGACGACATTGAAGACGCCGAAGACCATGGCGAGCTGCGCGACCAGCAGGCATCCACGCGGGGCACCGCTTTCTGGGGCGCACCGCGTGCGCCGCTGTCGCTGGCCATCTCGGAAGATGGTGGCCACACCTGGCGCCGCCGTAACATTGAAATTGGCGACGGTTATTGCATGACCAACAATTCGGCCGACCAGCGCAACCGCGAGTATTCGTATCCCTCCATCGTGCAAGGGAACGACGGCGCGCTGCACATCGCCTTCACCTATTTCCGCCAGCGCATCAAATACGTGACGGTTGACGAATCGTGGGTGCGCGGCTGACCCGGTTTGGGGCCGATTTGCTACAGTGGCTCCCCATCTGAGGTCGGTTGGATATTTGCAGACATGAAAGTCACGAAGCGCCGCGAGGCCATGCTGAAAGCCGTGCTGGGCGGCATGAACGACGTCGCCACACTGTGCGAGCACTTCGGCATGTCGGAAGCCACCGTGCGCCGCGACCTGCGCGCGCTCGCTTCCGATCGCCGCATCCTGCGCACGTATGGCGGCGCGGCGGCGGTCGGTTCGCACGAACCCGAAGCCCCGCTGGAAGAGCGCCGCAGCAGCGCACGTGAGCAGAAGGAAGCGATTGCCCGCCTCGCGCAAGCACACATCGCCGACGGCGACACCATCTTCCTCGACGGCGGCACGACCACCGCGGCACTGGCGCGTCACCTGTCCGGCAAGCAGATCCACGTTGTCACGAACAACTTGATGGTCGTGACATCGCTGGCGGCTGGCGGCATCCCGGTCACGCTCATCGGCGGTGATGTGCGCCCGTCGAGCATGAGCACGCTTGGGCCGCTCGCGCAGTTGTCGCTCGGCCGCGTGAGTGTCGACAAGGCATTTCTGAGCGCCGACGGCGTGGTCGCCACCAACGGCCTGTGTGAAGCGTCGGCCGATCAGGCGTATCTGAAGGAATGCGTCATCCGTCAGGCCGCGCAGGTGATCGTGCTGGCCACGGCGGACAAGCTCGGGCGCGCCACCCAGCAGCACTGGACGCCTATCGAACGACCCTGGACGCTCATCACCGACAACGGTGCATCGCCCGATCAACTGGAGCCATTCCACGAACGCGACGAGGTCGACGTGGAAATCGCCCCGCTGGACTAAGCATGCCAACCCGCCCCGCACCGCAAGCCGCTGCCGCCCGTCATGCCATCGTGACTGGCGCCTCCTCGGGCATCGGCCGCGCCATTGCAGAGCGCCTGCTGGCCGACGGCTGGCGCGTGACAGGCCTGTGCCGGACCGCGCCCGCCGAGCCGGTCGAAGGGTTGGAGATCGCACAGGTGGATGTGACGGACTTCGCGCGGTTGGGCAAGGTATGCGACAGCCTGGGCGCAGTTGACGCACTTGTGCATGCTGCCGGCTTCATGCGCACAGCCCCATTGGGCGAGCTTTCCGCCGCCGATGGTGAGGCGATGTGGCGCGTGCACGTCGATGCCGCCGCCTTCCTCGCAGACAGACTCGTGCAGCGCATGCCGGCCGGCGGCCGCATTCTTTTGATCGGTAGCCGCACGGCCAACGGCGCCCCAACGCGCAGCCAGTACGCCGCCACCAAGGCGGCCCTCGTGGGTATGGCGCGTTCGTGGGCCGCCGAACTGGCGCCGCGCGGCATCACCGTCAACGTGATTGCGCCCGGCGCGACGGATACACCGTTCCTGCATGACCCTGCACGCGCGCACACCCCGCCGCGCATGCCGCCCATCGGCCGGTTCATCGCGCCCGAAGAAGTGGCCGCCATGGCGGCATTCCTGGCAGGCGAATACGGCGGCGCCATCACCGGTCAGCAGATCGTGATGTGTGGTGGGGCGTCGTTGTAGCGCTGGCGTGCAGTTAGGAGATCACGCCAAAGCGGGGCAGATGCCCGGTGGCCTCGGCGAGCAATCAGCCTTGCCTTGCTTGCATCGTGCGCGCGGCTGCACCCTCCAATGCATGAGCGGCGTAGATCCCTTGACCCGTTGCAATGAACAGCATCCGGTTAGCCGAATTGCCTCACGTACGTGATCACGCATCGCGTTGCCGACGAGCTGGACGAAGCCAGACAGAAGATTCTGGCGAACAGGCGAGCATGATCAGCTAGCCTGTAGCGTCAGTTTCGCTTTCCCGCCATCGCAGGGCTTCGATCACCAGAGCCAGCGCCGGCGAGACGTGTCTGCGGCGTAGTACAGGTCGTTGCCCGGAAACGACAGCCACCAGTCCTGCTGCACCGGTACCAATCGGCCCGCATCGATATGGGGCTGCATGGTGTCCAGGGGCACGAAGGCGAAGCCCATCGCTCGGTGAGTTCGTGCGGCCTGGCGGGAAGTCGTTTGTCCGCCATTTAGCCAGGTGACGTCGCCACAGCCATGCCCTGCCCCGGCGCGAGACGCACGGCCACCATGTGCTTGTCCACGCGATCTCCTACGCGCACGCCGGCGTCGAAGCGCCGCGCAGCGATATCTGTGAATGCGTAGTCGACGCTGAAATCGACATGGACGTCGGGATAGTCTCGCAGCAAGGGCAGCAGCCGAGGCCAGAGCACGCTGGTGATGGTGTGGTCGTGGGCCGTGATGCGCAGGGTGCCCGCAGGCTTGTCTCGCAGTGCAGTGAGGGGCCCGAGCTCCAGTCCGATCTCATCAAGCCGGGGTGCCACCGCTTCCAGTAGCCGTGCACCGGCCTCCGTAGTGGAAACGCTGCGGGTAGTGCGCGTCAGTAGCCGCACACCCAGCCGCGCTTCCAGGGCATGCATCGCATGGCTCAGCGCTGAGCGAGACAGCCCCATTTGCGCCGCAGCGCGGGTGAAACTGCGCTCCCGTGCCACGGCCACGAAGGCTTGCAAGTCGTTGAGGACGGTGGAATACGACTGTTTGAGGCTCGCGCGCCGCCGTCAGGGGTTCGACATCGACTCTTGGCCTTCCATGACCGAGGCACAAATGCGCCTCATTGATCGCGAGCCTTGGCGCGCAGGAGAAGAGCGAGGCGATGCCTGGCGCAAAGGCGCCGGCAATGAAGACGCCTAGTGATCAAGCGACCATCCCGGATTAGGCACGTTTTTCCCCTCGCGATAGGTCCAGCTGGCGCCGCACGTGCGGCATGCGAACGTGCTCACCGTGACGGCAGCGGTCTTGGATGCCTTGATGCGCTGGGTGTCGGTGATCCTTAAGAAAGCATGGCCTGACGCACCAAGTCGGTGGACTTCAATGGCAAGGCAAGCGCGGCAGAGTGTCATGCCAACTCCTTTCTCAAATAACGTGGACTGAATATGGCGCGGGCGCTAGGACTAACGCCCAGGCATTGGGCTGCGACGCGTTCCGCTGCATCGCCTTTGGACTAGACGCCAAAGACAGGAGCGCCGTACTTCAGCAGCAACTGCTCGATCTGGCCCATGTCATCGGTGCGCGGCGTTCTGTCTTCCGTCACGCGCGACGGGCCACCATAGACTGCAGCCACATGCCTACGCACCGTCAACACATCATTGGCAGGCGGTTCGATCATGACGGGGTCGCCCGGTACGTGCCGATAGCTGCCATCTTTCCAGCCCTCGGGCGTCAGATGCAGTTCTTCCCATTCTTCGCTAGCAAACATGGTGACTTCCTTCCCTTTGACTTCGGGGTTGCGCCTGCCGTTGCCGCAAGCGAAAAAGCCGCCCAAGGCGGCTTGCGTGGTTCAGTTCTTGTGACGGTGCGTCAGACGTGCGATGGCTGCTCTTCCGGCAAGCCGCGCCGCATTCCTCGCGAGTGCTTCGGTGCCATGTACGTTGTGGCGCATCGAGACGTTGGCGAGGAGGCGTTCCGTGCCATCTCTGTACTCATTGATGAGATAGGTGGCAAACCAGACGCCGGGTTCTTGTTCAATTGGGTACACGGATACCGTGTACGGGGAGTCGACTTTGTTCAATACAGTGCTAGGTTCGGGCGAGAGCTGATGCAGGCGTGGACTGCCTGGGCAAACCAGTTCCTGCTGATGAGCTACGCCACGATGGGTAAGGCCAACGCCTTGGTGCATGCATACAAATGCATGGCGCAAGCGATTGGAAACGAGGTGACCGTACTTGCGTAGGCCGGCACGCCTAGTACATGCGCGCTGCGTACGGAGCGGATAAACCGCCGGTCAGATAGGTGATGGGCCGCATGGCCCAAGGTGATTCGGGTGTACGCCCGACGGGTGGTCAGCGTTTTGTCGGTTTTTTTTGCTGGGCACCCAGCCCGTTCTATTCGAACATTCGAACGACAGGCAAAGGTTGCGCATGGTAACAGCTTCTCGCAATCGCTGCTCGTCTTGAACGACATGCCCCGGAGCGCGGAGATTGACCTATTACCTATCGCCTCAGCTTGCCCCACCACTGAGCGCGCGCAGCATGCCACGCGGCACTTCGAAAGATCGTCACGCCACCGTGTACTTATGGGAGTACAGTGGGGCACCGACCGCGGCGCTCCAGTTCTTGCTTCCGTGAGTACGAAAGCAAAGTTACCCGCACTTAGGATCACGGCGCTCGGGAGCGCCTCCTGCCCTGGACCAAGCCCTGCACGCTGTCATCCTCGCCTGTTCCGCACACGGACACTTGCCTGTTGATGCTCGCGACTCGCGATGTAAGTCATGGAGATCCGTGATGCTCGACCTTGTCGCATTTACCAAACCGGTGCTGGATGAAATTACCGGGCAGGACGTGCGAACCTGGCACTCCGGGCCGAGTGTGCTGGCGGCAAACTGGCAGGTGCCTGAGTTCGACAGCCGTATCTGGCGTGTGAGAACGCTGACGATCGCATTCACGCACGATGTCATGAATCAGTTGATGCACGCAGATCAGCAAGACCTTTGTCAGCTGCAGTGCATGCTTGACCGCTTTCTGCGGGCGCAGTTGGGCATGCATGCCCAAGCGGACCGTGGAGATCGAATGCTCGTGATCACCGTCGATCATCTTGGGGTGGCGTCATAGCCGACCAGGCCAATCAGCGGGTTGCCGATCACAATCACTGTCGATGCCCCGCCGGGGTGTCGACCACGCCCACCATCGGTTGGAGCCATTCATGAATGCAAGCCCGTCAGCCACGTACAAGGGTTTCGACCTGTATCCATTGGTGTACAGGACTGAGGCGGTTCAGTCATGGCCGCGCAAGCGCCTCGACCGTACGTTCAACGCATCCGTGGTGATCTGCCGCGCAGGTCATCAACCTGGAGCCGAACACTCGCGCGTTTTTCAAATGACACCGACCGCTTGGGAGAATGTCGGGACCGCAAGGCGGGGCGCGCTGAAGTTCGGCGAGGACGTCATCAATGGCTTGATACCCGGCGAATCGGTGGCGTCTCTGTAATACGCGCGACGTATTTCTGTGGCCCGTGGCTCTTTTTGATACTGAGTTGGCGAGGCGTGTTCCTTGCATGACCAGCCAGGAAACAAGATGACTCATGCATCCGATAAGACCAGCTTTCTCTGCACCCTTCCCGGAGCGGCAAAGAGCATGGCGTATTCCATTACGGTTGGCTTCATCCGCGATGGGCAGCCGAACTGCGTGCAGTTCACCAGTTTCGTGGGTGAAGGAAGGCGGTCCTTCAGGGTGTTGGCAAGCGCTCCGGATCTGGCGTCCGCAGCCATGGCCAGCGTTGAAACCTTGTGTCGCCTGGCCATCGGGCAAGTGATCCGAGACAGCCTCCACGCGAAAACGGCACAGGGGGACCATACCCTGGATATGCGCGTGCAACCCTGGGAGGGCGAGCTCAGACCTGCTGGATCACGTAGCACGCTGAAGCCGCCCCGTCCACATTTGGTTGTTCGTGGATAGTTCGATGGAGCGAGCGGAATGCGCGTACAGTGGAGCCACCCCTTTCTACGGAGATTGCTGTGGACGCCTATCCGACTTGCCGCTACAAGGGGTTCGATGTTTACCCCCTGATCTATCTATTCGATCCGCCTCGTGAATGGCATGAACGGCGTCCGGATCGGTCTTACAGCGCTTCTGTGCTGATTTGTCAGGAAGGGGAGCCGCCGAGCACGGAGCGCTCCCGAATCTTCCCACTGCCGGCAACCCAATGGGACAACATCGGGACGGCAAAACGTGCGGCTGCGAAGATGGCCGAAGACATCATCGATGGCTTTGTGCCTGGTCGCTCCATGCATTCCCAGTAGTTGCATTCCCTGACCTAGTCACGCAGAGATCGGCCGGCGTGCCTGGCCACCCCGAGGTTTCTCGATCCGCTAGAACCGGTATCCAACGTTCAGGCTGAAGACAACGGGCTTCACGTCGATTTCCGTCTTGTTGACGGGCGGTACCTGGCCTGCCTGGCTGCGCAGCGTGATGGTCGATGTGGTCTTGCGCGGCAGATAGGCGACGGTGCCGACCAGCGTCCAGTTCTTGGCAAACTCGTACGACACGCCACAGCCGCTGCAGCGGCAACGCCTGCGGCCACCGCCCTTGAAGAAAAAGAGCCGCGTGGGCCGCGTCGCAAACGCGAGGCACAGTCGCGCCTGTTAGCCTGATCTCGGTTGGCAGCACTGTCCTCGCCGCCGTGGCGGCAGGCGTGCAAATCGACGCGCAATCGGAGCCGGCGGCATCGGCACTGCTGCGCATGCTCGGACTGAACCACACCGAGGCGGAAGATATCGCGCATGGCCCATTGCCGGAAATGCGCGGAAACTCCGAGGCTCTATCGCCGGATATTCCTATGGTGAGGAATGCATATAGGCCGCCAGCTCTTGGGGCGTGCCGGTCGGGAACGCATCTTTGAGGTGCTCGAGAAAAGCGGAAACGCGGGCGCTCAGCAACCGCCTGGAAGGGTAAAGCGCCCATAGCGCGATATCGGGGCCGTCCACATCGCCCCAATGCACCAACGTGCCGGCCTCCAGATCGTGGGCCACGAGCGACACCGGCAGGCAAGCGGCCCCCACACCAAGCCGCACCGTGTCGCGCACCATGATCAGCGACGACAACTGCGCGACCGGCCGGATCGCGATGCGGGACTTTCCGTAGGGCCCGGTGACGTCCCAGGCGGCGCTTCCTGTGCCCGCGCCGCGAAGGACGGCCGGCACGACAGCCTTGCCGGAGGGCCGCTCCAGTTCCGGCGTTGCCACAACGACAAGGCGATCACGCAAGAACACTCGTCCGATCAGGCTTTCGTCCGGGTCCGGGTTGACTCGGATCACCAGGTCATATCCTTCTTCGATCATGTCGACGCCACGGTCTTCTGTGGTCACCTCCAACTGCACCTCGGCATATTTCAACGCGAACGTGGCCACCAGCTTACCCATGGCCACCTGCGAAAACAGCATGGGCGCGCTGATGCGCAAACGCCCTCGTGGCCGCTCGCTTCCCGAAGCAATTGCAGCGGCGGTCTCGGCAATCTCGGTGAGCAGCGTGCCCGTGCGCTCGTACAGCGCATGCCCTTCCTGGGTGAGCTTGAGCCCGCGTGATCCGCGCTCGAACAGCCGAAGATCGAGACTGCCCTCCAGCTCCGAGACCCTGCGAGACAACGTGGCCTTCGGACGCCCCGTCGCGCGGGCGGCCTCGCCAAAGCTTCCATGTCGGGCGACGAGGTTGAAATCGGCAAGCGCAAGCAAATCCATGTGTCCCACCAGTGAGATACCCTGTCCATTTATAGCATCTTCCGAACCACACATGGATCATCTACCTTGACTGGGAACCCAACCCACTCAAGGAGTGAACATGATGACCATCCTCGTTACTGGTGCTACCGGCCGCGTCGGCCGCCAAGTCGTCCATCAACTTGCCAACCGCGGTGCGGACGTGCGCGCGCTGGTGCGCGACCCGTCAAAGGCCGACTTCCCGGCCAGCGTGAACGTCGTGCAGGGCGACATGCTGGATCTCGACTCGCTCCGGCGTGCCTTCGTTGGTGTCCGGACGCTGTTCCTGCTCAACGCGGTCGCGGGGGACGAATTCACCCAGGCGCTCATTGCACTGAACGTTGCCCGCGAATCGGGCGTTGAGCGCGTCGTCTATCTGTCCGTCATGCATGCCGAGCGCTTCGTGAACGTGCCGCACTTTGCGGTGAAGTCCGGCGCGGAACGCATGATCGAGCAGATGGGCTTCAGCGCCACCATCCTGCGTCCGGCCTACTTCATGGACAACGAGCACATCGTCAAGGACGTCATCGTCAACCATGGTGTCTACCCGATGCCGATCGGCAGCAAGGGGGTTGCGATGGTCGACACGCGCGACATCGCAGAAGTCGCGGCCATCGAGCTGATCCGCCGGGACGCGGCACCGGGCAAGCTGCCGGTCGAGACCATCAACCTCGTGGGCCCCGATACGCTGACGGGCCCCGAACTGGCCTCGATCTGGACAGAAACGCTCCGCCGCCCCGTGGCCTACGGCGGCGACGACCCGACCGCATTCGAGAGCAACCTGACCAACTTCCTGCCCAAATGGATGGCTTATGAGATGCGCCTGATGGCCGAACGCTATGTCAGCGACGGCATGGTGCCGCAGGCGGGCGATGTCGAGCGCCTGACCAGCATTCTGGGGCGGCCGCTGGGCACGTATCGCGATTTCGCTGCGGCGCTTGCGCAGTGAGCCGCGCGCGGGGCGGGGCAGGCGACAGGCGGGGGCACTGACGCCCGCCTGCCCTCTTCCGCGCCCTTGCGCTGAGCGGGAACCACGTCAACCGCTCGCCGGGCTGCAGTTTTGGTGTCTTGTGCCGATAACCAGCGGTGACGGCGTGCCCCACACGCATCCAAACCGTCCCAAAGATCGATCGCCCGATGCCTCGTCGACCAGGCTGAGGTGCGGTTTGTCGTCGCCCAAGACCACGACATGCACCTTCGCCCCCTCGCCCGACGGCTGGCCACATCGGCAGGCCACCATCCCTTTGTTGTTGGTGCGCTGGGGACGCTGCTCACATTCATTGTCCTGGCAATCAGCGTGCTGACCCTTTAGGCCAACCGCGAAACGGCCATCGAGCACGCACACGACACCTCGAAGAATGTCGCTGCCGTTCTGGCCAGCCACATTTCGCGCACCGTTGAATCGGCAGATCAATCGCTGCAGACGCTGATAGG
This sequence comes from Ralstonia sp. PBBBR1, assembly GCF_002256165.1. Taxonomy (NCBI): domain Bacteria; kingdom Pseudomonadati; phylum Pseudomonadota; class Betaproteobacteria; order Burkholderiales; family Burkholderiaceae; genus Ralstonia; species Ralstonia sp. PBBBR1. The sequence continues at coordinate 73,173 of NZ_NKIL01000006.1, read as the reverse complement.
CGCACTCGACAAACCCGGCATCCGCAACCTCGATCCGCAGGTTCGGCACGATCTGCTGTTCAGCCCGACGGCCTCTGCCCGGTATGTCACCGGCATGGGCGTGACCAACGACAAGGGCCAACTCGTTGACGGATGCTGCTCTGTGACGCACCACTGGGATTTCAGCGACCGCGACTACTTCATCGTCCATCGCGATCACGCAAACGTTGGCCTCTATGTGTCCGGCGTCTACAAGGCCCGGTCACGCGCAGGCGTGGAGGCCATCGCGCTGAGCCGAAGGATGGACCGGCGGGATGGGACGTTTGCGGGCACCGCACTGGTGGCAATCGACCTCGATTACTTCAAGCAGCTTCTTGAAAAGCTCGATGTGGGGCCACGCGGCGTTACGGCCATCGTGCGCACCGACGGCACGCTGCTGGCGAGAAATCCGCCGCCCAGCGCGGCTCGGGCACCCGATCTCAACAAATCGTTGACGTTCCCGCGCATGGTGAATCAGGAGTCCGGCTTTTATGTGGCGCCGTCGTCCAGCGACGGTGTGCTGCGCCTCTACACGTTTCAACGCGTGCCGGGCACACCGTTCATCGCGGTCGTTGCCCCCGCCATGAGCGACGCGCTTGCACCGTGGCAGCGGCTGTCGTGGATCGTCGGGTTGTCGTCGCTGTCGGTCAGCCTCGCCTTCTGCGCAGGCGTATGGCTCCTGGCGTTTGCGCTGCGGGGCCGCGTGATGGCGGAAAACCACCTGCGTGAGCTGACGCAAACCGACCCGCTCACCGGGCTGAAGAACAGGCGCGCCCTGGATGTCGCGCTGGAGAACGAGTGGGATCGGCTGCAACGGAATGACAGTCGGCTGTCCGTGCTCTTTATCGATGCCGATCACTTCAAACGCTATAACGACGCGCACGGCCATGCTCAGGGCGACGTCGCGTTTCAGTACCTCGCCCAGTGCATTTCCAAGCATGCGCGACGACGCCGCGACCTGGCGGCCCGATACGGCGGAGAGGAATTCGTGGTGCTGTTGCCCGATACGGACGAAGCGGGTGCCACGCGGATCGCCGAAGCGATCCGTGCCGAAGTGGAAGGCGCCGGCGCGTCCGTCGGCGACGCAGGTTTGGCCCCTTTCACCGTGAGCGTCGGTTGCGCGACCGCGCGGCGCGCGAGCTTCCCGTCGCTGAACGCATTGACCAAGGCTGCGGACGATGCGCTCTACGAAGCCAAGCGTAAAGGCCGCAACCGCGTTGACTACGCCACGGTTGGCTAGCCTTACGTGAGCGCCGCCCCCGATCTACAGACCGAGCAGTCGCGCAAACTGGCCGCCGTCGGAGTTGATCGGCGTCTGGTACCTGCCGCCCGAGCCAAAGCATCCAACCGGGCGGGCCACGCCGCGGGCCGCTGGAGACGTGTCACCCCGTGATAAATCGCGCAAAATGCTGCGCATCTGGGATGTGGAGGCTGGCCGGTGAGCATCAATTTCGATTTGACGGACTTGCAGGCATTTCGCGCGGTGGTGGAGTTGGGCAACTTCCGGAAGGCCGCCGAGGCGATCAGCATTTCCCAGCCCGCGTTGAGCCGCCGGATCGACAAGCTCGAAAGCGCGCTCGGCGTGCCCCTGTTTGAGCGCACCACCCGCAGCGTCACACTCACCACCGTCGGCCGCGTGTTTGCCCGCAGCGCTGAACAACTGCTCGACGATCTCGACGTCGCCCTGCTCGGTATCCGCGACGTTTCATCGAGCCGCCTCGGGCAGGTGACCATCGCATGCGTGCCGTCGGTGGCCTATTACTTTCTGCCGAACCTGATTGCGAACTATCACCGCCGCTTTCCACGCATCCGGGTCAAGCTGCTCGATGCGAGCGCAAACGAAGTGCTGGGGGCCGTCATCAGCGGCGAGGCAGATTTTGGCGTGAGCTTCATGGGCAGCCAAGAGTCCGAGATCGAGTTCAAGATGCTGCTGCAGGAGCGGTTTGTTGCAGCATGCCGGCGCGATCATCCGCTCGCCCGAAAGAAGCGCGTGACGTGGAACGAGCTTTACGAACACGAATACGTCTCAGTGGACAAGACCTCCGGCAACCGCCTGCTGCTGGACCAGGCGCTGTCGGCCGTGGCGCCGCGTGCGCCGAGCGTCTGCGAGACGCGGCACGTCACGACCATGCTGGGATTGGTTGAAGCGGGGCTGGGTGTCGCTGCGGTGCCATCGATGGCCATGCCGGGGCATGAGCACCCGATTCTCACGAGCGTGCCGCTGGTGGAGCCGGTGGTGAACCGGCGCGTGGGCATCGTGAAGCGGCGCGGCCGGGCGCTCACACCGGCCGCGGAGGAATTTCACCGGATGATCATTGAAGCGAAGCGCAGCGGCATGATGGCAAGCGATGCATAGCCAGCAGCGCTTGCCCTGCCACGCGGGCGCCGTGCCTCAACGCGCAAGTACCGAATCGAGGCCAGTCGATTTCACGTCTGCCTGAGCGCCGGGCGAAGCAAGATAGTCGAGAAGCGCCTTGGCTTCCTTCGGATGCGGTGCCCCAACGGGAATGCCCGCCGCAAAGCGTGTGACCGACTGCAGCGACTCCGGAATCTTTCCGACAAAGGTGGCGCCCTGCACCGGCAGCAGCTCACTGACTTGCTGGAAACCGATCTCGTAGTCGCCCGTGGCCACCACCGACGCCACCGGAATGCGCGGAATCATCCTCGCCTTCGCCTTGACCTGCTCTTCAATGCCGAGCTTCTTGAACAACTCTCGCTCGATATACACGCCGCTTGCGCTGTCCGAGTAGGCAATCGACTTGGCATGCAGCAGCACTTGCATGAGGGCCTCAGGCGAGCTGATGTCGGGCTTTGCTGCGCCATCGCGAACCACCATGCCGATGCGCGAATCGGCAAGTTCCACGCGCGATTCCGGGATGACCTTGCCTTGCTTGATCAGATCGTCGAGTGCGTAGCCGACCATGATGACGGCGTCCGCTGGCTCGCCGCGCGCAAGCCGATTCGGAATCGCTTCGGGCGACTTGCCCATCGACGGTCCAAGCGCGGTGTTGAGCGTGTTGCCCGTCTGCGCTGCAAACTTCGGCCCGAGCACTTTATAGGCGGCGGTAAAGCCACCGGAGCTCATGACGTGCAGCTCGGCAGCCTGGACGTGAGCTGCAGCTGCCGAGGTTGCGACGAGCGCGGCTGCGCAGAGTTTCAGGAACAGAGTCTTCATGGTGAGGGTCGTGCCAAGTCGTGCGTTGCTTGTGAATATACGGAACGTGCTGCGCGTCAGTGCGCCGGAGCCAACGTCACCGCGCGGCGGCGATAGAGCGTCAACGTCGCCAGGAGAGCGCACACGGCGGCAAGACTCATCCAGTAGCCAGGGGCCGCCTTGTCGCCGGTCATATGAATGGCCGCTGTCGAGATGGCGGGGGTGAAGCCGCCGAATACAGCCGTCGCCAAGCTGTAGGCGAGCGAGAACCCTGCAACGCGCACCTGCACGGGCATCACCTCCGTGAGCGCAACGATCATCGCGCCGTTGTAGATGCCGTACATGAACGACAGCCAGAGCAGCACGAGCAGCATATTCATGAAGCTCGGCGCGTGCGCGAGAAACGAAAGCGCCGGATACGCAGTGGCGATGGTCAGCACCGTCATGCCGATGAGCAGTGGCCGACGGCCAATCCTGTCGGAGAGCGCACCGCCAATCGGCAGCCACACGAAGTTCGACACCCCCACGCAGAGCGTGACGAGCAGGCTGTCGGCCGTGCTGAGGTGCAGGACCGTCTTCCCGAACGTGGGCGCATACACCGTGATGAGGTAGAAGCTCGTGGTCGTCATCGCCACCAGCATCATGCCGGCGATGACGACGCCCCAGTTCTGCACCAGCGTGCTGAGTACGTCCTTCATGCTCGGACGATGCTTGCGTGCCTTGAACTCCTGCGTTTCTTCAAGATTACGGCGCAGCACGAAGATGAACGGCACGATCATGCAACCGACGAAAAACGGCACGCGCCATCCCCATGCGGCGATGGCCGGTGCGCTCAGCCATTGGTTGAGCGCGAAGCCCAGGCCCGCCGCTACGACGATTGCGACCTGCTGGCTGGCGGACTGCCAGCTCGTGAAAAAACCCTTGCGGCCGGGCGTGGCCATCTCGGCCAGATACACCGATACGCCACCCAGTTCCGCGCCCGCCGAGAAACCCTGCAAGAGACGCCCCAGCAACACGAGCGCCGGTGCCAGCAGGCCGATCGTGGCGTAGCCGGGAACAAACGCAATCAGCACGGTCCCGCTTGCCATGATGGACAGCGTGACGATCAGGCCCTTTCGGCGACCGACATCGTCAATGTAGGCGCCGAGCACGACTGCGCCCAGCGGGCGCATGAGGAACCCAGCCCCAAAAACAGCGAACGTCATCATCAGCGAGGCGAATTCGCTTTCGGTCGGAAAGAAGACGTTGGCGATCTGCGTGGCGTAAAAGCCGAACAGGAAGAAATCGAACTGCTCCAGGAAATTCCCGGCGGTGACGCGGAAGACCGCAGCGGCCTTGGATTGCCCGGTCGAAAGGCTGGACGGGGGGTACATCGAGGTGTCTCCTGGAAGCCAAAAAAAAGAACACGCCGTTGGACGGCGCTTGTCGTTTTGGCAATGTTCGCCGGGAGACCGACAAACGAGAAGTGCAATTTTCGGAACGATTGATGTGCTTTGGTTATCAATCCCATCTGCGCGCAACGTCCTGTGGGTGGACGCGAAACGGCAGGTTCAAGCAATGCATTGCGTCGGAATTGCCCACCCTCCAAAAAAAAACGCCAACCCGCAATGGGTTGGCGTTCTGCTTCGGGCGAGACCCGTATCCGTGAATCAGTGGAACTGGTTCATGGTGTTGTCCTTACCCGCAGCCTTCAGTGCCGCTTCGCCGCTGAAGTATTCCTTGTGGTCGTCACCGATGTCCGAGCCCGACATGTTCTGGTGCTTGACGCAGGCGATGCCTTGGCGGATTTCCTTGCGCTGCACGCCGGCCACATAACCGAGCATGCCCTGGTCGCCGAAGTATTCCTTGGCCAGGTTGTCGGTCGACAGCGCGGCAGTGTGGTACGTCGGCAGCGTGATCAGGTGGTGGAAGATGCCGGCTTCACGCGATGCATCGGCCTGGAACGTGCGGATCTTCTCGTCGGCGAGCTTTGCCAGTTCGCTGTCGTCGTACTCCGTGCTCATCAGTTGGCCGCGCTCGTAGGCCGACACATCCTTGCCGGCTTCCTTCATCGCGTCATACACCTGCTGGCGGAAGTTCAGCGTCCAGTTGAACGACGGGCTGTTGTTGTACACCAACTTGGCGTTCGGGATGACCTTGCGGATTTCCTTGACCATGCCGCCGATCTGCGCGATGTGCGGCTTTTCGGTTTCGATCCACAGCAGGTCGGCACCGTTTTGCAGCGAGGTGATGCAGTCGAGCACGCAGCGCGCTTCGCCCGTGCCGGCGCGGAACTGGAACAGGTTGCTCGGCAGGCGCTTCGGGCGCAGCAGCTTGCCGTCGCGCTTGATGACGACGTCACCGTTGCCCAGTTGGTCGGCCGACAGTTCTTCGCAGTCGAGGAACGCGTTGTACTGGTCGCCCAGGTCGCCCGGCGTGTTGGTCACGGCGATCTGCTTGGTGAGGCCTGCGCCCAGCGAGTCGGTACGGGCCACGATGATGCCGTCGTCCACACCCAGCTCCAGGAACGCATAACGGATGGCGCGAATCTTGGCGAGGAAGTCTTCGTGCGGCACGGTGACCTTGCCATCCTGGTGGCCGCACTGCTTCTCGTCCGACACCTGATTTTCGATCTGGATACAGCAGGCGCCCGCTTCGATGAACTGCTTGGCCAGCAGGTACGTGGCTTCTGCGTTGCCGAAACCAGCGTCGATGTCGGCAATGATGGGCACGACGTGGGTAACGTGGTTGTCGATCTTTGCCTGGATGGCGGCCTTAGCGTTAGCGTCCTTGGCAGCATCCAGCTCGCGGAACAGACCGCCCAGTTCACGTGCATCGGCCTGGCGCAGGAAGGTGTACAGCTCGCGAATCAGCGCGCTGACCGAAGTCTTCTCGTGCATCGACTGGTCCGGCAGCGGGCCGAACTCGGAGCGCAGCGCAGCGACCATCCAGCCCGACAGATACAGGTAGCGGCGCTCGGTGCTGTTGAAGTGCTTCTTGATGGAGATCATCTTCTGCTGGCCGATGAAGCCGTGCCAGCAACCGAGCGACTGCGTGTACTTGGACGGATCGGCGTCGTAGGCAGCCATGTCCGCGCGCATGATCTTGGCGGTGTACTTGGCGATGTCCAGACCCGTCTTGAACTTGTTCTGGGCACGCATGCGGGCAGCGTACTCGGGGTTGATCGCATTCCATGCGCTGCCGTGGGTCTCTTTCAAACCGGCAACTGCCTTGATGTCGTCTTGATACTGGGCCATGTCAATTTCCTGGAAATAAAGCGCGTTTGAGAAGAATCGGTTGCGTGTGCAGCTACGGAATTCGAAGCGAGCAGCATGGATTTATTGTAGGCCGGCTTTGACGCGTCGCAGCAAAGTCTTATATAAGACATAAGAGTTAGTTTTTCTTTATTTTTCAATGAGATAGACAATTTATTTTGCAATGCGGAATGGTTTTTCAGCAAACGGGAAGGCCACGCAGGAGAAATTCCTGGCGAATTCCATAATGTGAAACAAGTTTTCAGGTGCCGGAGGCTGGCGAACGCCTGGACTGACGCCGGGCGGATGCGTATCTGCCCAGGTCGAGCGATGCCGGCGCCGTGAGTTGCTCGACGGGTCCGGCGCCTTCACTATTGCTTGCTGCCGAACGATGGAACAAAAAGGAAGACCCCATGCCCGCTCCTGACTATGACGTTGTCGTGTTTGGCGCCACGAGCTTTGTCGGCCAGATCCTGACCCGCTACCTGGCCGAACACTTTTCGGGGGATGCGGAAACGCTGCGCTGGGCCATCGCCGGACGATCCGAAGCGAAGCTCCAGGAGGTCAAATGTTCGCTGGGTGCGGCAGGCGAGTCCATCCCGATCATCGTGGCAGATGCTGCCAACGAAGCACAGTTGCAGGCCCTGTGTGCGCAGACGCGGGTGGTGGTGTCCACGGTCGGCCCCTATGCCCTATACGGCGAGCCGTTGATCAAGGTCTGCGCCGAAAGCGGGACGGACTACTGCGACCTCACCGGCGAGACGCAGTGGATCAGGCGCATGCTCGGCACATATGAAGCGACGGCCCAGCAGTCCGGGGCGCGCATCGTGCATTGCTGCGGCTTCGACTCGGTGCCGTCGGACATGGGCGTCTACTTTCTGCAGCAACACGCCATGCGGCAATGGGGGACGCCCGCCACGCAGGTGAAGTTGCGCGTCAAGACGCTAAAGGGCGGCGCATCGGGCGGCACGATCGCCAGCCTGATCAACGTCGTGCAGGAAGCCGCAGCCGACCCCGCCTTGCGCAAGGAGCTGGCCGATCCCTATGCGCTCTGCCCCAAGGGTCACGGCTTCACGGCGCGCCAGCGCTCTGTCCGGGGCGCGGCGTTCGATGCCGATTTCGATGCGTGGATTGCGCCCTTTGTCATGGCCGCCATCAACGAGCGCGTGGTGCACCGCTCCAACGCCTTGTCCGGCAACGCCTATGGCAATCCATTCCTCTATGACGAAGCGGTGATCACCGGGCACGGCCTGAGCGGCCGCATGAAAGCCATGACGATGGTGGCCGGCCTGGGTGCATTCATGCTGGGCATTGTCATCAAGCCCGCTCGCATCGTGATGCAGCGCTTTCTGTTGCCCAAACCCGGCGAAGGCCCCACGCCGGCGGCGCAACTGGCTGGCCGCTACGACCTGCGGCTGTTCGGCCGAACCGATCAAGGCAACACCTTGCGCGTGAAGGTGACCGGCGATCGCGACCCGGGCTACGGCTCGACCGGCAAGATGCTCGGTCAGGCCGCTGCCAGCCTCGCGCTGGACCACGTGAAAGACGGCATCAAGATCGGGCGACCGGGCGGTTTCTGGACGCCGGCCACGATGTTCGATGAACGCTTTATCGAGCGCCTGACCCGCCACGCAGGTCTGCGGTTCGAGCGCATATGAGCGGGACGCGCCGCCCATTCGGCCGAAGCATCATTCGTTCTGCCCGCGCGCAAAGATGTCCCAGCTGGCCATGAACAATGCGGCGACCAGCGGGCCGATCACGAAGCCGGTGATGCCGAACAGCTCCATTCCGCCCAGGGTGGAGATCAACACGACCCAGTCGGGCATCTTGGTGTCCTTGCCGACCAGCAGCGGGCGCAGCAGGTTGTCGACGAGGCCGATCACGCCGCCGCAGAACGCGACGAGGATCACGCATTTCCAGATCGCCCCCACCATCAGGAAGTAGACCGCGACCGGAATCCACACGAGGCTCGCGCCAATCGCCGGCAGCAGCGACAGGAACGCCATCAGCGCGCCCCACAGCACCACGCCGTCAATGCCAAGGATCCAGAAGATCAGCCCGCCCAGCGCGCCCTGCACCAGCGCCACGGCAATGTTGCCTTTGACGGTGGCGCGCACGACGGTAGTGAACTTGCTCAGCAGCAGGCGCTTGTGCTCTTCGTCCATCGGCAGCGCGCGGCGCACGCGGCGGCCGATCTCCGTGCCATCGCGCAGCAGGAAGAACACCATGTACAGCATCACGCCAAAACCCACCACGAACTGGAACGTGTTCTGCCCGATGCTCAGCGCCTTCGTGGCGGCAAACTGGCTGATCTGCGCAGCGCCATCGGCCAGCTTCTTCTGGATGCCGGCAATGTTGGTCAGACCGGCTTTGGCAAGCAACTGCTGCACCCACGTCGGCAGCGCATGAACCGCTTCCGAAAGGTACCGGGAGTAATTCGGCTGCGCGCTCTGAATCTCCTGATAGGCAACGCCGATCTCCTGCACGATGGTCGCCGCCACAAAGATGACGGGCAGGATCACGATCAGGATGATCAGGGCGAGCGTGACGAGCGCTGCGAGATTGCGCCGCTTGCCCATGCGGGCAACCAGCGCGCGCTGCACGGGCTGGAACAGGATCGCCAGGATGACACCCCAGAACACGGCGCCAAAGAACGGCGAGAGGATCCAGCAGAGTCCGAGCGTGACGGCGAACAGCAGGAGGTATAAGAATTTCTGGTGGTCGTTTCCGCTATCCATGGATTGCTTTCGCTTGAGGTGACGTCTGAAGGGCCCAAGCAGGATCCGGGCCAAGGCAATGGAATCCGAGTATGCCCGCGCGGCCGCGGTTGTCATAGGGGCGGCCCACAAGTGGACACGGCTTGCGAAGCCAACCAAAGGTTGGCGCCCGCACTGTCGAACGACCCCGATGCCGGCCCGCCATGGCACCGAGGATTGCCAGCTATACCGGCTATAGTCTTCTCCCCATCCAACCAAACGGAGCACAACGTGGTATTCGAAATGGCCCACATCGAAATTCTCGCCGGCAAGCAACGCGAGTTTGAAGCCGCCGTCCAGCAAGCCCTGCCGCTGTTTGCGCGCGCCAAGGGCTGCCACGGCGCTGAGCTGCACCACATCGTCGAGCGCGACACCAGCTACGTGCTGCTGGTACGCTGGAACACCGTGGAAGACCATATGGTCGATTTTCGCGAGTCCGACGATTTCCAGGAATGGCGCAAGCTGGTCGGCCCGTTCTTCGCAAAGGCGCCGGAAGTGGTGCACTCCGAGGTGGCGGTCAAGTAGTCGGCCCGCCCGAATCGTTCGATGCTCATCCAGGCACGAGATGCGCGCGGCGCCATCTCGTGCCATGCCGTGGCAACAACCCGGCCGCCCAGCCCTTTTTTCAGGGCTCCGGCCTGAACATTCCGTAAAAAATCCTTTTGCATTTGTTTGCAGTCCGCGCTCGTGGCGCGGCTCCAATGGCACGGTAAAGAAGCTTCCGATGCTGCCGTTAGCCAGAAATGTGTACTGCACGCGGCAACGTGCGCCGGCACCTCCTGTGCAACCCGTTCGCAACCGCCTTCCGGGCCGCCCAACCGCCCGCCAAGACGTTCCACCACTCCGTTCATGTCTTCTGAAACGTCGATGGACAGGCGCTTTGGCGCCAGCGTCGCCATCGTCCTCGTTCCGGTGTTGTCGTTATCGTGCTGGCTGCTGGGCTACGCATGGTTGGCCTACGGCCGTGCCGACGATTCCGCCCGCAGCGTCCAGGTGCTGCGCATGACGTTGCTGGCCATGGAGAAGGTTTCAGCCGAACGCGGCCCGACCAACGGCGTGCTCGGCGAAGACTTGCCGGTGCCGGCCGAGCGCAGCGCGGCCCTGCAACGCATGCGCGCCGTCAGCGACGAACACGTCGCCCAATTGCTCGACGCGCTGGGCCCTGAACATTGCCCAGGCTGCGAAACCGACATCAAGGCCGCGCGCCGCGCCCAGACGCATCTGGCCGCCGCGCGCGCCAACATCGACCGGCTGACCGCCCTGCCCCTGCGCTCACGCAGCAGCGACGACCTGGCCGATGGCGTGAACCGCATGATCGCGGTCATCCCGGAATTCCTGCCCATCGTCAACGCGCGCACGGCCAACATCACGCGCGGCGATCCCGACGTGCTCAATTGCCTGACGCTGGCGCGGCTGTCGGCCGATCTACGTGAATACGCGGGCCAGCTCGGTTCGCGCTTTACCGGTGCGCTGGCCATGCACCGCATGCTCACGTTTGACGAGCAGCTTGCAATCGAACGCACGCAAGGCCGTATTGACCAGCTGCGCAGCATGATCGAGACCCGCGTGGGTGCGCATTCGGCACTGAACCAGCACGCCTTGGCCACGCTCGGCGCCCAGTACTTCGGCGACGGGCTGCGCTATGTGGCTGCCGTGCGCGCCAAGGCCAGCCAGCCCGGCGGCGTCGATATCACCCCCGCCGCATTTGCCGAGCGCTACGTGCCCACCATGCGCGCCACTACGGATTTCCGCGACATCGTGCTGCGCCTGGCGGATGACGACATCCGCCAACATCGGCGCGCGATGCTGCTGGTGCTCATCGGCTCGGCAGGCGCCGTGGTGTCGGTGCTGGGCGCGCTGGCATGGATGATGATTTCGTTCCGCCGCAACGTGGTGAGGCCGTTTGTCAACGCCACGCGGCTGATCGACGGGATTGCGCGAGGCAACTTGAGTGTGCACATCCCGACCGACTTTGCGCGGCGCGAGATCCGAGCGATGTTCGACGCGATCCGCGTGCTGCGCATCAATAGCATCGAGCGCCGCCGGCTGGAGGTGGAACGCGCGCACCTGATGCAGGAACTCTCGCGCATGGCCGAGACCGACCCGCTCACCCAGTTGCTCAACCGTCGCGCCTTTGAAGACCGCGCCGGCGCGATGTGCAAATCGCCGCAGCCGAAGGCGCGGCTCATTGCACTGATCATGTTCGACATCGACCACTTCAAGCGCATCAACGATACGTACGGCCACGCCGTGGGCGATGAAGCGCTGCGCACCGTTGCAAGACTGTGCCGCTCTGAAGGCCCGTCCGCCGACATGGTGGCGCGCATCGGCGGCGAGGAATTCGCAGTGATGGTGTGGGCGGACAGCCTCGCGCAGGCGCGCGCGGTGGCCGATCATCTGCGCCATCGCATTGCCGAGGTGACAGTGCCCACCGGCACCGATCTGCCCTGCAGCATGACGGCCAGCTTTGGCGTGGCGGCAGCGCCCGCGGCGGATGGCCCCGAACTGGAGCCGCTGCTGCGGCGGGCAGACCATCTGCTCTATGCTGCCAAGCTGGCGGGGCGCAACTGCGTGATGGCGGACCGCCCGCCTGCGTCGCCAGACGTGGCGCTCGCGGCGGATTGATGTGCTGGGCGCGCCAGGCCTGGTTGGCGCGCCGATACTCAATACTCCGCAGGCGCCTTCCCCACAAGGCGGCGGGAGTCGCGTGTGTCTGGCTTGCCGGCAACGTCACGCAGATCGTTCATGGAATCGGCAGCGGCGGAAACAATGCCGCGATGATGCACCGCCGCAGCGCATTTTTCCAAGACGGAGCCGGATCGACCGCCTACAGTGGCAAGCTGTCATCCACCCATGGCACCGCACATCGGAGACGACGATGCCGCAAGACCGCCACCTGACTCTGTACCACTCGCCACGCAGCCGCTCGCGGGGCGCGCGCATGCTGCTCGAAGAACTCGGCGCCGACTACGAGGTGCATGCCTTCGACCTGACGACCGGCCAGCACAGGAGCCCGGAGTTTCTTGCCATCAATCCGCTGGGCAAGGTGCCGACGCTATGTCACGGCGATGCGGTCATCACCGAGCAGGTAGCGGTGTATCTGTATGCGGCGGAGCTGTATCCGGAGGCCGCGCTATCGCCGGCGGTGGGTGATCCGCTGCGCGGTGCGTACCTGCGCTGGATGGCGTTCTACGGCGCGTGCTTCGAGCCGGCCATCGTCGACCGCTCGATGAAACGCGAACCGGCAGCGTATTCGATGTCACCGTATGGCAACTTCGACACCATGCTTGGCACGCTGACAGCCCAGCTGGAGAAAGGCCCTTACCTGCTGGGTGAGCGCTTTACCGCGGCGGATGTGCTGTGGGGTGCGGCGCTGGGCTGGACGACGATGTTCAAGCTCATCCCGGAAACACCGCTGGTGCGCGGTTATATTGACCGCGTCATGGCGCGGCCAGCCATGCAGCGCGCGCAAGCTGCCGACGTGGCGCTGGCCGAAGCGCAGGACAAGGCAAAGGCCGAGGCAACAAACGCCGCCCCGGCACCGTAACGCGACAACGTGGTGCAGTTAATGCACTTAGTGCGACAAGCGGAACTGCCCCACTGCCTCGTTCAGGTTGTGGGCCTGTTCCTCCAGCGATTCCGCAGCGGCAGCCGCCTGCTCGACCAGCGCGGCGTTCTGCTGCGTCACCTGGTCCATCTGGTTGACGGCCTGGTTGACCTGCTCGATGCCGCTGCTCTGCTCTTCCGACGCTGATGAAATCTCGCCCATGATGTCGGTCACGCGCTTCACTGCATCGACGATCTCGGCCATCGTCACGCCGGCCTGATCCACCAGCGCCGTGCCGTTGCTCACACGATCCACCGAATCGCTGATCAGCGCCTTGATTTCCTTGGCCGCACCGGCCGAACGCTGCGCCAGGCTGCGCACTTCGCTGGCCACCACGGCAAATCCGCGGCCCTGCTCGCCGGCACGCGCGGCTTCCACCGCCGCGTTCAGCGCCAGGATGTTGGTCTGGAAGGCGATGCTCTCGATCACGCCGATGATGTCGGCGATCTTCTTGCTGCTCTCGTTGATGCCGCCCATGGTCTGCACAACCTGGCCGACCACGTTGCCGCCGCGCGTGGCCACGTCCGACGCCGTGACGGCAAGCTGGCTGGCCTGACGCGCGTTGTCGGCGTTCTGCTTCACGATGCTCGTCAGTTCTTCCATGCTCGACGCCGTTTCTTCCAGCGAGCTGGCCTGCTCTTCCGTGCGCTGCGACAGGTCTGCGTTGCCGGCGGCAATTTCCTGCGCTGCCGAGCGCACCGAATCGCTGCCCAGGCGGATCTGCTGCATCACCGCCGTGAGCTTGTCGGCAAACGCATTGAACGAACGGGCGATCTGCGCGACTTCGTCTTCGCCGTCCGACGGCAGACGCTTGGTGAGGTCGCCGCTGCCCGAGCCGATGTCGTCCATGGCATCGCGGATCATCGACAGGCGGCGGAACGCGCGTGCCGTCATTGCACCGACGATGAGTGCTGCAACGATGGCCACGCCCACCAGCGCGCCAATCGACGTCATCACGAGCGAGCGCATGCCAGCGGTGGCGTCAGACTTGTCCAGCGCCACCACCAGGCCCCAGTCGGTGCCCTTCACGCCCTGGCGGTAGAGCAGCTTGGACGCCCCATCCACCGGCACTTCCACGGGCTTCTCGGCTTGTGCCAGCGATGCCAGCGTGGCTTCGTTCAACCCTGCCGCCAGCTCAGTTGCCGGCTTGAGCGTGAGTTTGTCATTCGGGTGCGCAACGATCTTGCCCGCAGCGTTGACGAGGAAACCGAAGCTCGCCTGCGTCGGATGGATGGCCTTCACGTTGGCGATCACGCTGTCCATTGCCACGTCGCCGCCAATCACGCCCTTGAGCGTGCCGCCGTCCAGAATGGGCACTGCGAAAGTCACCACGAGCTGGCCGGTGCTGGCGCTCACGTACGGCGGCGTCACCACAGGCTTGCCCGCCTCCACCGCCTGCTTGTACCAGGGGCGCGCGGTCGGGTCATACGTCGGCGGAATGCCTTCGGGGTTCGAGAATTTGTACGACTTGTCGGGATAGCCAACATAGACGTTAATGAAGCCGCCAGCCTTGTGCACGGCCTTGAAGACCGGAATCGGATCGGCAGACACCGCCACGTCTTGCAGCGACACCATCATCTGCGTCTTGGACGCCACCCAGTCGTCGATGCCAGCGATGTGGCCCCGCGCGACGGACTGCAGGTTCTGGCGGATGGACTCGTCGTTGTACGAGCGCGTCACGAGATAGTTGAGACCGCCGGCAAAGGTCAATGCGCCGACCACGATGGCAACGCAGGTCAGCAAAATGCGAGTACGGATGGATGCAAGCACGGTATGGTTTCCTACTACGACGCCCATGGCAGGGGTTCCACCATGTAAGGCATGCGGCACGCGGCCCTGTCGGCCTGCCGTCGCACAAGAAACGGCCGTTGTAAGAGAATCTGAAGTCTGATTTGTCGAACATGACGTTGTTGTCACGTTGCCGGGGCAGGCAACGTTCTACAATCGCCCTCCCTACACTGCCCACGTCGGGCAGGCTCCACTTCAAAAAAAGGAATGCGCATGAAAACCAAAGCCGCCATCGCCTGGAAAGCCGGTGCTCCGCTCACTGTGGAAGAAGTGGACCTGCAAGGCCCGCGTGCCGGCGAGGTGCTCGTCGAGATCAAGGCGACCGGCATCTGCCATACGGACTACTACACGCTCTCGGGCGCAGACCCGGAAGGCATCTTCCCGGCGATCCTCGGGCATGAGGGCGCAGGGGTGGTCCTTGAGGTGGGAGCAGGAGTCACATCGTTGAAAGCCGGCGACCACGTGATCCCGCTTTACACGCCGGAATGCCGCCAGTGCAAGTTTTGCCTGTCGCGCAAGACGAACCTGTGCCAGGCCATTCGTGCCACGCAGGGCAAGGGCCTGATGCCGGACGGCACGTCGCGCTTCTCGCTCGATGGCAAGCCGCTGTTTCACTACATGGGCACGTCCACGTTTGCCAATCACATCGTGGTGCCGGAGATTGCGCTGGCAAAGATCCGCCCCGACGCGCCGTTCGACAAGGTCTGCTACATCGGCTGTGGCGTCACCACAGGCGTGGGCGCGGTGGTCTACACGGCCAAGGTGGAACCGGGCGCCAACGTGGTCGTGTTCGGTCTGGGCGGCATCGGCTTGAACGTGATCCAGGGCGCGAAGATGGTGGGCGCCGACAAGATCATCGGCGTGGACCTGAACCCCGCACGCGAGGCGATGGCACGCAAATTCGGCATGACGCATTTCATCAACCCGAGCGATGTGGGGAACGTGGTCGATCACATCATCCAGCTCACCGATGGCGGCGCGGATTACTCGTTCGAATGCATCGGCAACACGAAGGTCATGCGCCAGGCGCTTGAGTGCTGCCACAAGGGCTGGGGCCAATCGATCATCATCGGCGTGGCCGAAGCCGGCGCGGAGATCAGCACGCGCCCGTTCCAGCTCGTGACCGGCCGCGAGTGGAAGGGCTCCGCATTCGGCGGCGCCCGCGGCCGCACCGACGTGCCCAAGATCGTCGACTGGTACATGGAAGGCAAGCTCAACATCGACGACCTCATCACGCACACGCTGCCGCTGGAGCGCATCAACGAAGGCTTCGAGCTGATGAAGCGCGGTGAGTCGATCCGTTCGGTCGTGTTGTATTGATCCTTGGGGATGGAGCCACGCGATGACGATCCCGGTACCGGCACTTGAACTGCTTTCCGAACACGCCTGCTTTGGTGGCGTGCAGCGCTTCTATCGGCATGCCTCGACGGCGATCGGGCTGCCGATGCGCTTCTCGGTCTACCTGCCGCCCCAGGCGCTGGCAGGCACGAGCTGCCCCGCGCTGTTCTATCTGGCGGGCCTGACGTGCACGGAAGAGACGTTCGCCATCAAGGCCGGTGCGCAGCGCGTGGCAGCACGCGAGGGGCTCATCCTCATCGCGCCCGACACCAGCCCGCGCGACGCGAACGCCCCCGGCGAAACCGACAGCTGGGATTTCGGCATTGCCGCCGGCTTCTATCTGGACGCCACGCAGGCGCCATGGCGCGAGCACTACCGCATGGAAAGCTATATCGCCGACGAACTGCACCACATCGCGCGCGTGGTCTTTCCGGTGGCGGCCGGGCGCATTGGCATCTTTGGGCACTCGATGGGCGGCCACGGCGCGTTGACGCTGGCGCTACGCCATCGGGAACGCTTTGCTTCGGTGTCTGCGTTTGCGCCCATCGCGCATCCGTCTGTGTGCCCGTGGGGCATCAAGGCATTCACCGGGTATCTCGGGGACGATCGCACCGCCTGGGCAGCGCACGATGCCACGCAGTTGATGCGGCAGGCGTCGTGCCCCTTCCCGCGCGGCATCCTGATCGATCAGGGCGAAGCCGACAAATTCCTCGCAGAGCAGTTGTACCCGGATGACTTCGCGGCCGCATGCGCCGCAGCCGGGCAACCGCTGCAACTGCGCCGCCACCCCGGGTACGACCACGGCTACTACTTCATCGAGACCTTCATCGAAGACCACCTGCTGCACCACGCGGCACAACTGCGTTAGCAGCAGGTCAGGGCGCGGCTAGCGGCTGCCTCCGCCGGCACTGCCGCCCGCCGCCCCACCGGCGCCTGCGCCACCCGCACCGGCACCCGCACCGCCTGAACCGGCAGCACCGCCACCACCGCCACCCGGTCCGCCCATCGCCGCGCCGGCGCCAGGGGCGCCTACGCCCACTCCGCCCGAGCCGCCGCCGGTCGTACTGCCCGTTGAATCGTTGGCACAGCCGCCATAGCTGCCACTCGAACCCGAGCGCGTATTGCCAGAGCGCCCTTGCTTACCGGTGGCGTTGCGGTTGCGCGAGGTGTCCCGGCCGCTGTTGGCTGAACTGCCGTTGGCGGTGCTGTCGCCCATGCCACTTGCAGTTGCGTCGGTGCCGGCACCACCCGCCGCAGACATGCTGCCCCCGCCCGCCGTACTGTTGGATGGGGCGCCCCCTGTCTGGGCATACGCCGCCGCGGTGCCGCCAGCCAGCGCCAGCGCGACGACAAGAGAAGAGGCTCTGAGATACGTCATGAATTGCTCCTTTGAGGTTGAGGACGTGCCCCGTCCGCTGCAGCAAGGCCCGTTCCGCCGTCACGCCGCGCAGTATCGAGCGAACCGATTGGCTGGATATTTGCTTGAGACCGTGCGTCAACATGCGGCGGGCCGCACTCAGCTATACATTCAACTGTGTATGTACAATCGCCTGCCCGACTGTCGGTGCGCCGTCGCATGCCTGTCCAACGCTGCCACCGCGCCCTCAGCCCGACGATGGAGCCGTCAAACGTGAAATTTCCCTTCCCGCTGCCCCAGTCATGGCGCGCAGCGGGCGACACCCCCGACGCCAAGGCCGCCCCGGTCGCCCTGCCGCTGCCGGGCGATCCCGATGCCTGGATCGCGTGCGAGCACTGCGACACCCTCCATCGCCACGAAGTCATTGCGCTGGATGAAGAGGCGCACTGCACGCGCTGCGGCGTCAAGCTGTACCGCAACCAGAGCGAGCGGCTCTCGGTGCTGCTGCCGCTGGTGTTGACGGGCATCATCGTCTACGTCGTCGCGAACATCTTCCCGATTGCCGAGATGAACGGCGGCGGCAACCGGCACGCCACCACGCTGTGGGGCGCCATCGTGGCGCTGTACGACTACGACATGCTGTTCGCTGCCGTGCTGGTGGCGCTCACCACGGTGTTCTTCCCCCTGATGTACATGTCGGTGCTGGCGCCGCTGCTTATTGCGCGAGTGCGTGGGCGGCAGCATCCGGCCGCAGCGCTGGTGCTGCGCGCGGCAGCGCTGATCCGCCCGTGGGCAATGGTCGAGATCTTCATGCTGGGCGTGGTGGTGGCGCTCATCAAAGTGGCGCGCATGGTGTCGCTGGAAGCCGATGCGGGCCTGTGGGCATTTGCCGCGCTCACCGTGTTCCTGACGGTGGCGTTGTCGATCGACCTGCGACCGTTCTGGCGCGAGATCGGCCTGACGCTGCCGCCGGGCTCACACGTCGACGCGCCGACTGGCATGGACGCCGCGGCCCGCCCCGGCGAGGATCGCCCATGAACAGCGCCACCACGCCTGCACCGGCGCAACCCGGTCAAGAGGGCCGCCCGCTGCGGGCCGCCGCACACGGCCTGGTGACATGCGAACGCTGCGGCCTGCTGGCGCGCATGCCCGACTCCAGGGCCGCCACGCAAGCGGTGCTCACGCGCGAATACGCGCCGGACGACACCGCCGCAGCGCCGGTCTGCCCGCGCTGCATGTCGCCCATGCACGTACGCAAGCCCGACAGCCTGGCGCGCTGCTGGGCGCTGCTGATTGCGGCCGCCGCCATGTACCTGCCCGCCAACCTGCTGCCCGTGATGATTACCGACACCCTGCTCGGCACACAGCAGGACACGATCATGAGCGGGATCGTCTACCTCTGGACGTCGGGGTCATGGCACCTGGCCATCATCGTGTTCATCGCAAGCTTTCTGGTGCCGCTGGCCAAGCTCGGCATCCTGGCGGTGCTGTGCCTTTCGGTGCAGCAACGCTGGCGCTGGAACCCGCGACTGCGCACGCGCCTGTATGCGCTGGTCGAAATCATCGGCCGTTGGTCGATGCTCGATGTATTTGTGGTGACGCTGCTCGCAGGCCTTGTGCACCTGTCGACGCTGGCCATCATCAAACCCGGCCCTGGTGTCGGCCCGTTTGCCGCCGTGGTGGTACTGACCATGTTCGCCGCCCGCTGTTTTGATCCCCGCCTGATCTGGGACGTCATCGACGAGCCCGATCCCGAAGAGACCGATGTATGACCGACCCCGTCGATAACGAAAACATTCCCGCGCCGCGCCGCATGAAGCGCAAGCGCTGGCTGCCCTCTCTGATCTGGCTGGTGCCGATCGTGGCGCTTACGGTGGGCGCCACGCTCATGGCGCGCGTGATCCTGGCGCGCGGCGCGCAAGTGACTGTCACGTTCAGCTCGGCCGAGGGCATTGAGGCAGGCAAGACGCGCGTGAAATACAAGAGCGTCGATATCGGCGTGGTCAAGGCAGTGGGGCTCACCGACGACCGCTCTGGCGCCGTGGTGCTGATCGAACTCACGCATGACGGCAAGGCGTTTGCCGCGTCCGACACGCGGTTCTGGGTGGTGCGCCCGCGCGTGGCGGCCGGCAGCATCTCGGGGCTCGGCACGCTGCTCTCCGGCGCGTACATCGGCGTGGACGGCGGCAGCTCACAGGAGAAGAAATCCACCTTCAAGGGCCTCGATACACCGCCGGCCATCTCCGCGGATGCGCCGGGCAAACAGTTCACGCTGCATGCGCCCGACCTGGGCTCGCTCGATATCGGCGCGCCGGTGTATTTCCGCCGCGTGCGTGTGGGCCAGGTCACCGCCTATGACATCGACACCGACGGCAAGGGCGTGACGTTGCACATCTTCGTCAACGCGCCGTTCGACAAGTTCGTGGCGCGCGGCACGCGGTTCTGGAACGCCAGCGGTATCGATCTCAAGCTCGACGCCAACGGACTGAAGGTCGATACACAATCGCTGCTGACCGTGGCGCTCGGCGGCATCGCGTTCCAGACGCCCGAAGAAGCCGATCACGAGACGGCCGCCTCCGACGCCGAGTTCCAGCTAGTGCGCAATGAGACCATGGCACTGAAAGACCCTGAACACCTGTCGCAGACCGTGGTGATGTACTTCCACCGCTCGCTGCGCGGGCTCAACGTAGGCGCGCCGGTGGAGTTCAAGGGCATCAACGTGGGCGAGATCAAGTCGATCGGCATCCACTACAGCAAGAAGCGCCACGAGTTCGTGCTGCCGGTCACGGCCACGCTGTACCCCACCCGCTTCGGCATGGACATCCGCGACGACAACCCGCAGCACGCCGCCGAAGATGTCCGCACGCAGTTCGACGCGCTGGTGAAGAACGGCATGCGCGCGCAGCTGAAGAGCGCGAGCCTGCTGACGGGCCAGCAGTTCGTGAACCTCGACTTCATCGACACGGCCGAGCGCGAGAAGACCGCGCCGCGCTTCGGCATGCGCGATCGCGACGGTGCGTATGTGTTCCCGACTGCCGACAACCCGACGGACGATATCGAAGCGCAGATTGCCGGCATCGCCAAGAAGCTGAACAAGGTGCCGTTCGAGCAGATCGGACAGGACGTCCATCGCACGCTGACCACGCTCGATGCCACGCTCAAGCAGACCGAGCAACTGGCCAAGACCGTCAACAGCGACCTCGCCCCGCAGATGAAGGAAACGCTGGCCGAGGCGCGCCGCACGCTGGATTCTGCGCGCCAGGTGTTCTCCGACGATGCACCGCTGCAACGCAACGCGCGCGACACGCTGGAACAGGTGGCCAAGGCCGCCGCGTCCGTGCGCGTGCTGACCGACTATCTGGACCGCCACCCGGAAGCGCTGATCCGCGGCAAGGCAAAGGACGCGCAATGATGTTGATGAAAACGACGATGCTGTCTTGTTCCTTCCGCCTGATGGGCGCCGCCGCCGTGGCTTTGCTGGTTGGCGCGTGCGCCTCGCCCGAGCCGACATTACACACGCTGTCGGTGCGCCCCGAAGCCACGGACACCGGCCGCTTCCAGCGCGCCTTCCGCCTCTCAGGCGTGCGGGTGCCCGATCGCCTGGACAAGCCGCAGATCGTGCTGCGTACGTCCGACAGCGAAGTGGTGGCGCTTGAGCAGCAACGCTGGGCGGCGCCGTTCGGTTCGGAACTGCGCGATGCGCTGTCTGCCAACCTGGCAGCGACGTTGTCTGCGGTGGACGTGGGTGGTGCTGCCGCGCCGGCGGGCGTGCCGCTCTACCGCATCGGTGCCGAGATGCGCAGCTACGACGCGCGGCCCGGACAAGGCGTGACCGCACTGGTGACGTGGCGCGTATCGCGCGATGCGGCCGCCCAAGGCGCGAGCGCCGCCGCGCTCACCTGCCAGTCGACGCTAGCGCTGTCCGTGAATGGGCAACCTGCCGGCACGGATACAGACGCTGGCGTGAATGCGGTGGTGTCATCCACGCAACGCCTCGTGCAACAGTGGTCGCAACAGATTGCGCAGAGCGTGCAGGGTCTGGAAACACCCTCTGCTGTGCCGGCGTGGTGCCGGTAAGGCGATTCGTCAGCGCTCGGCCAGTTCCTGCGTGAGCCGGCCCAGCGTGGCAAGCGCAGCTTCGAGGTTGGCCGAAGGCGGCAGCCCGAAGCAGATGCGGAAGAAATGATCGAAGCGGTTCAGGTTCGAGAACATCGTCCCCGGCGCAATCCGGATGCCCTGTGCCAGCGCCGCATCGAACAGTTCCATCGACGACACGTTGGCTGGCAGCTCCACCCACATCGCCAACCCGCCTGACGGCACTGACAACCGCGTGCCTGCGGGGAAGCATCCCGCGATCGATTCAGCCATGCGCTCGCGCTGTTCGCGCAACGTCTGGCGCAGCGTACGCAGGTGACGGTCGTACGCACCCGAGGCGATAAAACGCCCCGTCAGCACCTGCGACCACGAATCGTTCGGCCGCGATTGCGCAAACTTCAGCATCTGTACGCGCCCCTGCCAGCGGCCGGCCGCCATCCAGCCCAGGCGCAGGCCGGGTGCCAGCACCTTGCTCAACGACGCGCAGTAGATGACGTTGCCCGTGCGGTCCCATGCCTTGAGCGCCTTGAGCGGCGTGGGGCTGTCGCCGAGCGCGCTGTAGGTATCGTCTTCAATAAGCGCGATGCGGTTGGCATCGCAAAAGGCCGCCATCCGGCGCTTGGCGGCGTCGGGCATGATGCTGCCGAGCGGATTCTGCAGATTGGGCACCACCACCACGGCGCGAATGTTGCCGTAGGCCTGCACCGCCATCTCCAGCGCTTCCAGCGACATGCCGGTGCGCGGGCTGGTAGGAATTTCCACCGCGCGCATGCCGAGGCTTTCCAGCACCTGCAGCAGCCCGTAGTAGGTCGGCGACTCCACCGCCACCGTATCGCCCGGCTGGGCCACCGCGCGCAATGCCAGGTTGACCGCCTCGATACAGCCGTGGGTGACGATGACGTCGTCCGGCGCGACCTGCACGCCCATGTCGAGCGCGCGGCGCGCCACGGCAGTCTGCAATTCAGGATGGCCGTTCGGGATGACGGCCTGTGTCAGCAGCAGCGGATACCGCCGCAGCACCTGCGACGCAATCCGGTTGAGCGCCGCTGCCGGATACAACGCGGCCGCCCCGCTCGCGCCGGATAGATCGACATGCACTGTGGCTTGCTGCCCGCGTGCCACGATGGCCGACACGCGCGCATGCACGCCCACGTAGGCCGCCGGATCCGGCGTCGACACCTCGGGTTCCTTCACCGGCGCGAGCAGCGCCCGGCGCGGCTGGCGCACAAAGTAACCCGAGCGTTCACGCGCTTCGAGCCAGCCTTCCGCCTCCAGATGCCGGCATACCTGCAGCGCAGTCGACAGACTGACGGCGTGCGTGCGCATCAGCATGCGTACCGACGGCATGCGCTCCCCCGGCGCCAACACCCCACTGCGGATCGCGCCGAGGTAATGATCGGCAAGCGTCCGGTACAGCGGCTGCGCGGGCGGGGGAGTCAACTCGGTGACGGACATGGCGGCAAGGAGCGGCGGGCGGCAGCAAGCGGCAAGGAGAGGTGTCCAGCACATCATGCCGGCAAGACCGTGACCGCAACAGATACAGACGACGTCAAACTGTACCGCAACAGATTGTCACAAGAGCACGCCTGTTGCGCCGCACATTGCCAGTTCTGTGTCTGTTGCGCATTGAGCCGCGTGCCTACGCTGGAGCCATGTTCAGGAGATCGACATGACTACAGCGGCACCCACACCGGAACCCGAATGGCTGGCGCTTGGCGCTGGCCAGACGGGCCTGCACTGGCTGGCGGCCAGAACCACACTCGTGGCATTGGAAGGGAGCTTGCACCTCGAACCGCCATCGCGGGGCACGACCGAGCACTACGCGCTGGGCGCGGGCCACGCGCATGTGGTGGAAATGTCCGGATGGTGGCACCTGCACGCCGATACGCGCAGTGGGGCACACCTGCGCGTGGTCGCGCCGGCGCTTCGCACGCAGCGACCCGCATGGCCGGCGATGTGGCGCTGGGTGGCAAACTGGGCTCAGCCGCGCGGGACATTGCGCGGCTGAAGAAAGGTGCGAACGCTGTCAGCCCCGCTCCCCTGGCTTACGCGGCGGCACGCTGGGGCGCTTCCCGTCGTCCGAGCGAATCGACGCGTTCTCGAAGTCGCCCGGGTCTTCCTCGCCGACGCCGCTTTCGCTGGGGATGGCCGGCACGACGGGCCTGACGGCGTCACCCGAAGGCGCCTCGGCTTGGTCGTCACCACGAGGTTTCCTGGTGGCGCTCATGGCTGTTTCCGGCTGTTCTGGTGCTGCCCCAGACGCTGCTGGTTTTGTGGCAATTGCCCCTCTTGCGCGGCAGCACGGCCGTCCTCCGCGGGGGCCCGCATCGGGCGTTTCGCCGATTGGTCGGTGCCGTGCTGCATTGAAGTGCGCTCCTTGGCAACCCCGCGCGCTTGCTGCGCTTGCGCGTTGTGCTCGCCCTTCTTGCTTTCGCTCTTTCGTTGCCCCGCTTTTTCTCCCGCCTGTGCAGCGGGCTTGTGCGGTTGCTGTGCGTGTTGCTTCATCGTCAGCCTCCTGGTTTCGGTTACGGACGGCCCGTCCGCGCCGAATGGGTCGCAACGAGCGTGCCGCCAAAACAATGCGCTGGCGTACGCGGCCTGCGCCGCACGCAGGTATCTGCCTTGCTGCATTGGCTGTGTCGCGCCTTGGCGCACAAGCACGCATGGAGAATCCACATGGCAACGAGCAACCTGTATCGCACCGGCGAAGCACCCGCACAAACCGGCAAGGGCCACGGCACCGATGCCCTGGGGCCCTCCGACAGTTCGGACTCGGGCAGCGACGTGGTCGGCGGGCCGGGCCTGGGCAGTGACGTTGAGGACCGCTTTGACGACGATCCCGCGGTCCATCCGCACGGCAACGCCGCCAACCGCACAGCCGGCGCGGACCTTGGCGACGTCAACCTCGACAGCGACACCGATTCCACCGGTACCGGCGAGCGCCGCGCCGCTGGGCACGAACCCGTCATACGCGAAGGCGGCGACCTGATGCCCGACGCCATACGCGACGTGCATGACCCCGAAGTCGACACCCCCATCGACGACGAGAACTTCGAACACGCCACAGGCCTGGCCGGTGAAAACGATGACGCAGATGCCCCCGACGCGGTCGAACTCGACGAAGCGCCGATCGACCCGCAACCCGGCAGCCGCGACGTGCCGGTGCATTCGCCCACGGGCGGCGGCACGGATTGGTCCGACAACATGCGCCGCAGCCGCCCGACGTACAAGGGCAAACGCGTGCCGGGCCAGCATCGCAGTTGAGTTGGGGCCGATGAATGCGGACCGCCCTGCACGCGAACGCGGTCCGGTCTAGACTGGCGGCGGACCAGCTCTTCGCGGATACGCGCGCACGCTGGCCCGCCGCGCCCACGTTTGGGTGAACCACACGCGCCTGCCCAATGACCCCTCTACGCTTTTCTGCCCGTACTGCTGCAGTTGTCGCCCTTGTGACTGCTGTCCTTCCACTCGCCGCATCCGCACAAAATACCGCCGCGCCCACGCGTGTGCGGGCCACCATCAATGCGGTCCACAGCACGGCTGTCGACGTGACCGACACCTCCGGCAACAAGGCTACCGTGACGCTGCCTGTGGACCTCAACATCACGCAAGTTGCGCCGATCGAGCCGTCGGCCATTCGCGCGGGCAGCTATATCGGCACGGCCGCCGTCAAGGAACCGGACGGCACGCTGCGCGCGCTGGAAGTGCACGTGTTTCCGGAAGCCATGCGCGGCACCGGAGACGGCCACCGCCCATACGACCTGGGGCCGAACAGCAGCATGACCAACGGCACGGTCGAACAGGCAGGCGCCGTCACCGGCGCGCAGGGCCGCACGCTGTCGGTCAAATACAAGGATGGGGAGCAGCGCATCGTGGTGCCGCCGCAAGTGCCGATCGTCACCTTCGAGCCGGGTCGGCGCGATGACCTGAAAGCCGGTGCGCACGTCGTCATGTTCGTGCGCGCTGATGCGCAGGGCACGCTGGTTGCACAACGGGTGCTGGTCGGCAAGGACGGGATGGTCCCGCCCATGTGATGACGATGGGATGGAAGATCGGGCCAGCCACATGTGCTGGCCCGATTTGCTTAGAACGGCTTGCTGACCGACAACAGGAACGTACGGCGCGGTGCAAACTGCGGCGCCCCCACGCCGATGCCCGTGCCGTCGCGCAACTGGTAGCTGCGGTCGAAGATGTTCAGCACGGTCAGGCGCGTCTTGAACTTGCCCAGCGTCGGCAGGTTGAAGTCGCGGGCGGCGCCCACGTTCATCTGCCAGTAGGCCGGCAGGTGGTCGGTGTTGACAAAGCCGTTACGCAAGCCCGTTCCGAACAGCACATCGCTCGTATACGTCGTGCCGGAATACCGGTACGACACGCCAGCCGACGCGGTCAGGCGCTGGTCGTGATCGAGGTTGACCCAATGGCTGTTGATATAGGCCAGCTCGTTGGCACCAAAGTTGAACTGGCCGGTCTCGATGCCCTTGCCCTGCGCGCGCGACACGGCCAGATTCAGGTATGCCCCGAAGTTGCCGTTGCGATAGTTCGCACTGCCTTCCAGCCCGTAGATCCGGCCACGCTCGTAATTGAACGCCGAGTACAGCAGCGCGTTGCCGAACTGCCCTTCGTCCTGCAGATGGCGCACGTCGCGGTAATACGCATCCAGACCCAGCGTCAGATGCGGCGTGAGCTGGTGCGAAATCCCCAGATCAAAGTAGTTCGAACGCTCCGACTTGACGGCCGTGTTGGCGTCCGACGGCAGCGCGTTGGTCGTGCCTGCAAAGGCCTGCACCGACGTGGTGTCGAACTTCTCCGTGGGCGGCGGCGTGAAGTAGCGCGCGAAGCCGGCATGCACGCGGGTACGCGGCGTCAGGTCGTACGTCAGGCCAAGGCGCGGGCTCAGTTGCTGCTCGCTGACGATGGTGTTGACGCGGTCGTAGCGCGCGCCGTAGTTGACGGTGAGCTTGTCGGTGGGCTTCCACTCATCCTGCAGGTAGACGCCCAGGGTCGTGCCGCTGCCGCTGTGGTTGTCGACGATGGTGAACGGCGTGGTGCTGGTCTGCGCACCAGAGTCGTCGGCGGCAAACACGCTGGCGGTGTTGTTGGCCACGTAGCGCTCGCGCTGAACGAACACACCGGCACGCAGCGTGTGCTTGTCGGTCAGCTTGTAGCTCGCATCGCCCTGCACGCCGTAAGCCTCGTTGCGGCGGGTAATGTCGGCGGCCACGCCGTTGTAGACGAGATCACCGATCGGATCGGGCATGTAATCGATGCGGCTGACACGGCGGAAGACCGACACCTGGTAGTCGAGCTTGGGCGACACCTTCTGCTGATACGTCAGAATCTGGAAGTCGGTCTTCTCACGCTGATTGGCGTTGAGGGCTTCCGACGCCGGCGGCACCGCGCCATCGAGCGTGAATTTCGGCGTCAGGCCCGGTCGCGTCGGAATCTGGAAACGGCCGTTCGATGTGCCGAACATGAAGCTCACGCGGCTGTCGTTGTCGAGCAGGTACGACAGCATGCCGAACGACTTGTTTTGCGTGGTGTGGTCGTGCGTGGCGTTGCGGTTGCCGGTGGGGTTTTCAATGCCGAGGTTGTTCTCGGCAAACACGCCCGACAGGTAATAGCTGAAGCGGTCTTTCGTGCCCTGGATCTGCGCATTGACCTCGTGCGTGGCATTGCTGCCGAGCACCGTGCCGATCTCGCCGCCAAAGGCCTTCGGCTCGCCATCCTCATCGGTCGATGCGCCTTTGGTGGTGATGTCGACGATGCCGGCGGTGCGGTAACCGTACTGCGCGGGCAGTGCGCCGGTCAACACGTTGATCTGGTTGGCGAAGCGTGTATCGAGCATCTGCCCGAAACCGCTAATCGGCTCAGGCACGATCACGCCATTGATGCGGTACTGCAGGTTGGAGTGGTCCCCGCGCACGTGCAACTGACCGTACGAATCCTGCACCACACCCGGCGCCTGCAGCAGCACTTGGTTGAGCGGCGTGGCATCGCCCAGCGGCAGGCGGGCGATGTCATCGGTGTCGAACTTGTAGACGGAGCTGCCGGTGTCCGGCGACAGCGCATTGCGTGCGGCGTCCAAGCGCTTGGCCGTGACGCGGGTTTCGCTGAGGTCGCGCACGTTGGTGGCGGGTGCCGTCGTGGTGGGCGTGGAAGGAGCGGCGGCCGGCGGCGTGGCCTCCTGAGCCAGGGCGGAAACCGAGGCGACGGACGGCAGGACGGCGGCAAGCGCCATCACCAGCTTGCTTGGCTGGAACGGAATCATGAAAGACCTTTGAATCGAGCGGATGCGTTAAACAGCGGCCCGCGCATGGGTCAACACAACGCGCGCGCCGACGGGCAGGGCAGGAATCAAAGGCGGAATGGAGGATCGCGCGAACACACGGCCACCGGAAAGACCGGCGCGCCCGCATGAAAGCCGATGCGCGGAAAGTGCCAGCGCCGCGTATGCGCCAGGCGCAGCGCCACCAGCATCGGCAAGGCAGCCGCCAGCGCAGCATAGGCAGCGCACTGCAAGCACGCGGCGTGCTCCTGCGCGGGCTGGCTGCGCTCGGCGCTGGCCGGCTTGGCCGTGGCGGCGGCGTTGAACTCGACGCCGGCCGCTTCGCCGAATTCACTCCAATGCGAGAGCGCATGCCGCAGCGCGCCCTGCTGACCAAACAGCAGGAACACGGTCAGCAGGCAAGCCAGCCAACGCGGATGGAGGAAGGAGGAGCGGAAGGAACGCAAGGTCGGGCGCAGGTGCCGGCGCACAATGTCACCCGACATTGTGCGCCCCAATGCAACTAAGTTGCGAATTCTGACACCAGCCGCCTGATTCAGCAATCCGTCAGGTGGAGGGGCAGAACAACCCCCGACCGTAGCGCCCTTGTATTACAAGCGCGTGTGCGCAAAACCCGGCATGAGACCCGTCGGCACGCCCAGGCTCGGCACCGGCACGCGCTTCCAGTTGGAGCGCGTCTTGCGGGCGGCCTCGGCGCGTTGCGCGGGGGCGCCCACCTCGGTGGCATCGTGCAGGCTGGCCAGCCAGGCGCCATAGTCGAACCAGCCGTCGCGCACGAG
The DNA here is from genome assembly GCF_002256165.1 of Ralstonia sp. PBBBR1. Lineage (NCBI taxonomy): Bacteria > Pseudomonadati > Pseudomonadota > Betaproteobacteria > Burkholderiales > Burkholderiaceae > Ralstonia > Ralstonia sp. PBBBR1. The sequence goes on along the minus strand of NZ_NKIL01000006.1, from coordinate 44,762 downwards.
TTGCTCGCCCACGCAATTGGCAAAGCGGTCGGACTTGGGCAGGAAGCACAACTCGAAGCCTTCGGCCTCGCGGCGCCCATGCATCCAGCGATGCGGCACCTGGTGGCTGGCCAGCGCTTCCGACAAACGCGTGCCGTAACGCTGCTGCCCTTGCCGCCGCGCGCCGATCACATAGAAGCCGTCAAGCAACCGACGCAAGCCCAGCGCAGACCGCGCGTGACGCACTTCGGCATCGATCAGCAGTTCACGATTCTGCGTTCGCGCCTGCAACGCCAGGGCGGCGAAATGGTGCGCGCCCCACTCGTTCATGTAGAACAGCTCGCCGCCGGCAAAGTCGTAGGCACGGAACACGTTGGCCTGATCGGCGTAGCGGAAGACGTGGCGCCGGTTGGCGGCAAAGTCGGCGTCCGTGCTGTGCGGAATGCGACGGCAATGCTGATGCGCAAACACCAGCATGCTCGGGAACGAATGCACCGAGCACGGCGACTGCGCCAGCCCCGTCACCGCGCGGATATCGATCTTGCGATGCTCGCGGCGCACGCCCACAAGCTGAGCCAGGTGGTGGTGCAGCTCGTCCACCCATTCGGCATGCGCAAGATGCTTGGGAAACAGTTGATGCGCGGGTTCGGCAAGGCCGCCCTCGAACAGGAACGGCACGCTCTTGTGCCAGATATCGAGTTTCCAGTGCGACAGCGCATCGCTAGGCGTGCGATGGTGTGCAACCGATTGCGTGACATTGAAGGCGCGCGACTGGACAACCCAGTTCGACGCCGCATGCAGCAGATTGGAAACGTTCATGTCACCCCCCGGAAGACTGAATCGTTTGTTTGCGGGTTGCCGACGTCGCTCTGAATGTGTGGCGATTGTTCAGCAATGTAAAAACCAACGACTCAAACGTACCCCACTTTAGAGGGGTGCGCCATGAAGTTTGTTGAAGTCCGTGTTAAGAAAAATACACATAAGTCGTAGGGGCTTGCCAGGCGCGCGACATGGTGGAAGAGAGGCATCCGCAGATCAGGAGATCGCGATGCCCACCCAGCCACGCCGTTCCGAAACCGATACGACACAGCCCGCAAGCCCCAAAGCGCAGCCCGAGCCGGCCAAGCACAAGCCGGGCGAGCCGCTGGTACCACGCGACACCCGCCCGAATCCAGCGGAGCAGAAAGAGCCTCCCGTGGAAGACTTCTGACGCCGTGAGCCGACGCCTCAGACCAGGCACATGTCGGAGACTTCCTCGTCCGACAAACCCCAGGTGGTGGCGTCTTCCACGGTGACGATCGAATCGTCGGACTTGCCCAAACTGATGCGCTCGGGGCGCACGCGCGTCTTGGTGTTGCCCGAATAGAAAACGACCACATCCGGCTTGAGCGCAGACGCGTCGTTCTGGTGGACTACCACACCCAGCCGGTTAGTGCGCAGTTTGACCAGCGTGCCCACCGGGTAAATGCCCACGCTGCGCGTGAAGGCCTGGAACACGGTCCGGTCGAACTGCGTGTCTGTGCGCGCCATCATGTATTTCAGCGCCTGCGCGGGAGACCACGCATGGTGGTACGGGCTGCTCGACGTGAGCGTGTCGTACACATCGCAAATGGCGCCCATCTTGGCCCACAGGCTGATGCCGTCGGCCTTCTGGGCGTCGGGATAGCCGCTGCCGTCAATGCGCTCATGGTGGTGCAGGCAGATCTCGCGCGCAATCTCGCTGAACTGGCCTGTACCCTGCAGCAGGTGATGGCCGCCCACGGCGTGCGTCTGCAGCAGCGCCAGCTCGTCCTTGGTGAGCGCGGTGCTCTTGTCGAGCAGCGTGCGCGGCATGGCGGATTTGCCGATGTCGTGCACCAGCCCGCCCAGCCCGCATTCGCGAATCTCGTCTTCAGGCAGCCCCAGCGTCTTGGCCAGCGCCACCATCAACGCACACACGGCAAACGAATGCAGGTAGGTGTAGTCGTCCTTGTTCTTCAGCCGCGCCAGCGCAATCAGCGCGTAGGAGTTGCGTGCCAGCGAGTTCGACACGTCATCCACCAGCAGCAGCGCCTTTTCGGTTTCCAGCGCACGGCCCATGCGCGCTTCGGCAAACATGTGGCCAAGCGTCGCCTTGCCGCTTTGCATCAGCTGCTGGGCGTGCTTCCACTCTTCCTTGAGCGACGTCGGCGTGAGCGGCGGCCGCGCGGCCAGGGTTTCGCGCGTGAGCGGCTCGGGCGCGGGTGCCGGGGCCGGAGCCGGGGCGGGCATCAGCGTCTCCGACATGACGTCTTCGCCGCGCTCGGGGTCGATCCAGATCTCGGTGATACCCGCGCGGCGGATGTCGTCGATCTGACCCTGGTGGGACAACTGGAATTGCGCACGCCAGAACGGATGCTTGAGCCAGGACCCGCCCAGCTTCATCACAAACATGCCGACACGCAATTGGCTCGCATCGATTCGCTTCATACCCTGCCTACCTCGGCTCGAAGTCCGGTTTTTTGATTGAATTAGGGGAGCGGCGTGCCAGCCGACACTGGCTCGTGTTTCGCAGTCTAGGCGTTTTACGTTGGTGGATGCTCTGGTCCATCAGCGCGCCAAACCGCGCTTGGCTTATCGGCAAGCCTGCGCAAAACTTGAGGCGAATGTGGATTGGGCGACTTGCGGCACACCCCAGCCTTGGCAAGAAAACGGCGGAACAGTGGCTGTGGCGGCGGTCGAATCAAACAGGTGATGCGTCAAGACCCTCGCCTGTCGGGCTGGCGGCCCGGCGTGGGAGGGGTACACTAGCTTTCAAGGATTCGCATCCGATATGACTCAAGATCCCACCACTCAACGCAAGCAGCAGAACGACGATGACTTCGCGCTCACCCGCGACGCCATCCGGTGGCTCGCGTCCCTGCCTGACCCGGTGCGGCCGATCGAACTCGGCCGGAAGTTTCCGCGCATCATCAACACGATCGCCTCCAAGTGGGCCGATTTCATTGGCTGCCGGCGCTATCTGAACAGCCTGCAGATTGACGAGCGCGGTGGCCGCCAGGGCTTTCCGTTCGAGATCGTCCAGGAAATCTGCGCGCTGCGCGAGTACTTCGATTCGCTGTATCCGCCGGACAAGGACCTCTGGCAGAAGGCCATCGACGCGAACAAGCGCTGAAGCGTTCGCGGCTCGCAGTTCGCACCAAAGCAAAGCGGCCCACCTTCGGGCCGCTTGCCATTTGTACGCGCCGGCTTGCAGATCAGGAAGCAGAATCCGGCCCCGAGGCCAGCTTGTTGAGCAGCGCCAGCAGCGTGTATCGCTCGTCGGTCGAAAGATGCGCGGTCACGCGGGCATCGTGCGCGGTGACGGCCCGGGTGATGTCGTCGAGGGTAGTCGCGCCCTTGGCGGTCAGCACGAGCCGGAACGCGCGCTTGTCCTTGGGCGAGGGCTGGCGCTCGACCATGCCCATGTCTTCCAGCGTATCGACCAGCAGCACCGCACCGGAGCGTGCCACGCCCAGGATGTTGGCCAGCTCGGTCAGCTTGAGGTTCGGGTTGTGCGCGATCACGGTCATGGCCGAGAAGCGCGGCGGCGTGATGTGCCACGTCTGCAGGGAGCGCACGAAATCTTCGTAGATGTGCAGCTGCGCGCGGCGCACGGCATAGCCGACCAGCCCATCGAGCGCGCCATACTCCACGTCTGCCAGATGCGGGTTGAAATGCCCCGAAGGGGCCACGGCGGGATACAGGTCGTCGGCTTTGGGCGTGCGCGGCATGGCGGTGTCGATGGTGAAGGACCCCTCGATTATCGTCGGCGATGCGCCCGCCGGCCATGCGGGCGCATACGCGTCAGTTCAGCAATTTCCACTTGCCGTGGTCGATGGTCAGCAGCACACGGCCACGTGCGTCAAAGCCGAAGTGATCCGTGGCCGTGTAGTTGAGCACCCCGTGCGAAACGACAATGTCGTGCTCCGATTCCAGCGCGTTCTTCAGCGCCTGGCGGAACTCAGACGTGCCGGGCTTGGCCTTCTTGAGCGCCACCGGCACGATGCGCTGGAGCACCTGCAGCGCATCCCACGTGTGGGCGCCGAACTGCGTGCGCGTGTCGGGGCCGTTGGCTTTCTCATACCGCGTCACGTATTCAAGCGCCGTCTTTTTGCTCGGGTGGCTGTCGGGCAATTGCTCCGCCACGATCACCGGGCCTGCCGGCAGGATGGCTCCATCGACCGCCTTGCCGCCGATGCGGATCAGGTCTTTCGTCGCCGCGCCGTGCGTCTGGTAGATCGGCCCCGCATAACCCCGATCGCGCAACGCGGTGTGCGGCAGCGCAGCGCCCGTGCCCGCGCCGGCCACCAGGATCGCATCCGGCTTGATGCTGACCAGCTTGGCGACCTGCCCCGTCACGCTGGTATCCGCGCGGGCATAGCGTTCCACGTCGACGATCTTGATGCCGCGCGGCGTGGCGGCGGCGGTGAAGTCCTTCAGCCAGCTTTCGCCGTACGCATCGGCAAAGCCGATAAAGCCGACGTTCTTGACGCCGGTCGCCTCCATGCGCGTGGCAATCGCCTCGGCCATCAGCGAGATCGGCTGCGCAAGCCGGTAGGTCCAATCGCCCTTGCCCGGTTTCAGCTCGACCGGCGCCAACGCCAGTTGCGGCGTGTGCGATTCAGTGGCGACTTCGGCAATCGCAATCGACGGTGCCACCGCCGATGAGCCAACGATGATGTCGACGTGGTCTTCCGTCACGAGCTTGCGCGCCAGGCGCGTGCCGGTGCTCGGGTCGGAGGCGTCATCCACCACCACGAGGCGCAGCTTTTCCCCGCCGATGGTGTCCGGATAGAACGCCAGCGAGTTCTTCTGCGTGATGCCGAGCGACGCCGACGGACCTGTGGTCGACAGGCTCACACCAACGACGATTTCGGCATGGGCTGCGGTGGCAAGCAACAGCGCAGCGGCGGCGCAGAGGGTGCGGCGGATGGTCATGGGGTCCCCTTTTCTCTTCTGGCGTGTGAATGCGTTACGGGTTTTTCAGGCGCGGCGGGGCATGGGCAGCTGATCGCGCAGCGATTGCGGATCGAAGCCGGCCAGCTTTTTGTAGCGCATCGCAATCCCTTCCAGCTCGGAGCGCGGGATCACGTCGTCGATGCGCGCAAAGCCTTGGGGTGCGCGTTCATGCGCGAGTTGCATGACCTGCTCCGGGCCATTGAGGCGATTGCGCAGCACGATGCCGGCCGTGCGCGGCAGGCGGTCGGCCTCGTACTCACGCAGCGCCACGCCAGTGTCGCGCGTGGCGAGCAGGCAATCGACCAACGCGCGTGCATCGAGAATCGCCTGCGCGCTACCGTTCGAGCCGATCGGATACATCGGGTGCGCCGCATCGCCCAGCAGCGTGACGCGACCGAAGGTCCAGCGTGGCAACGGGTCTTTGTCGACGAGCGGGAATTCGTACACGGCTTGCGCACCGTCGATCAAGGCCGGGATGTCGATCCAATCCCATTTCCAGTCGGCGAAGGCGCTGCGGAAGATCGCGCGATCGACCTCGCGGTTCCAGTCGCTGCGTGGCGGCGCCTCGTCGGGCACGCGCAGTTCGGCAATCCAGTTGATGCGTGAGCGGCCCTGCTGGCGCAGTGGTTCCGAGATCGGATAGGCAACGAACTTCTGGTCCTGGTGGCCCGCCATGAACATGGTGCGGCCATCGAGATACGGCGCTGCGTCGGTGACGGCGCGCCACAGCATGCGGCCCGCAAAACGTGGGGCATCGCCCGTCGGGTAGAAGTGCCGGCGCACGGCAGAGTGGATGCCATCCGCGCCGATCAGCACGTCTGCCGAGGATTCAACCACGGTGTCGTTGGAGCGATCGCGCAGGGTGAAGCGCACGGGGCCGCCCTTCTCACCCGTCGATTGGACCGCCTCGAAGCTGTGACCAAGACGGATGCAACCAGCACCGAGCCGCTCAATCACGGCATCGGCCAGGGCCATCTGGAATTCGCCGCGATGGATGGAGAACTGCGGCCAGTCGTACCCGGCGGCCAGCCCGCGCGGCTCGTGCCAGATCGGCTGGCCGAAACGGTTGTAGTAAGCCAGCGCGGATGTGCGAATCGCCAGCGCACTCAGCGTGTCTTCCAGGCCCAGTTCGCACAACTGGCGCGCGGCGTGCGGCAGCAGGTTGATGCCAACGCCCAGCGGCCGCAGCGTCTGCACAGCCTCCCACACTTCGACCTCGAAACCTTGGCGCTCGGCCATCAACGCGAGCGTCAGGCCGCCGATGCCCGCCCCGATGACGGCGATCTTCATGGCTGCCTCCCTGAAATTTGTTGCAGTCTATAACGAATATCAACGGCAGCCAGCCGGCGGCATATCAGGGCAAATACCTAGATGAAGACAGCTGAATGCGGCGTGTTGGCCGCTTGACGCTCTGTGAGATATCACAATACCATCACTCGACTTTTACTAGATTCAAGGCCGCCCCATGTCGCGTCCCATCAAGCTGGTTTCCGGCGCCGCCAAACCCGCGCCCGCACCGTTTGCCGTTGAGCCGGCAGCCCATGCGCCCAAGGGCGCCGCCATGCGTGAACTCGCCTACAACGAGATCAAGCGCCGCATCATGGCGTGCGAATTCCGCCCCGGCGAGCCGCTCAACGAAGCACAGCTCGGCGCGCTTCTCGGGCTGGGCCGCACGCCCATCCACCAGGCGCTGCATCGTCTGGAGGTGGAAGGGCTGGTGCAGATCCTGCCGCGCAAGGGCGTGCTGGTGACGCCGCTGTCGCTCAACGACGTGCTCGACATGATCGAGGTGCGCGCCACCAACGAGATCCTGTGCGTAACGCTGGCCGCCGAGCGTGCCCACCCGGCCGATTTCGAGGCCATGCGCGCCATCGTCGAAGCATCGCCCGCGCTGATCGAGCACCGCGACATTGCCGCGCTGGCCGCGCTGGACCTCAAGTTCCATCTCGCCATTTCCGCTGCCTCGCGCAACCGCGTGCTGGCCGAACTGCTGCGCGGCCTGCACGAGAAGCAGGCGCGCTTCTGGTTCCTCTCGCTTTCAGAGCCGCAACACCTGCAGAACGTGTACGACGAGCACCTTGCCGTGCTCGATGCGCTGGAGCGCCGCGATGTGCCCGCAGCGCGCGAAGCCATTCGCGAGCACATCGACGAATTCCGCCGCACGATCATCCGCACGCTCTGACCCCGATTCCCCCCGTTTGTTGTTCCCGCCTCTTCCGGATTCCGCATGACCACGCTGCACCTGAACCTGATCGGCCACGGCCCCATCGACGTGACCGTGGACCACCTTGTCATTGCCGGCTGGACCGGCCGCGATGCCGAGGCCGTTGAACACCACATTGCCGAGCTTGAAGCGATTGGCGTGGCGCGTCCGGCGCGCGTGCCGTGCTTCTACCGCGTGTCGGCCTCGCTGCTGACGACCGACGCCACCGTGGAGATTCCCGGCGCCGATTCCTCCGGCGAAGCGGAATTCGTGCTGTATTCCACGCCGATGGGCCTGCTGGTCGGCATCGGCTCGGACCACACCGACCGCAAGGTCGAAGCCTATGGCGTGACGGTGTCCAAGCAGATGTGCGCCAAGCCCGTGAGCCGCGACGTGTGGCGCTTCGAAGCGCTGGCCGACCACTGGGACAGCCTGCAGATGAAGACCTGGCGCACCCGCGACGGCCAGACCGCGCTGTATCAGGAAGGCGGCGTCACCCGCATGCTCGACCCGCGCGACCTCATCCGCCGCTACACCGGCAACGACACGCTCCAGGTGGGCACCGCCATGTTCTGCGGCACGCAGCCCATCATCGGCGAACTCGGTTTTGGCGAGGCCTTCGACATGGCCCTGATCGACCCCGTGTCGGGCACCGAGCTGCGCCATCGCTATGCTGTCGACACGCTGCCTGTTGAAGGCTGAAGCGCCCCACCTCACGGAGACCACCGCATGATGACGCCCCGCCCGAACATGATCCGCGCGCTGGCCGCTGAACTGGCAGCCGGTCGCACCACCAGCATCGCGCTGACCGAAGCCGCACTGGAGCGCGCCGAATCGCACCGCGCCGCGGGCGGTGCCGCCTATGTGAGCATCGACGTGCAGGCCGCGCTGGCGATGGCGCGCGCCGCCGATGCCGCGCGTGCGGCGGGCAACGTGCCCTCGCTGCTGGCCGGGCTGCCGGTGTCGATCAAGGATCTGTTTGACGTGGCCGGCCAGGTGACGGCTGCGGGTTCGCGCGCCCTGGCCGACCAGCCGCGCGCCACCACCGATGCCGCCGCCGTGGCACGCCTGCGCGCAGCCGGCGCCGTGCTGCTCGGCCGCACCAACATGAGCGAATTTGCGTTCTCGGGTCTGGGCCTGAACCCGCATTACGGCACACCGCGCACGCCGGCGGATGGCGCGCGCGCGGCGGGCGGCTCCACCTCGGGCGGCGCCGTCACCGTTGCGGGCGGCATGGCCGTGGCGGCACTGGGTACCGACACCGGCGGCTCGATCCGCATTCCGTCGGCGTTCTGCAATCTGACGGGTTTCAAGCCCACCGCCCGCCGCGTGCCGATGACGGGCGGCGTGCCGTTGTCCACGTCGCTTGATTCCGGCGGCCCTCTTGCCAACTCGGTCGACTGCTGCGCGATCGTCGACGCCGTGTTGAGCGGCGAGTCCGGCAACGACGCATTCGACACCACCGCCGTGCCGCTGGCCGGATTGCGTTTCGGTATCACGCAGGACTTTGTCGGCGCGGACCTCGACAACACGGTCGCCGTTGCATTCGAACGCGCTGTTGAACGGCTGGAGCGTGCCGGCGCGCACATCGTGCGTTTCGAATTTCCCGAATTGCTGCAACTGCCGGAGATCAACAGCGGCGGGGGCTTCTCGGCAGCGGAATCCTGGGCATGGCATCGCTCGCTGCTCGCGCGTGCCGAAGTCCAGTACGACCCGCGCGTGGCCACGCGCATCCGCCGTGGCGAACAGATGAGCGCGGCCGCATACATCGACGTGATCAACGCACGCGCACGCATGATTGCCGCCGCACGCAAGCGCCTGGGCAACTTCGATGCATGGCTGATGCCGACGGTTGCCATCGTGCCGCCCGAGGTCGCTCCGCTCGAGGTCGATGACGCGCAGTTCTTCCGCATCAATGCGCTCACGCTGCGCAATCCGAGCGTGATCAATTTCCTGGACGGCTGCGCGCTGACGCTGCCGGTACACGTTGCCGGCGAACTGCCGGTCGGCCTGTCGCTCTGCGGTCTCGCCAACGACGACGCGCGCATCCTGCGCGTCGGCCGGGCGGTGGAGGCTGCCCTGCGTTGATCGACTAGCCAGAACATTCTCCGCCTGCGTCCGGGCCACGCAGGCGGTTCCCCAAGCCAAGCCAAAAAGGCGCGCTGCAGACGCGCCAGGCCCAACTCATGCCTGCGTTTCGGACAACAAGGCAGCACAACGAAACGCCGGCGCCCGCACACGCTATTGGAGGAAACCATGTCGCAAACCCAAGCCCTTCCGGCCAACCCAACAGACCCGACCAGCCAGTCCATCCCCAGCACCGAGCTGGATGTCACCTACCGGCGCATTGCGTATCGGCTGGTGCCGTTCCTGGTGGTGCTGTTCATCCTCGCGTGGATCGACCGCGTCAATGTCGGCTTTGCCAAGCTGTCGATGCTGCAGGATCTGCAGTTCAGCGAAGCGGTGTACGGCCTGGGCGCGGGCATCTTCTTCATCGGCTACTTCCTGTTTGAAGTGCCGAGCAACCTGCTGCTGGAAAAGATCGGCGCACGCAAGACGCTCGCGCGCATCACCATCCTGTGGGGCCTGGCCTCGATGGCGATGATCTACGTGAAGACGCCGACCTCGTTCTACGTGATGCGCTTTCTGCTGGGCATCTTTGAAGCCGGCTTCTTCCCGGGCGTGGTGCTGTACCTGACGTACTGGTTTCCCTCCGCACACCGCGCGCGCATCAACGGCCTGTTCATGACGTCGTTTGCGATTGCGGGCGTGGTGGGCGGCCCAGTTGCGGGTTTCATCATGAGCCGCATGGAAGGCGTGGGCCACCTCGCCAACTGGCAATGGCTGTTCCTGCTCGAAGGCATTCCTTCCGTGCTGGCCGGCTTTGCCGTGCTTGCATGGCTGCCCGAAACGCCTCGCCAGGCCAAGTGGCTTTCCGCTGCCGAGCAAGACGCCGTGGTGCGCGCCGTTGAAGTGGAGAACCGCGACCCCGCCAAGCACGCCTCGTTTGGTGCGGCTCTGGCCAACGCCCGCGTGTGGATCTGCGCAGCGATCTACTTCTGCGTGGTCAGCGGCAACGCCACCATCGCGTTCTGGACGCCGTCGATCATCAAGGAGCTGGGCGTGCAGGGCAATTTCCAGATCGGGCTGATCTCGGCCATTCCGTTCATCGCCGGCACGATTGCGATGGTGTGGAACGGCGCGCATTCCGACCGCACGGGCGAACGCCGCATGCACTGCGCCATCGCCGCCCTCATCGCCAGCGCCGGCCTGGTGGCGACAGGCGCTACGCTGGGCTCGCCGTTTCTGGCGCTGGTCTCGCTGACGGTCGCCGCCATCGGCATCCTCGCCGCGTTCCCGGTGTTCTGGTCGATCCCGGCCGTGTTCCTTGCCGGCACCGCAGCCGCAGGCGGCATCGCCCTCATCAACTCCATCGGCAACCTCGCCGGCTTCGTCGCGCCGTACATGATCGGCTGGCTGAAGACCAGCACCGGCCACCTCTCCGCCGGCCTCTACTTCGTAGCCGCGCTGGAGCTGGGCGCCGCCGTGCTGGTCATCCTAGGCACGCGCAAACACTAAGCACGCAGACGAACCATCGCGGCGCCAACTCCCGCGCCGCGATGGTTTGGCCGTTGACGTTCCTGCCCTAGATGGCGCCTTGAATTTCTGTAAGCGGGCGGAAAAAAGACGGGGAACTGTCTGAGCGAAGCGAGTTTTCCCCGTCTCCGCCCGGTTACAGAAATTCAAGGAGTCTTTCGCCATCTCGGGCGCGCCTTTCTTTGCTGACCTTTCTTTGGCAAGACAAAGAAAGTAAGTCGGCCCCGGCAGGGGACGAAACAAGGGATGCACCATCAAACAACAAAACCACCACCAGTAAGGTCCCAAACCCCACCCACGAAGTTCAAAACCCTACCCCTAGACGTTCCGAACCCCATCAAAGCAGTCCCGAACCCCACCGATGAGGTTCCGAACCCGCCCAAAGCAGTCCCAAACCCCATTCACGGCGTTCCAAACGCCAAGCCCCCAAGATCCGAACCCAACACATGCAGTTCTGAACCCCACGAATGCGGTTCCGAACCTCAGCAATGCCGTTCCGAGCCCCATCAGCGAAGTTCTGAACCTCAACCTCGGCGTTACGGACCTCAACCGGCCACCTTGTAACCCATCCGAAAACCACCCCAGTGGCGACCCTTGACGTAAATCGGCGCCGACACATCCTTCATCATCGCAAACGTCCCGTTGCCCATATCCCGACGATACGTCTGCAACAGGAACGCCTCGGTATTGCGCGCCGCCCCCAGCCCCGTGCGATCGGTGAACAGCCGGCGGTTGCGGCTGTTGGCCGCATTCAAGACCGGATCACTCCCCTGCGGCTGCGAGAACTTCAGGTTGTGCGTCGGCAGATAGCCGTTGGTGTCGACCGCCGCGCAGAACACCACGCGCGGATCCAGCTTGAGCAACGGCTCCTGCACCGCTGGCAGCACGCGATCCGTGAACGCCGTGAACCGCGTCATATGCTGCGGCGGGTCGGTATTCGGCACGGGCACATAGTCGCGGTCAAACAGATCACTTTCGCTGATATCACCGCGCGCCAGCGCCGATTCAAACAACGCGCTGATCTTGCTGGCCGCCGCTTGCACCGCTTCGATGAATGGCGTGTCGGCGCTTTCCACGCCCGTCGAAGCCGTCAACCGGATCAGCGTTTCCGACGCCCCCAGCAACCCCGAAAGCTGCCGTTGCGCGTTGTCGATGTTGTGGCTCGATTGCTTCACACCCTCAGCCATCGCCTCCACCTCACGCGCGAGCGACGCGCATTCGTCTTCGATGGCCGCAGTGGATTCCGCAATGCTCGTCGCCTCGACATCGAAGCGCGCAATGGCCTCGCCCGCCACGCCAATCACCGCGCCAATGGCCTGCGTGCCGGCATCCACACGCTGGGCGCGCGCAACGTTTGCGCTGCTGTCGCCGATCAGCCTGTCGGTCTGGCCGGACAGGTCGGCCAAGGTGGTTTCGATACGCTGGGTTGCTTCGGCGGTCTGTCCAGCGAGCTGCTTCACTGCGCCCGCAACCACTGCAAAGCTGCGGCCCGATTCCCCCGCGCGCGCCGCTTCAATGGCGGCGTTGATTGCCAGCAGATTGGTCTGCCTGGCAATCTGCGAAATCTGCTCGGACGCCTGCGCCACCTGGATCAGCGCTTCACGCAGTGCCGCAATCTGCTGCTCCATGCTCGCCACACCAACGGCCAGCTCGCGAATGTCGCGCAGCGATGCATCGACCGTTTCGCGCGAGCCGCTCACCTCTTCGCTGGCATGCGATGCGACTTCGCGCGCGTGCCGCGCCGCCACGGCGATATCGTGATTGCCGCGCATGGTGACATCGGCCGCGTTGCGCAACTGATCAAACACGTCGGCCTGCCGGCGCAGGCGCACGGCCACGTCTTCCACGTTGCCGGAGACCTCGCAGATGCCCATGCCAACGCGGCCGGCCTCTTCCGCAATACGGGCAACAAGGTCGGGAGAAGCTTTCGGGCCGCGGCCCCAGGCGAATGGCTTCACGTGCGGTTGTCTCCAATTGTCGTTGTTGTGTGCGCCCTCGCGCTGATGGCGAAGCGGCCCTCTAAGGGGGTATCGGCACGTGCGAAGCGCGCTTGAGCGACGCTACCCGCCCTGACTTACGCGGGCATTACATGCACCTTGCGCTGCACTAGGCCCGCGCGGAACGGTCGCGGCGCAGCCGTGACTCGTAGGCGGCAGCCGTCATCGGGGGGCCGAACAGGAAGCCCTGCAACTTGTCGCACCCTGCGGCTTGCAGGAACTCGGCCTGCTCCAGCGTCTCGACACCCTCTGCCGTGACGGTCATGTCCAGCGACGCGGCCATCGCGACCACGGCACGCGAGATCACCACCGAATCGCGATGGCGCGGAATGCCCGAGACGAACGAGCGATCCACCTTCAGGTTGTCGATCGGGAAGCGTTGCAGATACGACAGTGACGAATAGCCCGTGCCGAAATCATCGATCGAGATGCGAATGCCCAGGGCCGTGAGCGCATCGAGCATCGGCATCACTGCGGCCGTGTCGCGCATGAGCAAGCCTTCGGTGATCTCCATTTCCAGCGCGCTGGCGGGCAATCCAGCTTCGGTCAGGCAGCGCGAGATGGTCGGCACCAGTCCCTCGCCAAACTGGCGCGGCGACAGGTTCACGGCCACGAAGAACTCCGGCATGCAGGTGGCGCGCCAATGCGCAGCCTGGCGGCACGCCTGCGCCAGCACCCATTCGCCGATGTCGCCGATAAGCCCGGCGTCTTCCGCCACGGGAATGAACTCGGCGGGGGACACCTCGCCCAGTTCGGTGCTGTGCCAGCGCAGGAGCACTTCAGCGCCTACGATGTCCATCGATGTGGCGTCGACGATGGGCTGGAAGCGCAACGACAGCTCGCCCGCCGTCAGCGCGCGGCGCAGGTGGTATTCCAGCTGGAAGCGCCGCTGCGCCCGCTGCGACAGGCGCGCGGTGTACACGCGATGCTGGTTGCGGCCGTTCTGCTTGGCGTTGTACATGGCGGCATCCGCACAGCGCAGCAGCGTGGCGGCGTCGTTGCCGTGCTCCGGGTACAGCGCGATGCCGATCGACGCGCCCAGGTAGTACTCCGTGCCGCTGGTCGAGAACGGCTGCGCGATGGAATGGACGATGCGCTTGGCCAAGCGTTCCGCTTCACCCAACGAGCGCACGTTGTCGAGCAGCACGACGAACTCATCGCCGCCGAGGCGCGCCAGCGTATCGCTCTGGCGCACGCAGGCCGACAGCCGTTGCGCGACGATGCGCAGCAGGTGGTCGCCCGCTTCGTGGCCAGCCGTGTCGTTCACCTTCTTGAAGCCATCCAGATCGAGGAACAGCACGGCGACCTGGTGCCCCTCGTTGGCCTGGCTGGCGGCCTGCTCCATCACCGCCTGCATCCGCTGCGAGAAGTACGCGCGGTTGTACAAGCCGGTGAGCGCATCACGCTGCGCGAGGAAAGTGAGCTGCTGCTGGGCCGCGCGGGCCGGCCCGATATCGTTGAACGAGATCAGCACGGCTGAGGGGGTATTGTCGCCAGGGCGCACGATGGGCAGCACGTTTTCGTGCACCCACACCACATCGCCGTCAACCAGTTCCAGGCCAACAGTCAAGCCCAGCAGCGGCCGGCCGGTGGCCAGCACCACGCGCGTGGGGCGCTCGTTGACCGGGATCTCGCTGCCGTCTTCGCGCAACGAGCGCCGCATCAGCGCCAGGTGGCTGGTGCCCACCGGCGACACGCTGCCCGCCCGGAGAATGCGCCGCGCGCTCGGGTTGCAGGCGAGGATGGTGCCGTCGGCCGTCTGCACGACGATGCCTTCGGTCAGGTTGTCGACGGCGAGGCGATAGCGTTCTTCGCTCTCCCTCAGATCGCGCGCGATATGCGCCTTCTGCACGGCCACACCGATGATGTCGGTAATACCGTCGAGCAGCCCCATGGCGTCGCGCGTGGGCGCACGCGGGGTGTCGTAGTAGATGCCCATCGCGCCGATCATCTGCGCGTTGTCGCCGCGGATGGGCGTCGACCAGCACGCGCGCAGGCCGAGCGGCGCAACGATGTCACGGTAGCCGTCCCAGAGCGGGTCGGCGTCGATGTCTTCCACCACCACGGTCTTGTTCAGGAACATGGCCGTGCCGCATGAACCGACCGAAGGGCCGATCGCGATCCCAACCAGCACCTGGGAGAGCGTGCAAGGCAGCGACGGTGCCACGGCTTGCGTGATGTGCTCGCCATCAGCACTGAGCAGGACCGAGCACATGGCGCCATCGTCGAGCAGGGCCTCCACCAGCCGGCACACCTCGGCCAGCAGGTCGGGCAACGGCACATTGCGCGAGCTGAGTTCGAGCACGGTCTTTTCGCAGCGCAGCAATTCCTTGGCGCGTGCGGTTTCGGCGGCCAGTGCACGGTAATTGGCTTCGGATTCGCGCAGGGCCTGTTCGGCCTGCTTGCGCTGGGTGATGTCGCGTGCCACCACCTGGATGGCGGTGCGCCAGCCAAGCTGTACCGGCGCGGAAAGCACCTCGACCTCCACCGGTGTGCCGTCGCAGCGCAGCAAGGTCTGCTCGACCGGGGGCAGGCCTGCACCGTGCGAGACCATCCACTCCCGGCGCTGGCGGGCGAGGTGCATCGAGTTGTCGTGCACGAACTCGTCCAGCTCATGGCCCACGATGTCGCGTGCCGTCTGCGCGCCAAACAGGCGAACGCCCGCCTCGTTGACGAAAACGATAATGTCGTCCGCCACGATGTACAGCGCATCCGGCATTTGCCGGACGAGCGCCTCGTAGCGGTCATCAGCGAGCGGCAGCGGCCTGCGGCTGTCCTGGTCGATCACATCCGGTCCAGGACGGTCAGGCCGCTCAGCAGAGGTGGCGTCCATATCTGGGTTCTTTTTCAAGATATCGACCATCGTGTCGGGAAAGTTAAGGCGTTTGGCTGCCTCTCCCCCCTTCAGGGTGGGGCAAATGGCCGATATGCGGTCAAGCGGCACGTCAGTTGCGGCACAATGCCCGCACGACGTTCCTGCACAACTGTTCGCACCTTGGCGTTATGCAATCGTTTTCGTCTTCCGTCGGCCACGTGGCCGGCCTGATTTCGCGACGCACCCTGCTCGCCGAAGGGCTGGCGGAAGCTGCTGTGCAATTTCGCGACGGGCAGATCGCTGCGTGTGACGGGAACCCGACGCGCGGGATGATCGACTGCGGCGACCTGCTCGTCCTGCCTGGCATCGTCGACCTGCACGGCGATGCCTTCGAACGCGCCGTCATGCCGCGCCCCGGTGTGGCCTTTCCCTACGAGACCGCGCTGGCCGACGTTGACGGCCAATTGCTGGCCTGCGGCATCACCACCGAATTCCACGGCGTCACGTATTCCTGGGAGGGCGGCCTGCGTGGCCGCGCCTACGCCGTGCGCATGCTCGACACGCTCGATGCCATGCGCCCACACCTGGGGGCACAGCATTTGATGCACTTGCGCTTCGAATTGCATCACGCCGATGGTGTTGCCGATGCGCTCGCCTGGATGGATGCCGGGCGCGTGCACTTCCTGTCGTTCAACGATCACCTGCCGATGATGCGCGACAAGCTGGGCGACGCACGCAAGCTCGCACAGTACGCCGATCGCGCCGAGTGCGACATCGACACGTTCCTCTCGCGTCTGCATGCCGCCGCAGTCAACGGCACGAGGCTCGCCGAGGTGACGGGCACGCTCGCGCGGGCGGCGCAGCAACGCGGCATCTGCATGGCTTCACACGACGAACCCGACATTGCCACGCGCAACACGTTCCACGCGCACGGCTGCACCGTCACTGAATTCCCGTTGACCGAGGATGTTGCGCAGGCAGCGCGCGCGCATGGCGGACATATCGTCTTCGGTGCGCCCAACGTGGTACGCGGCGGCAGCCACCATGGCGCACCGAATGCGTCGGCCATGGTGGCGGCGGGCCTGGGCACCGTGCTGTCTTCCGACTATTACTACCCGGCCCTGCTGGCAGCTCCGTTCAAGCTCGCCGAGCGCGGCGTGGTGCCACTGGCCGAGGCTTGGGCGCTGGTGGCGGCCAACCCGGCAGAAGCCGCAGGACTGACGGATCGCGGCGTGCTCGCGACAGGCTTGCGCGCCGATGCCATCGTGGTGGATGACCGCCGCCCCGGCCTGCCGCGCGTGGTGGCGGCCGTGGTGGGCGGACGGCTGCGGCATGCCGCGGGCCAATTGCCGCTGATCGGCTGAACAACACGATGGAGCAGGCGCGGGCACCCTTATCGTCATCGATACCGGCGGCCTGGCGATACGCGCTCTACCTGCTGCCGCCCGAGCCGTGGTACGGGCTGGGCACACGGTGGCTCGGCCGCTGCGCGCGCACCAACACCGCCATCTCCGCAGATCAGCGCGAAGCGTTTGCCTGTGAAGCCGGCATCGATCTCCCCACGCTCGACCGCTGGACCGAAGCGCCGCGTCAGTACGGCCTGCACGCCACGTTCAAGCCGCCGTTCCGCCTGGCAACCGATCGCACCGTCGATGAGCTGGACGCCGCGCTGCGCCGCTTTGCACAGCAGCAGCAAGCCTTTGCGATCGAGCCCGCCTTGCAGACGCTGCGCGGCTTCTTGGCTTGGAGGCTGCGTCATGGCGATCCCGCCCGCGACACGCTCCACCAGTTCGCCGACGCGTGCGTCGGCGAGTTCGACGCCTTCCGCGCACCCCCACCCCCCACTGAACTCGCGCGCCGCCGCCGCACCGGCCTGTCAGATGCGCAGGAGCGCCACCTTCAGCGCTGGGGTTATCCGTATGTGTTTGATACGTTCACGTTCCACGTCACGCTGACCGGCCGGCTCGACCATGCCGAGCAGCTCGCGTGCTATCGCGCACTGGAAGCCACGCGCATGGTGCTGCCAGCCGCCATGCCCATCGACCACATTGCCTTGTTTTCGCAAGCTGCCCCGGAAGCACCGTTCACGGTGGCACGTGTGTACCGGTTTGATGGCAGCACCGAAGACTTGGACGCTGCGCAGAGCGCGCTTAGCGCTTGAGTTCGACCACGTCGATCACCTGCGTCTGGCCGTGCTGCTCAACCTCCTGGCGCATCACGACGGCCGCTTCGGGGCAATACCAATCAGTGATGTGGGCAACAGTGGGGTCAGGCTCGAGCGTTTCATTGCCCAGCCGCAGCACCCCGAGGCGCGCGGTGCGCGTGTAGCGGATCGGCCGGCACTGCAACTGGCCGACCACGGTGTTCATCGGCTGCGGTGGCCCGACCTCCCGCTCCGACACCTCCACCTTGGCGCGCTCGGCCCGCATGCGCCCCACAGAGATCCCCAGCCGCGGCGACACCACATCGAAGTCGAAGCTCGATTCATACGTATCGCCCGGCAGCATCTGGGCTTCGGGCGCCAAGCCGGCGCCGTACAGGAACATGCCCGAGATGGCCGTGCTCACGGTGCCGACCAGATCGGCATGTTCGCTTTGCGCAAACACGCGGCCATTGATGCTGACGATGCGTGTGACCACGCCGGCTTCGTCCACCAGCAGCTGGTGCTCCTGCACCGTCTCGATCGGCCGGCCGCCCAGCGCTACGAGGCCCGATTTGGCGTAGATGTGCAGGCCGATCTCGCAGCCGTCCTGCATGTCGCGGCTGACATCGTGGAGCGTGAACTCGACGATCATCGGCGTCTCGCCGTTGCCGTCCAGGCGCACGCGGCTACCGTCGTGCACCCATGGCGCGGAGCACAGCCCCGCTGCATGCACAGGCCACGCCAATGCAATCGCCGCCACGGCTGCGGCGGCGTTCCATAAAGAAAAACGCCGATGCATCGGGTGATGCATCAGCGTCTTCATGAACCCATTGAGCATGGGCTTACTGCTTGGGCGCGTCCTTCTTGTTGGCGCCCTCGCTGTACGGGTCAAACTTGCCACCGGCCTTCGCACCCTGGCTATATGGATCGAACTTCTCACCGGCCTTGGCGCCCTGGGTGTACGTGTCGTACTTGCCCTTCTCGACATTGGCCGGCTGGGCGCCGGGGTTGAGCGCGCTGGCGGTGCTGTCGTTCTTGTTGGCGCCTTGCGAATACGGGTCGAACTTGTCGCCGGCCTTCGCACCCTGTTGGTACGGGTCAAACTTGTCGCCGACTTTTGCGCCTTGGCTGTAGGGGTCGAACTTCTTCTGGTCGGTCTGCGCGTGGGCTACGGTGCCGATGGCTGCCACGACAGCTACCGCTGCCACGAGGGTAAGACGTTTGTACGGCATCTGAAGCTCCTTTCCTATGGGTCGTTTGGGCTGGCTGATAGCGCAGCCTCGTTTTGAACGCATCCCGATGTCATTGCGCAACTGGCACGTTGGCGACGGCGCCGGGAAACCCCCTCTCCTCGTCGTACGCTATGGCAAGCGCACAGGAAAGTCAACGCGCAGGAACTGCATATTTTTTGGGCAGATACGTGCTGAAGTGCGGCTCAGTCAGCGACGTTCCGGCTGGCGGATCGCACGCGGGCCCATCACGGCAATCAACGCCATGGTGAGCGCCACCACCGACAGCCCCCAGCGCAGGTCGGAGCGATGCGCAATCAACCCGATGATGACCGGACCGATCAGCAAGCCCACGTAGGCAAAGCGCGCCACGGCGGCAATGCCTTCGGCGGCCGGCACGCCGGGCAAGCGGGACGCGGTGATGAAGAAGATCGGCACCATGTTGGCGGCGCCCACGCCCATCAGCGCAAAGCCTGTCAGGACAGCCATCGGTGCTGGCCACAACAGTGCAAGCAAAATCCCGCCCGTTGCCAGCACGCCACTGGCGCCAAGCACATGCTTGTTGCCCCAGCGCCCGCGTGCGAGATCGCCGCTGAAGCGCGCGAGCGCCATCCCGCCCGAAAACGCGGCGTACCCGGCGCTGGCAATGGCTTCGGGCGATTGCGCGATCTCGCGCATGTACACGGTCGTCCAGTCGTACATCGCGCCTTCGCCGACCAGCCCCAGGAAGGCCAGCACGCCGAGCAGGAACAGCGTGCGCCCCGTGGTCGGATGTGCCGGTTCGCCTTCTGCGTGCACGTGATCGGGCAGCATGAACGGGCCGGCACACAAGGCGGCCGCCATGGTGACGAGCGCCATGCCGCCGCAATGCACGGCCGGCGGCACGCCCAGTTCCAGCAGCACGCCGCCCACCGCTGCGCCCGCCATTCCGCCCAGGCTGAACATGCCGTGTAGCGAAGAGATGATCGGCTTGTGGTGATTCGCCTCTACCGTGGCGGCCTGCGCATTGATGGCCACGTCGAAACCGGCATTGGTGATGCCAAACAGCAGCAGCACGGCCAGCAGCGCCGGGTAGCTCGGCATCAACATGAGGAGCCCGGTCATGACACCAAATGCCACGCCGCCCTGGACGCTTGCGCGCCGCGTGCCGACGCGCGCCGCCCACTGGCCTGCAAACTTCATCGCAACGATGGCGCCCGCGGCCACCATGAACATCGCCAACGACAGCGACGCCTCGGACAGCCCGAACCGCGCCTTCACCGTTGGAATGTGGATGCCCCACGTCGCAAACGTTGCACCGTTGGCGAAAAAGAGCGCCATCGTCGCTGCGCGCGCCGACAGAGGAAGACGGCGGGGCTGCAAGGCGCCGGCGGATTGGACGTATTCGGAAGGCATGAAGGACAACTGAGAAAAACGCGGGCGCAGGCGTCGCGCCGAAAAGCCACCATGCTACCGCGCCCGGCTGATGAACGTATGACGCCGCCCTGCGCCAGGCAGGTATGCGGCTTGCGTCACCACGCTCGCAACCACCGCATCGGGAGACCTGCCATGCCCCGTGTGATCTGGAAGGGCGCCGTGAGCTTCGGCCTCGTCCATATTCCCGTTGCGCTGTATCCGGCAACCCGCAGCGACGACCTCGACTTCGACTGGCTCGACCGCCGCACCATGGACCGCGTCGGCTACAAGCGCATCAACAAGACCACCGGCAAAGAAGTGCCGCGCGAGCAGATCGTGCGCGGCTACGCCTACGAGAAAGACCGCTACGTGATCCTGACCGACGAGGACATCCGGGCCGCTAATCCGGTCTCGACGCAAACGGTCGATTTGCTGACCTTCGTGGATGCGGCGGAGATTCCGTTTCTGTATCTCGATACGCCGTACTTTCTTGCGCCCGACCGGCGCGGCGAAAAAGTCTACGCGCTGCTGCGCGAGGCATTGACGCGCTCGCAGAAGATTGGCGTCGCCAACGTCGTGCTGCACACCAAGCAGCATCTGGCCGCACTGATCCCGATGGGGCCCGTGCTCGTGCTGCATACGCTGCGCTGGTCCAACGAAGTGCGCGACTGGTCCGAAATCGATGTACCAGAAGAAGGGGCCAAGGCCGCCGAGCTCACGGCCAAGGAGATCGACATGGCTGAAAAGCTGATCGACGACATGAGCGGCAAGTGGGACCCTGCCGAGTACCACGACACGTTCCGCGACGACAACCTCGGGTTGGTCGATCGCAAAGTGCGCGAAGGCCGCACGGAATCCGTCGAACCGTTGGAAGCCGAAACCGCTGCACCGCGCAGCGGCAATGTGATCGACCTGACCGACCTGCTGCGCCAGAGCCTTGCCAAGCGCGGCAAGGGCAAAGGCGTGTCAACCGAAGAAGCTGAAGAAGAACCCGCCCCGCGCAAGCGTGCACCGCGCAAAGCCGCCACGAAGGCGGCGCGCAAGACGGCCACGCGCAAGCGCGCCTAACACGACGGAGCCGACGCCATGCCGCGCCATCTCGCCGACTACCGCAGCAAGCGCGATTTCACGCAGACCCAGGAACCCGCCGGCGCGCGCCGCAAAGCCGACGAGCAGCGTGACCATGGCGCCCTGCACTTCGTGATCCAGAAGCACGACGCAACGCGACTGCACTACGACTTCCGGCTGGAACTCGACGGCACGCTCAAGAGCTGGGCCGTCCCCAAGGGCCCGAGCCTGGACCCCGCCGACAAGCGCCTAGCGGTACATGTTGAAGACCACCCGCTGGACTACGCGGATTTCGAAGGCCATATCCCCGAAGGACAATACGGCGGCGGCGACGTGATCGTGTGGGACCGCGGGACATGGCGCCCGCATGGCGATCCGCGCAAGGCCTATCGCGACGGCAAGCTCAAATTCGACCTCCATGGCGAGAAGCTGCATGGTGCATGGGCGCTGGTACGCACGCACTTGCACGGCACGGGCAGACATCCGAAAGAACAGTGGCTGCTGATCAAGGAACGCGACGACCAGGTGCGCGCATCGAGCGACTACGACGTGACACAGGCGCTGCCCGCCAGCGTGATCACCGGAGAGAAGGTCGGCGCAAAACCGAAGGCCAAGGCCGATGGCCGCAAGGCCCAGCGTGCCGATCCGGCACAAGTCCAGCCGCCCGCCGGTGCCGTGCCCGGCACGTTGCCGAAAACGCTGGAGCCGCAGCTTGCCACGCTCGTCGATGCGCCGCCAAGGCAAGGCGAGTGGAATTACGAAGTGAAGTTCGACGGCTACCGCATCCTGGCGCGCATCGACGGCAACACCGTGCGCCTGTTCAGCCGCAACGGCCGCGACTGGACGGCCAAGCTGCCGCGTCAGGCGCGCACGCTGCAGGCGCTGGGCCTGCGCGAGGCGTGGCTCGACGGCGAAGTCGTGGTGATGGGCGAGCGCGGCGTGCCCGACTTCCAGGCGCTGCAGAACGCCTTCGAAACCGCGCATGCCGAACACATTGCCTACTACCTGTTCGACATCCCGTTCTGCAACGGCATGGATTTGCGCGGCGTGCCGTTGCGGGAGCGGCGAGCGCTGCTTGAGCGCATTCTCGATGCCGCCCCGGGCAACCTGGACCGCGAAGCGGTGCTCTTCTCAGGGACATTTCACGCGGCACCCGAAGACTTGCTGTCTTCCGCGTGCAGCATGTCGCTCGAAGGGGTGATCGGCAAGCGCGCCGATGCGCCGTACCGGGCCGGCCGCAGCCCTGCCTGGATCAAGCTCAAATGCGGGCAGCGGCAGGAATTCGTGATCGGCGGGTACAGTGCGCCCAAGGGTAGCCGCAGCGGCTTCGGTGCCCTGCTGCTCGGCGTGTATGACGACGCGGGCAAGCTGCGCTATGCGGGCCGTGTCGGCACGGGCTTCAACGAGACGAGTCTGCACGCTTTGCACCACGAGCTGACGGGTCTGACCGTCGACACGCCGCCCTTCGCCAACCCGCCCACCGGCAGCGATGCGCGCGACGTGCAATGGGTGAAGCCCGAACGCGTGGCGGAAATCGCCTTTGCCGAATGGACGCGCGAAGGCATCGTGCGGCAAGCCGTGTTCCAAGGTTTGCGCGACGACAAACTCGCGCGCAACATTGTGCGTGAACAAGCCAAGCCGCCCAGCGCTGCCGCACGCAAGGAGACCCGCGCCGTGAATGCTGCCGAACGCAAGGTGCGCCCCGGTGCCGAACGCATCGCCGATGTGGACGTCACGCATCCGGATCGCGTGATCGAGAAAGCCAGTGGCACCACCAAGGCGGACCTGGCGCGCTATTACGCCGGTGTGGCCGAATGGATGCTGCCGCATCTTCGCAACCGCCCGACATCGCTCGTACGCGCGCCCGACGGCATCGACGGCGAGCGCTTCTTCCAGAAGCATTCCGCCGCGCTCAAGCTGCAGGGCATCACGCAGCTGGACCCATCGCTCGACCCGGGGCATCCGTCGCTGCTTGCGATCAACTCGGCCGAGGCCCTGGTCGGCGCGGTGCAGATGGGCACGGTGGAGTTCCACACGTGGAATGCGCTGGCCGACCGCATCGAACAACCCGACCGCATCGTCTTCGATATCGACCCGGACCCGGCGCTGCCTTTCGCGCGCGTGATCGAGGCCACGCAGCTCATGCTGGCCATGCTTGATGAACTCGGCCTGAAGGCCTTCCTGAAAACCAGCGGTGGGCATGGCATGCACGTGGTGGTGCCGCTCACGCGCCGCGAAGCCGCTGGCTGGGACACGCTCAAAACGTTCGCGCAAGCCGTGGTGCAACACATGGCCGCGACCTTCCCTGACCGCTTTGTCGCCAAGATGGGGCCGCAGAACCGCGTGGGAAAAATCTTCATCGACTATCTGCGCAACAACCGCGGTGCGAGCACGGTGGCCGCCTATTCGGTGCGCGCGCGGACGGGGTTGCCAGTGTCCGTGCCGATCCGCCATGACGAGCTGGAAGGGCTGCAGTCGTCTGCCCAGTGGACGCTGCGCACGCTGCCCGAACGGCTCGCCAAGCTCAAGGGCGATCCCTGGGCCGCCTATGCCGGTACGCGTCAATCGGTCACGGCCGACATGCGCAAACGCGTTGGCGCCGATGACTGAGCCGTCACACACCGGCAGTTCTCAAAGAATTGGGCGGTGAACGCCCCATTGCTTGTCGGCCGAAGTGCGGGGCCACTGCGTTAACATGCCTGCGTCTGCACTTGGCGCATGTGTGCGCGCCCCACTCTGCCCCCCGCCGATGGCCCGAATTCGTCCGACCCGTTTGCTGACCCTGTCGCGCAGCGCGCTTGCCTGCGCCGTGCTCTTGACCATTGCGGCCTCGCCGCTGGCGCACGCCAAGAAAGCCAAGGCCCAGGCGGCACCGCGCACTAACGCCGCGCAGACACGCCAGGCTGCGCATAACCCCGCCGGGTTGCCCGCCAACGTGGCGCTGGCTTTTGCGCGCGCGCGTATCCCGCTGGACGCGGTGAGCGTGTTCGTGATCCGCACCGGCACCGCCACGCCCATCCTGCAATGGAATGCCGACGCCGGAATGAACCCAGCGTCGACCATGAAGCTGCTGACCACCTTTGCGGGGCTGGACCTGCTTGGCCCGGATTTTCGCTGGAAGACCACGGCCTACGCCGACAGCGCTCCGGTCAACGGCACGCTCAACGGCAACCTGTACCTGCGTGGCCAGGGCGATCCGAAGCTGATTCCCGAAGAGCTCGTCAAGCTGGTGACCGACGTGCGCCGCGCCGGCGTGGATGAACTGGCGGGCAACATCGTGCTGGATCGCACCTACTTCGAGGGCGATCTGTCGGAAGCACCGCCGCTGGACGGCGACAGCGCGCGTGCCTACAACGTCGCGCCCGACGCGCTGCTGTATTCATTCAAGACGCTCACGTTCACGCTCTCGCCGGATGCCGGCAACGGCGCGGTCAACATCGATGTATCACCGCCGCTGGCGCAGTTGCAGATCGATAACCAGTTGCGCACCACGCGCGGCGGCTGCGGCGACTGGAAGACGACCTCCGGCGCCAACATCTCCACGCAGACCGACGGCCACGTCATAGCCAGCTTCGACGGCCGCTATGCCGCCGCGTGCGGCGAACGCGTCTTCAATGTCGCCGCGCTCACGCATGCCGACTTCATCTGGGGTGGCTTCCTGGCGCTATGGCAGCAGGCCGGTGGCACGACGCGTTTCACGCCGGGCTTGCGCGAAGGCAAGGTACCGCGTCAGGCCGTTCTGCTGGCCACGCACTACGGCCCGCCGCTGTCGGAAGTCGTGCACGACATCGACAAATATTCGAACAACGTGATGGCGCGCCAGCTCTTCCTCACCATCGGCGCGGAAATCGGGCGCAAGCCCGCATCGGTGCGGCAATCGACCGAGGTCATCAACCGCTGGCTCGCCAAACAGAACCTCACGATGGCGGAGCTGGTGCTGGAGAACGGTTCGGGCCTGTCACGCACCGAGCGCATCAGCGCACGCAACATGGGGCGCCTGCTGCAGCAGGCCGACGCCAACCCGAACGGCGGCGTGCTGCGCGATGCGCTACCCGTTGTCGGCGTGGACGGCACCATGCGCAATCGCCTGACACGGGCCGGGGTGGCCGGCAATGCCGAGATCAAGACCGGCACACTCAACGGCGTGCGCGCCATCGCCGGGTATGTGGAAGGCGAAGACGGCCAGCGCTTCGTGGTGGTCAGCATGATCAACCACCCGAACGCCAGCGGCGGCCAAGCCGCGCACGATGCACTGCTGCAATGGATCTACCAGGGCGCGCCGCGATGAGTTCACGCAAGTCACTGCTGGGCATCACCGGCACGTCGGGCAGCGGCAAGACCACGCTCGTCGAGCAACTCATCGCCCGTTTCGTGCACGACGGGCGCCGCGTGGCGGCCATCAAGCACACGCATCACGGCTTTGATCTCGATTCGCCCGGCAAGGATTCGCACCGCATGCGCGAAGCCGGCAGTGCCGAAGTCGTGCTCGTAGGCGGTGAACGACTTGTGCTGATGCGCGAATACGCCAACGCGCTGGAGCCCGAACTCGACGACGTGCTGGCGCTGCTCTCGCCCGCCACCGACCTCGTTATCGTTGAAGGCTACAAGCGCAGCACGTTTCCGAAGATTGAAGTCTTCCGCCCTTCGCTCGGCCGCCAGCCGCTTTGGCCGGAGATCGGCGGCGTAGTGGCGGTGGCCACCGATTCGCCTGCCGCCGTGCAACCACCCGAAGGCGTGGCCGTGCTGGATCTGAACGACGTCGATGCGGTGTACCGGTTTGCCGTACAGCAACTGGCCAAGTCGGCCATATGAAGCACTCTTAACATGTGGGCAAGGCGGATTGGCTATGATGGGGTGATCCAGTTTTTCGCCAGCCCCCTCCCAACAACATGCTGTCCCGTCTATCGGCCGCGCCGCTTGGCGCGGTTTTTTTGCGCCTCGCCATCGTGCCGCAGAGCGATGTGGTCAAGGCCACGCCAGCGCACTTGGCGTGACCTTGCCAGCGGCCGACGCCAAATAGAAACCATCGCCGCAAACAAGAACGCCCGCTTCGCGCGGGCGTTATTTTGCTCAGTGGTGCTTGGTCAGTGCGTTACACCGTCGGCCAGCAGGCGTTGCAGCACGTTGCTGGAGATCAGGCGATGGCCACCTGTGGTGGGGTGCACGCCGTCGGCGAACAGGTACGCCGTGTCTGCACCTGCAGTCACCAACGTGTTGGCGGAGCAGAACAGCGAGCTGCCGCCAGCACCCGGCACGAGTGCGTTGATCTTGGTCGCATCGCAAGCCGGCACGCTGGTATTGCTGAAACCGAACATCGCACCGTTCTGAATCACGGCCGTCAATTGCGAATTGAAGTCGATCACGCGAGCACCGGTACCGGCAAGCCCGGCCTGCAGCGTGGTGTTGAACGTGCCCACCAGCGCATGCAGCAGCGCCTGACCTGCCGCACCGCCCGCCACGCCTTGCGGCGTCAGGCTGCTGTCGGGCAGGTTGAACACGTAAAGCTGCGTTGCGTTCTTGCTGACCATGTCCTTGACGTAACCGACCAGATCAGTCGCCGCCTGCTGAACTTGAGCGGTGGCGATGGCAGGCGTCACACCCGAATTGGGGGTCGCCACGGCGGCGGCCCAATAGAAGATGTCGTTGTTGCCGCCAAAGACGAACACCACGTCGTTGTTGCCGTTGAACGTGTTGTTGCTGGCCGCGTAGAAGTTGGCGAGTTGCTGCTTGACCGGATACGTGAGCGCCCCGGCGCCACCGTTGTGGCCGATACCGTTCGGGTCGGTCACGCGCGAACCGCCTTGCGCGTAGTCGAAGCAACCAGGTTTTGGGCAGTTCTGCACCGAGTTGGCATAACCCATGACGGCCGGCGTAAGGGCCACACCGAGTTGCGCCGCCACCGTTTCCGCCCAGACCGGGCCAGGGTTGGTAGTGAACTTGCCGCCGCCCACGGCAGCCGCTGCCGGCGTGTAGGTGCCGGCATCGCTCAGGCTGTCGCCGAACACCACCATGCGCTGCACTTTGGCGACGTTGGGATTGCCGCTCTGATCGCTTTCGCCGCCGCAAGCGGCCAGGCTCAAGGCCAGGGTCGCCGATGCGACGACGCCCATCCATTGACGGAACTTCATGATGTCTGTCTCCCGTGTGGAATTTTTATGGTCTGTGGTGCCGCGGTGCGTAACCTCGCCGTGCGTGTTTGAAGCACGCGGAACGACACAACGCCCAAGTGTAGCGAGGTTGCCGGGCACACGGCGAACGCGCGGCCCGTAAGAATTAGAGGTCCGTCTCGAACGCGGCGGCCGCGCGACGCAGGCGGTCGTTGACAGCCGCCCAGGCGGGCGTATCGGCTAGGGTTTCCACCCAGATGGCGTCGTAACCGCCGCGATCGAGCTCACGCAATAGCGCGTAGAGCGCGTTGGCATAAGCGGCGGGCGTGGCGGGGGCGACGCGCTGGTCGCAGCCATCACGCAGTGCCACGGGGGCACCGAGCCACACGATGCGTTTGTCCGCAGGCAGTGCAGCCAGGCGTGCAGACACATCGGCGGCCGACAGCAGATACAACGGCGTGCGCGGCGCGTAATGCGCCTTTAACGTGCCCGAAGCGCGCGGCGCAGCGGCATCGGGAGCCGCCGGCAGTTCGCCGGTCACGCGCTCGATGTCCTCAGGCGTGATAGCGCCCGGGCGCAGCAGCACGGGGCCAATGCCCTGATCCAGCCGCGAGAGATCGATGATGGTCGATTCGATGCCCACGTCCACGCCGTCACCTTCGAGCACGAAGACGGCATCACCGAATTCGTCCCGCACGTGCTGCGCGGTGGTCGGACTGACCTGGCCGAACTTGTTGGCCGACGGCGCCGCAATGCCGCCGCGTCCGCGCTTGAAGCGCGAGAGCAACGCTTGCGCCACAGGGTGCGACGGGCAACGCAGCCCGATGCTGTCCTGCCCGCCTGCCACGGCGGCCGGAATGTGCGGCGCACGTTTCAGGATCAGCGTAAGCGGTCCCGGCCAGAAGGCTTCGATGAGTTGCAGTGCGATGCCGGGCACATCGTCGGCCCAATAGGAAATATCGGCGCCATCCACCACGTGCACGATGACGGGGTGATTGGAGGGCCGGCCCTTGGCCGCATAGATCTTGGCGATGGCCGACGGGCTTTCGGCATCGGCGCCGAGGCCGTACACGGTCTCGGTCGGAAAGGCGACCAGCTCGCCTGCCTCCAGCCTGCGCGCGGCCTCATCGAGGCGCTCAGCGGAAGGCATGGTGTAGGGCGATGTGGTCCGATGCGGCATGGGCGGCTCGTCTTTAGTCGGACTGCAGGCCGAGCACGTGCGCGGCGTGGCGGAACGCCTCGTCCACCACTTCTGGCGAGGTGCCGACGCAGTTCACGTGGCCCATCTTGCGGCCCGGCCGCGCATCGGCCTTGCCATACAGGTGGACCTTCGCACCGCTGTGGCCCATCACTTCGTGCCACGCGGGCGTACGTTCCAGGCCGTATTCAAACCACACGTCGCCCAGCACATTCAGCATGCGCCCCGGCGAGTGCTGCCGCGTGCTGCCTAGCGGCAGGCGGGCCATGGCGCGCACCTGTTGCTCGAACTGGCTCGTCTCGCACACATCCATGGTGATATGACCGGAGTTGTGCGGGCGCGGCGCCATTTCGTTGGCGACCAGCGAGCCGTCCTGCAGCACGAAGAACTCGATGCACAGCACGCCGACGTAGCCCATCTCTTCGGCGATCATCGCGGCAGCGGCGCGTGTGCGCGTGGCAATGTCGTCCGACACGCTGCGCGACGGCATGATCGTTGAGAACAGGATGCCGTCACGGTGCACGTTCTCGGCCAGCGGCCAGGTGGCCGTGCTGCCATCGGCACCGCGCGCGGCCAATACAGACACTTCGTAAGCCAGCGGCAGCATCTTCTCGAGCACGCACGGCACGTGCTGCATGGCGCCCCAGGCGGCGCGCAGTTCTTCAACCGTCGAGACACGCGCCTGGCCCTTGCCGTCGTACCCCATGCGGGCAATCTTCAGGATGCCGGGCAGCAGGTCGGCGGGCAGTTGTTCGATATCGGCTTCATGCTCGATCACCCAGCTCGGTGCGGGGTGGATGCCCGTGCGTGCGGCGCACAGCGCGAAGAATTTCTTCTCGGCGATGCGGTTCTGCGCGATCGACACACAATTGGCACGCGGCGCCACGAACGCGCCGAGTTGCTCCAGACGATCGAGCGCCTGCGCCGGCACGTTCTCGAACTCGGTCGTGACGGCCGGGCACAGCGCGGCCATCTCGGCCAGCGCGGCTTCATCGGTGTAGCCCGCGCACAGGTGACGCTCGGCGATGGTGCCGGCGGGGCTGTTCGGGTCCGGATCAAGCACACAGACCTTGTAGCCCATGGCCTGCGCGGCGTGCGTGAACATGCGGCCGAGCTGGCCGCCGCCGAGCATGCCAAGCCAGGCATCGGGCAGGATCGCGTTGGGAACGTTCAGCGCGCGGGATTCCGCGGTGTGGGCTTGCGCCAGGCGCGGGTTCAGGTCGTCGGCCATGAATCGGGTCGTAGGTTACTTAGGCGCCGTGCACAGGGAGCGTCATGCCGCGTGCGACTTCGGTCTGCTGGGCGCGGAAAGCTTCGAGCTTGTCGGCAAGGGCCGAGTCGGTGGTGGCGATGGTGGCAATGGCAGCCAGCGCTGCGTTGGCGGCACCGGCTTCACCAATGGCGAACGTCGACACCGGAATGCCCTTGGGCATCTGCACGATGGAAAGCAGCGAGTCTTCGCCGCGCAGGTACTTGGACGGCACCGGCACGCCGAACACCGGCACGATCGTCTTGGCGGCGATCATGCCCGGCAGATGCGCCGCCCCGCCCGCGCCGGCGATGATGGCGCGCAAACCACGGCTGCGTGCGGCTTCGGCGTACCGAAACATGTCGTCCGGCATGCGGTGCGCCGAGACAACCTGCGCCTCGAAGGGAATGCCGAACTGCGTGAGCGTATCGACGGCGTGGCGCATCACTTCCCAGTCGGAGCTGGAGCCCATCACCACGCCAACGAGCGGAGCAGATTGCTGTGCGGTCATTGTCATCGCTCCGGTTTATCGCAGGGACTCGCCGGTCAGGCGGGTCAGCGCCTCGCGGTATTTGTCAGCGGTCTTTTCGATCACGTCGGCAGGCAGTTGCGGCGCCGGCGCGGTCTTCGGCCACGGCTTGCCATCGATGCGCACGGCTTCGAGCCAGTCGCGCACGAACTGCTTGTCGAACGACGGCGGGTTCGTACCGACCTGGTACGAATCGGCCGGCCAGAAGCGCGACGAGTCTGCGGTGAGCGCCTCGTCCATCAGCGTAAGCGTGCCGTTTTCGTCCAGGCCAAACTCGAACTTGGTGTCGGCAATGATGATGCCGCGCGTGGCGGCAAAGTCCGAGGCTTCCTTGTACAGGCGGATGCTCACGTCGCGGATCTGCGCGGCGAGGTCCGGGCCGATGCGGCGCTCGACTTCATCGAACGAGATGTTCTCGTCGTGCTCGCCCATCTCGGCCTTGGCGGCGGGGGTGAAGATCGGCTCGGGCAGCTTCTGCGCGTTCTGCAGGCCGGGGGCCAGATGCACACCGCACACGGCGCCGGTGGCCTGGTAATCCTTCCAGCCGCTGCCGGCCAAGTAACCGCGCACCACGGCTTCCACCAGGATCGGCTTCAGACGCTTGACCACAATGGCGCGGCCGCGCACCTGGTCGACTTCGTTCGGGGCCACCACGGTTTCCGGCGCGATGCCCGTCTCGTGTGTCGGCACGATGTGGCGCAGCTTGTTGAACCAGAAATCCGACATCTGCGCGAGCACACGGCCCTTGTCCGGAATCGGCTGGCCAAGAATCACGTCAAACGCCGAGAGGCGGTCGGTGGTGACCATCAGCAGCTTGTCGTCGCCGACAGCGTAGTTCTCGCGCACCTTGCCACGGCCGAGCAACGGCAGGCTGGTGATCGACGATTCGTAAAGGGCGGAGGATGCAGGGGTGGCGGACACGGCGGAACCCGGGAGGAGATAAGAAAACGTGGAAGGCCAGCATTATACGTGGCCCATGGGTGGCCCATAAGATGGCCCATGCAATGCAAAACGGCTGGCGCAGTGCCAGCCGTTTGCTAAATGTGACGCAAAATGCTTATTGCACCACTTGCGCCAGATCGCCGCTTTGGTACTTCTGCGCCATCACTGACAGGCCGATCGGCTTGATCTTGCCCGCCTGACCTTCGCAGCCGAACTGGATATAGCGCGCCTTGCAGATTTGCTTGGCGGCTTCGCGCGCCGGCTTAAGCCATTCGCGGGCGTCGAACTTGTCCGGGTTTTCGGCCAGGAACTTGCGCACCGCGCCCGTCATGGCCAGCCGGATGTCGGTATCGATGTTGATCTTGCGCACGCCGTACTTGATGGCTTCCTGGATTTCCTCGACGGGCACGCCGTAGGTTTCCTTCATCTTGCCGCCGTACTGGTTGATGATGGCCAGCAGTTCTTGCGGCACGCTCGACGAGCCATGCATCACCAAGTGGGTGTTCGGGATGCGTGCATGGATTTCCTTCACGCGGCTGATCGCCAGGATGTCGCCGGTAGGCTTGCGCGTGAACTTGTAGGCGCCGTGGCTGGTGCCGATGGCGATCGCCAGCGCGTCCAGTTGGGTAGCCTTGACGAACTGGGCAGCCTCTTCCGGGTCGGTCAGCAGGGATGAGTGGTCGAGCTTGCCTTCCGCGCCGTGGCCATCTTCCTCGCCGGCCATACCGGTCTCCAGCGAGCCCAGGCAGCCGAGTTCGCCTTCAACGGTCACACCAACCTTGTGCGCCATCTCGACCACGCGGCGGGTGACGTCGACGTTGTAGTCGAAATCAGCCGGCGTCTTGCCATCTTCGCGCAACGAGCCGTCCATCATGACCGAGCCGAAGCCCAGGTCGATGGCGCCCTGGCAGATCGCGGGGCTTTGGCCGTGATCCTGGTGCATGACCAGCGGGATCTCCGGATAAGCCTCGACAGCAGCCTGGATCAGGTGCTTGATGAACGATTCGCCGGCGTATTTGCGGGCGCCTGCGCTGGCCTGCAGGATGACCGGTGCGCCGGCTTCCTTGGCAGCTTCCATCACAGCCTGGACTTGCTCCAGGTTGTTCACGTTGAATGCCGGCAGGCCGTAGCCGTTTTCAGCGGCGTGGTCCAGCAGTTGGCGCATCGAGACGAGTGGCATGGTTTTCTCCTATGGATCGATCTGTATTCGGTCTCAGGAACGCGTGGACGTCTGATAGACGTAGCAAACGGCGTTCCGTCGTGGGCGTCAGTGCATGCCGACGCGAACAATCTTGAGCGTGTTGGTGCCGCCGGCCTGGCCCATTGGCTCGCCGACGGTCAGGA
The DNA here is from genome assembly GCF_002256165.1 of Ralstonia sp. PBBBR1. NCBI lineage: Bacteria > Pseudomonadati > Pseudomonadota > Betaproteobacteria > Burkholderiales > Burkholderiaceae > Ralstonia > Ralstonia sp. PBBBR1. The sequence continues at coordinate 12,008 of NZ_NKIL01000006.1, read as the reverse complement.
CGATGAAGTCGCCACGCTGCACGACGCCGCGCGCGACCAGCAGTTCTTCGGCTTGGTGCAGGGCTTCGTCGCGGTCGGCGCTGTTGGCCAGCGGCAGCGACTGCACGTTGCGGTACAGGGCCATCTTGCGCTGCGACGCCACGTTGGGCGTCATCGCATAAATGGGGATGTTGATGCCGTGGCGGCTCATCCAGAGCGCCGTAGCGCCGGAATCGGTGAGCGCGGCAATCGCCTTGACCTGCAGGTGGTGCGCCGTGAACAGCGCGCCCATGGCAATCGACTGATCGATGCGGCTGAAGGTCTGGTCGAGGAAATCTGCATCGAGATGCACGGTTTGCGACTTCTCGGCTTCGACGCAGATGGCGGCCATGGCTTCGATGGTCTCGACGGGGTAGCGGCCGGCGGCGGTTTCCGCCGACAGCATCACGGCATCGGTACCGTCGAGCACGGCGTTGGCGACGTCCGACACCTCGGCGCGCGTCGGCACCGGATTGACGATCATCGATTCCATCATCTGCGTGGCGGTGATGGCCAGCTTATTGTTTTCGCGGGCCAGCTTGATCATGCGCTTCTGCAGCGCCGGCACGGCTGCGTTGCCCACTTCCACGGCCAGGTCGCCACGCGCGACCATGATGCCGTCGGACGCAGCCAGGATCTCTTCGAGCACGCCCGGGCGGATGGCCTCGGCACGCTCGATCTTGGCGATCATGCGGGTCTTGTGGTTATGCGGCGCACCGGCCACGGCAGCCAGTTGGCGGGCCATCTCCATGTCGGTCGCGTTCTTGGGGAAGCTGACCGCGACGTAATCGGCGCCCAGCGCCATCGCGGTCTTGATGTCTTCCATGTCCTTGGCGGTCAGCGCCGGCGCCGACAAGCCGCCGCCCTGGCGGTTGATGCCCTTGTTGTTGGACAGATCGCCGCCGATCTTGACGATGGTCTCGATCTCTTCACCCACCACGCGCTCGACTTGCAGCACGATCAGCCCATCGTTGAGCAGCAGCAGATCGCCCGGGCCAACGTCGCGCGGCAGTTCCTTGTAGTCGAGGCCGACGCGCTCCTGGTTGCCCAGCTCGCAGCGGGCGTCGAGCGTGAAGCGATCGCCCGGCTCAAGCGTGATCTTGCCGTTCTCGAACTTGCCAACGCGGATCTTCGGACCCTGCAGGTCGGCCATGATGGCCACCTCGCGGCCCACCGAGCGCGCCACTTCGCGCACGAGCTTTGCACGATCGATGTGATCCTGCGCCGCGCCGTGCGAGAAGTTCAGCCGCACCACGTCGACCCCCGCGGCGATCATGCGGGTCAGGACTTCCTGCGTGCTGGACGCGGGGCCGAGCGTTGCGACGATCTTGGTAGCGCGGGTCATGGGCGGCGGTGTCTCGTTGTTGTGGTGGGGATGTTGGCGGCGCTGGCGGTCAGGCCCCAGCGGCCTGATTCTGCGCGCGTTGCTCCAGGATTTCGACAGCCGGCAGTGTCTTGCCTTCCAGGAATTCGAGGAACGCACCGCCGCCGGTGGAGATATAGCCCACCTTGTCGGCGATGTTGTACTTGGCGATGGCAGCCAGTGTGTCGCCGCCGCCCGCAATCGAGAAACCCGACGAGGCAGCAATCGCCTCGGCCAGCACCTTGGTGCCATTGCCGAACTGGTCGAATTCGAACACGCCGACCGGGCCGTTCCAGACGATGGTGCCGGCGGTCTTCAGTTGTTCGGCCAGTTGCGCAGCCGTCTTCGGGCCGATGTCGAGGATCATGTCGTCGTCGGCCACATCGGCCACGTCCTTGACGGTGGCGGCCGCGGTGGCACTGAATTCCTTGGCGCACACCACGTCAACGGGAATGGGCACCGACGCCCCGCGCGCAGCCAGCATGTCGATGATGGCCTTGGCGTCGCCCACGAGGTCGGCTTCCGCCAGCGATTTGCCGATCTTCAGGCCGGCAGCCAGCATGAACGTGTTGGCAATGCCGCCACCGACGATCAGGTTGTCCACCTTGTCGGCCAGCGACTTGAGGATGGTCAGCTTGGTCGACACCTTCGAGCCGGCCACGATGGCGACCAGCGGACGTGCCGGCTGACCCAGTGCCTTGCCCAGCGCATCCAGTTCGGCGGCCAGCAGCGGACCGGCGCAGGCGACCGGTGCAAATTTGGCGATACCGTGGGTGGTGGCTTCCGCGCGGTGGGCAGTGCCGAAGGCGTCGTTGACGTAGACGTCGCACAGCTTGGCCATTTTCTGGGCCAACTCGTCGCTGTTCTTCTTCTCGCCCTTGTTCACGCGGCAGTTTTCCAGCAGGACGACCTGGCCGGGTGCGACCTCCACGCCGTCAACCCAGTTCTGGACGAGTTTGACGTCACGGCCAAGCAGTTCGGACAGACGCTTGGCAACCGGCGCCAGCGAATCTTCCGGCTTGAATTCGCCCTCGGTCGGACGGCCCAGGTGTGAGGTCACCATGACGGCGGCACCGGCGTCCAGCGCGGCTTTGACGGCCGGCACGGAAGCGCGGATGCGCGTGTCTTCGGTGATGTTGCCAGCATCGTCTTGCGGCACGTTGAGGTCGGCGCGGATGAACACGCGCTTACCGGCAAGCTTTCCTTCGGAGATGAGATCGGACAGACGCAGGACGTGAGGCATGGCAGCTTCGGAAGAAATCGCGGAAAACGACGATTTTACCCGATGCGCCTGGTCAAAACGTGCGTTTCTCGGCGGAGTCCTCCGGCCTCGGCCGTCTTGCCGAGGCCGATTGGCGGGGACTACGCCGGCAGCGGCGTGCGGCGGCGCAGTTGCATCCAGCTTTCGGCCGAATACACGGCCAGACCTGCCCAGATCAGCACATAGCCCGCCACCTTGGGCCCCGCAAACGGCTCGTTGTAGAGCCATACGCCCAGCAGCAGTTGCAGCGTTGGGCTCACGTATTGCAGCAAACCCAGCAGCGACAGCGGAATCCGCCGCGCGCCGGCGCCAAACAGCAGCAGCGGCAGCGCCGTCAGCGGGCCGGCCAGCGCCAGCAGCCACTGCGTGCCCGGCGACGCGGCCAGGAAGGCGTTCTGATGCTGCGAAGCCAGCCAGCCGAGATAGGCCAGCGCCAGCGGGAACAGCAGCAACGTCTCCAGCGTCAGCCCTTCCAGCGCGCCCAGCGGCGAGGTCTTGCGCAGCAGGCCGTAGAACCCGAACGAGAACGCCAGCGCCAGGGCAATCCACGGCAGCGTGCCGGCCTGCCAGGTCAGCCACGACACGCCGGCTGCCGCCAGCGCCACCGACACCCACTGCACCGGCCGCAGCCGCTCGCCCAGCACCAGCGCGGCGAGCATCACTACCACCAGCGGGTTGATGAAATAGCCCAGGCTGGCTTCGAGCACATGGTCGTGGTTGACGGCCCAGATGTAGGTCAGCCAGTTCGCAGCCAACAGACTGGTGCTGACCGCGTAGCGCCCCACCACACGCGGTTGCGTGCGCAGCGCCCACAACCACGCCCCGTGCCGCTTCGCGAGCAGGATCACCACCATCACCGCCAATGACCAGATCACCCGGTGCGAGAGAATCTCGACCGGCGACACCGCCTTGAGCAGCTTGAAGTACAGCGGAAACAAGCCCCACATCGTGTAGGCCAGAAACGCGAAGATCACGCCGTTGCGATTGGAAGCCGACATGTTCATCCCCAGAGACGCAGCACGGTAAAAACGCCCATGCCGACGAAGATCATGCCGAGCATGCGCCGCGTGGCAACGTAGAACGCGGTGGCAGCAATTCCGGCCATCAGGCGCGGGTTGGTCCAGCTCGCGTCGAAGTGCCCGTGATTCCAGAGCAGGTCGGGCAGGACGATGGCGACGAGCGCGGCAGCCGGCGCAAAGCGCAGCGCGTGCTGCACGCGGGTGGGCAGGGTCATGCGGTTGCCCACGATCAGGAACAACGAGCGTGTGACGATTGTCACGACCGTCATGCCGGCAATGACCAGCCAGATTTCGAGCGCGCTCATGCATCGTCCTCGTCAATTGCGACGTGCGCGGCCCGTCGGCGCTGCCACTGCAGACGCGCGGCGACTTCGTCCGCGGCCAAGCCGGCGGCCATCGCACCCGTGACGGCAATTACGAGGCTCAATCGATACGGCAGCTTGAAGGCAACCAGCGCCAGCACCGCCGCCACAGCCACCGCCATGAGCGTGGCACGGCTACGAATGGTCGACACCATGACAGGAATCAGCGCAAGCGTCCCGGCCAGCGCCAAGCCCCACGCATCGGGAAACAGGCTCGCCGCGACGATGCCCAGGATGGACGACACCTGCCAGCCAACGAAGCTCAGCAGGACCATGCCCCAGTAATAGCCCTCTTTGCCCGCCTGCGGCGCGGCCGAGGGGTACTGCTGGGTGAACAGCACGAACGGCAGATCGCCGTTGAACACGCCCAGGACCACGCGCCGCATGAACGGCAAATGCCCGAAATGCTGCATCAGCCCGGCGCTGAAGATGATGAAGCGAACGTTGACGATGAACGCCGTCAGCAGCGCCGTCCAGATCGGCAAGCCCGCTGCCAGCAGCGGTAGCACCGCCAGCTGCGACGACCCCGCATACACGAAGATCGTCATGCCGATGGCCTGCGGGATGGTCAGTACCGATTTGCTCATCGCCACGCCAGTCACCAGCCCCCAGGCCAGCACCGGCGGCATCGACGGCATATAGGCGCGTACGCCTGCAAAGAAGCCCGCACGTTCAGCCGGATCGATGGCCTCCCAGCGGCGCTGCAACGCTGCCGCCCAGCGGACTAGCGCCATGGCGCCCCCAAAAGTGGCGAAAAAGACTTTTTTTGATGAGCCGGGCAGGGGCAGCCGGCAGCGCGGGCGCGCAGGAACGTCGGGGGCGACATGGGTGGCTCGTAGGAAACGCACGATTATACTTTTGATGTTAAGCATCCGCTTAACGACAAAGCGCGTGCGCCACGTCTAATGAGGGATTCATGCCGGGCACCACGCACTGCAACAATCGGCGTTGGCGCGCCTGCGCCCACCCCTTACAATTTCGCTTTTGTCGGTTTTTGAACCTGCGGCCCATATCAGGGCGTGGCTGACCTGCTCAGACCGCGCCGGCACTCCTCACTCACCATGACCACGCAAACCGCACCCACGATCGAAATCGGCGCAGACGACCTGCCGCTGCATTGCCCGACCGCCAAAACGCCGGCCTGGAACTACCACCCCCGCGTGTTCCTTGACATCGCCGACACCGGCGAAGCCAAGTGCCCGTACTGCGGCACCGTCTACAAGCTGGCCCCCGGCGTTGAACTGAAGGGCCACCATTGAGCCCGATTCACCTGCAGTACACCGGACGCCGCGCCCGCCAGGCGATTCGATGATGCGCAAGATCCTCGTCGTCGCCCCCAACTGGATCGGTGATGCGCTGATGGCGCAGCCGCTGTTTGCGCAGCTCAAGGCGCGGCACCCGCGCGCGCAGATCCACGCCATTGCCCCGAAATGGGTCGCGCCCGTGCTCGCGCGCATGCCGGAAATCGCGCGCGTACTGCCCACCGAACTTGCCCACGGCAAGCTGCAGCTCGGCAGCCGCACGATGTTCGCGCAGCAGCTCAAGGGCGAAACCTTCGACGCAGCCTATGTGCTGCCGAACTCGTTCAAGAGCGCGCTGATCCCGTGGCTGGCCGGCATTCCGCTGCGTATCGGCTACAAGGGCGAGTCGCGGCTGGGCGTGCTGAACGTGCGCTACCCGAATCCGCCCAAGAATGCGCGTCCGCCGATGGTGCAGCACTACGCGGCGCTGGCTTTCAAGCCCCATGCCAAGCTGCCCGACACGCTGCCCGACCCGAAGCTGGACGTTGATGTGCAGCGCGTGGCAGCCACGTCCGCCAAGTTCGGCATTCCTGGCAACGCGCGGCTGATTGCCTTCTGCCCCGGCGCGGAATACGGCCCAGCAAAGCGCTGGCCGGCCGAGCACTTCGCAGAGCTGGCGCAGATGCTGCGCCGCTCGTTCCCGTACGCGCAGATCGTCGCGCTCGGTTCGGGCAAGGACCGCGAGATGGCCAACGCCATCGTCGAGCGCGCGCCGTTCGTGCGCAACCTGTGCGGCGAGACCTCGCTGGATGAAGCGATCGAACTGCTCGCCCGCGCCGAAGCCGCCATCTGCAACGACTCTGGCCTGATGCACGTGACGGCTGCCCTGGGGCGCCCGCAGGTGGCCGTATTCGGCTCCAGCGACCCCCGCCACACGCCTCCGCTGTCGCCTGCTGCGAGTATCATGTGGCTCCATCTGGAGTGCAGTCCGTGCTTTGCACGCGAATGCCCGCTGGGCCACTTGCGCTGCCTGCGCGACATCGGCCCCGAGATGGTGTTTCATGAATTGCGCCGGCTGCTGCAGCCGCAGTAGTACGCTGTCCTTAACGTTCACCGCCATGCCACGATTTGCCCGCCTGTTCGAAGCCGCCGAGGACATCCTCGAAGCCTATCGCGATGCGCTCAAGCGCCGCGATGCCGATGGCGCGCTCAAGCTGTGGCTCGACGAGGATTCGGTGAGCTTCATCCTGCCCGACGGCCAGCGCCTGCACGGCCACGAGCAACTGCGCGGCTGCCTAGATGCGCTGGTCGAGAAGAATCCGGTCTGGATCGAATGCCTCTCGCAACAGGTGCATTCGTCGCTGGGTGTGTCGATTTTCGAAGCCACGGAAGCGCTGCGCTTTTCGGCCACCGCCACCGAGGCCGATCTGTACGTGCATACGACCTACGTGCTGATGCAGAACCACGAAGGCTGGCGCATCGCCCACGTCCATTCCAGCCAGGCCGCTGAAGAACGCGTGGCCGCCTCCATCGCCAGCGTTACGCACTCTCTGCACTAAGCTGCCGTGCTGGGCGTGGCAGCCGTCTCGATCGATGACCCACCCGTCTCGCCACGCCACTCCCTTTGAACTGAATCTGGGCGCCCTGCTCGCAGGGCCGTTCGAGCCGCACGCGTTCCGTTCGCCGTGGTGGTTGATCGGCGGCAATGCACAGACGATCGTGCCAGCGCGCCTATGGCGCTTTCCGCGCATTGCGTATCGGCGCGAACGCTGGGACACGCCCGACCACGACTTCATCGACCTCGACTGGACCACGCACGAGACCGACGCGCACGCACCGCTCGTCGTCATGTTTCATGGCTTGGAGGGCGATTCGCGCAGCCATTACGCGCGGCTGCTGATGGACGCGCTGCGCGCGCGCCGCTGGCAAGGCGTCATTCCGCACTTTCGCGGGTGTTCGGGCGAGATGAACCTCGCGCCGCGCATGTACCACTGCGGCGATGGCGCCGAGATCGCGTGGATCCTCGAACGCCTTTACCGGACGGTTTGCCAGCCGCAGAGCCGCAAGCTGCTGGTTGTCGGCATCTCGCTGGGCGGCAACGCGCTGCTGCGCTACCTGGGCGAGCACGGCACCGATGCCCGCTACGTGAGCGCCGCGGCGACGGTCTCCGCGCCACTGGACATGGGGGCCGGCGGCGCAGCGTTGTCCAAGGGCTTCAACATGGTCTACACGCGCATGTTCCTGCGCACGCTCAAAGACAAGGCCAACGCCAAGCTCGACCAGCATCCCGGCCTGTACGACCGCGCCGCCATGATGGCCACGCGCACGCTGGGGCAATTCGACAACCTCGTCACCGCGCCGCTGCACGGTTTTCGTGACGTGCTCGACTACTGGACGCGCGCCTCGTCCAAACCCGTGCTTCGCGAGGTTCGCGTGCCGGTGCTGGTGCTGAACGCGCGCAACGATCCGTTCCTGCCCGGACAGCATCTGCCCGGCATGGCCGACGTGTCCCCCGACATCACGCTGGACCAACCGTTGCACGGCGGCCATGTCGGCTTCCTGCTGCGTCATGGCAAGACGGGCCGCGTCGATTGGATGCCCGCACGGGTCCTGCGCTTTTTCGATGATGTACTGGGCCACCAAGCCAACGCGGAGGACGCTCATGGATGACATCGTCCGCCAAGCCATGGCCAAGTGGCCGAACGTGCCGAATTGCTTTGGCTGGCTGGCGCTGGATCGGCGCGGCCAATGGCGCATGCGCAACGAATATGCGCAGGCCAACAAACTCTCCGGCGAGCCGATCCGCCACACCGCGCTCATCGATTTCATCGTGCGCAACTACGCGCATGACGATACGGGGCGCTGGTTCTTTCAAAACGGGCCGCAGCGGGTGTTTGTCGAACTCGATTACACGCCGTGGGTGGCGCGGTTGTCAGCCGACTGCGCGCCGGCGGCATTCACGACGACCACCGGCGCTGCGTTCTCGCCGAGCGGCTGCTTTGTCGACGAACACGGCAGCGTGCTGCTCTCGGGCCGCGTTGGCGGATGTGAGGCGGAAGAGACCATTGCCGTGCTGCACGATCATGACCTGGAGCCGTTCTCGTCGTTGGCCCAATGGCACGTAGACGCCTGCGGAGCCGCGCTGGGAACGCTGACGCTGGGCGATCAGGCGTTCGACATCGAGCCGATTGCGCGCGCAGAAGTCGCAAAGCGCTATGGCTTCGTGGCGCGGCCAGCGGAATAGCGCCGATCGGCCCACCGGCCCTACTTCGGCAGCGCCTTGTCTTCCGCCTTCTCTTCCCGGTATTGCCGCTCCATCTGGTGCAAGCGCGCATCGACTTCGGACAGCGTGTAGAAATCCGCATCCCCCGCATCGCGGGCGAGCTTGAGCTGCTCCACTGCTGATCCCCACGCCCCATCCCGCGCGTATTTCTCTGCCAGCGCGCGATGCTGCTCAACGCGCCTGCCCTTGTCGGCGTAGGCCCTGGCGAGCATGTCCCACCAGATCGGCTGGGCAGTGTCTTCGCGGGTCTTGTCTTTCAGGTACGGAATCGCGTCATCGGTCCGGCCGGCAGATAGCAGCGTTTGCGCATAAGTGATGCCCACCGCGCGCGACAGCGGATACGCAGCCAGCGCCGCGCGTGCCAACGTCAGCGCCTCGGGCGCACGGTTACGCGCGCGTGCCAGTTCGATGGCCGTGACGTCCAGCTCGACGCTGCCGGACGTGATGCCGGGAATGTTGCCGTACAGGCGTCGCGCCTCCTGCAGCGCCTCTTCAGCATCGTCCAGCCGTCCCGCCATCTGATTGGCAACCGCCACGCCGTACCACAGCGCCGCGCGCTTCTCGACCGGCGCATCCGGCGTTGACGACAATTGCGAGCGCATCGCATTGCGCACATCAATGTACGCGCTCGTCGACGTTTCCTGCAGCACGCGCGCACGCACCTTCGCAAAACCAAATTCCGGGCGACGCGGTTGGCGCGGATGTGGCAGGCCACGCGCGCGGTCTTCCATGTCGGCGATGCGCTCGCCGGTCAGCGGGTGGGTGCGCGCATAGCCGGGAATCACGCCCGTATCGGCAATGTTCGTGACGCGCTGCAGGCGACGGAAGAAGTCCGGCATGCCGTCCGGGTTGTAGCCTGCGCCGGTGAGCAGCGTGAAACCGACGCGGTCGGCCTCGCGTTCCGCGCCGCGCGAGAACGCGAGCTGGTTCGACACCGCCGCCGCCTGCCCGCCCATCGCCAGCGCCTGCGCGGCGTCACCGCTCTTGGTGGCCGCAAGACCGGCCAGCAGAATCGACGCCAGCGCAATCCACATCGACTCACCGGATTTATCAATGCCGCGCGCAATATGCCGCTGCAGCACGTGCCCGATTTCGTGGCCGAGCACCGAAGCCAACTCCGATTCGCTCTCGGTCGCGACCAACGTACCCGTGTTCACGCCGATGTAGCCGCCCGGCAACGCAAACGCATTGATGCCGGGATCACGCACGGCAAACAGTTCAAAGCTCGACGCCGACGTGCTGCCCGCCACGTGCTGACGGCGCGCCGCTTCGATCAGCTTGTAGCCGATGGTATTGAGGTAATCGGTGATCAGCGGGTCGGGCACAAAGTCCGGATCGCGGCGGATCTGGCGCATCACGCGATCGCCCAGACGCCGCTCCATCTCGGGGGACAGCGACGCCGTCGACGGATCGCCCATATCGGGCAACTCGTACGTCGGCGCGTCGATGACGGTCGGCTCCTTCGGCAAATACGGCGACTGCCGGCCGATCTGCACGCTGCGATTCAGGTTGCTCTGCACCTGATCAGCTGCCGCGGCAGAACCCAACCCCGGGTTAACCGAGGCCGCCGGCGCGGACGCCGCCACCTGCGCCAGCACAGGCAACGGCAGGGGCGCCAGCCACGTCGACAACAACACAGCGGCCGTCAGCTTGCGGACGCGCGGCCGAAAAAAGGAAAGCGTCATACGGAAAGCACGGAGAGCGGAATCAGCGCGGCCACATCGCCGCAAGCCGGGTGCTTGCTATCATAAAACGCTTCGTACCCTGCATCCGCAAAACGCGTTGTCACTCATGTCGCAACTCACCCACTTCGATTCCGCCGGACAAGCCCATATGGTCGACGTCGGCGACAAGGCCGTCACGCACCGCGTGGCCGTAGCCACCGGCACGATCCGCATGCTGCCCGAGACGTTTGCGCTGGTGCGCGATGGCAACGCCAAGAAAGGCGATGTGCTGGGGATTGCGCGCGTTGCTGCGATTCAAGGCTCAAAGCGGACGTCGGATTTGATTCCGTTGTGCCATCCGCTGGCGTTGACGAAGGTGGCGGTGGAGTTTGAACTGAATGAGGCTGGGCACAGCGTCCGCTGCACTGTTCGCGCGGAGACGCGTGGGCAGACCGGCGTGGAAATGGAAGCGCTGACTGCGGTCCAGGTGGGGCTGCTGACGATCTACGACATGTGTAAGGCTGTGGATCGGGGGATGGTGATTGGGGATGTGCGGCTATTGGAAAAGCATGGGGGGAAGTCGGGGGATTGGGTGGCGGTTTAACCGGGGGTGTCAGGATTTCAGTGTTCAAGGCGAGGTTGAGATTCACACGGACGGTCGAACGAATCGATCCGCGTAGAGGATAGCGAATTGGTTCATGGCCTGTTTCCAGTCGTGAGCGGCACGGCTCCAACCGGCCGTGATGTTGCGCAGTGCCAGCCAGATGAGCTTCGTCGCAACCTCATCGGTTGGGAAGTGGCCTCGGGTCTTGATGATCTTGCGTGGTTGCGCGTTGATGTTCTCAATGGCGTTCGTCGTGTAGATCACCTTGCGTACGGCCGGTGGAAACGCAAAGAACGGAATCACGCGGTCACAGGCGTTGCGCCAAGCGGCACTGACCGTCGGGTATCGCTGCCCCCACGGGCCGTCGGCAAACGCCTCGAGCTCCGCCTGCGCGGCCTCTTCGCTCGGTGCGGTGTAGATCGGTCGAATCGCTGCAGCCAACTCACGACGGTCCTTCCAGCTCGCGTAATCCAGGCTGTTGCGGATCAGGTGGACGATGCAGGTCTGCAGCGTGGTCGCGGGGAACACGGCCGCCAGCGCCTCGGGCATGCCCTTGAGGCCATCTGTCACGGCGATCAGGAGTCACCCACCCCGCGCGTCTTGAGGTCGTTGAACACCTTCATCCAGAACTTGGCGCCTTGGGTGTTCTCGGTCCACAGGCCCAGAATGTCACGCGTGCCGTCGGGCAGCACGCCCAGCGCCAGATAGACGGCCTTGTTGCGCACCACGGCGTCCTCCCGGATCTTGACCCGTAGCGCGTCGAAGAACACGACCGGATACATGGGATCGAGTGGTCGGGCCTGCCAGGCGGTGACTTCGGCCATCACCTCATCTGTGACCGAGCTGATGAACTCGGGCGAGACGTCCGTCGCATATTGCTCCAGCAGGAAGACCTGGATCTCGCGCACGGTCATGCCCCGGGCATACATGGCAACGATCTTGTGGTCGAAGCCCTTGAAGCGTCGCTCGTGTTTGGGAATGAGCAGCGGCTCGAAGCTGCCATTGCGGTCGCGCGGCACTTCGATGCGGATCGGACCGTCTTCGGTCAGCACCGTCTTGGCTCCCGTGTAATGACCCAGTGAAACCTGCACAGGTTAGGCGGCTAAAGCGAATGCCTCAGCCGGGGTCTTCATCTTCAGCGCTTGGTGGGGCCGTCGGTGGTTGTAGAACTGAATCCAGTCGGCGATCGCACG